>JBAZLL010000004.1:0-124819 GCA_041650255.1 Candidatus Micrarchaeia archaeon | reverse complement strand
ACTGTAGCCTCTTAGAGGAGACAATGAGTTGAGACCATCAGCATTCACATCGTTTGTTGTGATGAATGTGGGGTAGTTGTCCTCAGAGCGGGTGTTGATACGGTTCTCAAGTGTTTTGTCGATCGTATCAGTTATCAGGGTCTTGAACTGGTGAGCATTTGCAAGTTGTCCTGGGAGGGTAATTTCGATTGTTACCTTCTTGTTGGAAACTTCACAAGTGCCTGCACCGCTCAGCTCTCCTGATGATGTGCAGGTTGCTGCGCCATCAATCGCTGCTGTGAGCGTTGAGCTCTTGTAGGCATAATTTGCTAGAACGGCTGCAATGTTTGCTGCAGCGACACCGTCAGAGATTTGTGCGCCTGAACCGACGACAATCTTGGCTGTGGGCTGGCCGTTTGGATTTACTAGCTCGACGTTTTCATACATTACGCCGGCTGCAATTGCAGAGGACGCGAGCACTACGGTCGTTGCCGCAATGGCTGCGATCCTCGAAGCATTTACTCCTTTCATTGTTTCACCCCTATTCATAGACCCATGAACAACATACAACCAAGGAGGTCAGCCAAAGTTGCCATTGGGCTAACTGACTTGCGGAATGCTTATAAGCTTTTTTAGGCGTGAGCGAGGAAAAAATAAGGGCGAGAAAGCAAGCTCAAATTTGATTTAAAAAGGATTAAGAAAACTATTCCCTAAGCTCGAGCATGCGCATATCCTCTTTTTTGTTCCAAGGATAGCAAATCCAACCGTCAAGCTCGCGGGTATAAAAATCGGGTTTTGGCTTTGTGCCCGGTTTTACATGAAGGCAGGCAAACCGAAAATCTGCTGCTTTTTGCGAACCGAACCATTTTATGAGTTCTTCGTGAGTTGCGCCGACGTCGGAAACATCATCCACTACAAGTATGCGCTTGCCTTCAAGAGGAGTATTTGGCTGATTTAGAATTTGCATTTTCTCCAAACGTGTCCCGTTATCATAAAAACGCACCTGAATCGTGGCAATATTGCGCTGGGAAAGAAGGTCTGATAAAAGCATTGCAGGAACAAGCCCTCCTCGGGCAACCCCGAGTATGGTGTCGAATTTAAATCCGCTTTTTGAAATTTTTGTCGCCAACAACCGGGCATCTGATTCTACGTCATCCCACTTTAGATTAATGCATTTACGTTTTTGAGCCATTACACCACAAGGTTTATTTGCAGACCAATACTTTTATATATACTTAGTTAGAAATATATAACAATAAGTTTGAAATATCTAACAAAATGTGTTGTTGGTATAACATTAAAGGTGATAAAATGAAAATAAACAGATGGACAATCGCATGGGCAATATCCGCGATAATAATTGTTGCGGGAGTTTTTGCAAACATATTTGCAACGAAAGATATAAATTCTCAATTTTTGATTTCGTTCGGAGTGACATTTTTCATAGTGATGATGTTTGCATATATGAAAAGACAAAATGTTGGAAAGCCGGACGAACGGGATAAGAAAATTGCAAAAGCGGCTATGGCGTATTCGTGGTATTTTACATACGTGTTCATCGCATTATTAATTCTGATAGATGTAATGGGGTTGACAAAACCTAGTGTACAGGCAGTTTTGGGATTGGTGTTCTTCTTCATGCTCATAAGCCAATTTGCATTGCGCACATATTACGGATACAGAGGGGATGCCTGATGAAAACCAAAATCAAAGAATACCGGGCAAAAAACAACTTGACACAGGAGGAGCTTGCAAATAAAGTGGGAGTAAGAAGAGAAACAATTGTTTTTCTTGAAGCCGGAAAATACAATCCTTCGCTTCTGCTTGCATACAAGGTAGCAAAAGCACTCAAGGCAAACGTTGAGGAAATATTTGTTTTTTCAAAAGGGGAATCTATATAAATTTTGTACAGATTGCCTTACTATGAGCACAAAGACCGGAAATATGCGTATGCAAAGAAGGCAAAAACACAAGAAAAAACCAAAAAGAGTTGCAAACGCCATAAATCCGGAATTTGTAAATTTGAACGCAAGAGTTGCCGACAAGAAGTTTTTTGTTCACGGACTGGACGAAGGGCAAAAAAAGGCTATATACAAAAAAACTGCCAGATTTTATTCCATGCCGGTGCAAATGGGGCTTGTTATTTGGGGCACACCGTTTCATTTGATATCTGACCAGTTCGTAAGGTTTCATGCGTTGCAATCAACGGTCATCGGGTGGAAATTTATCATAATTTATATTCTACTGCTTACAGGCGCGTTTGCAAACATACTATTTTTCTCAGGAGAATATGCAGATATTCTTCTTTGGATTTTTATTTTTGCACTGTTTTTGCAGGCGATAATTAATACATATCTTATATGGCAGACCGCGAAAGGAAAGGAATGTGCACTGCCGATTATGGGAGATATTGCAAAAAGAATTGCGATGGCGGGATGATTATGCCGAAAATAAAAAACATACGTGGAAGACAGGTTTTAGACAGCCGGGGAACGCCTACTGTGATGGCAATAGTTGAGCTTGAAAACAAAATAATCGGAAGTGCGATTACACCGAGCGGCGCATCCACCGGAACACTTGAAGCGGTTGAGCTTCGCGACGATGGAACCGTATATTTTGGAAAAGGAGTGCTCAGAGCAATAAAAAATATTGATACATCTATTTCACGTTCGCTTATTGGAATGGAAGTTGAAAATCAGGAAGAAATTGACGCAAGATTGTGCGAGTTGGACGGAACTGCCAACAAAGCAAAACTTGGCGCAAATGCAACAGTCGCAGTATCACTTGCATGCCTTCGCGCGGCATCTAACTCTTCGGGCGAGGCGATTTACAAAACACTTGGAGGAAACATTCTCCCGGTGCCATTCATGAACGTGATTAACGGGGGAAAACATGCCGGAAGCGGGCTAGCTGTACAAGAGTTTATGATTGCCCCAATCGGTTTTAAGAGTTTTTCACAAGCACTACGCGCAGGAGCAGAGACCTATCATGCACTAAAAGCAATAATAAAAAAGCAATACGGACCTTTGGGCACAAACGTGGGGGACGAGGGCGGATTTGCGCCAATGATACAGGATACCAACGAAGCGCTGAACTTGCTTGAAAGCGCGATAGAAGAGGCAGGATACAAAAAGAATATTCAACTTGCGTCGGATGCAGCCGCAAGCTCGTTTTATGATACAAACACAAAAAAATATTTGATAGATGGCAAAGAGCTGGAAGAAGAAGAGCTAATTGATTATTGGAAAGAGCTTACTTCAAGTTATCCGATAGTCAGCCTTGAGGATCCCTTTGATGAAAAAGGATTTTATGCATATGCAAAACTTCGTGAAAAAATAGGCAAACATACTCAAATTGTCGGAGATGATTTGACTGTTACAAATCTTAAACTTGTAAAAAAGGCAAAAAAAGACAGGGCAATAAACACTCTTTTGCTAAAAGTGAATCAAATAGGTACAATAAGCGAGGCGATTGAGGCGGCGAAATATTGTCTTGAGCATAAAATGGGAGTGATGGTATCACACCGTTCAGGTGAAACCGAAGATACTACAATTGCAGATTTATCAGTCGGAATAAATTGCGCTCAGATAAAAACAGGCGCCCCGTGCAGAGGAGAACGCACTGCTAAATATAATCGGCTTCTTGCGATAGAAGAAGAACTTGGCTCGGATGCAAAATTTCTTGGGGCAAAATCACTGGTAAGATATTGAAAATAAAAATATTTTTTGATTTTACCAGTTATAGTCTTTTCCCAAAAACTCGTATGCATAGCTGAGAAAATATGCTATGCCGATAAAAACAGGATAAAATGATATGAGCATAAGCACGGGCAATATTGTGTGCACACCGAGTTTTGAGTGCGAAAGACCGATTCCTCTTGAGAGAAAATAAAACCAAAGCACTATCGCGCCAAGCGTGAAAAGAAACATGGAGTCAAATGAGAAAATTCCCGGAAAACGAAAAGACGACAATGTCGCAACTATCATTTCCGGATTCGCGGCGGCGGCAATTGAATAAAGAAGGACATTTTTTATCATCACAAGCAGATACCAGAAAATAAAAAGCGCGGTCAAAAGCCCGGAAACCATTATTGCAGGCATTACAAAAAGCCCAAGGCGATTGTGCTTCGGATTAAAAAAAAGCTCGTTGTATTTGAGCACATTCATGATTCCGCCCCTGAACCAGCGTATTCTTTGGCGCAAAAGCGAGCGCAATGTGGTGGGAACGTCAGTATATGCAATTGCAGAATGATAGGTTTTAAGTTTCCAGCCGTTTTTTTGCATTCGCAAGGCAATTTCCATATCTTCAGTTATATTTGTCTCGTCAAATCCTCCGAGTTGCTCAAAAACCTGCCGGCGATAAAGAGACATCGGGCCCGGATTCACATAAAGCCCGTCCATATATGAATTTGTTTTAAAGAAAAATCCGAACGAAAGCCAGTACTCCACTTCTTGCATTTGCGCCAGAAGATTTTTCGGCTCATGCACACAGATGAATGCCGCGACACTGCCAACTTTTTTATCGGCTTCAAAATAACGAATTGCGTTTTCAAGTGCATGGGCTTCGGGATAAGTATCACTGTCAATGCATCCGACAATATCACTGCTTGAGTTTGCAATGCCGAGATTAAGCGCCGCCGCTTTGCCGGAATTTTTTTCTTTTCTAAGCAATGAAATGCCTTGAACGGACTTTAGTTGTTCGTAAGAGCCATCAGTACTTCCGTCATCAACGACGATTATTTCTTTTTTGCCCGGATATTCCAGTTTTTTGCATGCATCAACGCAGGCGAAAATCGTATGACCGGAATTAAACGAGGGAATTAGAAGAGTTACGGATGGCCATTTTTGCGGTTTTGGAGGAAGTGTTTCCTTGCTCGCACCCTCTTGCCACATTACCAAATAAGTCATGAAAACATATAATGAAAAAATATTGAATGCGATAAAAATAAGACGATAATAATACACGAGCGCGAAAACTACAAGAATTGAAACTATAAAAAGTGCAGTAATCAGCACGCCTTTTCCGGATGCAAATTTTGCAGTGGTGCGGGCAAATCCATCGGGCGCAACACTTTTATCGGGGCTACGATGATAAGCAGTGGACGATTCGGTTTTGCGATCGCTGCCGGTTTGAGAAGGCATATTACCACATTAATTATTGCTGCACGTTGCGCCGGCGTCTTTTAGAGCAGAGATAAGCTGGCTTTCACTTGAAAGTCCGGGCAATACTTTTGTGTCGTTTATTACTATTATCGGCACTTGTGATACTTTGTACCTGTCAGAGAGAATATTCAAAAACGGATAGTTTGTGTCGGATGGAAACGCAAATACGCTCACGTTTGGACACTTGGATGACACAGAAGAGAGAACCGAACCCTGCACGTTACAGGCAGGACAGTCGGACTGACTGTAGAAAAACGCAACTGGAATATTTTTTATGTTTGGACAAGTTTTTTTATTCTCGAAAAATGTTATGTAAAGATCCGCAAGGCTTAGAAAATATGTTTTTTTGAGATTTTCGTATTCGGCACCTACAATATTTGCCTTTTCATATTCTTGAATTGTATATGCAAGAGAAAATGCTCTCTTTTCCTGCATCGCACCAGTGTATTCCAGAAATTCGCATTTGTCGGAATCCGGAGCCATTATAGTTGCATATTTGGAAATGAGTCGGTTATTCTCAAGCTCAAAACTCAGATTATTGATGCTTGTTTGCAAATCATTTTGGCGCATGCCATCCACTTGAAAAACCAGAACCAAGGTTAACATCAAAACTATAACTGTCAGAATTGCCGCCTTTAGAAACGCATTCAAACAAAACACTTCCATCTAAATTGAATAATATATAAGATAAAAATTGAGTGTTTAAAAAACCTTAGGAAATATAAAAATGCAGGCAATGTTTAGCCTGCAAATTTTAGGCGATTAATCAGAGGCTGTCGAATCTGATTCATCCTCATCTTTGGATTCGGAATCGGATTTTGGCTCTGCACCGTCGCTTGCCGTCTTTTCGTCATCTTTTTTAGCAGCTTTTGGCTTGGAGGTACGTTTCTTTTTTGGTTTTGTAGAAGCGGCTTTTTTGTCGGATGCTTTTTCCTTTTTTGGAACTGCATTTGCATCGTCTTCCTCGCCTTCGGATTCACTAGAATCTTCTGCATCTGGCTCGGACTCATCGGTTTGAGAATCTTCAACTGCTTCTGCTTCTTCTTCGCCTGCAACCAATTTGCCTGCAGCTTCCTCGTCTTCAGCGATTTTTGCCGAGATTGCCTCAAATGCCTCGAAGTCCGGAGTGAAATCATCGTATGATGAAATCTTGCCTTTTGCCATTGCAAACTCGCGTGCAAGAAGCCAGAAGATAAGTGAAAGCGACCTGCGCCCCTTGTTGTTGCATGGAATAATCCAGTCGATGAACATTGTGTAGTTGTCCGTGTCGCAAAGCCCGATTGTTGCAAGGCCCATGTTGCCGCACTCAACTACTGCCTGTCTTTCGCCTTTTGGATCGCAGATAAGCACAAGCTTTGGCTCTACGAAATCTTTTCTTGCGACATTTGTAAACATTCCCGGGATAAATCTGCCGGAAATTACTTTCGCGCCAGTTAGTTGTGCAAATGCCTTTGCCGCCAATGAAGAGTATGTCCTGCTTGCGACAACAACGATGTCTTCTGCTTCAAATTTTGAGATAATTTTTCCTGCGAGGCGGATGCGCTCGTCAACCTTTCTCAAATCAAGCACATAAAGCCCGTCGTTGCGTGTTCGGTAGATAAACTTCACCATATCAATCGTGCGAAGTTTCGTGCCGATATGAATGCCGGTTTCAAGATATTTTTCCTGCTTTATCAATAATCCATCTGCCATTTTTTCACCAGTTTTTCGAGAGGTCCGCAAATGCTCGCCGAAGAATTTTTCGACGGCTACTTTCGGAACAACTCGATGATTAATATTTTTTAATTAATTCATGCTTGCTTGCCATTCGTCTTGAAGACGAAGAAAAGCACTGCAAACGCAACTATGTATCCGATTAGGATACTGATTGCATCAACCATACGCCCATGTATTATGCTTTGTGTAAAAGTAAAACCCAATAGAATTAATCCCGCACATGCCGCAGACATAGCCCATCTACCATCACAAGCCATATTGCAGCAGGTTGATTTTTGTTTTTGTGTTTTTGCTTTTACCATGATTTCGTCCCGTTTTTCAAATTCGAATTTATTTCGAATTTTTATTGACTAATTTCAATAGTTCATGATAATAAAATGGGGCCACCGAGACAGACAACCAACAGGTTGTCTGGATTTCGCCATCAGGCGAAACGGTGGCACCACCGATTTTTATGATAATAAAATGGGGCCACCGAGATTTGAATTTCCGGCAGATATTGCTCTCTTGAGCAATTGATCCACACTCAGATCACCTGCACCCCAAGCAGGTAGGCTAGCCAGGTTACCCCATGGCCCCATAAACACAATCCATTGGTTCCTCCAACTTAAAGCTTGTTGTATTTGATGACCTTGTCCATCACTTCAACATGGGAGATGAACATTCTCCGACAGCACATGCGCTCGACACCCAAATCGTCGAGCACCTTTGCCGGGCTTTCCCCGCTTTTTACGCGGGCCTTGTAGTCCTCCCATAGATGCGCTATGGGGGCGCCACAAGTGAAACATCTTATCGGAAAGTACATAACAATACCTCCTTATCTGTACGATTTCTGGAATCTGGCTCTTGCCTTTGGTCCCAGGTATTTCTTAGGCTCGACACGCCTTGAATCTTCAGACACGAGGAATTTGTCCCGTGCAAGCATTTTCTCCTTTAATGAAGGGTCGTCGGAATATGCAACAAGTGCGCGCGCAATTGCGAGCCTCACTGCTTGTGCCTGACCGACCTGCCCGCCACCGTATGCTACAACAGATATATTTACCTTCGGAGTAAGTTCTGCTGCGATTTTGAGAGGCTCGGAAATGAGCTCGCGAATGTATTTGTTTGAAATTGCCTCAAGATTCATCGAGTTTACTCGAACGACTCCCTTGCCTGCGCAAATTGATGCTTTAGCCGTGCATTCCTTTCGCTTGCCACGCACAACAACTCCGCCGGATTTCTTTTTTGTTTTTTGCTTCTTTTTTGCAGTTGCCATAAATATCACCTAATTTTCGAAACCGAATGCGGCACATATTTTGCCAAGCGTGGTGCTTTTGAGAAGATTCTTCTTCACAATCGATTGGTCTGAAATTGCTTTTGATGCATCGATTTCCTTTGGCGCATCGTTGTACACTTTGAGTCTTGCAAGAGCATCTCTCCCGCGCTGGCTTTTTTTCGGAAGCATGCCCATTACGGCGCGTTTGAAAAGCATGTATGGAACACGCGGGAATTTCGGAGATTTTTCCGGGTCCTTTTTGTCTTTTAGCAATCGCTTTGAAGCGAGCCTGCTCACATGGTAAGAGTGCTTGCCGCTGTAAACAATTGACTCGGCATTTATCACGCAAACTTCTTCGCCTGCAATTAAATCCTTTGCAACCTTGACTGCAAGCCTTCCCGCAATCAATCCTTTGCCGTCGTAAATTTTCATTTTATTCACCTAAACAAGAACGCGGAGGTCTTTGCCTTCCGGGTTTTTCTTCTCAAGCTCCTGCACAGAAATTATTTTTCCGCCGGCTTTTTCAATCATTAGTTTCGCACTCTGGCTAAAACTCAATGCCGCAACTGTAAGCGGGTGGCTTAATTTTCCCGAGCCCAAAATCTTATCAGCCACCAAAACGGTTTGGCCAGATTTCGTCAGTCTCTCAAGCCTTGAGAGATTGACTCCCTTTCGAGCTCGCACAGGTCTTGCAAGAAGCTTCTTTGCCTCTTTCCAAAAGCCAGCACTTGGTTTTTCTTTTTTCGCTCTTTCCATATCAATCACATTTTCATATCAGATTTTTTTGACAAATATTTTTCCTTTTTTTTTCTTTTGATTTTTTTTTGAGATAGAGGCAGTCTCCTTTTGTTTTTCCCTTCGGTGAACTTTCTTCTTCGAAAAGAAAAAAGTTCTTGCAAGGGAAGGGATTTGAACCCTCGAAGTCCTAAGACACTAGCCCCTCAAGCTAGCGCATTTGACCTGGCTTTGCTACCCTTGCATTAATTTGAATTCATGATTTACGTTCGATTTTCCTCCATTGATTTTTCCAAATAAAAATGGCAACTCATTTGGCTGCCTTTTTCAACGTCTTAAGCTCCTTTGACATATCAGCACACTTCTTTGAAAGAATGTCTGCGGTTGTGTTAAGCATTTCCCATGGGCTGTGTTGCATAAAGCTCTCAACCTGGAATTTGAATTCGTCTTCACCAACAATCTCATATGCGCAAAGACCCGCTTGCCATTTTGCATGTTTTCTTCCGATGCCAGAGATTGCTTTTGCCTCAAGTCTAAGATTTTGATTTTCCAAAAGCCTTAGAAGCGGCATGTTGTCTGTTGCAACTTTTACCTTGTCAACAGTACTCTTGAGTGCGGACGAATAAATCATCGCAGGTCCGCTTACGTCAAGAGAAAACATAACGTCCTCATCATCGCGTACGCTTGAGCCTGCCTTTAATGGCAAAAGCCCGATACGATGTGCAAGATAATCATCAAACATCGTGCTTGAGTTTTCATAGAACGTCACTTTGTCTATTGCAAAGGTGGGCACCTGGGACATCGCAAACCTTCTTACAAGATTTGCAAATGAGGTGCTGGCTTTTGAGAGTGTGAAGGATAGTTTTTCCTTCTCCTCTTCCTGAACAGATATTTTCATGCTCAAAACCCCCTTATACTCTCCTTCCTCTGCGTCCGCCTGGTCTTTTTGTGGTATCGGTTGGCACTGGAGTGACATCCTCGATTTTTCCTACACGAACCCCTTGTCTTGCAACCGTTCGCACTACTGCTTGTGCTCCAGCGCCAGGCGTTTTTGTACCGTGGCCTCCGGGTGCACGTATTCGAATGTGAAGTCCGGTGATTCCTTTTGCTTTTACTTCACTGACAGCTTTTATTGTTGCCTGCATTGCTGCATAAGGCTTTCCTTCTTCTCGGTCAGATTTTACAATCATTCCACCGGATGCCTTTGCGAGTGTTTCCGCACCAGAGAGGTCGGTGATTGTGAGAATCGTGTCATTCTTCGAAGAATATACATTGCAGATCGCCCACTTTATAGGACCACGAGCATAATTTCTCATTGCAGGCCTGCTGCTGCCAGATCCGCCTCTTGACTCTTCAGATGGTTTTTGCGCAACAGAATCTGCGACTGGTGCCACTGGTGCATCCGCCACAACAGTTTTTGCCTCATCTGTGATTTGGACGTCGTTTTGTGTTTTTGTTTCTTTTTTATCCATAAGCATCACCTAATTTAAGCCTTGGCTTGAACTGGCGCGACATCCAGTTCCGCTCCTTCGGCCTCTGCCGCAGGTTCTGCCGATGCATCGGCAGAATCACTTGTACGCTTTGCACGCCCTTTCTTTGCAGATTCTTTCTGAGCGTCTTTATCTGGTAAACTAATGTCGATCGCCTTGAAATACGAGATTGACGGCTCCTCGTCAACAGTTACAAGATAGGAGGGAATGTTTACTCGTCTCCCTTTCACAGAAATAAATCCGTGAGTCACAAGTTGCCTTGCCTGATTTGGGGTGCGTGCGAGCCCGCGCTTTAGAACCAATGTTTGCAGGCGTCGTTCGAGAAAATCTCTTACTGTAAGGGCAAGAATGTCTTCAACTTTTATATCAGACTTTACAACACCCAGCTTTTTGAGTTTTGCAACGATTTTCTGCCCGCGCACTTCACCTTCTTCTCCAAGAGAGAGAAAGCTTCTTGCAGTCCTTCGGGTTCTTTTTAGTTCAGCGGCAATCGTCCAAAGCTCGCCGGTTTTTTTAAGACCGTATTCGCGCTTGAGTCCGGATTCCTCTTTTATTCGTTCAGAATCCCATACCTTTCGGGGAGTTTCTGCTTTTGGCCTGAGTTTTCGGGGGTCTCCCATTCATATCACCTTACTTTTTCGCTTCCTTCTCCTTGGGCTTGGCCTCAGCGGCAGGTGCGGCTGCACCGGCAGTTGGAGCGGCGCCCGCAACTGGAGCGGCACGTGCGGCTGCTTTTCTAAGCACTCCGACAGTCATGCCAGTTCGCCCTGTGCTGCGTGTTCTCTGACCCCTTACTTTCTGTCCGTAAGAGTGCCGGTAGCCCTTCCAGGTCTGGGAGTCTTTTTCATGGTCAATATCTTGTTTTACCGCATATGCCAAATCAGTTGAAATGAGATGATGCGGTGCATTTGATTGAAATTCTCTCTGCCTGTTAAGAAGATAATCTGCCAACCCATACTTCTTTGGATTTGAAAGAATTTCTTCAAGTTTTTCAACTTGATGCTCGTCCAACTGACCGATAACTGTTTTCTCGGTCAGACCAAGTTCTTTAATTACGATTTTTGAAATTACGAATCCGAGCGTCGTGCCCATTCCCTTGATTGTTTGAATTGAACGTGTGAGTTTCCAGTGACCCTTAAGATCTCTTCCCGCTACACGGACAATTCCTCGGATTTCCTTTCCGTCGATAGTTGACGGTGCAACCTGTGCAGACTCCTGCCTTTTTGGCTTCGGAGCAGCGCCGACAGGCTTTTTGTCTTTTGTTTTTGCCATTCCCATTTCATATCACCATAAATAAATTTTTTCCCTACGAGGGCATATGAATATCAAATTCACCGAAGATCGCCGAGAATGGGATTTGAACCCATAATCCCTTGCGAGAACACGCTTTCGGTTTTTTTTCTTTCTTTGAAAAAAGAAAAAATTTATTCCAGGCGTGCGCACTACCAGGTTATGCGATCTCGGCATGAATGCGATTTTGTCATAGTTTTGTTTTTTCTTTTTGTTTATTTTTTTCCTTTTCTTTTTTCCCAAGGCGTTTTTCAAGCACAATTTTCGGATACGCGACAATTTTGCTTTTGTCAATAGATGAGGATAGTTCTTCTGAATCCACAACTGCGTTTGCAATACAGAGCAGTTTCCCTTTTTGAGAAAGCAACTCCACATATTCGCCCTTTGCAAATGAAGCTTCAACGGATGCCACCCCGGACATCGCCAGAGGCGCGCCGCGACAAACCGTATCTTCAGATTCATTGCTCAATCTAAGGCTTGCTAAGGATAGTATTTCCTCGGCAGGCTTTATTAAGCTTTTCATCTGGGAGGAATTTTCACCTTTTTGATAAAGATGCAATGCGTCCACAAGTTGAGGCAGGGTACATAAGTCTTTCTCGGAGATATTCCCAACTGCAGTGCGTCTGAGCTCTGCCATCTGCCCGCCGCCGAACTTTTTCCCAACTTGAATGCAAAGAGTACGAATATATGTGCCCGCTTCTACATCCGCACAAAATAGAACTTTTCTCCCGTCTAACTCAAGAGCCTTGAATGAAAAAACCGAACGGGTTCGCATTCTCTTTGCAACTGCGCTTTCTTTTGGGGGCATTTGACGTATTCGCCCGCAAAATTTGTCCATTTCCATCTGAATGGTTTTGATATCTTTTGGCGGGTTGTACAACTTCATTACGCCGACATAGGACTTTTTTGTCGAGGTTATAAAACGCAAAAGCTTTGCTGCTTGATTGATTCCGATTATCATTACGCCCGAAACACGGGGGTCAAGAGTACCGGCATGACCGCATCTTTTTGCACCGAGAAGCTTTTTCACATAAGATGTGACCTCGTGTGAAGATGGACCCCTAGGCTTGTCAAGCAAAATAAATCCGAAATTTAGCAACTCGTCTGGGCTTTGCATACACACATCAGATAAAAGTTCATCGCCTATAATTATTAATATAGGGGTACTTGAAAACAGATAATAACTTGTTGCAAGAAGATTTAAATATAAAGAGTGTATAATGATGTAAGCGTGTGTAATATGAATGTCGAATCTCACCCTCAAAACTGCCGGAATTTGAGTGCTTATACTCCATGGATAAAAGTAAAAAATAATGATAATTTTTTTTCCGTGGGAAGCGGGCATAAACTACTTACGCTTGACGAGCACATCGTTCTTGCACGAGAAGCATTTGTAAGAAAAAATTATATTGATGCTATTTTGCATGCAGATGAAACATTTAGCATGCAACTGAAAAAATTGAACCGTGAGGGTATGCTCGACAAAAATATACTTGCGGAGAGTTATTTCATTAAGGCGATGTCTAATTTTAGGGTGTCTAAGCATAATGCCCAGAAAGCCAAAAATATGCTTAAGCATTCCATTTATGCAAAACCGACACAAACCAGAGCATATTACGGACTTGCAGAAGTGCACTTGGCACAAGGAAAAGTAATTCGGGAGATAGAAGATTTGACGAAAATTATTGAGATAAAACCCGAAAACGTAGCTGCATATTGCTTCATCGGAGACATATATCAAGAGAGATATATGAGAGGCCTGAACTCATACTTAATTGGATCTGATTCACTTGATTATGAGGATTACTATCAGATAGCAGTGATAAATTATAATGTTCAACTCATGCGCTTTTTGGATATTGGAATGAAGTATGCCGGCACTCGCTATTTAGAGGCAAAAGAGGCAATCGAATGTATCAAAAAAGGAGAACCGGAAGAAGCAGTTGCAAAAATTTCTACTATGATTAATGAGCTCAAGACAAGAGATATGATTGACGCAAGTCTTCATTATATCGCAGGATTAGCATTATCGAAAATTGAAAATGGCAAATACATTGAAGAAGCACGCATAGAATTTGAAATCGCAAATGATACATATCCACTTGAGCATGCATTTTTTGATACAGCTGCATATGCAAGAGCAGCAATTGAGATTCAGAATATGGAAACTAAACTTGAGAGAAAAATTCAGACACCTACGGAATACACTTTTTCACAAGTAAATAAAAATTAAAAAAATTAGGAGCTCACAGAAACATCTGTGGGCTCGAGGTGCACGATTGAGCACTTCCTCTCCTTTTTCCTTCCGGGGCTTTTTACCATTACGAGATTTTTGTCAAGCACTTTTGTGATAACAACTTTCTCGCCGGCGTCCCTGCCTGCAAGTTTTATGCAAATTCGTCCTTCTTTTATTGCGCTCATAAAAACTACCTCTTCATGAATAAGCCTAAGAGCTCATTTGTTGTTTTCATATTTGGCAATGAAGCCTATTATACCTTTCTGTTGGAAAGATAATGTTTTAAGTTTAAGTTGCTATAGATAGAAATTGGTGGATATGCCACACGTACAAAATTGGACAACACAGGAATTCGCACTGCGTAAACTACAAATAGGTCAGAAATCAACCTCAAACATAAATCCAAATCAAAATTTAAACTCAACACCGCAAAAAACAAAATTCCGTGATTTACCGGTGCAAAAGGAAAATATAGGGATAAATAAAATTCGAAATTATGAAAGTGAATTACCGAGTATAAAAAAACTGTGCAAAAATAAGAAATACCCAGCCGTACTTAAACTGCTTGAAGAACTAAAACACACTGAACCTAATAATGCAGATATATGCGCAAAAATAGCCAATATTTATTTGATAACCAATGAATATCAAAAAGCTGTTTTCGAATGCAAAAATGCGCTCAGATATGATCCAAATAATTGGCTTGCCCTGAAGGTATTTGCAGAAGTCTTTATTGAGAAAAAAGAATATAATAAAGTAATAATAACTTTGAGTGAAAGTCTCGCGCGAAGTACAAAAAAACCGATTTATAAGTATTGGAATCTCGCACGTGCATATATGGAACTTGAAGATTATTCTAAGGCATTGAAATATTTGAACGAAGCAATTGATGTTACTGACAAAGAGATAGACAATAATCACATGAAAAATAGCTTATTATCTGGCCTTTATGCAGACCGGGGAAAAACTTATTCTAAAAAAAATAGAAACGACGAAGCAATAAAAGATTATGAGCGTGCATTAAAACTCAACTGGAAAAATTTCAACACATACAAACGACTCGGGATAACATATTTCAAACGAGCGATGTATGGAAACAGTACGCAAGAAAAAAAGAGATTTAGAAACAACTTAGATGAGCCAGAATCACATGATGATTTGAAAAAATCTGTTGAAAATCTTAAAATTGCCCAAGAACATTGTGGAGACCTCGGAGAGATTTTGAAAATAAAAGGCACAGCTTATGTCTATCTAAAAGAATATAATAATGCAATTAACGACCTTGAAAAATATATAGAAAGATTCCCAAACGATGAAGAAGCGTCGCAGATACTGAACGGATGCCGTTTTATATTGAATAATGGTTTGAAAACCTCATAATTTTCTCTTTTTGTATTTATTCATTATTTCCAGACAAATTTCTTTTGGAGAAAGCTCGTTTGCGTCTATTACAAGATCAAACCCGTCGTGGTCTGAAATATCAATCCCATAAACTTTTTTGTAGCGGGAAATATTATCTGCGTCCCTTTTTTGTATGTGTGAAAGAGCTTCTTTTATAGAAAGCTTTTCCCTGCCCGCAACCCTTTTTGCACGAACTTTCTCATCTACATCAAGCCATACGCGAAAAGGGTTTCCGGGAGCCATCCAAGGCCCAAGCCAGGTCGCAACCACACATTTGCCAGCCTTGCACTCATCCTGAAGCGCGTCGTCAAATTTCTTGTCTATGTTAAAATCAGAATTTGCCTTCTTTTGAAATTCCATTAAAGAAATTCCTTCGCGCGCCGCCAGTGTCTTGAAAGTCGGTTCGACTAATTTGTAGCCGAGCTCTGATGCAACAAGATTTGAAATTGTGTTTTTACCAGAGCCGGCAAAGCCGCAAATCGCGATTATAGTGTTGGGTGCAGATATTTTTGAGCCTAAAAATTTAGAGTCCATACAAAGAAATAGGAGATATAAAATAAAAACCGATGCTTGACAAATTTTTAAAAAATGGAAAAAAATTGCCTGCCCGCGATGCTTGAATAAATTCAAAAAAGTAGAAAAAATTATTGCTTGCCAGATTTCATATACGGCAAAAGCTCGATTGGCACATCGTCAAGGGTGATTTGCTTGTCTGCAAGCCTTGCACGAAGCTTAATCACTTTTCTTGAAACGGATGGAGAGAGCCTTCCGCCGAATGGGCGCGATGGCTTTCGCTTTGATTTTGCAATTGTAGAGAAGGAATTCACACCTGTGAGAAGCTGTCCTGACACTGCACAAACATGCTTGTTGCCCTTGACACGTCTTTTGTATCTTATGCGATTTTCTCCGCTAGGAGTCTTGTACTTTATTGTTCTTACCGAATTTGACCTGTTTTTTGGAAGCGGCATAATACACACCTTTTATTTATTTTTTATTTATTTTTCATTTATCTTATTAATATCAATTTTTTGCGCATCTGATTTTTCCACCTGCGCGGGCGGGGACTTTTCCTCGGATTTATTTTTTTGCTGTTCAATCTTTCTCGGCTGTTGAACAACCGATGGATTTTGCAACTCGGACACGATTTTTTTATCTTCATCCTTTTTTGCATCCGCAGCCTTTTTTGCCGCAAAACCAAAATCGGGAACGAAAGCCTTGAGGCTGAACCCGTATTGCTTGTTTAATTTATTGTAAACAGCCTTTATTAAAGATATTGCCAGCGAGGTTGCGAGTACACATATCCAAAACCAGCCCACTGCGCCGAATGTGTCTCTCCAGTTTGGGAATTTTTCAAAGCTTTGTATAAATATCGGGAGAGAAAACGGCAATTTTATTATAAATTCACTAAATTGCCCGCGAAGCCATGGAGTGAGAATAGCAAGTGCGGGGATAATTATTATGAGCGGCTTTAGTTGCATAAAAGACATTGAAAGCATTTTTGGCATGAATTTTTCATATTCCTTGTTTATCTCTTCAAGCCGCTTTGTGTCATTTTTCTTTGATGCCTCGTTAAGCTCTTTTTGCAATCGTTTGGACTCTTCTTGTATATCATTCATTTTTTTGCGGTCAACTATTTTGCCCATAATAAAATTTGAGGCCACATAATATGCTACGCCGATTGCAAAAACGGCATACACTGGTTCTATTGAAAAAAACATAAGCCTTCACTCAAGATATGACGCAAATTTTGATTTTACTTCCTCAAGCTTGCCGTCCGCATTTTGCAAGATAACCGCAGGGGCGCCGGATACTACTGAATACGTTGCCAAATAATAATGATTCATTTCGTCGTGCTCTTTTAGGGAATCCGCGCCTTGCTCATCACGCACACGACTTGCATCTTTTTTACGCCTTGCAAGAATATGCGCAACTGGCGCAGTAAGAAGCACCAATCTCTCAACAGGCAAATCCTTTAGAAGCAAAAATGGCAAGCCGGGCAAATAGCCTTTTGGAGTATTTATTGAGCAGTGGGTATCAAGAATTACTTTTCGCTCTTTTTCCGCAGAAAGCATCTTGCCAACTTTTTCCTGCACTTTTTTTTGTTTTTGGGATGGAAGCTTACGCAACATGTCCCTGTCGGCTATTCCGTATTCCTTGGATGCGATTTCAAACATAAGAGTACCGTAATTGAGCACTTTCCATCCGGCGTCGGATGCAACTTGCAATACCGTGCTTTTTCCCGCACCGGGCAGACCCATTACGATTATCATTTTTTCACCCCTATTTTCCAAAGAGCTTTGAGAGCATCATATTTTGCGAGAGTACGTTTTGATTTTCAATGTCCTGGTACATGCGGTAAACTATTCCGACCGTAAGTAAAATACCCGTGCCTGTTCCGAGTGCACCGGTAAGGTCTGCCAATCCGGCTAATATGCCGACAAAAGCGGAGCCCATTACAACGATTGGAGGAATATATTTTTCCAATATTGCGGTCACTATGCGAGGATCACGCCTGTATCCGGGAACCTGCAAACCTGCAGAATCCAGTTGTTTTGCAACATCAGCCGCACCCATACCAGTTGTTTCCACCCAGAACTGACCAAATATCACACAAAGCACTACCAAAAATGAGATGTACACGACTATATGCACCCATTGGGGTATATGGAAAATCGGCGTTTTGTAAGTAAGATATTGGTCTATCTGCGAGCTATAAGCTACGCCCTGCACACGATGAACTGGGGATACGAGATATAACAGCCCATCAACAAATTGTGCCTGCCCGCCGCTTGTGCCTCCACCTTCGGCGCGTCCGATTACATTAATCAAATCTATTCCGCCCTGGCATGCATACGCTTTGTCCGCGACACTGGTGTCAAGAGTCCCACCTATGCACAGATTTTGACCTACAAGCGCCATCGCAAGAAACTGGAAGTTTGCCAAAAGTGCAAACGCCAATATTACAGGAATGTTTGACACATACATGAATTTTATAGGGAAACCCGTGCCGACCCCGCGAGCACGCTCAAACGCCAGAGGAATTTCAACTTTTATCCCCTCTACATAAACAATAACCAAAAACACGAGAGCAGTAAAGAAGATAGGCAGTAATATTTCCAGTTCCTTCGCTATAATTTGCGCCCCTCCTTCTGAAAGGGCAGATACAGCTCCGCCTTCTCCGAAAAATATGTTGATTGTTCCGCCAACAATTGCCATCGCAACTCCGGCGGCGATGAAAAGTGAAATGCCGCTTCCGATTCCGTATTTGGATACGATTTCATCAAGGAAGAGCAATATCATTGAGCCGAGTGCGATTTGCAATACCACAAAATATGGCGTGAGATCTCCAAAGAGCATGGCACCCGTAGTAGGATCAGTATACATTGGCAAGCCTGAGAGCATTACAAAAATATATGCCTCAAAAAAACAAAGCAAAATCGCAAGTAATTTTTGAGTGCCGTGAAACAGAGCCTTCTCTTCCGGATTGTGCATATCTACTGCAAGTATTTTCGCGCCCACAAAAAGTTGCAAAAAGATTGATGCGAGCACAATTGGACCGATACCTACAGTTATGAGCGAACCAATTCTCGACGCTGTAACCACTTGCAAAAAGCTTGAAGTGTCGCCGATGCTTGGGTCAATTCCCAGAGCAAGTACATTATACATTGTGTAAAATATGAAAAGTGCTGCACCTGTCCACAACAATCTTTGTGAAAAAACAGGCGGGGATGCGGGAGAACGTATCTCGGGTAAGAAGCCAAGTATCGGGCGAAGAATTGCAAGTGGAGTTGCCATAGGTATAACCTTGATATAAAATTATTATTTAAAAATAAAAAGGGCGAAGCTTAAATAGGCTTGCAAAAATTTCCCATTTACGCCTTTGTTTTTGGTTCTGCATCCGCTTCTTCTGCTCGCAATTGAATGAATTTTCCACCTGCGGCTTTTATTCGCTCAATTGCCTTTTCGGAAGCAGAGTTTGCGCTTACCTCCACTGCATGTGAAAGGATTCCGCAACCAAGAATTTTTCCATCGAATGAGAATGAGAACATTGCGCCCTTTTTCTCAAGCTTGCCGGCATCCACCATTGACTCAATGTTGTAAAGGTTTATTGTCTGCACAACTTTTGTAGTAGGATTTGAAAATCCGCGCCTGCCTCCGTACATCATCCATTCGCGCTCGTGCGTTGTGGCATATGAAAAGCGGTGCTTGTGCATTCCTGCGCGTCCCCAGCCTCCCTTGCTGCCGGAGCCTCGCCTGTTCTTTGCATTGCCCTTGCCGTGGCTTCTGGTGCCGAAGTATTTTCGGTTTCTTTTTGATTTTCTTTTAAACGTCATCGCAACCACATCTTAATTTTATATCATTCTTCTTATGACATCATCAATTGATTCTCTGGGACCGAGGTCTCCTTGCGGAACACGGCGCTTTTTATTTTTCCATCCACCAGATGGAGGAGTGAGCCTGATGCTGCGGTTTATTTCAAGCTCCTTTAGCGTTTTTCCGCCGATAAGCTCGTCCGCGATTTTTTCAATCTCAGGCTCGGTCTTAAGAGTATTTAGTTTTTTCTTCCCAACCGTTGCCCTCTTTGCAAGCAGTTTTATCAAAACGTCCCTGCTGATTGGGCCCCATGTAACGTAATCCTTGCATTCTGTAAGCATCCCTGCATAAGATGGGTTGAGATGCACCAGCGTTGCCTGGTTTGAGCGCTTAAGATTAAGCATCACCATTGTGCTTTTTCTCTTTGGGTTTAGCCCGCTCAATCCTCTTATGCGGATAAGTGCCAAAAGATTTTGATTGGTTTTTTCAGACATATTAATCACATTACAATCGTATTATTTTACGAGCTATCCTCTGCAACAATTGCCGGCTGCTTGCCGTCTTGCGCATCATCTTTGCTCTCTTGTACCACGCCGCGCATTTTTGCTACATCCTCGCCTTTTGAGCCCATCTCGCTCCAGTCTCCATTGTATTTCATGGAGTTAAGCGATGAAAGGGCGTTTGCGACAGCCATTGACATATTGTAAATATTTCTTGTGCGCCCTCTTGAGAATGACCACGCATTTTTTATTCCTGCATATGAAAGTACTTTTCTCACAATCGGATTTGCAGCTAGCCCCACTCCTCGTGGTGCCGGCTTTATCACGACCTCAACAGAGCCGTTTTTGCCGATTACTTGTATCGGAATGCTGTGTGGAGATTTTGACTTGTCTTCCCATGAGCCGTTTCCTCTTGGAACACAAATAATATTTCTGCGCGCATTCTTAGATGCATTTTCAATCGCAGGTCTTACTTCCTCGCTTTTTCCCGCGCCGATTCCAAAATGCCCATTCTTGTCGCCGACAAGTACAATTGCGCGGAATTGCATTTTGCGACCACAGTCAGTCATTCTTTGCGTGCTTTTTATTTCCAATGTTTCAGATGAAAGATTTGGAAGCAAAAAATCCACTATCTCTGCCTCAAGAATTGGTTTTCCCAAGTCATATATTTCCTCTATTGAGGAAATTTCGCGAGCCTTGACCTTAACGCCAATGCTTGACTTAGGGCTCCAATTATCCGCATTAAAGCTGGATTCTTTTTCCCTTCTTTTTGAACGTCCACCGAAAGCCATCTATTCACCCGAGAATTTTGCCCTTTACCTGCTCAAATATTTTTGGCAGATTTCTTACATCGACATTTTTGAGTATGTACATGGAGAATGTGGATTCGAATTTCTTCTTGTCCTCTCCGTAGAGCTTTGAAGCATAATCTGAAATGTGCGAGCCGTTTATCCTCTTCTTGTCCAAAAGAGTGTCAGGAACAATGATATCAAGACCTGCATCCTTTGCACCAAGCGCAGCCGCAAACAAAATTCTGCCTTTGCTTGCAGTTGCCATACCGATATCAAGATGCGCATGCTTTATTCCCTTCTGCAATGCCTTCTTTGCGGCAAGCGCACCAGTAAGATATGCGGTAGGAGTATTTGCCTGCGGCATCCATCCATGTGCCGAAAGCTCGCCCGATTTTGCAAGCACTAAAGTTTTGTCGCCTTTCTCGCTGAATTGCACAAGATGAATAATCATTCCCTTATTGCTTTGCCTTGCTACAAACCTGGGCTTGTCTGACTTAATCATCGCAAGCCTCTTTGTATAGTTTGTTCGGTTTTCACGCCTTCTTCTAAAAGGCACCTTAAATATTGGTCCTGTTGCTTTTCCCATAATAATCATCACTCAATTTATTTTTTCGCCGCCTTCACATCTGAGGCAATCAGGTCGTTTTCTTTCAAGTAATTCACAAGGTTCTGCCTTCCCCTGAAAGAATTGCCTTTTATTTTCATGTAAATCTGCTTTGAATGCGATTTGTCAAGTTTTCCTTCTGCTACAAGCGAGGATAGAAGCGAGCGTTGGGCGCGCACTTTTGCCATCCATACACTTTTTGGCCCCTGCCTTGCAGACCTTGAGCCCTTTCTGCTTCCGTGACCGGTTCTTCGCCCGACTTTCTTTCCTTCAGATTTTATTCTTGCACGTAATCTGCAAACGCCCATTCGGGGCATAGCTTTTATTACGCCGTCTTTTATGAGAGCGCGCACGTCGTCACGTGTAAGCGCCTCGGAAATTTTGTCCCTTGCGTTTGGATCAAGCCAGATTTTGGACTCGCCGATTCCGATAATGGATGCTGCAAGCCTTCGAATTGTCGCGTCTGTCATAAATATCACATTTTAATTTTTGGTTTTGTCTGTTGCACCAACTTTCGCACTACCTTTTCTAACCCGTTTCACGAACTTTTTCTGTTTTATCTGCGGGCGAACAAATGTCTGCCGGTTTATTTTTGGGTTAAGAACCAAAAGACCATTCTTTTTTGCCTGCTCTTCGATCTGTGTCCTAAGCTTTCTTCCGACTCCGGCTGCAATTCTCACGAGCGAGCCCTTTTCAGATGGAAGCTGAGAAAGATTTTGCACAAACACTTCGTTTGCCCCTCGGGGGTGATCATATTTGATGCGTTTGTCTTGTCCATATCCGATTGAAGGCGAGAAACCCATGTGCCTTATTTTCTGTCTTTTCTTGTTGTCCGTTCCTCTGGGCATTCTCCAGTTCCCTTTTATGCGGGCGCGTGAAGAGCGTCCATAGTTGGGCCTTAGAAACTTTGGTTTTGTTTTTTTAGTGGGCATAAACGTTCACCTAATCTATTGGATAGATGCCATCCTGAAATACACGGGAATCATGCACCTTGATTTTTGTTGCGATGCGCAGGTTTGCAACCGTCTGAGTCATATCATCCTTACTCGGACCAGAGACCACAATATCTGCGCCTTTTACATCTACTTTTGTATCGCCCGCAATATTTGCAACGCGGGGTTTCCTCTCGCCGATGAAATTCTTTATCACAACTGTTTTGCCTTTTATCTCAAGCGACATTGGAAAATGCGCGTGAATGACTTTCATCTTCTGGGAATATCCGTTTTTGCAACCTTCTATCATGTTGATAATGTGCTTTGAAGCAGTAGTTGCTTCGCGCAAACCGCCCTTTATTTCCACCTTGCCATTTTTCAACGACATTTCAAGCCCGCGCATTGCAAGCTTTTTTTGCACCTTGCCTTTTGCGCCGCTTGCCGAAAACACGCCGTTTTCAAGCTGAAGTTTCACTTCGGGCGGAACAATGACACTCTGAATTGCAATCTTTGAGTTTGCCATAAAAATCACTTAATAGATGTAAGCAATAAGCCTTCCACCAAGGTTTTCTTTTTTTGCCTCTTCGTTTGTCATGAGTCCGTTCGGGGTACTCACGATGAGTATTCCGAATCCCATTCCGGGGATAAATTTCTGTTCCCATTCAACCCATTCGGTTTTTTTTATCGGGTATCTTGGCTTAATGGCGCCACATTTGTTTACCTTGCCAAGAAGCTTTACGCGGAAAAATCCGCTGTAGCCTTGGTCAACATATTCAAAATCACCGATAAAGCCCTTGGACTGTAAAATCTTGAGCGTCTCGCGCACGATTTTTGACGGCCTTACTTCGCATTCGGGTTTTCCGCTGACCTCGTGGGTCTTTATCGTGTTCAACGCATCTGCAAGCAAATCATTTGACATAAATCTCATCCCTCAAGTTTAATATTTGCGAAACCCGATCTGCTCGGCGATGTCCCTAAACTCTCTTCTTGAGAGTTGCAGTCCGTAAGAGCGAATTATTCCCTTTGCATTGTGGGTTATTCGGCATTTTCTTCTGCCTTTGCCCTTCTTTTTGTACTCAAACGGGAGTTTCTTTTTGTTTTTCTTGTTGCTCAAAGTATCACCATTCACTCAACAACTTTTGCGCCAAGCACTTCGCGTGCAAAACGCATGCCGTCCTCTTTTGACAATCTGTGCGATTTCGAAATCTTTGATTTTGCATATCTTCGTTTTATGACTCTCCATCCGCCCTTTCGCTTAAGAGTAATGCAGACATCAAAACCTATGATTCCGATTTTCGGATCATATTTTGCACCAGGAAATTCAATATATTCCGGAACTCCGAAATTGAAATTTCCAAGTGTGTCAAACACACGTGATGAGAGAGTATAATCGCGCACTTTAAGCGCCTTTTTCACAAATTCTATTGCATTATCTCCGCGTAGTGTTGTCTTCGCGCCGATCGGATCGCCCTTTCTTATGTGAAAGACGGGGTTTCGAATCTTCGCACGCGTTTCAATCGCAGTGCACCCGGAGAGCCGCTCAAGCAAAGTTTTTGCATTCTCAAGCTCCTGCCCTGCTTCGCCTACGCCGATATTGAGTGTGACTTTGTCAATCACCACCCCCCGCATCGGGTTTTGCGCTTTTGGCGCTTCGGATTTTTTGGTTGAAGTTTTATCTGCCATGTCAATCAGTACTCTTAGTTCCCAAAGCCATCATCAATAGCCATGAGATATTTTGCAAGCGTTGTGAATGCGCCATCCTTGTGCTCAAGCATTGCCTGGTCAGGCATTGAACCTGCTCGAGACTCTATCTTCTCAAGTTTTGCGATTTTCCCTGCGTGTTTTCCAAAGAACACAAAGCACTTTGAGCCGGGTGAGAGTGGAAGCATTTTTTCCATCTTAAAGCTTGGCAGAGAAAGTTTGAGAGTTGAACCGGATTTTACCTGGTTATCCACAATCATGTTCCTTCCATCGTGCAATGTAACTATGAATTTCGCACCTGAGCTTGATTTTTTTACGACGACTTTGCAATATTTGAATCCTGCTTCCTCTTTGCTGATTTCTTTTGACCTAAGGACACCAGAATCATTTTGCATTCTCCAGTACTGCTTTGAAGATGGAGATGAAATTATGTCCATCATTCCTATCGGTCTTTTCAAGTCATTAACTTTCTTTGAATCCACAAGAATCTGCCCTGAATTTAATATCAATTTCGCCTCGCGCGAGTCTGCACAGAGTCCAAGCTCGTCACGCAATAGCGCAAGTAAGCTGGTGCTCAACTTCGCAGAATGCGGACCAGGACATGGAGTCTTTATCCATGAGATGTTTTTTCTTCCCTTAACTGGAAGATGGCGCGAAATCGCGATTCTTTTTGTGTGATATGATTTTCCCTTCTTTGCCATAAGCATCATCCTTTCTTTGCAACACCTGATGCCGCCAATTTGGTAGAGCGTTCAAGCATTGCTTTTCTGTCCTTGCTGTTGAAATCTCCCTCAAGAATTTCAAGATTTGATGGCTGCATAGGAACAAGCTTTTCGATTCCTTTTGAGTTTTTTACCACCACGCCTTCAACATAAACCTTGAGGCTTGAATAATCGGCTTCCATTACAGGACCTGATTTGCCCTTGTATTTTCCAGTTGTCACTTTTACCTTGTCGCCCTTTTTCACAAGCATTGAACGCCTGGTTGTTCCAAGCTTTGCGCGCAATGATTTTGAAACGTGCACGTTCATGAGTTTTTTCCTGATGTGCATTGGAGCATCGTAGCGCGCCTTGCGCTGTTTTCTTGCCTGAACTGTTTTCTTCATTAAAAGCACCTTTTATACGACTGCTGGAGCGATAGCCGCAACCTTTGGGAACCTGTCTGAAACTTCCCTTGCGATCGCACCTTTTATTTCCGAACCTATTGGAAGACCCGAATCATCCACAATGACTGCTGCATTATCTTCAAAGCATATTCGCATTCCGTTTGAGCGGCGATACATTTTTCTCTGCCTTACGATAACTGCGCGCAACACTTTACCTTTTTGTGCAGTGTTGCCTTTTTTGACCGCCACTATCACTACGTCCGCGACGCCCGCTTTTGGTACCATGGAATATTTTGCTTTCGCACCAATTATTCCGATTATTTGCACAATCTTTGCGCCGGAATTGTCATTGCACACAAGGCGTGAGCCCACTTGCAAACATTTTGAGACTGACGAGCCTAATCCCTTCATAACAATCACTCAACATTTTCTTCTTCTGTTTTTTTCTGCGCTTTTGCTTCGTGAACTTTTTTGTGCACATCTCTTTTTGGGAGCTCTTCGCTCTCCTGTTCGGAGTTTGCAGCTTGTTTGTGCTGTTTTGCACTGCGCTCCGACTCTCCGCCGTGTTTGCGCCTGTGCATTTTCTGATCTTCATCGCGAACCTTTACCTGTCCGGGCATTATGTGCCCCTGTCCTCTCTGCACGATGCTTGTGACTATCCATGCTTTTGTTTTTGAAATTCGTCTGCATTCGGCAATCTCGACCACGTCGCCCACGCGAGCTCCGATTTCGTCGGGGTTATGCGCCGCGATTTTTGAAATTTTGCGGGCATATCGTTTGTATTTTGGAACATAGGTTACCAAGTCTCGCTGAACTGTGCAAGTCCTTTTTGCCCTGTCCGAAACTACCACGCCTCTAACGATAAATCCTCTTTTTGAGAACGGTCTTTTGCCAACATCAGTCATGTTATCATCCATCAATTATTTTTTTGTACAGCCGTTTGCTTCTATCTTGGGGGCGCATAATCGCATCGCCAAGCTCGAGCATACTGCCCGAGGAAATTATTTTGGCACGCGCGCCTTTTTTTGCAACGGTTTTTCTTTCATTTTTTTTAGTCAGGACACAAATTGTATTCAGAGTCTCATCAACAATTTCGCCTTCCAATCCGATATTGTTCGGATTTGTTGACGAGATTATTTTGACTTTGAGCCCAATCCATTCCTGAACCATTACCACATCCATTTTATCAGCTTACTTTACAAACCCCGGCACCACGGTGATTGATTCCGGATCGTATCCGAAAGAAACCAAAAATCCTTTTATTTTGAGGATATGATTTCCCTGCAAGATTACAAGCCCATCTTTCACGGTCCCGC
The DNA here is from genome assembly GCA_041650255.1 of Candidatus Micrarchaeia archaeon. GTDB lineage: Archaea > Micrarchaeota > Micrarchaeia > Anstonellales > Anstonellaceae > 1-14-0-10-45-29. Next base: position 98,292 of record JBAZLL010000004.1, on the reverse strand, counting down.
CGCAGGCAAGCTTGCTCTTGAGCCCTTTTGCGGTCTCATCAAGCTTGTCTTTGTCAAGGCCTTCTATCACGGTTACCAGTTTTTTGAACCTCTTTTTTGTCGCATATACCCTTAATCGGACATCTTCTTTCTCTATCGCGTCCGAGATGATTTCCTTCATCAGGTCGTCTTTTGGAAAGATATTCCCCACTTACATTTCACCTCATTTTTTTGCCGGGACAGACTGGGTTTTCCCGCCTGCCGACTTTCCGGCTGAAATACTGGCGCTTTTAGGGGTTTTATCACTTTGCCCTCTTGATTTTTTGCGGGAGAGCAATGTGAGTATCCTCGCGACTGTTTTTCTAAGCTCGCGTATTTTGCCGGGATTTTGAGCCCTGCCTCCGCTTGCAACCATTCCTCTCTCGTGATTAAGCTCGCGCCTAACCTCAAAGAGCTTGGCATCAAGCGCTTCGGGAGCCATCGAATGTAAATCCTTCTTTTTTATTATTGCCATAAACAAAACCTTTATGCCGCCTTGTTTTCAGTTGTTTTCATTTTGATGCGTTTTGCCAAATCCTTGTCTTGCGGGGCAAGCACATCTTCTGCCTTTCTAATGATGTTTGGAATTTCAACTTCTGTAATTGTTTTCTTATCCGGGAAAACTGTTCCGGGCATCACAATGCTCACAAGCACGCCGATTGCACCTGCTTTTGGATATGCAGTTACATGGGCTCGGCGAACAAGCCTTGCCGGCTCGCCTGCTTTTGGCATATAACCCGCAGAAACGCGGAATGATTTTGAACGCCCGCCTTTTGCCGCCAATTTTCCTGACGCGACAACTTCTCCACCGAGTGCGCCTGCAGACATTATGTCACGCAGTGCGGAGTGCAAAATTGCACGCGGCTTTTTGCCCATCTCGATAAACCTGCAAACTTTCTTTGCAACTAGCCTTGGTTCAAGCTCCGGTTGCTTTGATTCGCTTACCGAAATTTGCGGATTTTCTATGTGAAACATCTTTGCAATGTTATCCGTGAGGTCGCGAATTGTTTTTCCTTTCTTTCCGATAACTCGTCCAGGGTTTGTAACTTCCACACCGATCCTTGTTACCATCGGAGTTCGCTGAATGTCAACATGAGTAAAGCCCGCGCGGTCAAGTTCTGTCTCCAAATATTTTGAAACCTGGTAGCGAATTATTGCTTCCTCAACAAATTTTTTCTCAATTCCCACGCATAAACACCCTTATTTGCCATTCTCCTTTTTCTTTGCGCTTTGCTTTGATTTTAGCACGTCGGACATTTTGGGCCTTGCGTGCTCTTCGTTTGATTTTGAATCAGAATGCGCAGATATTTGTTTTTCAGAAGTTGCACCTATTTCAGGCGCAACGTTTGCAGATTTTAATTCAGGCGTATTTGATTTTGAATCAGCAGTAGATTTTTTCGCGGCGTCTGCATTCTTTTTCTGCTCGTCCGCGGCTTTTTTCTCAACTGCCTTTTTGATTGCGTCCGCAATTGCTTTTTCCCTTGCCTTTGCAATCTCCTGCTTCTTGGCGCGGTTTTCGTCGGTATCAAGCTCGCGAAGAACTACTTCCACAAATGCGGTTTCAAAATCATGCTTTACTCGCCTGCCTTTTGGAGAAAGGCGAGAATATATGTCCTGCTTGTTTGCAACAGCATGAACTATTTTGCAATCGCCAAGCCCTTTTGTTTGGGCGTTTGCATACGCATTCTTGAGAACGTCAAGCACGATTTTTACAGATTTTACCGGGAAGCCTCCTTTCTTGCCTCCGAGTTCGCGTAAATGACCGCGCTTTGAGTTGTGCCTGAAATATCTTATTGGCCTTGATTTGTCTGATGCCTCAGTCAAAAATACTATTGCTTTGTCGGCTCGCCTGCCCCTAATATTGGAGCATACATTGCACAAGTCACGGTAGCTGGCGTTCACGCCGTCCACTCGCGCCCTGGCTATGTTGGCCATATTAGCCTGTTCTTGAACCTTTTTGCCTGGCTGATTTTGATATCCGTAGTCTGCCATAAGAATTACCCTACTTGAGCGGGATGAACTTGGAGCCCCTTGTGGCGCCAATGCCCGGACCTGAGTGCAGGACTCTGCCTGTGCTGTGTGCAAAGTCGCCAAGCCTGTATCCAAGCTTGTCGACTGTTATTAGAACCTCTTTGAATTGTTTTCCATCGTGCACCGCAAATGTCATGCCAAGCCAGCAGGGCAAAATTGGAGCGTCACGAACATGAGTTCGAATTGGCTTTGCAATCTTTGCCTTGCGTTTTGTCTCAACACTTTTGATGAACTTTTTCAATGTAAGATTTGTACCTTCCATTGCCCTCTTTACTGCACGCCTCGCACGGCTAGTTAGAAGAGGAAGGCATTCCTCAATGGAAAGCTTCTCAAGTTCGTCTTTTCCAAGACCTCGGTATTTTTCGATACGCACCATTTAGTCACCTATGCATTCTTGCTCTTCTTTCTTCCGGTCGATTTAGCCGCGATGTGTCCGACCTTTCGTCCCGGAGATGCGCCACGAGATGTGCAGGAGCTCCTGCCGCGGTGATGCTGTTTTCCACCATATGGATGGTTGTAAGCACTCATCTTTACGCCACGGTTAACTGGCCATTTTCTGTTTTGAGCATGTTTTTTGTAAAAGTTTGCACCTGCTTTTAGCATTGGCAATTCAAGCCTGCCGCCGCCGCACACGATTCCGACTTGCGCTCGGCATGTTGCCTGCAATGAAACAACTTTTTTAGAAGGCATTTTCACATACGCTTTGCCGGCTTCTTTTGAAACAAGCACTGCGTAAGTGCCCGGAGCGCGGACAAATTTTCCACCGTCGCCGGGTGATTGTTCTACATTAAATATGAACATTCCGTCAGGTATTTTTGAAAGCGGCATAACACTGCCCTTTTCCAATTCAGCTTCAAATCCGCTGTAAACTTCATCGCCAACTGCAATTCCTTCCGGGGCCGGAAGCATTATGTCATCACCGTTTGCAAAATGAATGTGCATCAATAATGTTTGGTGACTGGGGTCATCCATAAACTCCATTACCGCGCCGCGAACGCTCCCTTCCTTTTCTATTGCATCAAGGGGCCTAAACGCAGTTATTGCGTTGTAGCGGTGAGATGGCGCTTTGTATGAAACAGAGCCCTTTCCTCTTCGTTGCTGTTTTAGTAATTTACCCATTTATATCCCCATTAAACAATCTTGAGCGCAGATGCGATGTCATCGGCTTTTCCTTCTTTTAGTTTTATGTACGCGTGTTTCTGTCCTTTCGGCATAATCTTTGTGTTTATTCTGCCGACTTTTACCTTGAAGAGTTTTTCAATTTCCTCTTTTATCTGCACCTTGTTTGCCTTTGGATTTACGACAAAGGTAAGTTGGTTTGAAAACTCAATCATTGAAATTGCCTTTTCAGTAGTAATCGGATAAAGCAATATCGTGCCCGGTTCCAAAGGCGTACTTGTTAAGGTGTATTTTTTGCTTGACATAAAAATCATCTCTTCTCAAGCGCAACAAGCGCACTTTTTGTGTATGCGGTCAGCCTTCCTGCAACGGTTCCGGGTGCCAAGTCAATTACGCTCACGCAACATGCGGTTCGCACATCGACACCGGGCAAATTTCGCGCCGCCTTTGCGATTGGAGATTTCATATTTTCCACAATCACGAGCAAGCTTTTTGGTCTTCTCTTGCCGCCTTTTCTGCTTCCGACTCCAGAGCGTTTCTTTGCCTTTTGACCGCGCGCAAGGTCTGCACCGATTCCGATTGCCAGAAGCATTTTCAATGCATCTTTTGATTTTGAAATTAATTCCGCTTTTTCATCAAGCACGATTGGTAGTGAAATATCTGATGGAACTTTGTGCCCGCGCTTTGATACAAAATCGGAAATGGCAGTTGCCGCCATTGCGCTGTGAAGTGCTTTTAGATATTCTTTTTTGTTGACTTTTTCAATGAGCTTTTTCTCAATTTTTGGCGGATGTGCGCGCCTTCCTTTCACTGAAGAGGGAATTCTTCTTACGCGACCTGCACGCCCGTTTGCCAATACTTCACGCGGAAGCATTGCCTGTCCGTGGTTTTTCAATGAACCGAAGTCATCCTTTCGCCCTCGGTATTTTGCAGATGTTTTAATACCTGCTAACGGATCCGGTGATTTTGGCTGGTAAAAATGTGTCTGGTCGGAAATTGCGGCACGTGCAATAAGCACGGGATTTACCGACTCACTAAAGAATGAGGGTAGTTGCACTTCCCCAGATTTTTTTCCATCAGATGAATATAGATTAGCTTTTGCCATAAATATCACGCTATTGCTTTGACTCAAGCGAGATGAATCTCAAATCGGGAGTTTTTATCTCGCTCTTTCTTACTGCTTTTCGCATTCTCACAAGCCGTTTTACCGGACCCGAAATCGAGCCCTTGACTATCAGGCACTCGTTTTTGGCAATTCCGTAATGCATGAAACCGCCTTTGCAGTTCACTTCTTCCGGAGTTGCGATTTTCATTATCCTCTGGTTAATATTGTATCGATTGTGATAGCCCATCTGCCCCGCCATTGGAACAGTGTGGTGAACTCCGTGGGCGCCGAACGCACCCATGTTTCCCAGATGCCTGCGCTTGCCGGTTGATTTTCTTCGCTGTGTTGAAATGCCAAAACGCTTTACCGCGCCTTGCCAGCCCTTGCCTTTTGTGACCGCAATTGTGTCAACATATTCACCGGGTTTGAAAATGTCGGACGCTTTTAGTTCTTTTCCAAGAATTGATTTTGCGTATTCAAGCTTTTGCGCGACATCCTTTCCGCCGAGCCCGATCATCATTTGTTCTATGTGCTTTTTTCCAAAGCCGCACATGTATGGGCGAGTGTAAACGAGTACAAAAATATCATCAGATGTTTCTGATTTTATATCGTGTTTTTTCTCAAGCTTTTTTATATTGAGCTCTTTGAGAATTTTTTGATCCGTGCAGATTTGGTCCGCGCTGATTTGCCCATCTTTGTATGCACGAATACCATATACTACGATTGGGGGAACTTCCAATATCGTTGCCCCGGTAAATATCTCGTTGTTTTTTGAAGGAGAATTAGAATCGTCTACAAAAGAAATAGTTGTCATGCCCGCCTTGTAGCCTGCAAAACCTAGCAATGTAGGTTCGGCTCTCGGAGCCCAATAATTTATGTGCGGCACTTGCGAGTTAGCCCTTTTCCTCGGGTTGTACGAAAGCGCGCCTTTTCTTGGTCTGTTGTGCTTTGACATTTTTCATCACGTTCCAAAATCTTTTCCTATTCATGCACGAAAAACTTGTTCGGAGGCATGCGAACCAATACTGGCTCCTGCGGAAAAATTTTTGCATTCTTCGCATTGAAGCGAAACTTCGCCAAATTTGGCGATAGATTTTTCTAATATAATAATTTCCAGCGGCATTCTTGCCTTCTTATTCAGAGAGCGCAAATACCAAGGACGATTCTTGAGCAGGCGCCCAAGAGTGTCGTCTCCAATAAAGAGACGTTGAAATAAGATATATTTACAAGTATTTATAAAGGTGCCGTCCTGTTGGAAAAAACCTATTTTTCAAAGAAAAAATGAGTGAAAAAATCAGAAACCGGCATTCGCACCAAGGCTTCCGATTTTTACAAAATCGGACAATGGCACGTTTTTCTCTTTGCCATCGACCTTTAAGGGCGAAATATAATAACCGGAAATATTTGCGCCGACCACGACGGTTGATGCAAGAATGCTGTCGCTTATTTTTGATGCAAGTGCGTGATTTTCTGGATTGCGCAATATATATGAGTTAAGAAGAATGCAATTTTCTACATTGCAGTTAATTTCAACAAACGATGTGTATTCGCTCGCTTTTGGATAAATCAGGAATTGACCTCCGCCGACAAGTTCGCAAATATATGACAAATTAAATTCCCGAGAATACACATTCAGCTGAATTGAAGATGTATTTTTCATCCTCACGCTGGCGTTTGAATAAGCATACAAAAGCAAATCTTTTCCATTGATATTTTGCACAAAAAGCAAATTTGCCCTCAATGCGCTTTTGGCGGATTTGCACAGGTCGGAATATTTTATAGTGTAATTATATGCAGAAAACAATTTTTCCATATACGAGGGAAAAAATCGCTTGAAACCCAGATTAATTTTTGACAGGGTTGTATCAATTTTTGAAATTTTCATGATTACATCAGGCATTTTAACACACCATCTCATTCGTAGATGTATTATAATATGAATAAAAAGGTGTAAAAATAGATAGTATCAAAAAATAAAAGAAATTAATTTCAATCTCCAAAGATTGAGCCCATTCCCTGCTCTGCCGAACTTTCCTCTTCTTCTATTTTTGCAATAATGCGATTCTCAACTTCTTGGGAACATCTTTTTGCCAAGTCGCCGAGATATTTTTTCACAAACGGGAGATAGTCGTCCGAGCCCCTCAATAGAAGAAAGATTTTTTTCTCGTCTTCTCCGATTGTTACTCCGTCTTTTAATTTGTAGCCAAGACGTGAAAAGCTCATGTGCTCTTCCTCGCCGGTCTTTTTCTCGCCGTAAGGGTCATCCTCAAGAATTTTGGTTAGTTCCAATTTCTTTGCAATATCAATTTCAAATATTTGTTTCATTAAAATCACCATCTAAGCTCATATATTATTAGCGCAAGGGATACCGCCAGCAATGCAAACGGACCAAGCGGCAAATCGGAATTTATCCATTTCATTTCAGCCGCCAGCCACAAAAGCGAAAGCAAAGCGACAATCACTGCCGGCCAGAGAAGTTTTCTCTTAATTTTATTATCTTTCATGAAAGAATGATGCAAAAAGTATTATATAAATAATCGTTTTAAGAAAAGAGCATGAAAATATTGAAAAATGCGATAAAAGGGATATTAAGAGATGTTCATTTTACGCTTGCGGTACTTGTTCTAATAGTTGTAGTAGTGAGCCTTGCAATAAAGGCAACAAGCATGGGATAAAAAAGAAAAAGATTAATACTTGCACTAAATCTTCGGCGGCTTTTGCGCACAAAAATCTTTTTGCAGTTTAGCACTTGCGCACGGAGATAAATATCTCTTTGTCGTCTATTTCCCAGTCCTTTTTCAAATCCGCGTTTGGCATATCGGTCCCAAACGATACTAAGGACGCATTCACTGCGCTGGATATTTTTTGCGAATCTGCCTTTGCAATGTCCACAATCTCCGAATCCCCGGAAATTGAAATTTCCACAAAATCGGAATTGACAAGCTCAAGCTCTTTTCGCATGGACTGTACTCTGCGGGTTATTTCACGCACCACTCCCTGCGCATAAAGAGATGAGTCAATAACTGTTTTCACATATACCTTGCCGCCGTCAAAGGGCGCAATTGCATATCCGGATGCGACCTCGGTTACGCTTATCATTTCAGAATCTATTTCGTATTTTCCATCAAGCATAAACGGCTTTTGCGAAAGAGAGGAAACTATTTGCTCCGGGCTCATCTGCTTCAAAAGCGCGGTTACCGCAACCGAATCCGCCTTGAATTTTGCACCGATTTTTGCCGAATGAAGCGATACTTCAAACGTTGAGCTTGGCGCCCCAAGAACAATATTTTTAGTGTTTGTCATGGCTTTAAGAAAATCGGACGCAACTTCAACCGCCGAATTTACTTCGGTAGAACCGGTTGCGATGCAAAGCTCCTCCGATGGCCAGCGCAATTTTAGGTTTGCCTTCATGCGCGCATTCATTGCAGAATTCATTATTGCACGCAAATGTTCCATCTGTGTTTCCAGCAAAACATCTTTTCCATTCGGCTTTGAAGTCGGCCACGCGAGCATGCTCACGGATTCTTCCTGCGCGTATGGCTTGAACACATTTAGATACAAATGTTCCGCAACGAAAGGAACATATGGCGAGAGCATCTGAACGCACGAAAGAAGAGAATCATAAAGCACCTTCATTCCCGCATCAACATTTTTGCCCTCGCTGATTCTCTGCTTGAGCCTCTTTAAATAAAAGCGTGAAATATCCTCAACGAGCAAATACTCAAGGGCTATGAGCCCTTCAAACGGCTCAAATTTTTCAAATGAGGCGGACACTTTCTCAATCACGCTTTGCGTGCGGGAAATCAGCCACCTGTCCTCAAGCTCGTATTCCTTCTCGTCAATTTCCCGATTCGGGTGCACATAAAATCTCTGCATCCAAACTCCCATGTTCAGGAAAATATCAAGCGTTCGCTTTGACTCGTCAAGCTCTTTGTAATTGAATTTCAAATCGTCCCAAATGGTTGCGGACAATCCCCAAAGCCTGAATGAATCGGCACCGTATTTTGAGATGATGTCCTCAAGCGGCACAAAATTTCCGACCGACTTTGACATTTTTTCTCCTTTTTCATCTACAAAAAAACCGTGCATGGTAAGATTCGTATATGGAGTTTGGTTGTTTAGCACGACACCGGAGCCAAGAAGCGAATAAAACCAGCCGCGTGTTTGGTCTTTGCCTTCCGTGATAAAGTCTGCTTGTAAGGAATCTCCTTCGCGCCAAATGGCTGCCTCATTTTCATTATGCATTTGCGCCCAAACGGCATTGCCTGAATCAAACCAAACATCCAAAATGTCGGGTACTCTTTTCATTTTGCCGCCGCATGAGCAATCAAATTCAATTTCATCTATGTATGGTCTGTGCAAATCCAAGTTTGTGGGCAACTCTTTTGAAGAGCCAAGAACCTTTCTCTCTTTACAGCCTTCTTTTTGGCAAAGCCAGATAGGCAATGGAGTACCCCAATATCTCTGTCGTGAAATGCACCAATCCGGGGCAGAGCTTACAAAATCCCGGAAACGGGTTTTTGCAAATTCGGGATGGAAATTGATTGAATGGTCTATTTCATCAAGCATACGTTCCTTGAGTTTTGTGATTGAAATAAACCACTGATGAGTCGCGATAAAAATGAGCGGAGTTTTGCATCTCCAGCAATAAGGATAACGATGCGAAATTTTCCCGGAATGCAAAAGCGCTCCGGCATCTTTGAGGTCGGAAATTATCGTTTTGTTTGCCTCAAGCACATCCAGACCCGCATAATCTCCGGCGTCAGAAGTATATTTGCCGGAAGGTCCAACAGGGCAAAATGGCTCAATGTCATATCGCTTGCAGACAATAAAATCCTCAGGCCCGTGCCCGGGTGCGGTATGCACAAGACCGGAGCCATCCTCAAGAGTGACGTGCTCGTCGGAAAGAATTACTTTTCTATCAAAGTTTACGCTTAATTTTTGCGCGAGCGGATGCTCGTATTCGGTGCCCTCAAGCTTTTTGCCGGACGTTTCCCCGATAATTGAAAATGATTCGCCGGGCACAAATTTTGCAACCTCTTCAAGCCGTTCTTTCGCCACAATCCATACTTCTTGCCCGAATTGAACGCGCACATAAGTGAATGTAGGATGAACCATTACGGCGCGGTTCGCAACCAGTGTCCACGGAGTTGTTGTCCAGATGATAAGATATTCGTTTTCCTTGCCTTTTACCTTGAACTTTACGTATAGGGATGGATCTTCGCGGTCCTTATACTCAAGCTCATAATTTGCAAGCGAGGTTTCGCAACGAACGCATTGTGGAACAACATAAACGCCTTCTGTCAAAAGTTTTTTGTCATCAGCCGCCTTTATTGTTTTCCAGATTGAATCGATGTAGTGATTATCATAAGTGACATAAGGATGCTCAAAGTCCATCCACACGCCGCATCTCTCAAATTGCAATGAAATTACTCCGATATATTCTGACGCGAATGATTTGCATTTTGTTATGAATTTGCCTACTCCAAGCGTTTCAATTTGCTTTTTGTTGTTTATTTCAAGCTCTTTTTCCACTTTTACCTCGATTGGAAGACCGTGAGTGTCGTAGCCGGGAGTGTCGCGCACATTTCTTCCCTTGGCGCGGAAATAGCGCAAAACGGAATCCTTGAGGCATTTGTTCCACGCGGTACCGGGATGAATCTGCCCGGTCGCATAAGGCGGCCCGTCGCAGAAGAAAAATGGCTTTCCGCCGGAATTTCGCTCCCGAATTTTTTTGTATATTTGGTGAGACTTCCAATACGCAAGAATATTTTCTTCAATTTCTTTTACATCAACCATTCACATCACGAAATCTAAGCATTTGCAGAATACAAATCATTGCTCGTTATAGGTATATAACCTTTATCAAAAATGAGGGCTAATAAAGCTTGACTAGTTAAGTGATAATATGGATGAAAAGATTGACATTACTCCCTGGACTGAGAAATACCGCCCTAAAAAGCTTGATGATATTATCGGTCAGGCAGACATTATTTCCTCACTAAAATCTTTTGCGGCTGCAAAAAATATGCCACATCTTTTGTTTGCCGGCCCGCCCGGATGCGGAAAAACCACGGCAACACTCGCGCTTGCAAACGAGCTTTACGGAGACAGGCGTAGTGAGTGCCTTCTTGAAATGAATGCGTCGGATGAGAGAGGAATAGACGTTGTACGCGGAAAAATAAAGGATTTTGCGCGCACTATCGCTTTGGCGGATGTGCCCTTCAAATTGATATTTTTGGATGAAGCGGATTCGCTTACCTCGGACGCACAATCGGCTTTGCGCAGAACAATGGAGATGTATGTGTCCGCCACCAGATTTATTCTGGGCGCAAATTATTCGTCAAAAATAATTGAGCCGATTCAATCCCGTTGCTCCGTTTTTCGGTTTACACAGCTTGATGATGTGCAGGCGTCAAAAATGATTGAGCGCATAAGCAAGGGCGAAGGACTGAAAGTTGAAGAAGATGCGAAAAAAGCGCTCATATATGTATCTGACGGGGACATGAGAAAACTTGTGAACGCGCTTCAGGGAGCGGCATTGCATTCAAAAACAATTAGCGAAAAATCGGTTTACAAATATGCATCGCGTGCACGCCCGAAAGAGATACTTGAGATGATGCAACTTGCACTTGATGGAAAATTCAAAGAGGCCAGGAAAAATTTGCATGAACTCATAATAAATTACGGTCTTTCCGGAGAGGATGTGCTTGTGCAAATGTTCCGCGAAATTGATAATGTGAAAATTGATGAGCGCTCAAAAGCAGACTTGATTGATAGAATCGGCGAATACAATTTCCGAGTTGTTGAAGGAGCAAACGAAGTGATACAGCTTGAGGCTTGCCTTGCACAACTTATGAAAGTCGGGCTTGATGTCAGAGAGAGTAAGAAGTAGTGAAGCAAAGTAAATCGTTTGAAATACGAATCTCTTTTTATTCATTTATATACATAATAGGCAACGAGATGGTAATATGAATGCACAAAAAACAAGCGCACAATCCATACGTGCTAGTGGATATATTAGTCAACTTCCTTTTGGATGCCAGCGAAAAGCCGCGAGGGCACTTAGAGAATATTGTGAAAAAAAGGATACCCCCAACATCTGGGCGAACTTAGAGAAGAACTCGGATTTGAAAAAAGGCAAACGGCTTAGAACGTTTGACAAAAATATTGTTCCACCCAGTTGCCTGCTGTTTAACAATGTAGTAAGAAAATGGAGGGAATCCGAAATAATGAAGCTTGCGATGGAATTTGCACGCGACAAAAAAAATTCCCTTGAACAAATAAAGATGCTTGAAGATTTGCCGCTCTCGCAAAAAAATATACGAAAAATAGTGAAAGCTTGGGACACTAGAAAAAGTAAAGATACAAGTAATAAAGAGAAGACAAAAGTTGAAATAGTTTACATGAAAACAAGCCCAAAAGAAGTGTCTTCGGATAAACTTGGCTGGTAAATGCAAACGTGAATATTTCACATATTGCACAAAATTACTGTTGCGCGGGCATTGCGAATCTCAAAAACGCGATTAACCCGCCAAAGCCTTCCAACTCCGCACCGCCGTCGGATTCGTGCGAGAAAATCATTATTTCCACTTTATTGTTTTCTGCCGCCTCTATCAAATTTGCAACGTCTTTTCGATTGCGCAAAAGCTCATCTTGCACTATAATTTTTTGCACTGCAGAAAATTCAAGCGCATTTTTTACATTCTTTAATCCATAACAAATTTTGTCCGAATTTTTCGCCAACTTCAATTTGAATTCGTCCATTATCTGCATCTCAAGCGCTACCCGCTCATCTGCCGCAACACGGGAAATGATTCCTTTTTTCATCAGCTCGTTCACGCCGTTTCTTTCCGCATATGAGCAATGCTCAAGAGTAAAACGTTTTGCAAGCGCGGCATTTTTTTCTTTTGCAAATTTTGCAAAATTTTCAGCGGCAAACCCGGGACCCGCGACAATTATTTTGTTCGCTTCGAGCCGTTCAATCCGGGAAAGAATATCTCCGAAAAATTGCTTTCCGTCCTCTAACTGCCTCTTTGAATCCTCCCGCTTTGAAGAATTATTTTCAAGCTCCCAATTGTAATTGACTCCGAATCCCAGAATAGATGCGAGCAATGCTTTTTTCTCATCCATCACAAGCACATACATGCGCGGTCTTTTTGTCTCCGCGATGGCTTTTTTCAATCGTGTAAGATGGAAATTTTTCCACTCTTTTATTATTGAGAGTTTGTCTCCTGGCTCAATGTCAATTGTATGGTATGAGCCGGCTTGCACAAATTCTTCCGGAGTACCGGAAATGATTGGACCGGTTATGCGCAGGCGATTTGCATGGCGCGCAAATTCAATTTTTTCGGCTTTTAGCTCAAGGTTGATTTTCTTTTTTTCAGATGATGCTTTCTCATTGGCCTTGAAAGAGCGAAAGGAGACTGCACGCACGACGTCGCCGGGGGAGAGCACGCGCTCAATGTGCCATAAATCCTCCAAATTTTCAGGTATAAGCGAGATTATATTCTCGGACCGGTCCTGATGAGTTATTCTCATGGTTTGAAATACGAAAGCAGGATAATAAAAGGTATGGAGCACAAAATATATTTACAGGCAGGATAGTGGAAATAATGAATTCGCAAAATTTGAAATTGTATTTAAGAATAGGGCTGAGCTTTCTCATGCTTTATGTACTTTATTCGGTAGGCTTCCCCCTGCATTATGTGATAGTGTTTGGAGTGCTTGCCCTGATTATGATATTTATGCGCGGAAAGATATACGCGAGAATAGACTCTGTTGCGTCCGCAAAATTTGAATGGTTTGGAAAGCTTCCGGCGTGGGGAAAAAAACTTATGGTGGTCGCCATATTTGTCATCACATACACCATAATAAAACAAGTGGCATTTTGGCTGCTTGGCCTTGCCGGCATTAATGTACAGCAGGAAATAATGGATAGCATTCAAAAAGCAGGCAAGTGAACATTTTTGAACGAAGGGAGCTAAAGGTTATCTTATGCCAAGAATTGCAATTATTGACAGGGAAAAATGTATTAAGGAAAAATGCGGCTATATCTGCCAAAAAGTCTGCCCAGGAGTGCAAATGGGAGACGAAACGGTTATCGTAGATTCGCAGGGTTTTCCGGTAATTTCGGAAGTGCTTTGCACGGGCTGTGGCATCTGCCCGAAAAAATGCCCGGTTGATTGCATAACAATTATCAAATTGGCGGAAGAGGCGGGCAAAATAGTTTATCAGTACGGAGTAAATTCGTTCAGGCTTTATGGAATTCCCATGCCGCAAAAAGGGGTTACGGGACTTATTGGAAAAAACGGAATCGGAAAATCAACAGCGTTGCACCTTTTGTCCGCGCAAATAATGCCGAATATGGGAGATTACAAAAATTCGCCGGACATAAAAAAAATAGTGCAGGAATTGCCAAAAGTTGAGGCAGAATATTTCAAAAAAATTTCCGGCAAGCACATAAAAGTCTCGCTAAAGCCGCAAAATGTTGACAAGATTCCCTTTGTTGTAAGAGGCAAAGTGAAAGAGCTTCTGAAAAAAACAGACGAGAGAGGAGCACTAAATGAGGCGATAGAACTATTTGATCTTTCGCACGTAATGGACAAAAATTTGCATGAAATATCCGGCGGAGAATTACAGCGTGTTGCTATTGCGGCGTGTTGGTGCAAGGACGCAGACTTGTATTATTTTGACGAGCCTGCCTCTTATTTGGACATTGAACAAAGGCTCAAAACCGCGCAGGCGCTAAAAACTCTCGGGGAGACAAAAAATGTCATTGTAATTGAGCATGATTTGGCTCTTTTTGACTATTTGTCCGATTATGTTTATGTTTTCTTTGGGCAGGAAAACGCATACGGAATTGTTTCAAAACTCAAGAATACACGGGTGGGAATCAACCAGTATTTGCAGGGATTTTTGAAAGAGGAAAATATGCGCTTTAGAGATTATGAGATAAAATTCCAGAAAGGGGCGGCAGGCACGCGAAAGGGTAAGGTAAAAATTTCTTACCCGCAATTTGAGAAAAAATTTGAAGGATTTGCATTTAAGTCTGATGAGGGCGAGATGAAAGAGGGCGAAGTGATTGGCATTGTTGGAAAAAATGCGATTGGAAAGACTCTTTTTGTGAAGATGCTTGCCGGTGTGGAAAAATCAGAAAACGGAAATGATATGATTGGAGCATATAGCGTGTCTTACAAGCCGCAATATGTGAAAGCGCTCCCAATGACTGTCGGGCAACTTTTTGCAAAAGAGAAAATGAATGCCCAATTCTTTGAAGATGCGTGCAGAAAACTTAATGTTAATTCGTTGATGGAAAACGAGCTTGACAGTTTGTCCGGAGGAGAATTGCAGCGTGTTGCGATTGTGCAGGCACTCTCGCGCGATGCCGATTTGTATTTACTGGACGAGCCGTCCGCATTTTTGGACATAGAGCAAAGGTTGAATTTTGCATCTCTTGTGCAAAGGCTGATTGAAAATTCAAACAAGGTCTGCCTTGTGGTTGACCACGACTTGGTGCTTGTGGATGCGATTTCTTCCCGAATAATGGTATTTGAGGGAGAGAGCTCGGTTTTTGGATTTGCACATGCACCGGAGGAGAAAAGAAACGGGCTGAATAAATTTTTGAAGGGCTTGAGCATTACATTAAGAAGGGATCCTGATACTGCCCGCCCCCGTATAAACAAGCCGGGCTCGGTTTTGGACAGAGAGCAAAAGGAATCGGGAGAATACTATTACACGGATTAAAATTGACGCGAATTGAATCCGAGCCAAGCGAGCTTGAGCGGGATTAACTTTGTTTTTTATTTGCGGGTGCGCGCCGATTGATTTTTGTATTATTTTTTTGTTTTGTTTATTTTTTGTATTGCTTATTTTTGTTTTTTATTTATTTTATTTATTTTTTGTATTATTTATTTTTGTTTTTTTTTATTTATTTTTCGCTATTTTCAAATTTTTTTATTTTTTTTCTATTCTGCCTTTTTGGGTTTTTTCATACACACCATCGATTCGTTTCAACGCAAATAGTATGAGTATATAAATTATACACGAGTAGAGCGCTAGCCTTGAATAAAGGTATGAGGACGAAAAAATGGAAAGTTTGGTACGATCCGTCCTGGGTGAGCAAGAGTCAGCTCCAAGCGAAGCTATTGGCTCAGACAAAATTAAGATAGTTGTAGTAGGAGTAGGAGGAGGCGGTAACAATACCGTCAATAGGCTAATCAGGTCTGGAGTAAAGGGCTGTGATTTGGTGGCAGTAAACACCGATAGGCAGCACTTGAACATGATACATGAGAAGGCCAAGAAGATCCTCATCGGCAAGTCGATTACAAAAGGGCTTGGCGCAGGAGGCTATCCGGAAACCGGAGCAAAAGCGGCAGAAGTGGACCGCGCACTTATAGTAAAGGAGCTTGAAGGCGCCCACCTCGTATTTATATGCGCAGGTATGGGAGGCGGAACAGGCTCGGGTGCAGCACCAGTAATCGCCGAGATTGCGAAGGAGCAGGGAGCCATCACGATTGCAATGGTAACATATCCATTCAACCTTGAGCGCGCACGAAGAATAAAAGCTGATGAAGCGATTGGAAAACTCAGAAAAAATGTTGACTCGGTCATCGTACTGGACAACAACAGGCTAGTAAAGCTTGTACCCAACCTGCCCATGAACGAGGCGTTTGCAGTTGCAGACGAAATTCTCGCAAAGGCGGTCGGAGGACTTGTCTGGACAATCACTCAGCCATCCCTTATCAACATTGACTTTGCAGATGTCCGCTCAACCGTAACAGGCGGTGGAGTTGGCTTTATCGCAGTAGGCGAAGGCAAGGGAAATGACAAAGTTAGGGGAGCTGCAGAAGGAGTTCTCAAAAACAGGCTACTGGACGTGGACTTTGACGGCGCGAACGGCGCATTGATACATATCTCAGGAGGCAGCGACCTTACACTGGGAGACGCTATCAAGGCCGGAGAAATCATCACAGAAAAGATGGACGCGCAGGCAACAGTCAAATGGGGTGCACGACTTATCCCCGGATACGACGGCAAACTGGAAATAGTTGCCATTGTGACCGGAGTAAAGGGTGCCAACATTTTCGGCGCGGACGCAGAGCCAAAGGAAGAGAAACCAACAATCAGTTACTCGGACATAGAAATTATCGGCTAATTTTAGCCGGTTTTTTTCTTTTTTTTTATTTGTATTGGATAAATATACTAAGTTTGTAATAATCGTTGGAAAAAACAAAACTGAAAAATCAGTCGTATTGCCGGGCAAGTTTATTGAACGGATGTCATTGAACTAACCCAACCTCCCACACGTTTTCTAAAATACGACGACGGCGAATACTAAGGCTTTATAAACTTTACCTCAATCTATCTAGACATCAAACGCAATATCAATAGGCGACCAAAATTGGATAGCGTTTTGATTATAAAATAGGGGGGATAGGTACAATGTTCGAGGACATACTTGCCCAGGCAAAAACTGGTTCTCCTGCACTTGGGGCAACGCAGGAAAGTGAGGGAATACTCTCCAACGACAAAATTAGGATTTCAATAATAGGTGTCGGAGGAGGCGGATGCAATACAGTAAACCGCATGGAAAACATGGGTGTGAAATCTGTAAAAACAGTTGCGATTAATACTGACAACCTTCATTTGAGAAGCATTAATGCACAAAAGAAAGTTCTAATCGGCAGATCAATTACAAATGGACTTGGTGCGGGTGGCTTTCCCGAAGTTGCTGAAAGATGCGTACAAGCATCAAAAGAGCAAATAAGAGAGGCTATCGGCGAAAACGAGCTTATCTTCCTTACAGCAGGTCTTGGTGGAGGAACCGGAACCGGTGCCGCACCAACAGTTGCTGAAATTGCTAAAGAACAGGGAGCAATAGTCGTATCAATTGTGACAACTCCATTCTCACTCGAACGCGCAAGGCTCAAAAAAGCAGAATGGGGCTTGCAAAGACTTGCAGATGTATCAGACACAGTCGTTGTAATAGACAACAACAGACTGGTAAGCTTTGCCCCGAATTTGCCGATGAATGAAGCATTCAACCTGGCAGACATGATTACAACAAAAGCAGTGAAAGGAATCACCGAGACAATAATGTCCCCCTCATTGCTAAATATTGACTATGCAGATGTGAAATCCATTATGCAAAATGGAGGAATTTCACTCATATCACTAGGAGAAGGCATGGGAGCAGACAGAGTTGAGCGAGTATCAAGATCAACACTTGAACACCCATTGCTCGATGTTTCCTACGAGGGCGCAAAGGGCGCGCTTTTGCATATAGAAGGTGGAAGCGGGCTAACCCTTGGAGAAGTAATTGAAATCGGCGAGAGAATAACCGATAGATTTGACTCAAACGCGAATGTAAAAATTGGCGCGAGGCTTTCTGCCGAGAGAACAGACAACATTTCGGCAACTGCAATAGTCACCGGCTTGCAATCTGAGCAGGTATCAAAGATAATTGATGCCAAGCAAAAGGAAACTCAGAAGAGAGCCGAACTCTCCACCCTTGAAAACATAAACTACATTTAGGGAGGTTTTAACCTCCATTTGATTCTTATGGATGAAGAAGAAGCTAATTCTTTGATTAGGGCTTATTT
The DNA here is from genome assembly GCA_041650255.1 of Candidatus Micrarchaeia archaeon. Classification (GTDB taxonomy): domain Archaea; phylum Micrarchaeota; class Micrarchaeia; order Anstonellales; family Anstonellaceae; genus 1-14-0-10-45-29. Next base: position 80,415 of record JBAZLL010000004.1, on the reverse strand, counting down.
ACAAGAAAATATTCCCTCGGCAGTAGAACAAAAAAACGGCAAGATAGTTGTCTATTTTGAAGATGGAGCGCTCAATTTTGGCAGTGGAAGAAAATATGAATGCAAAATTGAAAGCGTGGAAGAAGTATCAAATGCCACCATAAAGCAGAGAGATGGAAGTTCGAAGGAAATTGAAGGAAACATACTTAAGATAAAAATAGATTCCAACAACAGGTATCTTACGTTTTATATTCGCGAAGACAAGGGAGATCTGCAGATAGATGTCATGATGCAAGAAAAGGTTGCGATAGTCCCAAATGTAAAGGACATGCAGGCCGACACTACCAGAAAAATGCCTATGAGAATGAGGTAGGCACGCGAAGAAAACAACTTCGGACTTATTTTATTAATCTTGCTCGCCTAATTTTATCACCTACTTTTAATGGGCACATAGTCGAACGGTAAGACGCTGCCTTCGCAAGGCAGAGACTCGGGGTTCGATTCCCCGTGTGTCCAATATTTTTTTTGAAAAGAGAAAAAAGTTAATTAAAAATAATTGATAATCAACTATTGTATAGATTCGTCAAGCAAAGTGGCTACATAAAAAGAGGATTCTTCTTTTATTGAAATTAAGCGCGGTTTTTGCCCGGCAGTCAACATTCCTTGCACACCATCGTGCGCCAGAACCGTTTTGAAACGATTGGCGGCTTCAGATATTTCAAGACCTGCAGAGGAAACAACCAATATATCGGGTTCTGTTTTTGATTTTTCACGAAAAACATCGGCGCAAATCCTGTGCTCAACGATGATACCGGAAGGAGTAACTATTTGAAGAAAATCCGAATTTTCACCACGTACTTTATTCGCCTGGTTAATATTATTGGAGATCATTTCTCTTGCAACTATATCTGAACCAAAAAGATTGGACTTAATAGCATAACTCACAAATACAAACTTTTCGTAAGATGTAAAAGTTAATTTCTGACGCCAGAAAATATCGTCATGAGTAACCAAATACCCGATATTTGCAATTACCCCATTTTTATCCTCTTCAAAAATATTGAAGGCAACCGAAAACCATGGTTCGCGCGGTAACGAATAAGGAGACATGAGATTGCAGGTGCCCACTACGACACTATGTTGTTCAGGATGTGCTCCGGGGTCTATAGCCATTTCACTAAAAAGAATGACCGTCTCATAAACCATATTATTTTCTTTAGACTGTTTTTTAACCCAAGTTGCGATTTCATTAACTTTTGGAAATAAATCATATAGCTTTGCGCCCTTGACTTTGGGGCATATCACCTGAAAAACTGACTTTTGCCCGGAATTTGATTTAGGCAAAGTGTTTTGATTTGCTTGGAAGTTCATTTAATCAGCTATATATCTAATGTGGTAATAAGAGTATATAAATGAGCAGGTTAAACAATTAAGCGCGGATATTGCCCTCGAAGCACTAATAGATAATTTTTCTTAGCCTCATGAATTTATGAGCATTTGCGTAAATATTAATACAGGGATACCAATGAAGATTGCCTGCCTTTATTCTGGAGGAAAAGACTCAACTTATGCCACCCAATGGGCGCTGGAGCAGGGGCACGAGGTTCAATGGCTAAATATGCAACCTCAAGAAGACTCGATGATGTTTCATCATCCGAATGTAAATTGGTGCCCTCTTCAGGCACAGGCGGCGGAAATAAAGTTGCACACATTTAAGACGACGCACAAAACCGAACTTGTGGATTTGAAAAATGCGATTTCCTCTTTGGAAGTTAATGGAATTATAACCGGCGCGGTTGAGTCTGTTTATCAAAAATCAAGAATAGACAAAATTGCTGATGAATTGGGATTGAAGGCGTTTTCTCCTATATGGCATAAAAAAGCGGATTTTCTAAAAGAAATGCTTGCACAAATGGAAGTATATATCGTATCCGTATCCGCGCAAGGGCTGGATGAGAAGTGGCTTGCAAAAAGATTTGAGCCTGCAGATGTGGATAAATTTCTTTCTTTGCGCCCGCCGATTAATGTATTTTTAGAGGGTGGGGAAGGGGAAACATTTGTATGCGACGCGCCATTTTTCAAAAAAAGAATTAAAGTTAAGCAGTGGGACATAAATTTTGAAAAGGGAGTGGGGAAGGCTATTATAAAAAAGGCAATTCTTGTAAAGAAATAGAATTAGATTATTGCAGAGGATGAATACAAAAAATAGAGAATAAGAATTGAAAGTGCTTTAGAAAAAAAGAATTTGAAGAAAAAAGAAAAACTATTTTTGAGCTATTGACTCAATTCTGCTTATCATATCGTTTAGCTCCTTGCCATAAACAGTATTCACTTTTAGGGTTGCGCTAAAACGGGTTTCAAGAGGTATTTCCTTATTTATTTCAAAGGTTGCGCCTTCCAAGCTTTTTGATGAGCCAAGAGGCAAATCGCCCTTTATTCTCAGGTTGTCGGCTACATGCAAATTTACAATTTGACCTGTGCTTGAAACTGCAACTACCTCGGCGTCTATTGGGAAGCTCTCGTCTATGCTTATTTTGAAATCCTTGCTAAAAAGGTCTGTGATGGGGAATGTTTTCTGCACCAAAACAGTTGTTTTCAAAGGAGAAGTCATTACTATTTCCTTTTGCTGTATTTGCCTCAAATCCTCGGCTATTGCCTTAAGTTCGGTTTTATCTTGCGCGCTTAAGCCTTGCTGGGAGGTCAGGCTTAGATAAATTGCCACCCCAGAAAGAATTAATGCAAGAATTGAAATATACAAGATAATATTCGGCCCCGCGTTTTGCGGTACGTCTTCTGAAAAGCTCAATTTTCTGGGCGTTGAGCTTGCAAGCCCCGATGGAAGTTTTGATGCCATAGAATGAGAAAAACCTTAAACCTTAAAAAATACATCTGAGAGAAAAGATGCGGTGATAATGAATGCCTAAAGTTACTTTTAAGAATGATAATATTAGCGTCGAGGTTCCTGCGGGTACAAAGCTCATGGATGTTTCGGAAAAAAATGGTGCGAGCATAAATTTCTCGTGCAAAGAGGGAGTTTGCCTTACATGTATCGTAAATATTGTTTCCGGGATGCAAAATTTGAATGAGAAGACTGAGAATGAGAAAAGCACTCTTGAGGCATTCGGAGCACAACCAAACCAGAGGCTTGCGTGCCAGGTAATTGTGAATGGAGATTGCGTAATAGAGACGGTTGGATAAATTTTCTCCTTTTAATTTTATATATTTTAAAAAAGAATTCGCCGGCGGCAGGATGGGCAACCGAATCGTCGGTTGAACAGACTGCCGTCAAGCAAACAAAGTGAGCGCCGGCGGCAGGATTTGAACCTACAATCCCGTGAGGGACCAGTTCTCTTGAAGAAAGGAGGCTTACCCTCTCTTTTCTTTTCCAGGGTTTTCTTTTCTCTGACGAGAGAAAAGAAAAGCCTTTCAAGACTGGCGCACTACCAGGTTATGCGACGCCGGCAATTAAATTGACTGATTGTAAAAGGATTGGGTAAAATAAGAATATAAAGAAATGGTTTAAGCTTTTTCAATATATTTCTCAACCATTTCCCTTGCAACCGGGTCAGTATACTGTTTTGGCGGATGCTTCATGAAATATGCACACGGCCCATCCAGTATTCCGCCGATGCCCCGGTCCAAAGCAATTTGAGCACACCTGATTGCATCCACGGATACGCCGCCTGAATTTGCCTTATCATCAACTTCAAGCCGAATTTCCATATTGAATGGAACGTCCGCCCACATGCGCCCCTCAATTCTCATAAAGCCCAATTTTGTATTGGACAAAAATGGAATGAAATCTGAAGGTCCGACATAAATTTGGTCGTCCGGCAATCTTTTCTTGAGTTGGGATTGCACGGATTCGGTCTTTGAAATTCGCTTGCTTTTGAGCCTTGACTGCTCTTTCATGTTCAAAAAGTCGGTATTTCCGCCGACATTAATTTGATATGTGCTCTCAATTTGCGCGCCGCGCTCATCCACAAGACGGGCAAGTGTTCGGTGCACAATTGTTGAACCAACCTGCGCTTTTATGTCGTCGCCGACTATTGGCAAGTTTGCATCCTTGAATTTCTTTGCCCATTGCTCATCGGATGCAATGAATTCCGGAATGCAATTTACAAATGCACATTTTGTATCCAATGCCATTTGCGCCCAATATCTTGTCGCATCCGCGCTTCCCACCGGCAGATAAGAAAGAATTATTCTTGCGCCACTTTTCTTTATCTCCTCTTTTATTTCCTTTCCGAGGATATCCATTGGCTTGTTTTTCACAGGCTTTACTCTCTCAAGAATGTAAATCCCAAGACCGTCAAGAATCGGGGATTCTTTTACAATTACATTTGTGTTTGGCATGTCTTCTTTTTTTACCCAGTCCACCTCGTTTGGGTGGGCGTATGTCGCATCATTAAGATTTTTTCCGACTTTTTCCTCAGACACATCAAACGCGCTGACAAATTCAATATCGGAGAGCGCGTACCCGCCCAATACCGGATGCATGAGCCCGGCGGCTTGGGTTACTTCATGTGTTTTATAGTATTGAAGCCCCTGATATAGCCCTGCAAAGCAATTTCCAACGCCGACAACGGCAACTTTTATTTTTTGTTTTCCCATAAAATCAACTATTTATATGAAATTAAAATACCTATGGAAAATAGGTTTGAATATTATTAAAAGCCTTTGGCGCGTAGCCAGAGCAGGTGTGGTGAGCAAAAAGAATTTCTGCTCAGGGTGGTTTTGAATGGTACGACTTATGAAATATTTACCGTTTTTGGCGATTCCGATAATGTTGGTAATAGGAATTGCGTCTTTAATGTGGGTTGCTGGAAATTTTCAACCGACAGCTGAGCCTTTGACTGGAGCATATATGGGAATGCCCGCTCAAAATGAAAATACAGAGATTACTCAGCCGATTCAGACAGGTGAGAAGAAATTAGCACCTGCAACAATTGCACAGGAACAAAATCCTGCGCAAGAACAGGTTGCACCTGCACAGGTACAAAATGTGCCTGAACAAAAACCGGCAGAACAAAAAACAGTTGTACAAAAACCAAGATCGCCCGACTTTATTGGCGGCGGCTCAGGCAGCTCATCGGGAGGAGTATCATCTCCTGCGCCATCTGCGCCTGCACCAGCTCCGATTCAGATAAGCGCGCCGGCAACAATTAGCCAGGCAGGAACTTACTATTTAAGCGGAGATATAACACCTCCGAGCACAAGCGACACAGCTATTACAATTAATGCACCAAACGTCGTGCTTGAAGGAAACGGGCATGAAGTATTTGGAACTATTGAAGTTAATGGAGAGGGTGCGATAGTAAGAAACGTATTGATTGACCCAGATGTGGGATTTAAAATTCAAGTGCCAGGCACATATCTTGAGAACATTACAGCAGAGAATATAACTGACGTAGGGATATGGCTCACGCCATATGCGAAAAGAACCACGATTGTGGGTGTAAGCGCACAATTGGTTACTAGTTACGCAGTTGGAATATTGGATGAAGGAATAAACAATTCAATTGACTGTGCAGGCCTTAGGATTTATGGGGATGGTACCACTGAAGCAGGATATGGAGTAAATCTTCTTGGAAGAAACACTACACTCAAAAATTGTATAATAGAAAATGTAGCGTATGGCGTGCATATTGCACCTGAATCGTATGAGAATACGATTGCGAACAACTCCATAAATTCGACAAACAGCATCGTTGGATACGGAGCATATGTTGAGGGAAATGCAAACATTTTCAGATACAACAATATAACGAGCACAGATGGCAGTGGAGAAGACGACATGCCTTCGTTGAATGTTAGCGGAAATGACAACGAGTTTTATTACAACCGATTCATCTCAAATGGGACGATAGTGCATAACTGGGGAACCAACAATAAATTTTATTTGGAACACGGAACCCGAACAGATGGAAGCAAAATATATCGCGGGAACTACTATTACAACATAATGGATTTGGATATTTTTGACAGCGACGCAGACGGATATGGAGACTGGGGTTCGGACTATCCTTATGACGAATATAGCGCAATTGATGGATGGAAAGGAGAAGGAGACGACAAGGGCCCGATAACAACAAAGGCTGGAACCCCTTGGTTCAACACAACAGTTGGACTTGAATACCACCTAAACGATGGCGCATGGACTGCAACTGATGGAAGTTTTGAAACTCAATTTGAGATGCTTCTTGACCAGAGAGAAACAGGTTATTACTACATTAGATTTGCGGACATAACAGACACAACCAGCCCGCTTAGCGACGGATATTATGGATTCCGCCTAACAGGAAAAGACAATGAACCTGCATTCACACAATACTGGAATGCACAGGGCGTGAATGAAGATGCGGCTGCAGGTACGTGGCAGGAGGAAATGTACAGAATAATATCCGGAGATTCTCCGATGTTCTTTGCGCATGAATATCCGAACAAGACAATTGCCTTGCTTGATGGATTCACAAGAAACTATCATGGAACAGATGCGGCGCTGAGAGTGAATCCAGACTACCCCGTTGGAAACTATACCTTCAGTGGAAAAGTCAGATGGGCACAAAATGGAAGAGAATCAGACAATATTGACGTAAGAATGAGATTTAACGGCATTGAGCCAGTATTTACAGACTTGGCTCTTGAGAACACAAGCGACAACTCAACTTATAGCGATGTGAGCGGAAATCTGGCAGAAGGATTTAACCTGACACTTAATCCACTGCAAGATTGGTATTATTTGAGAACCAAAATCGGCTCTGATACAAATGTGCAATTGAGAGATGAATATTATGGATTCTATCTCATTACTCCACCAGACGCCGCAGGATTCGATGAATATTGGAATGCAAAAGGAGTGAACGCGGGCGCGACTACTGACTGGAAAGCAGTCATGTACCAAATAGTGAGCGGTACTTCGCCGATGTTCTACATCCATGAAAATTCCACGGGAGGCATTGAATTGGTGGATGGGCTTATGCATACGCTTGGGCAAAACATTCCGATGCGCATAAACGGCGATTACCCGATAGGAAACTACACCTTCGGAGGCATGCTCATTGCAAAGGATGGGCAGGCATCTGCGCCAATAGAGGTAAAGATGATGCTTAGCGGAGTGAAACCGCGAATTGACGAGGTGGAATTGGTTTATGCAACTGATGAAGCGGCAACTCCATCAACGGTTGTTAGCGGGGACATCGGCAGTGGGTATGCACTTGACATAGACCCGAACACCGAGTATTATTATTTGAACATAAGCTCAATGGGCACAAACATTCCACTAAAGCAGGGAAGCTATGGCTTCTATGTAAGGAACCATGCAACAAACTTCTTTACATACTGGAATGATGAAATGGGCGTGAATGCAAGTCCGATTGATGATGGATGGAGAGTCCAGATGTGGGAAATAATAAACGGAAGACAGCCTACATTCTATCTCTACATTGATTCGCAAAACAGGACAAGCCTCGTTGATGCATTAAGAAGAGATATTGGACATGGAGACCATCTTCTAAGGCTCGACGGAATCTACCCGCCGGGAACTTATACATACAAGGCAAATGTGACCGGAATAAATGGGCAAAACTCCGATGAAGTGGAAATTAGGCTGGATTTGACCTCCCAAACACCGGAGTTTAGCGTGATGGAGCTGGAATACAATACCACGCTTGACCCGACAATGAGAGCGGTTGATGGAAGCCTTCCAAATTACAGATTGGAATTGGATGATACAGCCTCCACGTATTTCAACCTCAATGTCAGCTCTGCAGTAGCAAATATCCCAATAAAGAAGGGATATTATCCTTTCTTCTTGGAGGAGCAGACAGCAGGAACTGCTTTCTGGAACTACTGGGCGGCAAAGGGCATAACCGAGTCATCAGGGCATGTGCTCTGGGACATAATAAATGGAGAAGAACCGATATTCTACCTCTACCTTGATTCGCAGGGAAGATACAGCCTGATAGATGGATACCAGAAACTTAATGGAGTAGAAAAGCTCCTGAGAGTTGATGGAGACTATCCGCCGGGCACATACACCTTTAGTGGCTCAGTAAAGGGGGCGAACGAGGAAACTGGAACTGTTGAGGTGAATATGGCATTTGACAATCCGCAAATAAATTACTGCAGAGTGCTCTCAACTCCGGGAGAAACATATACGATGATTGGTAATTTCACTGCAACCGGAGACTGTATTATCATAACTGCAGATGGCGTGACAGTTAATGGAAATGGTCATACCATCCTCGGAGACGGAACAGGAACCGGAGTTACTGTAAGAGCAAATAACGCCAACCTGGCAGATATGACATTGCAACATTTCCAAATAGGAATGGACTCTGATGTAAACGCAGAAGGGCTCAGAGTGCGCAATGTAATTGTCAAATAAGCAATTGCGCCTTTATTTTTTTGGCGTAACTTTCCCTTTTTTTATTTTTCAACGGCGAAGCTTATCTTTTAAATATTCACATGATTTTAATCCAAGGTGAAAAAATGGCAAAGTTGGGCAATATACTCGCGATTCTCTTGATAGTGTCTGCATTTTCATTTTCAGCAATATGGGAAATGAAATGCTCGGATGGAACTGCATATTCTCAATGCTCGCAGGCAAGCCCAGGTTATTATTGCGGGCAGGCAAGCGCGGACACGGTTGAATTGCAAAAAGTAGTTGGAGAAGTAAATCCGGCGGGGCACCCAAAAGTCGGCGAGCCAACAACGCTGGCAGTTAAATGCGCGTGCTCAAATTTCGCAGGCTATATTGAAAAGGACGGGGAATGCGTTGACCAGACAAAGCAAAAGCCCGTAGAAGCGCCAAAAACAACACAGAAAAACGAAACGACTGCAGTAAAGAATGAAACTCAAAATACAACGCAAGAGACGGCACAAACAGAGCAAAAGGAAACAGTACCGGAACAGACACAAGCACTTGAAGTTCCAAAAGAAACAATAAAACAAGAAACTACAAATAAAGGCTGGGATTCTGGACAAATAATAATTGCCATGGTCGTGCTTTCAGTTGTAGGAGCCGGCGGGCTTTTTGTGCTTGTGGCAATTGCGATTTTGGTATATTACAAATTCAGAAAGAAGAAGGGAATGTGAGTGGCAAAAATATTTTTGCCCTCAAACCACCTAAATTTAAAAATAGGTTTATACAATAAGAGTATACTTCGTTCGATTAATCATGCCCAGGTAGTGTAGTGGTCTAGCATTCTGGCCTGTCACGCCGGCGACTCGGGTTCGAACCCCGACCTGGGCGATTCAATTCAAAAGGAAAACTAATTTTACAAATAGAAATTTCCTCGGAAAAAGAGACGATAACTATTTTTTATTCAGTCTTGTTTTTAATGCGGAAAAAAATAAGCTCGAGCTTGTGCCAAAAACGCTCGTTTTTGTTCTTCCGTGTTCGCGGGGATAAAAGCCTATTTCAACTTCATCTATTTTTGCTCCAAGAGATAGAGCTTGCAAAATCAATTCAGTATCAAGCTCCCATCCCCGAGAGCGCAAATTCATTTTTTTCAGCAAATTTGAGTTTATTGCCTTCATTCCGCTTTGCGGGTCGTCAAATGGAATAGAAAGGCCCTTTTTGCACACGATTTGGGAATAAACAAGGGAAAGCGCTCTCCTAAACGAACTGTTCTTTTTATTGCCGTTTACAAGCCTTCTTTTGGTAATCACCAAATCATTGCCAATATGCATTGAATCAATAAGCTTTGGCAAATCGGAAGGAAGATATTGCATATCTGCATCCATGAACGCAATGTGCGCTCCATTTGCTTTCGCAAAGCCGACACGCAATGCAGAAGATTTCCCACCGCAAGCATCCAACCAATAGATGCTGGAATACTTTTTTTTAAAATGCAAAAAAATGTCTCTGGAATCGTCCGTGCTTCCGCCATCAAGCAATAGCACTTCAAAATCGGACAAGCCTAAGGAGTATATTCCATTAAGAAGCTCTTGTAATGTGCCGCCTTCGTTTAGCGTTGGAATAAGAATGCTCCAATTACATTTTTTCATGAACGCACCGAAAGCAAAAAAGTTGACTCTGCCAAAACGATTGAAAAAATATCCCGCGAGTGTGACTTGAACACACAACCTCATGGTCGCTGCTAAAGGATGAACCTTTTGCGCAAACTTGCGGCACAATTGCCACACGCCTAATCTACAGCCATGCGCTCTACCATTGAGCTATCGCGGGTAGGATATTTTATTGGATGGCTTGATTTATATTTATGCCGCCTGCCTGCTTTGCAAAAGAAGTGTTTTGCCGCGGGGAGTAAGAGTGTAGAAGACAAACTTTTTTCCCGGAGAGCTGATTTTTTGCACAAGTCCGAGCTCGCAAAGGGAATCAAGATGCTCCACTATTGTGGATTTGCTTTTTCCGACACGAGTAGCGATATCGGTCGGTATTCGGTCTGCGTCAATAAGCTGATTTAAAATTTCAACTTGAGTTTCGCCCAGGCTGATATGCTCAACGCTTGTTTGAGTGGGCGCTTTTGGGCGGAAATAAAATGCCATTACAGCCAAAAAGAGAATCGCCACAAAAGCCATGCCGGCAGTAACCACAAAATCCTCAATAGTCAAGTTCGTCCTAAGCGTTGGCTCCAAAGCGTTGGGAGCCTGCAATGAATTGTCTGCCGCCGCTTTTTGTAGCCCGGTTTCATAAGAACCGCCTGCCGCAGTAGCATCCGCCCGCTCTTCGGGTAGAATTACACGAGTAGTGGTAAGCATTGGAACCGGATTATAAGAAATCGGAAGATAAACGCATTCACTGCTGTTTAGATTTTTTATCTGTGCGGCGGAAAATTGACTCAGGTTTGCAAGTATGAGTTTTTTTGAGTATATCCAGTCCAGATGAGAATTAATCTCGCTTTCGTTGTGGGTTTCAAATAAAATTTGCACCGATTTTTCATTTGAACAAAGGGCAAAATGAGAAGTATTACTAAAATTTGGCTGAATATAATTGCAATTTCCAAACGACTGGGAATGATTATTGTTTTCAAGCTCAAAAATGGCGGATGAATTTAGAATTACGCCATATAGATGCATTGAGGAAAGGGAAAGAAAACAATACGACTCTGGTTGTTGTTCGCTTGCGCAAAAAATCGGAGAGATTAACAATAAGGTAATGAGCAATATCTTGAATGATTGATTCATAAAATGGATTAGAATTGATGCCTTAAATATTGTTCGGTTTTTGTTCGGAGAGGTTTTGCCTTACTTCGGAAAAGAACTCAAGGTTTTCACTCATATAAATATTTTGGAACTCGTAAAGCGGCAGGATGGTGCCCAGGTCTGCCGAGTTTGAATTGACAAGAGAGACTATTTTTGAAAGCTCTTTGAAATTGGATAGTGCCTGCTTGTAAAATTCCATCCCGCTGGCAAAGTGCATAAGAGTATTATCTGATTCGCTTCTGGATTTTTGCACTTGGAGGTATGCAAGAGTTGAAAGATTTGATGCAGATTCGTGAAATAGCGCGTATGCCTGCAAATAGGCAACCCCCTTTGATGTGAGCGCCTTCTTGATTTCCGGTGAATTTTCAATGGAGAAAAAGTTCAATGACTGGATATCATTCTTCAAATCATGCGCAAGCAATTGCGCAGTCGCTATGCTGTGGGCAACTCTTCCGGAGGGGAGAATCTTTTCAGATTTTGGTGATCCTGTCTCGGATCGAATACTCTTATGCATAGTAATTCCTCTAAATGACAATAATACACACTAAATGAATTTTGATATTTATAACCTTTTTGCCATGTACGGGCCTTCAAGAGAGTAGCCCAGTTTGCGATAATATTCCCGTGTTCCGACCCCAGAGATTATACATATTTTTTTCTTGCCTGAATCGGATGCTATTTGCTCTGCCCGCTTTAGAAGCCTCTTTCCAAGACCGGCGTGTTGAGCGCTTAGTTTGCTACAATTTTTTTGTATTTTGCAGTCAGTATTGATTGCAAGCTCCTGCCCATATACATGGAGTTCTCGGATAAGGGCAACCGATTTTGTTACCTCCGGTCTGTGGGAGCCGGAAGGAAATCTTAGTCGGATAAAACCGGCAAGCACGTCTGATTTGACATCCTCAAAACTAATAAAATACTCAATTCCGCCAGACGCGGCATAGCTTCGCTCTATTAATTCAAATTCAAGCGGACCGGAAATTCTTCCCTGGCGAGCAGATGAGAAAACTTCGCGGCATCGTATGCATTTGCATTTTTGCCCCCTTCTCTCAAGCTCGGCGGATACCATTTGGTGCAAATTCCCGTTTTTTACCCCGGCGACTATTTTGCTTGCGGGGATATCTCTTTGCATGCGCATTACACGAACCCAAGGCGGAAAATATTTTGTTGCCTGCACTATTCGCTCAACCGCTTCCTGCGCACTTATTGGAACAAATTTTTTGGATTTGTATTCGTCATAAAGTTGGGTGTTTGGCATCACAAGGCAAGGATATATTTTGAGCATGTCCGGGCAATAATCGGAATCTTTGAAAAGTTTTTTGAGCATTGAAATGTCTTTTTTTGCATCGGAGTAAAGACCAGGCATGAAATGATAGCAGACTTTGAATGCGCAATTTTTCAAATCGCGGGTTGCCGAAATTATTTCTTTTTGCCCGTGCCCGCGCTTTACTTTTTCAAGCACTTTGTCGTCCAATGATTGCACTCCGAGCTCTACGCGGGTAGCGCCCCATGAGAGCATTTTGTCTATATGCAAAGGCGTGCACCAGTCGGGGCGAGTTTCGATTGTGAGCCCGATTGCGCGATGAATCGCGGTTTCGTTCTTTTTTTGCGCAAGTAAAAGCGATTTTGAGCTTGAACCGTTTAGGGCATCGTAGCATTCTTTTATGAAATTATCCGCATATTTGGAAGGAACGGAAAGGAATGTGCCACCCATTATTATGAGCTCGCACTTGTCGGTTGGCTGACCGAGCGCGCAATACTGTTCAAGACGGGTAAAGATTTGCCTTTTTGCATCGTATTCGTTTTGTATCGCGCGCATTGTCGCAGGCTCAAAACCAGTATAGGATTTTGGAGCAAACATTTCTTTTTTTTCTTTGGTGGTTTTGTTTCTTGTTTTTTTGGATTTGTCTGCGGTTGAAGAGATTTGTACATCGCACAATGCGGTTGGGCAATAAGTGCACTTTCCGGGGCAGGGAAATGGTTTTGGCATGAGCGCGATTGGGCTGACTCCGGAGCCCGTGCGGGTGAGGCGGGTGCGAAGACGGGAAAGAACAAGTTTTGTTTTTTGCGATGAAGACAAATAAGAAAGAATGGTTGCGCTCTTAACCAGTTTCACTTTATGCTTTTTTGCCAAATCCATCTTCAGACGTTCAATGTCGGCGTTTGGATGCGCACGTATTTGTTTGGCAACATCTTGGCAGAATTCTTTTAGCTTCTCTTCTTCAGTTGGCATTTTGAAAAACTCCCAAAGATATTGGAATGAGAATTAGCCGAAAATAAATGAGATTACTCCTGCCAGAGAATAGAGCGGCAATTCAAGAATCGGAAAGAGCATGATGCCGTTGCTTGTGGCTTTGTAATCGGATGCAAGGTTTGTTCTTACATCAAGAGTAACATCTGCCGAGCTGGTGATAAGCTTGGAAGAGTCGGATACTGCATAAAATTTCACTGCATAATTTGACTCCTCATTTCCAACCACTTCATAAGTAAATGTTTTTGATGTTCCAGGGGGCATATACACTTTCTTTTCAAATTCCCAGCCTTTTACTCCGAGAGCTTTTACAGAAAAAACATCTTTTGCAGAGCCGGAGTTGTGCATAAGAATATTGAAACGCGCCGGCTGACCTGCGCCGACAGATGCGCTAAGCGGGTCCACGGACATCTCAAGTACATCATGGCGTATTTGTACAGTTATTGTAAAGTCGTTTGTGCCGCCGATATTTTCCTGCCCCTTCTCGTCAACCACTTCAAATGAAACAGAATATTCGCCTTCGGGAGAATCTGCGGGAACTGTTACTTCAACTACAAGGGGATTGTCATATATTTTGCTCTTTCTTGATTGCCAGCCCTGTGGCAAGCTTGTCGCATATGCAAAATCCCATCTTCCCAAAAAGTTGCCCTGCTCGTCGTTCACTATCGGATTTATTTGCACAGTAAAAGTTTGCCCAGGTCCGACAGTTCCAAAATATGCGTGCCCGCCGCTTTGCAATTGGGCTTGAGGCTCCAAAAGTTGCAGGGGAGTTGCCCACGCAAGAGCAGAAAATATTGACAATGTCAAAAACATTAAACAAATTGAAGAACGCATAATGCCAATTCAATTCCAATGATTATAAATATTCTTATGCGCCCAATTGATTCATGAGAGCATTTTTCGCGATATTTCCACCAGAACAAGTGCAAACCGAGCTTTTGGCTTTGCAAGACGAGATTGAGAAAAAATTGCAAAAGCCGCTTATCAAGGATGAAAAGCGGATTTTGGATGGCGCCATTAACTACTCGCCTAAAAGCCGGTGGAAAAAAACCGATGTGCAAAATATGCATATTACATTGCAATTTTTAGGGGACGAAGTAACTGTGCATAAAATTGAGGACGCGAAAAAGGCTATTGATAATGCAGTAAAGGAAATTTATGCATTTGAGGTTTTTGGCAAAGGAGTGGGGGCGTTCCCAAATGCAAGAAAGGCAACTGTTCTTTGGGCAGGCGCGGAATCAAATTTGCTTTTTGGCGCCGCGCGTGAAGTGAATAAAGCGCTTGAAGGCGCGGGCTTTAAGTCGGACAAACCTTTTTTGGCACATATTAGCATTGAAAGGACAAAATTTGCCCAAGATGTAGACGACGTTGTACGGGAGTTTGCAGATAAAAAATGGTGCAAACAAAAATGGGTTGCGGATTCAATTTGCCTTGTGCAAAGCTCGCACACGCTTGGGGGCATGGAGTATAATGTGCTAAAGAGCTGGAAGCTTGAGAAAGTCTGAATTTGAGGCTAAAGAGAGGAGAGAATAAATTCTGTTTTTTTTTTGCATTTTTTTAACCATAGAAGAAAGTTTAAAAGAAACTCCTACAAAGCAGATGCATGGCACAAAAGATGCATAAACTGCTTGAGAGGGTTAGAGAGAGAATCAGACCCTCAAAACAGGAGCTGGATATGATAAAAAAATCTGAAATCCAGATTAGAAAAAGACTTGCGAAAACATTGCCAAAGGACGTGGAAATTGTTGTTTGCGGGTCCATTGCAAAAGGCACGGCTCTGAAAAACAACCGGGATTTGGATTTGTTTCTTCTTTTCTCAAAAAAATATACACCGGAGCAGGTAAAAAAGCTCGGGGTGGAAATGGCAAAAAAAGCCATGAAAGGATACAAGACTGAATTGAATTATGCACAACACCCATATTTGAAAGTATATATGGATGAGATAAAAGTGGATATTGTCCCGTCTTCAAAAATTGAAAACAATGAAAGCATCAAGACTGCTGTTGACCGTTCGCAACTGCATACACAATGGGCAAACGAGCGGCTCAATGAGAAGATGCGCGACGATGTGAGGCTTCTAAAACAGTTTTGCAAAAATATTGGAATTTATGGCGCGCAATCACGGGTTGAAGGATTTTCAGGATATTTGTGCGAAATACTGATAATCAATTATGGCTCGTTTGAAGCGCTCTTGTCTGCCGCCGCCAAATACAAAGAGCCGGTTATTGACATTGAGAATTTTCATGGGGAGAAGAGGGCAAAGGAAATGTTTGCAAAAGCCGCGATGGTTGTGATTGACCCGACAGACAAAAAGAGAAATGTTGCGGCAGTGGTTTCAAAGACATCTCTCTCGCGTTTTATTATAGAGGCAAGGGATTTTCTAAAACAGCCATCCGAAGCTCATTTTTTCAGGGAAAAAGAAGTGCATTCCGCCAAAAAGCTAAAACAGATGATAGATGCGAGAAAGACGCATACACTGCTTATACTAATGCCTGCGCCCGCACTTGTGGAAGACGTACTTTGGCCGCAATTGAAAAAGGCAACGCAGGCTATACTTGCGCATTTGCAAAAGGCAGAATTTCGCGCTTTCGGACATTACTTTTATTCGGACGGGGAACAGATTGCAATACTTATAGAGACTATGGAGAAAGACCTTCCGGCGGTAAAACACGTGCAAGGTCCGCAGGTGTTTGAGCAGGCACATGTGCAGGCGTTCGCAAAAAAACACAAGAATGCACTAAGTTTGCATATTGAACATGAGAGAATTGTTGCAATAGAAAAAAGAAAGCTTACAAATGCAAAACAGGCGATTGAGGATGCGATTAAAAACGCGGACAAAGTCGGCATCCCGCCTCAGTTTGAAAAGGCGTTTGCAAAAAGAAAATATTTTGATGCATACTATTTGCTAAAAAACGTAAAAATGCGTGAAATTGCGTCAGATTATTTCAGCCGAAAGCTGTAAAAAGGAGAAATGTTTATATAAGAGTGTTTGATTAACACAACGAGGGATGTGACATGAAGATAGGCATAATATTGGCGACTATGGTGCTTATGGCATCAGTTATTGGAATTGGTTGGTCAGCAGTATATGAAAACAAATGCTCTGACGGAACCGGATATTGGCAGTGCTCACAAACACAGCCGGGGTATGCATGTTTGCCGGATTCGGCATCTGCAACCGGCTTGAGCTTGCAAAATGATGTTGCTAACAAATTAGTGCAAGATTCGAAAACGGGCATGTCCAAATGTGCGTGTGCGAATTTTGCTGGATACGCCGAGGTTGACGGAGCATGTGTAAAAACCACATGTGTGGACGGCTCAAAGACACTTCAAGCTGGAGAGTGCTCCTCAACAAAGCCAAAAAGATGCACAAGTGGGAGTTTGGTTGACGACCCGACTGCTTGTGGATGCCCGGAAGGAAAGAAAGCTTCATCGGATGGAAAATCCTGTGAAGTAAGAGAAGGATGCAGATGGGGAACATCGCCTTGTGAAAAAGGATACAATTGCAGTTATGTTGAATCAAACACAAAGGATGATGGACACTGTGTTGCAAAGAAAGGATGTTCGGCTTACATTCCATCCGAGGGAAAAATAACCTGCACAAGCATGCAGGAATGTGATTCTTCAACGAACCCGGACGGAGTATGTATCACAAAACAGGGATGCAAATACAGCAACCCTGCGTGTGGAACAGGAAAAGTTTGTGATATGCTTTCAAACACATGTGAAAGTTCGGATGTTGTGAGTGCGACAACGATAAAGACGACCAAGACTGCAAACTCGGCGGTTAGCGACTCAAGCAATTTGAGCTGCTGTTGCTTGCCAACTGCAGGAATTGTCGGACTTGCAGGCATTGCGATTGCAAGAAGAAAGAAAGAGGAATAAATTCTTTTTTATTTTTAATTTCTATTTTTTATTTATTTTTGAGTTAGTTCGATTTCTATTTTGTTAATTTTTTAGTTTAGATTTAGAGTTAATTTCTATTTTATTAATTTTTAAAATTTTAAATAAAAAAACGGCAAACTTAGAGTTTGCCCCTTGCAATTTTCGCGTCCCCGCCGCCGTGTGCGCCTTTTTGCTTTAGAAGCTCAAGCGCATTCGCGCCCAAGCCGTCCGGCACGGACACAACGATAAATCCTTCCGAATTTGAAAGAACTGCTACGAGCCCGGCATCCGAAATTTCTTTCGCCGCCAAATCAACCTGCTTTGAAGACCAGGACAGACCCAGAAGCTCCACATCCTTGCGCCCATCTTTCTTTGCGGACTCAATCTCATCTTTTATGCGTGAAAGCGCAAGCTTTTCCTCAATTTTTGCAAGCGCTTTGCCGCGCTCTTTCCATTCTTCAAAGAATTTTAGCACTGAAGGAACGACCTGCTTTTCAGGCACGCAGAGACCTTCCGCCAATTGAGTTATTATCTGCTCGCGCTCTTGCACATATTTCACAGCCGCCAGATAACATTTGAAAGTGATTCGCTCTACGCCGTCTTGTACAGATTCGCGCTTTACTATTTTGAAAAAGCCCGCCTGCCCGGTTCGGTCAAGATGAGTGCCGCCGCATGCCTGATGGTCAATATCATCAATTGAAATTATGCGAAGTTCAAGACCGGGAACTGCACCACCCTGATAAATTCTAAATCCGAATTTTTCTTCCGCTTCTTCACGGGGATAGATTTTTTTGTGCACGGGCAAATCGGCACCGATTATTTCATTTGCCCGCAATTCAATTGCATCAAGCTGTTTGTCGGTGATTCTCCGATAATGAGTAAGGTCAAGATGCGCTTTGAATTCGTCTTTGTGCGAGCCGCATTGCCATACATGCATTCCGAGCACATCGCGAGCCGCAACATTTAGTATGTGGGCACCAGTATGATGAGCCATTATCTGGCGTCTGCGTTCCATATGTATTTCACCAAAAGCCGAATCGCCAACGATGAATTTGTTTGAATGTTCGACTTTGTGCAATATTACGCCCGCCTCTTTTTTCACTTCAAGAACTTTTTGCCCGTTTAGCGTGCCTTCGTCTGACACCTGCCCGCCGGATTCTGCATAGAACGCGGTTTGGTCAAGAACAATCCAGCCGTCCTTTATTGCCAGTACTTTGCCATCAAATTTTATTTCATTATTATAGCAAAGCATGTGCGTTTTTGGCAAGCCGAGTACATCAAATGTTGATGCGGCTTTTACCCCTTCGTCTGCCTGGCGCAATTTAGAATAGAAATCCTCCGGAATAGATATGTTGAGTTTTTGCTCTTTTGCAACTTGTGCGACCATTTCGGGCGGAATGCCGTCGCTTACATATAGTGTAGTGAGCTCTTCGGAGGTGATTTGCCTCTGTTCTCTTGATGCGCGCTGAACAAGAGTTGCGACTTTGCCTTTCGCCCGCTTTGCAGTCGTTTTGTATTTTTCAAGCTCTTCGCCGATTACATTTGTCGTTGTTTCAACGCCTTCTTTTAGGTGCGGGAAGATGGGCTCAAGATTTTTTGCATGAGCCTCAATTATTGATGCCCAATCCAGATTCCATTCAAACTCTTCATTAAATCCAAACGCGCGGCGCAGAATTAAACGCAAATTGTATCCGCCGCCCGCGTTTGATGGAAGTTGTCCGTCGGTAATTGTATGCAATAAAGTGGATGTGTGATCGGCGGTTGCATAAAGGCAAAAAAGTGAATTCAATGAGTCAAAGAGCTCTTTTTGATCTACGCCCAGTTTTCTGGCGATGCTTTCCTGCTCCGAATGCAATGTGTGCCCCTGTTCTACATCTATTACTCCGGAAAGTTTTGCATACCCTTGCAAAAGAGTCTGGTCCACGCTGACGCCCGTGTGCTCTTTCATCTTTTTTATCACGTCGCCAAACACAAGCTCGTAAGAGGTTGGGCTTCCGTGAGTTATCCAGCAAAGCCGTGCAAGACCCGCGCCCATGTCTATTACTTTTGTTTCAAGCTCGCGGGATTTTCCATCCGGTAGGTTTTCATATTGCATAAAGACACAGTTGCCAAGCTCTATGCCTTTGCAGAAATATTCCATTGACGGTCCGAAGTTGCCTCCACCCATCCATACATCTTCCTTGAAAGTGAGGTCGTTCTCATCTAATCCGAGCGCGAGCAGATAATTTATGTCGTGCTCGATTGCCTCGTTTTTCCAATAGAAATCGCCGGTTTTTTTGTTGTTGAAGGCACATTGCCCAAACATAACAAAGTTTGTGTAATGCCTGCCGGTCACGCCGACGTTTGTCAAATCGCTAAAGCGGATGCACGGCTGGGGCACGATTAACGGGTTGGCAGGCGGCGGCATTTCTCCCGACACCACATAAGGTTGAAAATCGTTTATTGATGCGATTGTGAAAAAGAGATCATCACGCCATCTTGCAACCGTTGGATATGGCTTTATGGATTTGTGATTGTGTTTTGTGAAATATTTTTCTATTTCCTTCCATGTTTGAGTGTAAGTGAGCTTTTTATTTGAGCCCGGATTTCCGATAAATTCGTAGCCGACACAGGAGGAATCCTGACAATATTCTTTTTGTGTTTTTGACCAGAAATGCCTTTTGCAGGATTTGCATTGCTGACGTGTATATCCTCTCTGCTTTAGCACATCAAGCTCGTAATGTTTTTTGTAATCTTTTTGAAATTGTGCGAAAAGCTCTTTTTTATCAGCCATGAACATCAGCCCGGAGTTTGAACATTATGGGCTGTCTAACTGCAAGAAAGTTAAAAAAGCTAAGAAGAAGGGGAAATTGGACCGCTAATTGAGGTGGGAAGCATCTGATCAAAAAGATAATTCAGAAGCTGTGGATTTTTTTCAAAGTTTTTTAAGATGAATTCAAATGATTCGAGCCTGGATTGCAAGTCTAAAAGGTAGGGTAAGCGCTCGCTTGGAGCTTCGTTATATTTGTAAACAAGATATAACGAATTGCTGGCAATAGTTAATGTAGTATTGAAATGATGACTTAGCTGTTGGCGAAGATAATATGACAAATCAGGCATATTTTTATCATTTATTTTTTCCACTTCAGTAGTAAATGGATTAGAAAGTGCCAATAGTTCAGTATAATACTCCCCAAGTAATCTTGGAGATGGAGTCGGCTTTTTGAGCTCTATAATTGAAACATTTATCAGCTCTTTAGCAGCGAACAAATTTATCCATAGTTTAAGCTTTGAATTTTTCAGAAGTGAGACTGCTTCGGCGCCGAAGACGCATTTTTCAAATCCTAATTGGCATTTTTCAAAAGAATTTTTGCATGAATTACACTGTTCTTTTGGAAAATTTGTACCTATATTGAACGCTAATGCCATGAATAAAACCTCTGTCTTTATGTTATTTAATATGTATTTTTATGTTTAAATAGGTATCGGTTAGAGAAAAACGAGTGTAATCGCTCCCAACGGGATTTGAACCCGTGCTTTAGCCTTTCTCCGGAAGAAAAAACAAATTGCCTTTCTTTTTCCGCAACCTGCACTTTTTCTTTAGCGAAAGAAAAAGGGCGGGGTGAGAGGGCTACGTCCTTGACCGGGCTAGACGATGGGAGCCCGAATACTAAACTGTCGGAGGTTATTATAATCACTCACCTCTTTATATTTGTTATTTATAATCAATCTAATACTGTTGCATTAATTTGCGGACTCGTGGTGGAATGGTTATACGCCAGCGCTTCGCGCTGTCTATCCAACGATAAATCGTTGGTCCTGCCACCTGATGGTGGCAGTCCCTCCAGTCTCCTTCGGAGCCTGTAGGACACGTTCGCTTAAGAACTTTCAGAAAAAGAAAAAAATGTGGACTCGTGGTGGAATGGTTAACACGTTCGCTTCACACGCGAAAGATTCCCGGTTCGATCCCGGGCGAGTCCATTATCCAACTTTCTGAGCCTAAAATCAACTTTTTAATCTTATGCTCCGTGGTATTTTCGGTGAGTTTGCTATGGCTGAAACAAAATCTGATTCAAGTAAACCTATTATTGCAGCAATCTTGAACTTGATAATTCCGGGTCTTGGACACTGGTTTATCAAAAGCAAATATGCACTGCACTATTTTGTAGGGTATATTGCAGTATGTATATTGACAGGAATCATAACGCTCATAAGTCTGGGACTTTGCTTCCCAGTATTCGTACTTCCGCTCGCATGGGTAATAATCTCAATTCTGGACGTGTATTACGAGGCAATAGACGAGCCTGAAAAGAGAATGCTAAAAGAGTACATAAAGTAAATTTTTTTCTTTATTTTTTATTTCTTATTTTTGATAATTTTTCTAAAATTAGCGCGAGCTTCTTTAGTATAATTTAAAGTTTTCTTTTCCAAGGTTTCTTTTTCCCAGGTTTTTTTCTTTCTTTTTCTTTTTCCAGGGTTTCGTTTTCTCTTTCTTTTTTCCAGGGTTTTTTCTTTCTCTTTCGCAAAGAGAAAGAAAAAAGCCTTTGTGGGAGGTGGAGGCAAAAAAACAAAGCCCACCAAGCAAGTATGAAAAAGGAGGGATGACTTCAATGGCTGTCCGCCTTTGACAGTCATTTCCCCAAAACACTTATTGCCAGCCCATAGCAGAGCGCACTTGTTGCGCGGCTTCTATAACCTGTTTGAATTGCTCTTGCGCATTTGGATTTTGCTTATGCGCGTCTGGATGATACATGAACGCCTTTTTGCGGTATTCTTGCACGAATTCCTCGCGAGTGCATCCTGATTTGAGCCCAAGCACATTGAGTGCGCCATCGATTTGAGGGCTCGCAGGTTGCGCCTGCGCCCGCTTGATTTTTAGTTTTTGTATATATTCACTCGCCTGCGCCGGAGTGTAAAAGGATGCCAAAACACCCCAAGTATTTCCGTCTTTGTGTATTTCCCACCCGTGCATGCACGAAACACATCTTGTTTTAGTCATTGTTGTGCTGGTTTTCAGGTGCCCGCATTTTGGACATCTTAGCACATGATATTTTAGAAGCTGTATATTCATTTTCTCACCCTACTATGCAGACGAAGCAGAACATTAAAGAATGGAGGAAAGGGTAGTTTTCCACTGCAAAATATGATAATACACCACATTACTTACTACGGAGAAATTTGAAATGCCAGAATGCTTTTTTAATGTTGGTGCGTTTAAAAAGGATAGTAGGGAGGCAGGATAAATTTGACGCTTGTAGGCGATATATCATTTGATGACTGCGGATACCCAGAGATATTGCGCGCAGTTAAAGTGCAAATGGATAGCTATCAAACAAATGGCCCGCTGCGAACAAGGATTAATGTAATTACAAACCTCGGAAATGTTTCAGAGCTTCTTTTGAGAGAGCAGGAAGGCATAAGTAGAGATAAATATCTTGACGAGCTAAAGACCGTATTGCCAGATTTGAATAAGGAAGACGTCCGAAAGAAAATAAAGGGAAAAGAGAAGGATTGGGAAAAAATAGATGAGAATCTATGGCGATCGGTTCAATACAGCGAACACGGTCAGATTGAATACGAACATGTTGAACGGCTTGTTAATTATATAAGCGAGTTTGTGCGCGATTTGGTGAGATGTAATGATGAAAGTGCAAGATTTGCAGTCATTAACGCCATGGAGAAAATGTCCAAATATGTAACAGATTCTGTGAGAAAATCGGGTTGTATTGAGGATAAAAATTACAGAACAGGTATTGCACACGAACTTATTTGGGTAGTATGCCATGACCCTTCACAGAAAAACAAAGAAAGAGCAAGAGAAGTTATTGAATCGATGCTCTGGTTTGGCAAGAATAGAGATATTCCCAATTTTGATAGTATAGGGCTTTTGAAGCGAGTAATAAAGGATGCGGAATCGGACGAAGAAAGACAATTATGTGAAGACATACATGATAAATGGAAAGAAAAATTAGGTTATGAAAAATGGCACATGAGAAAGATGTATAGCAGTAAATATGTGGCATACCTAAGGAAAGAACTTGAGGGAACAAAGGATGAAAACGAACAAATATTTCTTATTACCTCACTTTTGCACGTGGAAGGCGGATTAGAACATATTTTTTATGCGCTGAAAAAGTTTCCGGAAATAAAGGTGCAATTAGCTGTGATAAACGCCCTAAGGATATACAATATTGTATTTAATGACGAGCTGGTGGAATCGGCGATTGTAGCAAAAATTGAAGATGAAAAAACTCCGGTCGAAGTAAAGCTTGCGGCGATTAATGCATTATCCACATGTAAAAGCATGGACGCGTGGTACTTCTGCGAAAAAAAGATCAAGGAAGGGCAACTTGACGAACGGTTTGAATCTGCATATTCAAATTCAAGATATGAGATTTGGAAGTTACTTGTCGCCTCTGGAGAATTTGACCCAAAACAGGAAAATTGGGATAAATATAGCATTTTCAAAAAAACTGTGGCGGTTTCACCTGAACAGGGAAAACAACCCGGCACTTCGAATACGAAAACATTGTATTCGATGAAATGAGAAGTGCAGGCTAATTTTGTGCAAAGTAGTGAAAAAGGAAAAATGGGCTAGGGAGTTAGCCTGTGCCTGTCCCTGGGAAACAGTGCCGCCTCACGAATGTTTGAGAGATTGCACATTTTCATTACAAGCCTCTCAATCCCGATTGACCAACCGGCGTGAGGTGGAGCCCCGACTCGGAATGCATCTATATAGAATTTGAAATTGTCGGAATTCTCACCGCGGGCCTCAAGCTGTTTTATCAGCATTTCTGGAATATGAATACGCTGTGCCCCTGAGGAAATTTCAAGTCCGCGATAGACAAGATCATATGCGCGGCAAATCTTTGGGTCCTCGTCCAGTGGCATTGAATAGAACGCGCGTATTGCGGTTGGCCATCGGGTAATGAAATATGCTTCCTCGCCCAGAATTTCTTGCAACTTTGCCTCTTTTTCGCGGTCAAAGTCCTCGCCCCATTTCATTTTTACTCCGGCGTCGTTAAGAGTGGTTACAAGCTCGCTGTAAGAATGGCGCACGATTTTTTTGGGAACAACAAGTTTTGAACCGACAACTTCAAGCTCGTGTTTGCAATTTTTTGAAACTTCGCCCAAGATGTCAAGAAAAGTTTTCTCAAGTACAAGGAGCGCATCTTCATCACTGCAAAAGCCCATTTCGGCATCCATTTGCACGACTTCGTTTAGATGAGTAAGAGTGTTGTGCTTCTCCGCACGAAATACCGGCGAGGTCATGAAAACTTTGTCCATTCCGCCTACTACCGCCAATTGCTTGTAAAGCTGTGGGGATTGCGCAAGATACGCCTGTTTCTCAAAATATTTTACCTCAAAAAGTTCCGCACCGCCTTCAGTCGCGGCCGCAACAAGAGATGTCGGATGAATTTCCTCAAATCCTTGCGAAATTAGGGATTGTCGAAACGCATTTGCGGCAACGGACTTTATCCTGAAAATGGAATAGATTTCCTCACGGCGCAAATCAACGTAGCGGTGGTCAAGGCGCACATCAAGCTCTGCGGGCACTTTTCCGGTAAGCTCGAATGGAACTTTGGCCGAAAGGGAGCCAAGCACTTTGATTTCCGCAGGAATTATTTCAATTCCGCTCTTTGCGATTTTTGATTCTTTTACTATTCCAGTTATTGCAAGCACGGTTTCTTTTGGCTGAACCATTGCCTCAAATACGAATGGAGGAGTGTCGTCCTTTTTTGCAAATACTTGCACTATGCCGGTTTTGTCGCGTAGCTGGATGAATCTGACTTTGCCGATATCGCGAACCTCGTGTGCCCATCCGGCAACAGTAACGGTTTTGCCTATTGCAGATATCGCATCTTTGACATAGTGTGTCCTTTGCATCAAATCACCATAATATGAATAGTATAACATACCAGAGTATTATATTTGCGGCGTACCGCGCCCGAAATGCTGGGGGGCGGATTTTCACTCAAATACTATTTCAACGTCCTTGCCCATCCAGTGTTTTATTGCCATGCGCAAAGTGTTTTCATCAACATAAAGCTTTTGCTTGTCGGCGGGGTTTATGCGCACTTTCACGCGCTCCTGCCCTTCGGTCCAATAGCTGTTTATTCCACATAGGCGGGCGGGTGCGAGCATATCTGCCACCGCTCGTTTTGGATCCCCGTCAAATCTTACTATGCGCACGCGGCGCCCAAGTGCGGAAGAGAGGGCGGATACCACTTTTCCCCCGCGCCCGATTAAAATTCCGGCTTCGCCATCGGTTATTATTACTACGACTTTTCCAAAATCAATTGTCTTTGAAAAAGAGGCGTTGGAGATGTTGTGGGCCTCGTTTATTTTATACAAGATTTTTGAGACCTCGACATCAAGCTTTGAGACCGAACCATCCGCAAGCTTTTGCTGGCAGTTCGGGCAAAGCCGCTCCGTCAACGCACAATGTGAACAAATTGGGGTCCTCAAAGCACAACACCATCTAGCCTAAAGACCGCGCACGAAATTACTTTATTATAGTAATTTCAATTGAGGAGACTTTTGATTTTGTTCCATCCTCATTTTGCACTTCTTCAGTCATTATATGTATGCCATCAATTTTTGAGTTCGGCAAAAATCTTCCTCTGGCAATCTCGGCAACATCAACCGCTTTTGAGATTAATTTTCCTCGCGCTTTTACATTTACTTTTGGCGCGCCGCTGTTGAATTGCGTTACAACTGCCAACACATAACCCATGGTGCTTTTTCTGCCGATGAAAATTGTGTTTTCGTCTTTTGGATCCCTCTTTGGAAATTCGCGCCTTGCAGGCATTTCATGTCTGTGCTCGTGCACGGGGGCATGCTCCTGAGTTGGCATTGCTTCTGCCGGAACAGGCATCGTGTTGGTGTCAGATTGCATTTCATCGTCCATATATTTCACCTCAAGGGCTTATCAAAAGTTTTTGTCCTATTCGAGACGGCCGTTTCGGTAGTTTTCCACCAGGCGTCTCAGATTATCCAATGGGTCCAATCCTTTTAAACTCTTTGCAGTATTTTGCGCTTTTTCAGAGGAGGAAAAATCAGATTGCGAATTTTTCTGTGCGTTTGCATGTTTTTTCTCATCTGCATTTGCATGTTTTTTCTCATCCGATTTTTCTTCCTTTTTGGGTGCATTATTTTTCTGCACGGAGGACTTCTTGATTGCTCCAAGCTGTTTTGAAACTGAAAATAAAAATGAGTTCGCGCGAGTTAGCCTGCGTTGCAGGCTTGCGTTTTGAGAGCGTAGCCGAAATATTTCCTTTTCTTTTTGCATCCGCGCCCACGAACCGGATTGCAAAGAATTTGATTTTTGCCGCAAGGAGGAATTTTCCTGCTCCAAAAAGATTATGCGTCTGGAAAGCTCGATGTTTTTTCTCTCAAATTCCATTAATTGCGCTTGTATGGATAAAAGATGTTTTTTCACAGAAAGAGGGGAGGAATTGCGGCTCTGCATTTCGCTTAAGGAATCATCCGCCTTGATGTTTTCTTTTGGCTCTGTCATCAAAAGTGCGGTGTCGCGCCTATATCCCTGCAAAATGAGATGGCAGACTTTTTGCTTTTTATCCGAATCAATTTGCATTGAAAAAATTGAGCGCAACTGGTTTTGGGATTCGCGATAAGCTCCGATTGCCGCCGAGAGGGCGTCGCGCTCGTGCGTATTTTGAGCAAGTCTTTTCCCGGCTTTTTCTTCCGCCTGCTTTAGCATCTCGCGCTTGTCGTCTTCGCGCCAGGTTTTTTTTGGGACAAAAAGTTTTACATTAAAATATGATGCAAGCTTTAACACAAATTCCGGCGCAGGAGTTACATCGCAAGCAATTATTGAGGGGGTGCCCCAGCTCTCTATTATTGAGACTGCGGATTCTATTCCGCCGGATGTGTTTGAGGCATTGCATATGTTTCCTTCAAAATCAAGGGCGGCGATGCCGATTGTGTGCCCCGGATCAACGCCGACTATTAAGTGTTTCAAAAAAACCCTCACTTTATTTTGCTAAAAGACAGTTTTTGCTCAAGTTGAACATGCGTGTTTCTTGCTACGTTTTCAGATACCACAACGCCTGCGCCAATCCAGCAATTATCTTCTATTATTTTGCCGGGCATTACGGCGCAGAGCACGCCCATTTTCACATTGTCGCCTATAATTGCACCGAGCTTTTTTCGTTGAGTATCAATTATTACGTCCGCGACTTTTGCCTTTATTGAGAGGGCGTCAAAGCGGTAGTTTGCAATTTGACATGCGGCGCCAAAGTTGCATCCCTGTCCGACTATTGAATCGCCGATATAGGTGAGATGTTTTGCATTTACATTGTCAAATATTATTGAATTTTTTACGGTTGTGGAATCGCCGATTGAGCAGTTTGCGCCGATTGATGTCACTCCGCGAACATATGCGTGCGGACCGATTGTACTGTTTGCGCCCAGATAAAGAGGACCTTCTACGTATGAGTCAATTATTTTTGAGCCGGGTTCCATTATCACTTTGCCCTTGATTGTGGAATTTTCAATTTGCCCTTTTTTCTCCTGCATTTTTTCAAGAAGGAATTTGTTTGCGTCAAAAAGCTGCCATGGCATGCCCATGTCAAGCCAGTATTCATTTGTGATGACCGCTTTTACTTTCTCGGATTTGAGCACGTCTGTCATTTCAAATTCTCCACGGGCTGATTTTTTCACGCAGGAGAGAATCGAAAAAATTTGAGGCTCCATTACATAGAGCGAACAATTTACAAGCGCATTTTTTGGCGGACTTTTCGGCTTTTCGGCAAAAGAGGAGATAAACCCGTTTTGCACCTGGGCAATGCCGTATTGCTCTGGATTTTCAACCTCTTTTAGCAACGCGGAGATTTTTCCTTCATGTTTATCCGCCAATTGCTTTAGGGCAGTGGAAGTTGTGATTACATCGCCTGCAACTGCGAAAAAAGTTGAATCAATATGATTTTTTGCTTCTGCAAATGCGGCGGCGGTTCCATATTTTTCGCCTTGTGTGATGAATTCAACCTGCATCCCCAAGTCGGAATTGGCAAAATATTGGCGCACAAGTTCTTCTTCGTATTTTACGATTACGATTGCCTTTTTCACGCCCGCATCTTTGAGGTTTGAGAGCACATGGTAAAGAATAGGCTTTCCTGCCAAGGGCATCATGCACTTTGGGCGCGTATATGTAAGAGGGCGCAAACGGGTTCCTGCACCTGCCGCCAATACTACTGCTTGAGTGATTTTCATAAGAAAAATAGGGGTTTTGAGATATATAAAGGATGAACCAGACTGAAAATGGAATGAATTCGCCCCAGATCAATGCTTATTTAGGAAGAGACTATTCCGAGATTATTGACAGATCCCTAACGATAAGTATAAATCCACACTTGTATTTAAAGATATGCAAGGAGGGCTGAGGATGCAGTTATATTCGGTCGCGATTCCATTATGGATAATTGTAGTCTGTTTACCATGGAATTATAATCAGATCATTGTCGATTGGACCACACTCAATACAATTAGTAATATGCTTGTAGCCGCAGGAGCTTTAGTTGCAATTTTAGTTGCTCTTTTCCCACACAAAGTCCAGGATGTAGTAGGAAAAGCAAGACTAGAACTTTGTAATGTACAAAGAGATATACATACTATACGTGTTAATCAGGGATATCATGATAAAGAAGCTTGGGTGGGTCTCACAATAAAAAATAACGCGAATAGAAATGCGGATAATGTCCAAGTTTATTTTACAGGAGTAAAATCTGATGTTATTGACGATTTCGACAAATACATTTCAATCCCAATGATAACTAGTTGGGTGGGGGAGACGAGAATAGTCTCTTTACCATCAAATCTTCCGCGTCGGTGGGATATTTTTAAGCTAGAGTTTTCTAGCTGGGATTCTGACGAAGGTTCATTCGTTACCTTTCATTTTGCCGGCACCCCAATAAACTTGCTGGATATACAACTTGGGCATTCTGCATATTTCGAGTATATTATAAATGTGGTGGCAGACAACGCAAAAACATCCGTGAGGATAAGAGTGGACATAACCCCCACAAATTCCAGAGAAGATATGGCAGACCAGATAAAAATACGAGTGATAGAAACTAGGATTAATAAGTCATTAATTAGTGCTTCTTGATTGAGGTCATCTTGCCTTCCTGAGTGAGATGGGAAAGGATATAAAGATACTGAATAGAATTTAGTCGTGGGAAGATGGATTCTGTATCAGTAGTGGTGCCTCCCAAGAAGGGGCAGCTAAAAACACCCGCAGTTATTGCAACCGATGCCCTAACTGGTATTGAAAACCTGATTTTTTCCTGCTTTGAAGTTGTCAATATAACCCTGAGTTCAGCTGCAAGGGACACTACGCGTCTTATCCTTTTTTTGATGTTTGTATATTTTTTCAAGGATCCGATATTTTCAGAAAATTTTATGACTATTATGCTGGCTTTAGTGGGATTTTTACTTCTTGAAATATTTTTGTCAAACAAGGAGAGATTCAGGTCAGTTAGCTCCACCGAAGCCCTCAGAAAAGCCGATTTTAAAGAGGAAGTTGTCATAGATACTTTGGAGAATAAGGAAATTGATTCGGATGATTTATGCGGACTCATGATAGAACTTCAGAAGAAAAAGAAGATGACGCACCAGGTTCTAATCACAATAGTTGAGCAGCAAACACTATCTCAGGAGTCTGCCAAACAAATCATTGACCATGACCCCCCTATGAGCTCAATTGTTACATTGTTGACAAGAAATCATGACTTGTTAGATAGAAATTTGACCAAACAAGTTTTGACCAAGTGGGGCAAATATAAAGAAATCCTATCACTTACCATACTGACTCAGAGCTATGGTGCAGAAGTTGCAAAAGAACTCAAGCTCTTAGACCTGGAAAATAACAAAATAGAATCTATCTCAAATTTAAGGATAACCACCGAGATTAAGAATAATATTGGACTTGTAGCCATCGTGCTTTCATTTGGTTTAGCCATATACTCGCTTTCTTACCTTAACACACTGACCGAGCTTCAGTACTCTATCTTTTTGGCGATGATGATATGGGGGTTTGCAATGATTATATTGCAAGTCTTGCTTACATTTTTATTGAACTCATATCTGAGATTCAGATTATGGTTATTCTTGAAAAAAGTCAGATAGGTTTTGTTTATGGAATTACTCTCAGGGCTGGACATAGGGACTGTTTCTGCTGCGATTACTACGATAGCAGCATTAGTTGCTATAATGGCAGACTGGAAGCCTGCGGAGAGAACATTTAGATCTGTAGTCAGATTCTTTCATACAAAAAAGGATAGGATAAAGGATGTGATGTGGGGCTTGGCTGCCGTAGCTTTCGGGGTGTGGATTTTTATCAATCTTGGTACTCCGCTTGTAGAAAGCCATAAATTTTATTTTTCTACACTCTATGGGGCTGAATATGAACAGTGCGGAGAGTATTTCTGCACAAGGATACCTGATGGAGGAAATGCCATAGCAAAAATTACGGGTGTGGAATATCCAGCGGATAAAAAGATAATTTTGAGGTTTGAACCCCCGATCTCAGGCACACTCGTATGGAATGGCAATGATACACAAGTGCTTGACGGGGATTCATTCCAAACAGAGGATGTGGTGGAGAACAATATTTTCATGATAAAGGCAACTGGAGGAAAGGATATCGTAGTCTCACATTTCTTTGTGGATATTGAAGATGTTGGAATGACTAACATATACAAATCAATATTTTCTGCAATACTTGTGATAGCAGGAGTGCTCAAGATAGCTGGGAGATTGGATGACACTATAGACAGCATCCGAGGGCCAGAGTACGTTGCAGAAAACACTATCAAGGACATAATACTGGATATGCGAGAGGAAGAGCAGGCAGCACACAACAAGAAATATATGGCAGATGTTATGAGCGAAATAAAGGACATGCTCGGACGAAACGAAATCAAAAAGGACGTCTATGAGGAAGCAAAGGAAGTGTCTGAGAAGATAAAAAAGATGAGTCGCTCTGAATTTAGGGACTTTCTTGGGGAAAAGTAGTATGGATATTGGGGGATAGAAATGACCGAAATAGAATGCGTTGCAGAGACATTAAAAAAATTGGACGACTGTAAATTGGAGCGGCAATTTCCCCATGAAAAGGAGAGAATATTGGGTAACGCGATAGGTAGATTGAGGATGGAAAAGAAAGATAAAGAAGAGAAATATCTACAGATGGAATGGATGTTACTCAATAATACAGTTGGATATCAGGGGATGATAAATAATAAGTGGGAGCACATTCTGAAAGAACTCAAGATTGGAAAGAAGATGGATTTTTGGGAGTATGATAATGAAACTATTGAATACTTTAAACAGAGAATACAGAGCGAGACCCCAAACTTAGCTAAGGCACGCATATATTATTATCTCTGGACAGAGAAGAAGGACCTCAACCATGCAAATGCAGCCATAGGTGCATTTGAGAATGCTATGGAGGAACACTGCGATGCTAAGGAATTCCATTACAGACAAACAGGCATATTTTGTGGTAGATTTGTAGCAGCTATGATGATATCGCTTGGACAGAATGATCGTCTTAGAGACACATTTCTTCCAAAGCTGTTAAAATTACTAGATAATTCGTATGAAGAAGTCATTATGCGTGGCTTAGTGGAAATTGGACTTAATTGTATTTGTAGCTTAGCTGCTTCTGAGAGTAAGGTGGTAGCAGATGCTGAATCTAAATTAGTTGACATCTGTAAGCAACACATAAATGACACAAGAACGAAGTCTGCATATCATTTCACAAAAATGTGGTTGGAGTGCCTAGAAAAATATGCAAAGGAGAAAAAGGATCAGGGCTTGCTTAAAGATATCCACAAGCAGTACCTGAATGCTCTTATTTCGGAGGGAGATCAAAAGAGTAAATCTCCACTGGTTCGGACGTGTTTCTACCAAGACGCATTAGCCTACGGAAAAGACACCGGAACCCTGGATAGTACTACTGAAGAGAAATTGAAAAAACTGATTTCTGATGGGATGAGAGATTCCTTACCAGAGTTTAAGACTGTTCAGGTATCACTAACGATTCCGACAGAAAAGCTAGATAAGGAATTGGAGTGGTTTGATTCTCTGGGGGATAATGGACAAAGAATTCTGAAGTTATCCGAGAATTTAATTCCAGAACCAGAAGCGGTTCAAAAACTAAAGGAGAGCATGTCCACTGGGTTAGTATCTTTGTTCTCAAGAGTAGTCCAGACAGATAGTCACATCTCCAAACCATATTCTACTGAAGAAGAAAAATCAACATATGACACTTTGAACGCAGTAGCGTTTCTACTTCAGGGAAACCAAATCCTTATCTCGCGTGCCATGGAAAAATATGACATGAAAGCTGAAGATTTTATCGCATTGGTTGATGCCACAGCGCTTTCTGAAGTAACAAAAGAGATTATACGACGAGGAATTAAAAGGCACCTCACTAAGGATTATATTGACTCTCTGCATCTGCTGTGCCCCCAGATAGAAGAGATACTGAGGCAAATTGTGAAAAAATCTGGGGGAGAAACACTAAATTATAAACAAAAGTCAAAATCGATAAACCAGAATCTTCTTGGAGAATTGATTAGGGATGAACATGTTGAGAAAACGATAGGCACCATGGCATGCATGACTATTGAAGCATATTATTCCAATCCGGATCATCCACCTAATCTACGAAATAACATTTCTCACGGATTAGCTAAAATGGAAGATTTTAAGAGTACAAACTCAACAATAACTTTGTTTCTTGTGATGTTCTTGATACAATTTATCTAGACTTTCATTGTTGTAATTCCCACATAGACCATAAGCTGAATTATAAAGCAAGAAATAGAAATATTTGGCATGTGCAAACAGATTCAGAAGGTCGGTGGCTGGATGTGGAACAGAGCAAAGGATATTGTGAAGATCTTTGCTATCCAAGATAGTGTAAATCCTGTTTTGCTACTTGCGTTGTATCTGTTCATCTTAGTTTTTTCAGTAGCATTCTTTCAGTTTTATCAGCATAATATTGGTCTTTTTCTATCAAACAGTATAGTACTCTTACCTGTTTTTGTAGCACATGTAGGGTTAATTATCAGAGGCTTCATGCTTCGTAAAGACGCAAGCTACCAGAAAGAGATAAAACGTTGGAGAGAGCAGACTGATCTCTTAGCGAATATACTCTTGAACAGAGATAAGGCATTTAGCTACGCAAATCTATTTTCCCCTATAATCTTGTACCTCATGCTTAGTTTTGTATATTATATCCTTATCGGGTTTCCAAATGGAGATACTGAGTATTATTCCACCTTAGCGCTGGTTTTCTTAGTCCTGAAACTTGTTTTACTTTATGATATAGGAAAATCTTTGAGTCTGTCTCTTGGAGGAAAACTGATTTACTTAGTTCTGATTCCATTTCTACTCAGCGACTGTATCTATGTATTTTATTTGAAGGGGGTTCCGTCTTTTGAGTGGTTGAGCAGTTATCTTGGGCTGTTGGGGCAGATACCAGGTGCATTACTGATATTATTGATATATGCCATCAACAAAAAATTTCTTGATCCGAATAAAATTCCTCTGAAACACGAGGTAAAGATACCCCTGAAAGCCCTCATACTAATAGTGATACAAGTCCTTCTTATTCCACTAAGCATCCATATGAGCAAAGATAGTCCACTTATAGCTAATAGACCAATTCCTGAGCAATTTCAGAATATACATCTATTCTCAGATATAATATTGTCGCTCACTCTGGTCATCACTTATGTGATCTTGTGCTATAATTTGTTCACGCTAATGAACACAAAGAAAAACTCTAAAGAAACTAGAAATAATGGAGTAGTTAAGTTCAACGGAGTGTATATGGGAAGACTAAAATATACTACGCGAGAGAGTTTCTTGGACTTGCATCCACTTTTGAAAACATACGATCTTGCCAGAATCACTCAAAATGGGAGGGAGGTGCTACTCCTTACCTCGGAAATGCACTGTATTTCTACTTCCAATTTATCTCTCCTTCATGAGGGAGACCGAATAAGTGGGTTTGGATATATCATAAACGATCTTCGCTGTGAAGACGGAAAGAAGAAGATAGGTCTGAAATTTGTTGCCCCATTGTATGTAAAACTAGATAAAAAGTCAGTGTTTTGGGACATATTTTGATAATTACTATTTCCTTTTCACTGGAGCACGCCCAATCTCAATTCCTTCCCCGTCCTTATCTCTAAAAGCAGTAATAACAACTTTGTCTTTGTCGCCCCATCCGAGTTCTTTTGCTTCTTCAGACCAATCAAGCAACAGCTCTCTTTTATCTTTTGCGCGTATCGCACTGCACTGAATCAACATCCTTGCAGCGCCCCCCACCTACAAAATAAGCATTTTACTCCACTCTGAAACGAACTCCAGACGAGCAAACGATTTGCGCGCCATTTCTGTGAGAAACCTATAATTGAGCCACTTGTATTTAAGGAAGTGCCAATGGCGATATCACTTCAAAATTAATCGCCCCAGATCGGATTTGAACCGATGACCTACTGATTAACAGTCAGTCGCTCTAACCAAGCTGAGCTACTGAGGCATAAGTTCATCTAAACAGATAAACCACAAATGCAATTTGCTTATTTATATTTAAAAAGCATGAAGACAGGATTTGAAGGGCTATTCGGGCTTTGGACAAAAAAGAACAAAGAATTTATTTTCTCACGACAGTCTTTTCGCCTTCATTATCCGAATCATCCGAATCGCCAAAGTCAAGCATCTGCCGGACTTTCATTCTGTTCACAAGCATTCCGATGCGCCCGAGGCGGCAAATTCTCTCCGCGCTTGCCTCAATGTCGCGTTTTGCAGTGCGAAATTCGTATATAACATCGCTGAAAAAGCGTGCCGAATCCTCAACGTTTGAATTATGCTTTAGAAATTTTGGAGGTTCCGGTCTTTCAAGAAGCGGATTTCTTGCCGAGTCCCATGATGGTTGATTAAATCCCTGTTCTGTTTGCCCAACTTGTTCTGATTCGAAAAATCTTGCCACGCCTATCCCCCCAACTTTTACTCAGCCGTTTGCCGACGGCATATATAATCCAATAATGGTCGCAAAAAAGTCAGGAGGAGAATATTTATAAACCAAACTTATTTAAAAAGGAAAAAAATAGAAGTGGAAAAAATTTTAAGAAAATCTGAAGATGCAGTCATCTTTGTACTTTTTGTTCTCTATCAGATTACATGCAGATTTGTCTTTTGATTGCCATGCGTATTGTGAATAGCAGCGGTAAAGCCATGGGTCAATATCTATTATGGCCTTGCAGGAATCTGCGGTTGGAATTGGCACGCTGCCGGTGATTACAATATTGTAGCAATTCGTGCGCCCACTGTATGCAAGAGCATTGCATGCGGACAAATCTCCATTTCTGGTTGCGGTTCTAAAGTAGCACTCGCTTTGCAAAAGGCTGTTGATTACACGCTTGCAGATACTGCTGTTTCCGGTTCCTGCCGAATAGTTGATGTAGCAGTTATCTCTTTCTGTTTCGGGAGATATATCCCTGCAAAGAGAAGGATTGAGATTTTGCACTGCAAAGTGGGTGACACATTCATTCACATATTTTCCGCCGGGAGTTCCGAGAAGGCACCAATTGTAATTGTTAAGCTGATATGCGCTTAGTTGATAACAATAGTCGGCAATTGTTGAGATACCGGATTCGTTGCATACGGCGGAATTGTTTGCAATTACCGCTTTACATGCGGACATGAGCGCTCTTTGCCCGTCTCCGATTTCTATGCACGCACCGGAGTTGTTGTTCTGCACGCCGAGCTCAAAGAAACATGATGGGTTTTTGCAATAGCTTGAAGAGTTGTAATGAACAGCCAGACATTCCTGTTTTGATTGCTCATCGGCTTCAAAAGAGCACGGCGGAGAAACCGCCTTGAGGCAATTTTCTTTTCTTTGCGAGTCTGAAATTTTCACACAATAATCAGTATCATTTAGTCGAATTGCCGCCGATTCATAACAGTCTTGTTTGCTTTTTGAAGATGAAAGTTTTTGGCAGAGTTTTTCATCGCTTAATGCAAATGGAAGAAGACAGGAATCCATATCTGAAATTGAATATATGTTTTCACAATATGCAAAGTCCCCCTTCTCTTTTGCAAGCGCGCTAAAGCACGCGTCGGAGGAAACAATATTGTCAAAACCTGCACAGGGCGATGCCTGCACGGAAGTGTTTGTTGTATTTTGTACAACCTCTACAGGTATAACAACAGGTTCTATAGTGCTTACTGGTTTTTTCTCCCCTGAGCTAATGCAGCCAAAAAAGAGGAGCCCGAATACAATTGCCAAAACTGCGAGACGTCTGTCCATAAGATACACACATTCAGAAGTAATTTATAAAACTACCCCAATTTCTTTTCAAGGAAAACAGAATTAGAAAAAATGCAGGGGGAGGGATTTGAACCCACGAACTCCTAAGAGACAGGGTCCTAAGCCCTGCGCATTTGACCAGGCTTTGCTACCCCTGCATTGATAGAATAAGATAGAGAATAAAATAAAAAGGAGCATCTTGCATCCGTGAAAAAATGATAAAAAGAAAGAGAAAATCTACTTCTTGGCGCGAATATCCTTTCTTTTAGGTCTCATCGCCTTGTATCCGCACTTTCTGCAGTGCGCCGCACCTTTTTTGTTGCGGGATTTGCATTTCTTGCAAATCATTATTTTTGAAATGAGCGCATCGGCTTCAGCAAACTTACCCATAAATACACCTAAGTTCAAATAAATATTACAACAATGCTTAGAAATATCTATCTATATAAAGGTGCGCCTGAAATAAGATTAATGTTGTTTTCTCCCCTTAACAGGAGAAAAAATAAACAAAACCGCCCTCGTAGCTCAGCGGTAGAGCGTTCGCCTTGTAAGGCTTTTCTTTCTCTTTAAACGGAAAGAAAAACTTATGGAAAAAGAAGGAAATGCAGTTATGTATTTCTTCTCTTCCAAGAAAGCGAAAGGTCGCGGATTCAATCTCCGTCGAGGGCTTTTTTCTTAGGAGGAAAATAAGCATACATGAATATCCGAAATGAAATAGCGAGGCTGAAAATATGTTTGATGAAAGCAATGACCAAATTGTATTTATAGCAAAACACAAGGATTGGATATCCATAAAGAAACTTCTGATAGATGAGCATGTAAAGAGCGAGGATATTTCGCTCCAGCTTGCGTTGGTGCAAAAAGCAATTGGAGAAAAATCTTTCAGATATGCGGAAATTGATACTGCAAAAGTGGATGAGGTCGCACAAAAATATGCGGCGGGCAAAAAAAAGAATTTCGCGTCATTAACCGAAGCGTTTGGTTCGCTAAAATCCTCGGAGCTCAAAAAAGAGCTTGAGAGCGCATGCAAAACTCCGGCACATTATCCGCTGGCAGAAGGTTATTTTCTAAAAGCGCTGATTGAAAAAATAGGATATTACACATATCCAGACGTGGATATATTGCAAAAGGTTTATCCGGAATTGAAAATTCCAAAACCGAGAGGAAACTTTGGAAAAAAGAAAAAATAACCTCCCTTCTTCTTTTTATATTAAATAAGAGCAAATAGATAGGATGCATTCTGATTTTGATGATGGGTATGGCGGGCTTTTTGCACCAGAACCATTCAGTCTTGAGAGGCTCTATGCCAGTTTGGCAAGTGGCGATTGGGACGGGCTGAATCAGGAAATAGATTCAATGATAGATGCGGTATTCATCGACAGAGAAGATATTGCTACGTTGAGCGGGGATGAGCAAAGGATACCATTAGTGAGAGTAAAAAGTATAATGCAAGGAGCAAAAGAGGCGGCGAATTACGCAGAACATATTTACCCGGACAAAATAGAAGATATTGCGGACTGTATGGGGCACATTGCAAATGAATACAAAAAAATGAAAAATGAGGGAAATTCGATAGATGCGCTTTCTATAATTGAAAAATTTTACACAAATACGGCGTATGACACGGCAGATGAAAAGATGCTTAGAGTGGTTTCGGATATTGCGTTTGCAAATAGTGGGCACGTTCCATCTAATATTGAAAATTATGCAATAATACAATTGTGCAACATGGCATTGCAAAAGCCGCAAAATTTGGATTTTGCACAGGAGTGCATATGCAATGCAATTTCTCAAAACCAGCTTCTTAAGGATAAAGCGGCAGAATATTTTGTAAATATTGCCGGGGAGCTTACACAAGATAGCCCAAAAATGAAAATGATTGCAGAAATCACAATTTTTATGGTGAGGTCAAAAACGGCAAAGGAAGAGCAGATTTTCTGCTATGTTGATAAAGTGCTGACACTATCTCAAAAGGTGCTTAGCATAACAAACGCCTCGGATGAAATGCACCTAGCACAAGATGCTCTTTTGCAGGCGCTTGAGAGGCACATGCAAATATCCACTGAAAAGGGGTTTAACACTGGAGGGCAAATATTTGTTTTTTCAAAAATATTGGACTCTGCGAGTGTAGATGGCAAGGTTGCGGATAAGTGCGCAGAAATTATGGCGCATGCACTTTTTCATGAAAAAAATGCAGGAAGGTACGAGTTTGCAAAAAAAATGTTTTTGAGATATGCGAAAGAGGCGGAAGCTATATTGCAAAAAAAGCTTGTAGATAAACAAGACACAAAATTTGAAAAAACGTCCAAACTGCTTTTGGAGCTTTACTCAAATGAATTTGCGGACAAAACAAAATTGACGCTTGCAAAGAAAATGATGATGCGGACAGAGTGCGCAGGCAAATTTAGGCAAAATAACGGAGTGCAAAAACAGATTGCGGGTGCGATGCTTTGCAAAAATTAGAAAGAAAGCGATGTGAATTTGCGAGGGCAATATATTTATAAATAAGCGGCGCCTAAGTAGTTTACTTCGGCTTTATCTGAAGTGCTGTGAGAGCATTATCTAAGATAAAGAATGAATATTTTTACAATAGTTGGAGGTAGCAATTATGGCAAAGAAAGAACACCTGAACCTGATTTTCATTGGCCACGTTGACCATGGAAAATCAACAACAGTAGGACGTATTTTGTACGAGACAGGCGCGCTTACAGAGCAGGCCTTGAGAAAATTGAAAGAAGAGGCAGAGAAAGTCGGCAAAGCGACTTTTGAATTTGCGTTTACAATGGACACTCTTAAAGAAGAAAGAGAGCGAGGAGTTACAATTGACCTCTCGCACAAAGAGTTCGAGACTGCAAAATACTACTTTACAATCATTGATGCCCCCGGTCACAGGGACTTTGTAAAGAACATGATTACCGGCGCGTCACAAGCAGATGCGGCAGTTATCGTATGTTCTGCAAAGGACGGAGTGCAGGCACAGACAAAAGAGCACGCATTTCTTGCAAAGGTGCTGGGAATCAAACAGTTCGTAGTTGGTCTGAACAAAATGGACGCAGTGAACTGGGACCAGACAAAATACAATGAAGTGGTTGCACAGCTCAAAACACTTATGAAGAACGTCGGCTACAAGGTTGACGAGATTCCGTTCGTTCCATACTCGGCATACTCGGGCGGCAACATAAAAGAGCGCTCCGAC
Source organism: Candidatus Micrarchaeia archaeon (assembly GCA_041650255.1). Taxonomy (GTDB): domain Archaea; phylum Micrarchaeota; class Micrarchaeia; order Anstonellales; family Anstonellaceae; genus 1-14-0-10-45-29. The sequence goes on along the minus strand of JBAZLL010000004.1, from coordinate 40,605 downwards.
AAGATGCCATGGTACAAAGGACCAACACTTCTTGAGTGCTTTGACAAATTCGCCCCGACACAAAAACCAACCGACAAACCACTTAGAATGCCTGTGCAGGACGTGTTCACAATTACCGGACACGGCACAGTGCCGGTCGGAAGAGTTGAAACTGGTGTTCTCAAACCGGGCATGAACGTTGTATTCATGCCTTCAGGTGCAAAATCGGAAGTAAAGAAAATTGAAATGCACCACCAAGAGCTTACCGAGGCAATTCCGGGAGACAACGTCGGATTCAACGTAAAAGGTGTTGACAAAAAGGACGTAAAACGCGGAGATGTCATCGGACCAGTGGACAACCCACCCACAGTTGCAGAGGAATTCACAGCCCAAATCGTGGTGCTTGAACACCCGACTGCAATTGCAAAGGGATACACCCCTGTTTTCCATATGCACACAGCACAAGTTGCATGCACGGTCACAGAAATAATTGAGAAGAAAGACCCGAAGACCGGGCAGACCATGCAGAAAAACCCTGACTTCATTAAGACCGGTGATATCGCAATAGTGCGAATCAAACCGTTGCGCCCCATTGTCGTTGAGAAGTTCGCAGACTTCCCGGCACTTGGCAGATTCGCAATCAGGGATATGGGCCAGACCGTGGCAGCAGGAGTTGTTCTTGAGGTAAAACCCAAGAAATAATCTCTTTTTTTTATAATTTTTTTTGGTGAAATGATGGGAAAAGCAAGAATAAAACTTATCGGAAAGTCTCCGCAAGAGCTGGATGACGTTTGCAATCAGATAAAGGAAATTGCAACGGCTACAGGAGTAAACATTTCAGGGCCGATTAATCTGCCCACGCGCCGCTTGAAAATATCTACAAGAAGAACACCTTGCGGCGATGGTTCGGACACTTATGAGCACTGGGAAATGAGATTGCACAAGCGCGTTGTTGATGTTGCCGGAGACGAGAGAACTCTAAGGCAGATTATGCGCGTAAAAGTTCCAGACACAGTGCATGTAAAAATTTCTTTGGAATAAAATCGTCTTTTAATAATTAATTTTTAATTTAAGCACCTTTTTATATACAAAATTTCATTTAGTTATATAGATGATGAGTACACGACTACCAAGGGTTCGCCCTATGACGATGTGACTTGACTCTGATATACATTCAAACGATGAACTTTGGCAAGATAAATGATTATTATGGAAGAAACAGAATTCGTAATTGAAACAGTCAAAATCCCGATAAAGAGGGTAAAGGAGATTAAAGGCGATGCCGACTCCACACTAAAGATGCTTGAGCGCGAGCTTGCAGTTCATTTGGAAGTTGATAATGAAGATGGCTCGGTGATTATTGAGGGTCCGTCTATTGAAGTCTTTTTTGCAATGCCGGTGATAAAAGCAATCGGACGGGGATTTGAGCCGAGAATCGCACTAAAGCTCAAAGACGAAGAATACGGACTGAAAATAATTGATTTGCGCGATTTTGCAGCCAAGCCTAACCATATGTCGCGAATAAAGGGGCGCGTTATTGGCGAAAAAGGAAAAAGCAAAGAGATTATTGAGCACGAGGCGGAAGTAAATATTGCAATTTGGGGCCATACGGTCGGCATAATCGGAAAGCTCGAGCTCATTGACATCGCCGCAACCGCCATATTCAAACTTATTGAAGGAATGCCGCACGCAGGCGTATTTCTCTACTTGGAAAAGAACAAGAGAAGAAGAAAAGAAGAAGAGATAAAGGCTCGCGGAAAGATGCAAAAATAAAGAAGCTTCTTAAATACTTTCTACAAAAGCATCAATACGACCAAAATTAGTTAGTAGATGTGATTTAATGGCGAAAAGCAATACTGATAAGATATTTTCAAATTTCAAGGAACACTCGGTAGCTGAGTTTTTCAAAAAGAACAAACAGATGCTTGGTTTCTCTGGCAAAGTGCGCTCTCTTACGACAATCGTGCATGAATATGTCACAAACTCCATTGATGCCTGCGAAGAGGCGGGCACTTTACCAGAAATAGAGGTAAAAATACATGAGATAACAAAAAATGAAAGATATAAGGTAAGCGTAAAGGACAACGGACCTGGTATTCCAAAAAAACATTTGGGAAAGGCATTGGGGCAAATGCTTGCGGGCACAAAGTTTCACAGATATGCACAGCAAAGAGGACAGCAGGGAATTGGCGCCGCCGGATGCACAATGTATGCACAAATAACTACGGGCAAACCGGTTTATGTGGTGTCGGAATATGCAGACAAAAAATTAACTTGCAACGTGGCGGTTGACATAAAGACCAACAGCCCGACGATTACAGATGAAGTGGAAGAGGACAATCCGCAAGGGGCGCACGGATTATACGTTGAGGGCGAATTTGGCGAGGTAAATTATGAACGCTCCGCTCAAAGCCCGTACGAGTACATAAAGAGAATCGCGCTTGCGAATCCACATGTGACGATTTCGCTTCTTGAACCGACGGGAGAGCTGACAACGTATCCGCGCTCGTCTGAGATAGTCCCGAAAAAACCAAAGGAAGTTCTGCCGCATCCACTCGGGCTTGGAGTGAGCGACATCGTGGATTTGGCACATCGGGAAACAGACAAATATAACATGAGCTCGTTTTTGCAGGAAAGATTTCAGCGAGTTTCGTCTGCAAAGGTGGATGAGCTTGCACAGGTAATGAGTGGGAAAACCGAAGGAATAATATATCTTGATTTTAAGAAAAAGCCGTCCGAACTTAGTTGGGAAGAGGCTGAAGGTCTCATTAAAGCGTTCTCGATGGTCAAGTGGATTGCTCCTGCATCTGATTGCATACATCCAATCGGCGCAGAACAGATACAAACATCGCTTGCACACATTCTTGCACCGGAGTTTATTGCAGTCACCGAGCGCCCTCCGAAAATTTACAAGGGAGGAGTTCCGTTTTTAGTGGAGGCGGCAATCGCATGGGGAGGTCAGGCCGGAAGGCGGCTTTCAAACAATCAGGTAACTTCGGACATTATTAGATATGCAAATGCCGCACCGCTTCTGTTTGATATTTCCGGATGCGCGATTACGCAGGCGGCAAAGGACGTTGACTGGAAACGCTACAAGCTCAAAAATTTTGAAGAGGAGGCAATTACGGTTTTTGTGAATTTGGCGTCGGTGCATATTCCGTATACTTCTGCTGGAAAGCAGGCAATATCGCAGGAAGATGAAGTGTATCAGGAAATAAAGAATGCCATTATGGAGGCGGCAAGAAGATTGCAACTTCATTTGGCAGGGATAAATAAGGAAAGAGACAGGGCGCAAAGAAGAAATGCAGTCATTAAATACGTGCCCCAGCTTTCCCATGATTTGAGCGAATTGGCAGGCAAGAATACAAAACCTGAAGAGTTGGCAAAAAAACTCACTTTGCTTATTGAAACAAAGTATATGACACACATACTTGGAGACGAAAGCGGGGAAGAAGGGTTGGAAGAGAATGGGAAGGAGGCAGAAGATGCCGACGATGAGAAAGAAGAGTGAATTGAAGATAAGAAGAGGCGACTCCGATGATTAAGAAAACAAAAGAAACTCAAAAAAATTCGCGCCAAGATTCAGAGGTAGTTATAAATAAACTTGAAAATATGGGCGGGCACATGCTAAAGGAGATTGATGAGGAAGTGTCCCCCTCATTTGAAGCGCCGCTTAGAAGTAAATCCAATGTGCTGTTTGATGAAAAAATTGGATGTTTGCATCTTGGAGAAAAAAACGAGACGAGAAGCTTCATCAATGTAGGTCAGGCGCGAAAGTTCATGCAGACGGTTGCTATTGCAAATAAGTGCAAGAAATTTCTCAAAGAGGACGCGCACACATCAATCAGAGGTCTTTTTTACCAGCTAAAGTTTTCCCTAGGAGAGAATTTGGATGAAGAGCTTTTCTCGGAGCAGTCCGAATCAAACCCGCTTATTGAGGATTTGGAAGTTTCGCTCGGAATAAAAAGAGAGGATTTGAATTTGAATACCGATCGAAAGGGAGTGGTTGCGGGCCCGCTCGTGCTAAGAGACAGATTCGGAGGGGACGAGACACTTATTGATGGCACGAAACAGGGAAGGTCGGGCTGGATGATTCCCTCAGATGTGGATAACGGCATGACAATTGAAGAGCTGGATGCGGAATTTGTACTCGTAGTGGAAAAGGACGCAATGTGGCAGAGGCTTAATGAAGATAAATTCTGGAGAAAGGAAAATTGCGTATTGATTACACCAAAAGGACAGGCATCTCGTGGGTGCAGACGGCTTATTTCAAAGCTTGCGCAAAAAAAACTGCCGATAATCGTATTCACGGACTGCGATGCGTGGGGATGGTATATTTATTGGACAATTAAAACCGGCTCCATGAATTTGGCATATTTGGCAAATGATATTGCAACACCGTCGGCAAAATTCATCGGAGTTACGATGAGGGATATAAAGGATTACGAATTTCTTGGAAACCTTACCATTAAGGCAAAAGAAGTGGACCTAAAGAGGGCAGAAGAAATGCTTAATTATGAGTGGATAAAGAGGCATCCTGAATGGGTGGATGAACTTAAAGTCGTGCTAAAGACAAAGAAAAAGCTTGAGCAGGACGCATTGCAGGGTCCCTCGCTTTCATTCGTAGGAAAATATATCAAAGAGAAAATGGAAGCAAACAGGTATTTGCCTTAGAAAATGTTTGGAAAATTTTGATTTTTCTTCTTTCCTTCCCCTTTTTATTCATTGTATGTTTAGTGATGAACATGTCAGATTCGCTTATATTGACACAAGAGGCAAACGACTATCTTGACTCGCTGGAGCCGAGTATGCAAAATGCAAAAAAGAGAATTGACAAACTAAACAGCTACAAGGCGCAAATGATTATTGCGGGATTTGACGCCCCGTTTAGAACCCTGGTGGCAAAGGCACGAGAGGATTTGCAGGAAAATTCCGCAGACGAGGCGGCAGACCAGAGAAAGCATACAAAACAAATTAGATATATTGCGTCCTTGAAAAAATTCACCCTGAACAGGGTGAGAGTTGCAGTTGCGGCGCACAGACTGGTGCAAGCACTTGAAGATGCGAATTTGGCTTTTCTTGCAAAATATTTGCCCCTAAACGGATCTTATAGAAAAATACTTACAGATTCGGGAGAAAATGCCGCCGAGGCGTATCATGGGCTCATAAGCATTTTTGAGCAGAAAAGATACCCGATAAGAACCGCGTCCGCACTTATTTCGCTCATGCAGGACGGGGTTGAAATTGAGCGCACAATACAGGTGGATGCGAACAAAAATGCAAAAGAGACTATTGAAAAGTCGTTTGGCAAAAAAGCAAAAGTGCTTGAGGTTCGCCTGAGCAGAAAATCGGCGGGGCTTATAAAAAATTATTCAACAAAGGTTGCGATTTTCAGTATGGCGGCGGCTTATGCATCCGCGCACGCGGCAAAAGAGCTTGAAGCCGAAGAAAAAGAAAATGCGAATTTGAGGGAGTATAATAATATATTGAGAAAAAACAAGCTCGTGCCGGATTCCATAATAAGCGAGGCAGAACGATTTGAAGATATAAAGAAACAGATGCAACACGCCGGATTCATCAACAAAATAGGGCTTGACTGGGTTATGCATGACGAGTTTTACGCCTTACTGCACAGAAGAAAAAATCAGGCAAAAAAAATCGCATTGCAAGAGTCTGAAAAGATTGTTTACCGCCTTCTTCAATGGTACTATGTCACTATGAACAAAGAGATGAGAATGTCTTATGGCGCCATGCCATCGGTGCTTGCGAATCCGGATGAAGCGCATCTTGCACTTTTGGAAGATATTGCTCCGAAAGGATACAATCTTGCGCATCCTGCGAAAGTAATTGCCCAAAAGATTGCGATGGAGGAAAATGCGCCCCCGATTAGTTCGCGTGCTTGGGGCCCTGCATTTTTATGCGTGAGGGCAAGTGTGAGCACACAATGGGCGGCAAAAGAGCTTAACGTGGATGAAAGCGAGATAAAAAATGCCATTCCGATAATTGAGGGACTTGCACAGGGCTCACATTCAAGAGGCGCAAAATTCTTAGAAGGGCTCAAAAAATAAGTTTAGGCGTGTGAAAATGCTCGTACTAAAAGGAAGCAGAGAAAAAATGTATGGGCAGATTTTTGGTGCCGGGCAGGAAAATGAGGTACAGATAAAAACAAAGCCCTCAAAACAGATTTTTCTAAGGTTGCTGAATCAGACAAAAGTGAATAAGATTAGTATGAGCGAGGGAATAAATCGCACCGTGCCGCAAAAAGTGAAGCGGGCGCTTGAAGCGGCGGGCATTGAAATTATCATCGTTAAAAAACGCGCAGGCAGACCGCAAAAGTTTTCCATGGAGAAAAAAATGTTGGCGCAGGAGCTTTTGCAAAGCGGAGAAAAAGCAAAGGACATATCTGAAAAAGTCGGAGTGCCGACCACTGCGATTTATTTTTGGAAAAGAAAAATGGGCGCGGAAGTAAAATTTGGGCGGGTTTTGGATTCTACTTGAAAAAAGAACAGGGAGGATGGATTGCTAACTATTTTTTCTTTTCTACACCTACTTTTTGGCATAGATTTTTTAGAGGGCAAATTCTGCATTTTGGATTTTTAGCAAAGCAATATTTTCTTCCGTGAAGAACCATCCAATTCGTATACGCCCCCCAATCGGATTTATTGATGAGTGCCATGAGCTCTTTTTCTATTTTATTTTGATTGGAAAAAGAAGATGTAAATCCCAAACGATGGGAAATGCGCATGCAATGAGTATCTACGGCAATTCCTTCGTTTTTATCGTATGCGTGAAATAGAATAATGTTTGCAGTTTTTCGGGCAACACCTGCAAGGGAGATTAGCCCCTCCATTGTGTCGGGCACTTTGCCATTGAAGTCTTGCATTATTTTTTTGCTTGCACAGATTATGTTTTTTGCCTTTGAATGATAAAATCCTGATGAGAAAATAATCGGCTCTATATCCGAAATTTTTGCGCGCGATAAGGATTTTGCATCTGGATATTTCAAAAAGAGGGACGGAGTTATTTTGTTTATTCTCTCGTCCGTGCACTGAGCCGAGAGAATGGTTGCAATAAGAAGCTGGAAAGGGGTTTCGTAGTTTAGTGTAGTCCACGCGCCAAAATATTCTTTTTTGAAAACAGAAAGAATATTTGCAGCCCGCCTTTTTTTATCCAAAAAGCTTTCCTGCAAATTAATCCACCAACTAAAATTCCCCGTCAATTACAAATGCGCCATCGTGTTCCACAATAACAGTGTGCTCAAATTGAGAAACAAGCCCTTTGTTTGCCTCGCGAAGAACCGGATATGGATGAAGACAACCTGCGCCAAGCAGCTCTTTTATTGAGGCGCCAAGCACGAGCTTGCTTTTGAATTCACTGCTAAGCCAGCGGCGTGCGAATGGGAGCGTAAGATAGCGATTTACAAGCTTGAGCAAAAGGTCCCGGCTTGAGCGCATCCGAAGCTTTCCGTCGGATACTACGCTATATATTTCCACTTCGGGAGTATCCACAACTCGCCCTACACCATTTGTTGCGAAAGGTTCTATTGCAAAGACATCGCCCTCTTCAAAGGAGTAATCGGAATCCATTTTTATATTTGGAACATCGGCGCCTGCGTGAAGATTGTATGGCTCCAACATGTGCCCGGTAAGATTTTCAATCGGCTTGAAGCCGTAGGATTTTATTTTTTCTTCAATTATTGCGCCGATTTCTCCGTTGCCGACACCGGGTTTTATTGCCGCGACCGCCGCTTTTAGAGCCTCATCCGAAGCCTCCAAAAGTTTGCCCTGCTCTCCGGAAAGGTCGAGTGTGATTGCATTGTCTGCAACACAGCCGTCAACTGAAACACCGAAATCAACTTTTACAACGTCTTTTTCCCCGATAAGAATACTGCCCTCAGATGGAGGAGTATAATGCGCGGCGTATTCGTTTATTGAGATATTTACCGGAAAACCGGGGCGTGCGCCTGCATCAAATATCATTTTTTCTATTGATTCTGCGATATCAAAAGCAGACTCGCCCGGATTTACAAGGTGGCGCACGTCCGCGCGAATTGCCTTGGCTATACTGCCCGCTTTCTTGAAATTTTCAAGGGCGTTTTGTTTTTCCTCTTCTGGTGAAACTTCTTCTGATAACGATTCGGATACATCTGACATAAGCATAACCTCACAAATAAAGTACAATAAATTTATGGCAAACGTGCTTAATAAATGGGCATTGTTGCGAAAAAAGCCCCTACAGGAGGGAAAAAAGCTTGCCAAGGCTTGAGAGCATTATTTGCGCTTTCCCACTCTCGCGCACATGCTTTCCGCACATCAATCTTGCAGTCTGCATTCCGGCACATTTCGCAGGTAAAATATCTGTTTGCGGATTGTCTCCGACCATAAGAATTTGACTGGGGGGAATTTTGAGTTTTTTTGAAATCAAAGTATAGAATTTTCTGTCTTTTCTTTTGGAGGTTACAAATACATGCTCAAAATAGGAATCCAATCCTAAACGAATCAGTTTGTCCCATTGCTTGATAACCCTGCCTTGAGAGGCAACGCATAAGATGTAGCCGCGCTTCTTTAGCTTTAGAAGACCGTTTTTAGTTCCAATATAAGGCCTTATTGAGGACTTTGTGCTATGATATGCCCAGATGCCGGCGGCAACTGCATGCGAGCTGTCTTTGCAGACAAATTCTTTTACAAGCTCGTCAAAATGATGGGCATAGTTTGAACCGCGCTTTGAGATTATTTTTTGCAATACTTTTTGAGCACTTGAAGGAGTTGCACCCATACCTGCACATATCATTGCAGAGATTGCATTTGCCCGAGCTTTGGATGAAAATTCACTTGAGGGAAAGAGGGTGTCGTCTATGTCAAAGAGAATTGCTTTTGGCACGGATGTTTTCATAAGAAGAAGAAATTAATGAAGAAATAAAAAGCGATGCTTGAGGGTTCACAAATGAAGATGAGATGGTACACCACAAGGGCTCCATCCCACCTCCCACACCCATCTTTCGAAGGGAAGTAGTTATGACAAAATAAGGTTTAAATAACCGCAAGAATTCTGTGGTAAAAAAACAAACCGCAAAAAATCAGGCTTTTTGCAATTTTAAAATCGCCTCGGCGATGTCGCCATTGCACTCTTCAAGGGCGGTTCTTGCCGCGTCCAAAGAAACGGATGCGGATTCCGCCACCATTTGAACGTCTTCGCCCTTTATCGAGCTTTCCTGCCGAATATTCCCGGATATTTGAAATGAAGCCTGCCCCTGCATTGTGATTTTCGTGACTGATGGATTTTCAACGATTATATTCCCGCTATCGGTTTCTATAGTCACTTTCGAAGCATTTAGCTCCTGGCTTTGAATGCCCATTTGCTTCATCAGTTTGCCCATTTGTTTTGGATCGATATTTCCCATTCCCGGAATCATTTTCTCACCTGTATAATTGAATTAATTTAGTTTTTCTTTGTTTTATACCCGCATTTCGGACATCTTGTTGCATCGGGCTTGATTAAAGAAGCGCATCTTGGACATTCTACAACTCGTCCGGCAACCGAAATGAGCCCCTCGTTTTTTCCCCGGTTTGTAAGATTTTTAGGAATTTGTGGCTCTTGCTCTTCCTGCGTTTCTTGCTCGGGAGCTTGTGCAATCGGCGCGGAAAAAGGCATATTCGGAATTTGCTTTTTTTTATCTCTTGATTTCTCCTTTGAAGGAAAGATATAGCCGCATTTGCCGCACTGCTTTTGACTTGAATGGTTTTGAGTATTGCATTTGGGGCAAATGATGACGTTTTCGGCATCCTTTCGTTTTAGGTGCGTGTGCATATCTAATTTATGACAAGACCTGCTTTATATTCTTGCATACGCGCAAACGCACGCCAATTTACCCTGTCAATTGCAAAAGATAGAAATTAAATTGGAGAAACGAATAGAGGAGAAAGAAATTTAAAAAATAGAAAAATGAATAGAAAAATAGATAAAAAAATAAAAAATAAAAGAAAATTTTGGAACTTATTCAAAACTTTCTGAAAGCTCACTCTTTTTTATCTCAAGCCTGCGCATGGGAGTAATGTTTTTCACTTTCCCAAACACTTTTGCTGAGAATTTTCCAAACACCACTTCTTGTGCAAGAGTCGGCAAATCCATCTGCGAGCCGATTTCTTTTATGAGTGAGTCTATCGTGCGCCTCAAATCCTTTCTCACGGCTTCGGACACTTTGAAAGCGGTCACTGCGACCGATTTTATTCTCAGTGTTTGTCCGTCAGTGGTTTTCACATCCACAACATTGTAGATGATTGAGCGCCTTCTTCGCAGTAATGTTTTGATATAGCTTGGAGAAAGCTCGTGCCCGATAAACTTGGTATTTGCAGTCTTTCCGGTCACCGAACTTACCCTAAACATTACAGAAGTAAATGCAGTGGATGAGGAAAACGAACCTGTGATTTCTCCAAGACCTGCTCGGATTACACGGTTTTTTATTGTTTCCTCATCGCTTGCAACAAGTTGACCAAGCTCTTTGCCCTCAAATATTTCGGGAGCCTTGATAGTATACCAAGACTTGAGTTTCCATTTGTCAACTGCGCCGGAGCGAGCCTTCTTCTTTTTGGGTTGCTGTTGTTTTGTTGTAGTATCAGCCATAACATCACTTCACGATGAGCGCCGCTCTTTCACGGTCGTATTTCCAGCTTACTGGGAGCTTTTTCTTCTTAATGTAATAATCAGCAAGCCTCTTTATCTTTGACTCCACGTGCAAAAGCTTTGTGGTGTTTGTACCATCTCCCTTGTTTTTCTCAAGGTGCACAATCATTCTTACCGCGCGCTTTATGAGCGCAAGAAGGTCGTCTGGATAATTTACCTTTATTGAGTTTTCCTCAAGTATCTGGGAAATTTTCTTATTGCAAATTGTTCGAACTTGCGGAACTCCGTATTGGTCTCGCAAAATGCGTCCGATGGTCGTCGCATCGTTGCCTTGCTTTGCAAGCTTCACCACTAAATCCTCAATCTCATGGGCAGAGTATTCCACCCACTCTGGGGCTACTTTTAGAGCCGGTCTTTTTGAACCGGAGCGGCCCCGTTTTCTTGAATGCAGTTTTGCCATAAATTCACTCCTTTTGTTTGTTCGCTGTGCATAGGAATTTCGCAAATTCGTGCAGGGCAATCGCGCGGTGTGAAATTTTTTCTTTCACATCAAATATCTGAGAAAAAGTTTGAGTATGCCCATCCGGAATAAAGATAGGATCATATCCAAAGCCTTCCCCCTCAAATATCGAGTTGGCGATCTGCCCTTTCACAACACCGCTAAAATTTTTGGTGCCGTGCTCATTTGCGTATGCAATTGCACACTCAAAGCGGGCAGAACGTTGACGCTCTTGGCCCAGCAAACGAAGAATTCCTTCGCAGCCGATTTTATCTAATGCATATGATGAATAAACGCCCGGAAATCCGCCTAAGCAGTCAATAAACAAACCCGAATCCTCTACGAACAGGGGCTTTTTGATATGCTTATACGCATTCTCGGCGCATACTCGCGCCACTTCAGAAATTGAATCCGACTGTATTTCGGTTCCCTTCTGTTGTGAACTAACTACATTTAGGTTATAGCTCTTTAAAATGCTTTTGGCTTCGGAAACCTTGTGCGGGTTTGAAGTGAGAAACAATATATCCTGCATTGAAATCAACAGAGTTTGGCTTTTATGAAATATTTGGCTGGGAATTACCAGTTTATTTGTGTGCTTTCTCCGATTTTTATTTGCAAATCAACTATATTGCAGACTGATAATAGCTCGGCTTTTATTGAATCAATCAATTCGGCATCCTGCTTGCGCAGACAAATCTCAAGCGAGGGCACTTGCGAATTGAGAGCCATTTTTCTGTTTGCTTTTTCCTGCCTGATTGCCGATACAAGTTCCGACAAGAGAATGCCTGCGGGCATAAAATCAGGGTACGAAAGTCCTTGAACATCACAGGGATATTTCTCGAACATTACTGTTTGCCCCTCGCCCTTCTTGAAAGCCTGCCACACTTCCTCGCATGCATGCGGAATTATTGGAGTGAGCAAAAGAACGACGTTTGTATAAATCGTGTAAAGAACATATTGAGCGGCTTTTTTCGCATCCTCATCCTGCCCATAAATTCTGGATTTGGAATACTCCAGATAATAGTCGCAAAATTCATGCCAGAAGAAATCATGCACGCGCTTTACGATGTGATGAAATTCGTATTCACTCCAATGAGAGTTGCAATCGGTGATTACTTCTCCCAGCCTGTGCAGGAAATATTTGTCTATTGCTCGCAAACTCTTTGGCGGGGGCGAAGAATGTAAATACCCTAAAGTGGATTGCTGTACGAATTTTCCGGCGTTAAGAAGCTTGTTCAAAAAGCTTTTTGCATATTTTATATCCTGATAGGAAAGAGGGCGGTCTTTTGCCATTGCACCTGAGAGAGCCGCCCAGATGCGAACCGAATCCGCACCGTACTCGTCAATGAGCTTGTCCGGAGCTACAATGTTTCCAAGTGATTTTGACATTTTCTTTCCGTCTGGCGCAAGAACATTTCCGTTTAGCAAAAGCTCTTTGAAAGGAGCCTTGCCAGTAAGCTCTTTGCACCTGTAAATAGTGTAAAACGCCCATGTGCGGATGATTTCCACTCCTTGCGGACGAAGAGAGGCGGGATAAGTTTTTTTGAAGAAATTTTCATCTTTCTGCCAGCGGGAAATTATTAGTGGAGAAATGGAAGAGTCCACCCAGCAGTCAAATACGGAAGACTCGCCTTTTGCATTGCCGCCGCATTTTTTGCATTTTTTCTCCAAAAGAGAAGGGTTTGCTGGAAGCTCACTCTCGCTTGCGGGAATTATCTCGTTGCATTTTTCACATACCCAAAAAGGAATGGGCGTGCCAAATACGCGCTGGCGTGAAATTACCCAATCCCACTCAACATAGTTTGCCCAATCTATGAGATTTGCAATTGCAAAATCCGGATGCCATTTCATTTCTTTGGCGGTTTTTATTATCTCGTCCTTTTTTTGCGTGATTTTTGCAAACCATTGCCATGAGTCCGCAAGCTCTATCGGAGTGGAACAGCGGTCATGCACTTTTATTGTCTGGTTGATTTGTTTTGAGCCTACAAGTTTTTTCTCTGCAATGAATTTTTCGATTATTTTTTTCTTTGCCTCATCTATTTTTAGCCCGTCAAATTCGCCAGAGTTTACCAGCCTGCCGTAATCATCAAGCGCTTTTATATAAGGCAGTTTGTGGCGGTACATCCATACAACATCTTGCTTGTCGCCGAATGTGCAAACCATTACAACACCGGTTCCAAATTCCTTGTCAACGTCGGAATCGGGCAAAAATGGCACTTCTTTTCCAAGCGCGGTGATTGCAAATGCACCCTTTAGCTTGTTGTAGCGCACATCGCTTGGATGGTAAAGAACCGCGACACAGGCATGCATAAGCTCTGGTCGGGTGGTGGCGATTACAAGCTCCGATTGCTTTTTGTCGGAAGTTTCTAAGATGAATTTTATGTCGTGCAAATTGGTTGAACGCTCTACATCATCAGTATCGGTTTTTGCCAATGCTGAATGGCATTTCGGGCACCAGAAAACAGGATGCTTTGAGCGATATACCTGCCCGCTTTCATACATTTTAAGAATTGAGAGTTGCACGCTGCTATGATACGTATCATCCATTGTGCGATATTCAAATTTCCAATCCGGAGAAAAGCCCATTCGCTGCATCTGGCTTTTCATATTTAGGATACAGCCTTCTGTCCATTCAATGCAAAGCTTTCGAAATTCTGTAGGGGGCTGTCTGCCATATTTTTTTTCCACTTTTACTTCGGTTGGAAATCCCTGACAATCCCAGCCTTGAGGGAAATAAACATTGAAGCCTTTCATGCGTTTGTAGCGGGCTACAAAATCAAAGTAAGAGTATGAGAGAACGTGCCCCATGTGCAAATCACCGGAGGTAAAAGGTGGAGGAGTGTCCAGTGAATAAACGGGTCTGGAAGAGTCCGACTCGTCAAAGGAAAAGAATTTTTTCTCTTCCCAGAATTTTTGCCATTTCTGCTCTGTTTTGCAATCCAGCCTTTGCGCAAGTTCCATGAAAATCACAATAGATAATTGATAGTTTATAGTGAATAAAATGGGCGATGTATGAATATAAATATATCAAATAGAATTCGCCGGGCTTGAAATGGCGCTTTTTTGTAAAATACAAAAAATTCGATTTTTATGCAGGCTTTTTCTGTTCGCCCGATTTTTGCAAGTATTGATGTTCATGCAAGCTTTTTTTGCTCTGAAGATTTTGGCTTGCTTGGCTTTTCGTATTTTTTGTAAGTGCCGCGCTCCAAGTCAAATTCATATCCGTCGCGCCCCGCGATTGTGCGAACACCGCTTATTTTTTCTATTGCCCCCGCCTCTTTTTCAGGACCGGCGGCAAGCATCTTCATTCCCATATGTGTAAGAAGGCATGCACTTGGTTTTGTTGAGAGAAGCAACTTTGACAAATCAATTGAATGCATGTGCCCGGCAATTTCGTCCGCGGCGGGCTTTAGGCAGTTCGCAATTAGCAAATCCAGTCCGGCATACTGGCTTTCGTGAACTGATTTTATGTATTCTGTGTCTGATGTATAACCGATTTTCTTCCCGTCAATTTCAAGCACAAACCCGAATCCGAATATATCCTCGTGCTTTACATTTGTTCCCTGAATAAGAAAACCATATTCGCGCCCGCCTTTTTCAATTGTTATTTTCTTTTTTTCGCCCGCGCGAAGTATAATATTTTGAGCAAGTTTTGATTGATGATAAAGAGTTATTGAACGGTCTGCATTCGCATCATTATCCACAACGGATTTTGCACTTATGAGTACGCCGCCCTTGTTTAGCATAAAGCCACTCATTGCCTCGATTATGAGCGGAGCCTCAAGCAAATGGTCCACATGGTCGTGAGTAATGATTACCGCATTTATGGACTCCGGATTTATTCCGAACCGATTGAGTGTAGAGAGTGCTCCCGGGCCGGGGTCAACACTTATTATCAGGTGTTTGGAGATTATGAGAAAGCCGCCTGTACCACGCACTTGCCGAATTAGATTTATGCGCCCGCCGCCGGTTCCAAGAAATGTGATGCTAACCATAGAAATCCTACACAGCAAAAAAATTTAAGGGATGTTTGCACCAGAACGGCTTCTGCGCACCGCTTCCGCAATAAGCAAAATTGCAACTATTGCCCCAAGCTCGATTAATATCTGATAAAGCGAAAGCCTGTTTTGCTCAGAAGTCATTATCCCAGGCGTCAGCCAAGGGTCATTTTCATCCGGGGTTCGGATAAATACTTGTTCAAAGTAGGACTTGCCATACGGATCTTCCCAAATTATTTTTCCGATATATGCTTTTTTCTCAAGCTCAAGATGAATCTCGTTTGAACCTACAGGATATCTCTTTCCGCCCATGAGAAGCCATGCGTTTTTCACATCCCCTTTTTTGGAAATTTGAATTTGGATAAGTCCGTGCGTTGAATTCAAATTTGATATTTTCATGTTGCTTACCCACATGAACGGCTTTTGTGAAATGGAAAGAGGTGAGGATTGAGAATAAACTTTGTTTGAAGACGCATCCAATATTTGCACACTAAACGGATAGCTTGCGGCTAGCTCCGGAGAAAAGACAAATTGGCTAAAGCTTGTGTTAGAAATTTGAAGCTGACCGGACTGGGCACCCCAATTCCATGCAATTGAAATCGGACCTTTTATCATTGCCGCGAATTCGGCAGGTATTTGTATATTCACAAGTCCGTCTTGCCCGGAGTACGTGAGATTGACAAAATCTATGGTGATGGATTTGTTTGCAAACCCGATATCGCAGATGTAATCCAGCTCAATGGGTTGTGCTCCGTCCGCCCAAACATACAGCTTGTGCGCCCCGATTTCACCTGCAGGAAATTCAAATTCCGCCGCCCCGTCTTTGTCAAATGCAGTGCTCATGAGAAAATTGTCTGCAAGAAGAGTTGCGTTTTTATTTGCAAAATCGGACGGCATGCTTACCATTACTTTCTGATGTTCGTAAGGGGAAATTGAGGGCTTGAACACAGCGGCAGACAATGTTTTTGCAGGCTTATCATCCAATAAAATATCAAGAGTTATGCTTTTTGGCGAGAGAAAATCGGAGTTGAGGGTTATGGGGCATTTGTACAAAATGTTCGGCTCAATTTCACCAGATATGTTTCCGGCCCAAATTGTAATTTGCTCTTTTGACGGAGAAGTGATTGTGAATTGTTCGCCTTTGTCAAAGGTTAAGATTTGCCCCGAATCGCTTTTGCATGAAGCAGGCACTATATTAATTACACGGTAATCGCTTGCGTTGTACATCGCATAAATTATAAATTTTGAATCTTGGGACAGATTTTTAGAGGATACACCAAAAAGATAATTTGAGTCTGGCTCAAAAAATTCTATTGATTTCACTTTCAGATTTGTTGCAGGCTCACTTTGTCCTTCAGGACCCTGCCAAATAATTCGTGCATCTTTGGAAAGAACGTTTGCGGATACGGACGCCAGCTTGTAATCATAAGATGCGAGTTTTGAAATTGGTACGTGCGTTCCGTCAAGGAAGCCCACTTCAAGCCAGGTCGGATCAACCGGAACCCATTTGCCCAAATAAACTTCGGTCCACGAATGACCGACCCATTCTTTTTGCACGGAAGAGTATGCGTAGCCATTCACAAAGCGGGTGGGATAACCCAAAGAACGGGAAAGGGTTGTGAAAAGAAGCGAATAATCCGAACAGATTCCGGCGCGTTGGGAAAGAATTTCATATACCGACAAATCTTTGCCGGCATAAGAAAGATTGTACGTGATATATTTGTTTGTCCATATTGCGAGCGCGGAGATTTTTTCAAAATCGGTTTTGTAATTCGCACTGATATTTTGCGCAAGAGAGCGCAGTGATTCGTTGTCGGATGGCACTTGCTCATTTGAAGCAATATAACTTTCAAATGAAGAGTTTGCGCTCTGAACCCCACTAAGGTTGGAAGTGGTCTGCACGAAAGAGCGCACGAAAAAAGATGCCGAAAAAGAATACGGGTCGGAAGGGGAACTGTCGGAGACTATTAAATATGAATTTCCATCAGCACTTATCTCTTTTGAGTAGTTGGAGCTTGAATTTGTTACTTGCGAGTTTTGAGGGATTGAGATGTTGAGGAGGATTTTTGATATGCTCCCGTCAGTTGAGCTGATTTGATGATCTTCAAGCAAAGTGTAATTTGCAGACTTTACCAAAAACGGAGAGAAATCGCCATTTGACTGTGCGAATGCCCTGCCCACTAACAAGAGCAGAATGAATGCGAATATGCGCTTATCCAAGAACACGAATTACTCAATTCAGAGATGCTTTTAAATATAATCTTGCAAGAGCCGAGAAATCATGTCGGCGGTATTTTTTTGGAATCCTCAGGCGCAATATACACTTCGTTTTCCTTTAGACGGGGATCTTGTCTAAAGACGCGCCGACGGGCATCTTCCGCTTCTCGTCTTCTTCGTCTCTGTTCAGACTCGTCGCTTCTTTTCGCCCATTCCTTTAGAGCCCATATCAGCACGAAATCTACGAATAGGACTAGCAAAATGAATGCGATTGCGATGATGGCGACTTGAGATAAGTTCAGCTCCCGACTTTTTATGCGAATAGGAGTATCAGCTTCGGTGGCGGCGAGTGCGTCCACCATTATACCACCTTCTTTTTTTTCGCCGTAATTGTATTCGAGTATTTCGCCTGGCACTATTATCATGTAATTGTATTTGAGTCCGGACGCGCGAATTTGCGATAGCATGGTTTTGTTCATGCCCGCAAAACTCAAATTTTTGGGAAAACGGAAATTACCTATTTCGCTGAATTCACCTATCTGAGGGATCGGGGGCGAGAAAATTGTGAGCTCGTACATTGTGAATGGAAATGCTTCATAAGATGCAAAAGCATAATCATAGCCTGAAACGCGCAAATCGTCAATTATGAGCCAGCCTTGGGATTCGTGGCAAAATCTGCTCTCTTGCTGGGATGAAAAGTTGTTGCATTCGTCTATAAGATAGCTTTTCCATCCATCTTTTGCACTATAATTTCGAGGGGGCTTAAGCCCGGAAACTTCAAGGGTTTGCACGAGATTTTCGATGTAGATTTGCGAGAGAACTCGGGAGCGGCCGTTTGGATAAAACTGCTCAAACGTCTCTACACGCACACACCCGGAAAGCAAAAATATGGCGCAAAAGAAGAGTGCTATTGCAAACCGTTTTGAGATAAGTGCCGATTCCACAAAAAGACTTGGGGCATAAACTATAAAAAGAGTACAAAAAGAGCAGGGAGCCTTATTCAAAAGAGTAAGAGCCTTATTCGGGGCTAAAAAGCGGGGGCTCGGGAAAATTGGACCTGGCAAAAACTTTATAAATTAGGTTTGCCCATAAGAGTACAGCGAGTTTTCCCGCTAGGGCAGAATGAAATCTGCCGCTCACTGCTAAAGTAGCAGGAGGGACTTACACATGGACAAAAAACAAATTAGCCAAGCTATTGAAACTGCTCTTGAAGAAAAGGGCAAAAGAAAATTCACACAGACAGTGGAAGCTGTGTTTAATTTTAAGGGACTTGACGTCTCAAAGCCTGAAAACAGGATTAATATGGATATCATATTGCCAAAAGGAAGAGGCAAGGATGTTCCAATAATCGCGTTCGCAGAGCAACAGGCGGCAATGGATGCGCAAAAAGCCGGCGCAGTGAAAGTTTTAGGGAAGGCAGACATTGAAAAGCTCAAGGTAAATAAAAAAGAGCTTAAGAAAATGGCAAGCGAATCTGAATTTGTCGCAACTCCACAGCTTATGATTGAAGTCGGCAAAAATTTGGGTCAGGTACTCGGTGGCAGGGGAAAACTCCCTCGCCCGGTCGCAGGCTCAATGGATGCCGCTATAAAACAGGCAAAGGCAAGAGTCAGGCTTCAGACACGAGGCAAATATTTGCCCACTATACAGTGCGCGATTGGCACCGAAGCGATGTCGGTTAGCGACTTGGTGGAAAACTTTGATGTTGTATATGAAAAGATTCGCGAGAAAGTCGGCGAATCGGCAATGGGAGCCCTTTATGTAAAGCTTACCATGGGCAAGGCAATAAGAATGGGCCAAAAGCAGGCGGAAGAAACAGCAGCAAAAGTGTGATGAGTGATTCTTATGACCAAGAGAAAGGGATTCAAAAAACTTGAAAAGGCAAAAGTTCGCCCGGGCGCAATCAAAAAGGTTAAACAGGTAGAGGAAATTTCTGCTAAGATTTCAAAAGCAAAAACAGTGGCAGTCCTTGATGTGAGAGGACTACCGGACAGGCTTTTACAGGCATCAAGAAAACAGCTAAGGGGAAAAGCAGAATTTCTCATGGCAAAAAACACGGTTCTCAAACGGGCGCTTGAGAACACAAAGAATGGCAAAACACTTGCGCCGTTGCTTGATATGCCAAGCGTTGTCGTGCTCTCGGACACATTGAGCCCATACGCAATATTCAGACACTTTAAGATTAATCAGCAAAAAGTCGCGGCAAAACCGGGACAGGTGGCAGATGCAGACATAATCGTACCTGCAGGAGACACAGACTTGCCACCCGGACCGGCACTTTCAGAATTGAAGGCCGCAAAAATAAATGCATCCATTAAAGGAGGCAAAATTGCAGTTGCAAAAGATTCGCTTGTTGCAAAGAAAGGAGAAAAAATTGAGAGCGCGGTTTGCAAAGGATTGCAAAAGCTCAACATATTGCCTTTCTTGGTGGGAGTGAATATGGTTGCCGGAGTGCAGGAAGGATTTATGTACAATGCACAAATCCTCAATGTTGATGAAGCAACGCTCACTGCAGACCTCAAGGCATCTGCACAGGATGCATACAATATGTCAATTAATTGCTCTTATCCGACTGAATTAAACAGGATACATCTGCTCGCAGGAGCCATTGCCCAAAGCAAGGCACTTGCGACACAGCCCGGCGTTTACTCCAATGATATGGGGTTGCTTCTGGCGCAGGCTATAAGAATGCAGAATGGACTTGAAGGAAAAGTCGGACAAGCAAGCTCATAAAAAAATTATGTTTAGGAGGTAGTTATATATGAAAATAGACCCATATTTGCACGCAGCTCTCCTGCTCAAGGGAGCAGACAAGGAAATCAGCGAGTCGTCACTTAGCGCAGTTGTAAAATCTGCAGGTGTTGACGTTGATTCGGCAAGAGCAAAAGTTTTGGCAGAGGCGCTCAAAGGCGTAGACTTTGAGGACGTTCTCAAGGCGGCAGCGGCACCAGTTGCAGCAGCCCCGGTTGCAGCAGTTGCAGCGCCAAAGAAAGAGGAGAAGAAGGAAGAGGACAGCGCTAAGAGAGAAGAGCAGGCTGCAGAAGGCTTGTCATCACTCTTTGGATAAATTCTTTTCTTTTTTTAATTTATTTTTCTAATTTTTTCCTCTAAAATTTTATTGAATCCCCAGCGCGAGCATTATCGCCTGTGAAATAAAGAGCATAATCAGGCTTCCGATACAAATCGGCGGCAATGCCGGAAGCACAACTTGTTTTTTTATTACAAATTGCAACGTAGCATAAATTGAAATTATTGCGCCAATCATTATTGCCAACGAGCCGATTAGACCTGCAACAGGATAAGTTGAAACTGCCAGCATTGCGGGAATCGCCAAATCGCCCGAACCCAAATCAAGGCGGGCAACATTGTTTTCACTCTCATCGGCACCGGTTTTTTGAACGCCGGATTCTTTTTCCGCTTTTTTTGGCACAACCGCCGTTTTTGCACCGCTTTTTGCAGTGATTGTAAATGACAAATCCCCGCTTCCGAGCCCTTGCGCGAGCGCAAGCATGTGCTTTGTCTTAAATACTGCCCAAAAGTCGTAGAGCGAAAGCGCGATTACAAACACGAGCGCGGGAATGAAACCGACCGAATATCCAAATATTGCCGCGACTCCGGCGGAGGAGAGAATTGCCGCCATATTTTTCAATCCGGGCACAAAGAATTTGAGCAATGCGAATGAGCCGCCTAAAATAATTGATACTGCCATTGAAGTGAAAAAATCCATGCCGCAAAAGGCATAGATAAAGGCGAATGCAAACACCGAGACCGAGCCGCCGACAACTGCCAACTCCATGAAGCGAAAAACTATTTTTGTGCGCAAATATTTGATTATCAAAAGCGCGAACCCGGCACCCAAGAGAACGTAGAATATCAAAAGAACGGAATTTAGCATGCTTGAGGAATCTTTTACCGGAGAGATGCTCAAAAGCTCAAAATTTTCATCCGTTGCGGATGAGCCGATAAGCAGAATGCCGGCCGCGAGCCCGAGCACTTGAGTCAGCGCAAACATTAATGTGATGGAGATAACAGGATTTGGATTCGGAATTGAATTCATAAGAAAATTAACCGGCTCAAACTTAAAAAAGAAGGGAGAACACCGCACAGATAACTTTTTAGCGATGCTATCCCCAGTATTTTCATGGCAAGGTCCTACACGAAATTAGGTGATGACGGGCTTTCGTCGTTTGGAGATGGAAGCAGGCATCCAAAAAGCCATCTTATTTTTGAGGCAGTAGGCACGCTGGATGAGCTTTCGTCGGTTATTGGCATTGTAAAAGCCAAAGTTGGAGAGGACGAACAGCTTAAGCTGGTACAAAAGGATTTGCTTGAGGCAGGTTCAATTATTTCCGGCTATTGGCAAAAGGAGAAGGCGGCGGAATTTGAGGCTCGCACAAAAATATTGGAAAAATATATTGATGAAATGGATGCGAAATTGCCCGCACTTTCAAATTTTATTTTGCCCGGAGGATGCCCGGCATCGGCATATATGCACCATGCGCGCACAATCGCAAGAAGGGCGGAGCGAAAGGTGCAGGAGATTGAAGTTGCGCAGTTTTCAAGCATTCTCGTGTATTTGAATCGGCTTTCAAGCTATTTGTTTGCGCGCGCGAGGGTTGAAAATTTAAAATGCGGGAAGCCGGAAGAAGAGTGGAAGTGAGCTAAAATAATCCCATCTGTCCTTCCTGTTTTTTCTCTATTGCGAATCGTCCTATATGGGCACCCATATTTGTGGCATAATCAAGACCCGAGGCGCCTTTGAAAAAAAGCAATGAGCCTTTTGCACCCAATATTTCTCCGCCGACAAAATCAACTATTTCGGGATTTTTTATTTGCGGATAATATTTGGACATGTCGGTTATTTCCCCGCCAATCCAATAGGGCTGAATTGAGGGGTGTTCGGCTATTTTTGCAACCGCAGATTCTATTTTTGCCTTTGCCGCCGATTTGTCAAATGAGAGCCGGCGAAGCTTTTGCGTTGCGCGAACAGAGTTTGCGAAATCAAATGTGCTTTGCAAAAACTGCTCCGCGGGATAAGCCTCATCGGGACCGTCAAATTCAAGTATTGCGGATGCAAAATCGGCTCCCTGCTCCCTCCAGCGCTTCTCAAAGCGGGAGCGGCGTGTAAGACCGATTTTTGTGATGTCTGCACCGAACTGGGCAAGATAAATCACATATTTTTCCGAATCCAATTGCTCTTTCATGTGAGGATAAAGGGTGAAATCGCCAACTGTATATATGCGCGCGATGTCGCGGAATTGGCAGGCGGCACATTGCTTTGTGTGCGTTGCCCCATGAGTGCATTTTCTCCATTCCTCGCCGTCCTTTTTGTAGCCGATGCAAAAAAGGTCCTCGGAAAATGAGAGCCCAAGCTCGCCTTTTAGATCTATTTTTCCGATTTGCGAATTTTCCCTATAAAGAAGGATTGGAACGTCTTCTGATGAGGAGAATTGCAGCGTGTGCTTCATATATTCGGCTAGGGCGCGTGATTTCATTAGACTACCTAAAGGGTTATTTTC
The DNA here is from genome assembly GCA_041650255.1 of Candidatus Micrarchaeia archaeon. Lineage (GTDB taxonomy): Archaea > Micrarchaeota > Micrarchaeia > Anstonellales > Anstonellaceae > 1-14-0-10-45-29. The sequence goes on along the minus strand of JBAZLL010000004.1, from coordinate 17,773 downwards.
CACTGCCACAATAATAAAGAAATCGCTGGTAATAAGGGAAAAAATTGCAAAAACCACTTCTACAAAATACAAAAGTTTCGAATAAAAGCCCCCAATTGTATTAAAAATTTCCAAATCCATAAGAAAAGTCATGAGCCAGGAACAAGTTAACCATATTGCATTCATACCAGATGGAAACAGAAGATGGGCGAAAAAGCACGGGCTTGACGTGTTGCGCGGGCACGAGCGGGGAATTGACCGCATGGGAGATGTGCTCAAATGGTGTCGGGATGCGGGGATAAAAACCGTTTCTTTTTGGGCATTTTCAACAGAGAATTTCAATCGGGACAAAGAGGAGGTTGAAGGGCTTTTTGTAGCGTTTGAAGTGAGGCTTGCAAAAATAATGAAAGAAGCCGAGTTTGAGCGCCATCAGGTTCGGGTGCGATTTGTCGGAGAGAGGGAAAGATTTCCAAAAAAAATACAGATGGGAATGAAGAAAATAGAGGATGACACGAAAAAATACGACAAATATTTTCTCAACATGTTTATAGGATACGGAGGCAGACCGGAGCTTGTGGATGCCGCCAAAAAACTTGCAAAAGATTTCGCATCCAACCCGCAAAAGATTACAGAGGCGGAATTTGAAAAACGGCTTTGGAGTGCGGGAGTGCCCGATCCGGAATTGATTGTACGCACATCCGGCGAGATGAGGCTCTCTGGCTTTTTGCCTTTCCAATCAACATATTCCGAGCTTTATTTCTGCCAAAAGCTTTGGCCGGAATTTGAGCAGGCGGATTTTGAATCGGCATTGCAGGAATTTTCGAATAGAAAGAGAAGGTGGGGTAAATAAATGGGCAAGGCTGTGCAGGCAAAATTGCGGAATAGGACAAAAAATGAGAGCGCGGATATTGCACTTGAAAAGTGCGAGGATTTTGCCTCAAGGGCTCGCGGGCTGATGTTTAGAAAAGAGCCGCAAAACTTGATTTTTGAATTTGATTCTATTGATTATAATCCGATTCATTCTTTTTTTGTGGCATTTGAATTTGACGCGGTTTATGCCGATGAAAATATGAAAGTGGTGCAAATAATAGAGAGGATAAGCCCGTTTAATGCATTTATACAACCGGTGCAAAAAAACAAGTTTTTGCTTGAACTAAAAGTCGGGCTCGCAAACAGACTGAAGATGTCTGCGGGAGACGAGCTTACAGTGGTGTGGGAGGGAGAGAGGGATGGCAGATGAAGATAAACTTCTTGGATGGAAAATATTGCCAAAAGAGAACACGTACGACTGCGCTCTTGCGGCGCTAAGTTTGGATGAACAGGAATTTTTGCAATCCCTGTCTGCTGAATTTGCAGAATATGCGAAATCAAACGATGTTTCAAATTATGAAGATGCGAAAAAGTGCATAGAAAACCTTCTTGAAAAAATGCTTGAGGCTCAAAATATTGAAGTGGATGAAGAGCAGAAAAAATATTTGACAGACGCGGCGGTTTCGCACATTGCCGGATTTGCCCCCCTTGACAAAATGCTTTGCGATGCGCAGGTTGAGGAGATTGCAGTTGCCGGGCTTGGCAAACCGATAAGAGTGTACATCAGAAAAAAAGGCTGGAAAAATACCAACGCGGTTTTTTGCTCAAACGAACATCTGGTGCACACGATAAACAAAATGGCTCGCGTGCTTGGAAGAAGAATCACGAGCCAATCTCCCAGGATAAATGCACTGCTTCCCGCAGGGCATAGGATTCATGCGTCAATTCCCCCACTATCCGAAGGCGAGCTTACGATTAGACTTCATGCGCAAAACGCGTGGAGCGTTTATGACATAATGCAGGCAAAAACGACCAATGCCCATGCGCTTGCGTTTTTGTGGATGGCATTTCAATCGGATTCTTCTGTGCTTGTCGCGGGAAATACCGCATCCGGAAAAACAACATTGCTAAACACGCTTTTTTCTTTTGTGCCTGCAAACGAGCGGATTGTACTTATTGAGGAGACGCCGGAAATCAGGCTGTTTCACGAGCATGTTGTAAAGATGATTTGCAATGAGGATTTGGCAGTATCAATGCCCGAACTTGTTCGGGATTCGCTGAGAATGCGTCCTGACAGGGTGATTGCGGGAGAAATTAGAAGCAAGCAGGAAGTTGAGGCATTTGTGGAAACACTTTTGTCAGGGCAGGCGCGAGGCTCTTATGCAACTTTTCATGCGCAGTCTGCGAATGAGGCATTGCGCAGGCTTTGCAACTTGGGTGCACAGGCGCATGATGTAAAATCATTGGATTATGTAGTTGTTCAAAGAAGGCTTGCAAGATACGATGAGAAGAAGAAAAAGCAAAATGAAATAAGAAAAATGACAGGCATTTATCGGGTGCAAAAAGAGATTTCGCAGGATGGACAGGCATACGCATTGCCTGTTTTTGAATATGATGAAAAAGAGGATGAGCTTTGCAAAAAAGAATATTTTGACACGGCGCTTTTATCCGTTTGCTCGCGCTTGGGGATATCCGAGAAAAAGGGGAAAGAGATTTATGCAAAAAGGGTTGCATTCCTAAAACGCCTGGTTGGAAAAGACACGCGCCAGATAGAGCAGAAGATACAGGAATTTGCCTATGGTGGAATAGATGAAGGAAATTGAACAAATTCTTTGCATTTTTCCGTTTGCATCAATTTATTCGGGTGCAAGAAGAGTGCAGATGCGCGCGCAATATGAGAAAGCGCATTTTTGGCTCTCGCTTGATGCATTGCTGAATTTGTCGGTGTGCACAGGAATTATTTTTTCTGTATTTGCATTTTTTTGCGCGCTTATTTTGTTTGCGGACGCGATTTTTGCATTCGGAATTTTTCTGATTGTATTCTCCATTTGCCTGCTTGCAATATTTAGGCTTCCTTTATTTCTTGCAAAAAGATATGCAAGAAAATGCGAATCGGATTTGCCGTCCGCACTACGCTCAATCTCGTTGCACTTGAGGATAAAAATGCCGTTTGAGGCGGCGCTTGAGCATGCGGCCAGAGCGGGATATAGTTCATCCGCCCCGTTTTCGGATGCACTTATGAGCATTAAATCGGGTGCAAGCGTTCCGTCATCGCTTGCAAAAATGGCGCTTTCAATTGATTCTATTTCATTTGCAAAAACCGCCCACGCGCTTGCGCTTGTATATGAACGCGGGTATGCACCGGATACATTGGAATCGCTTGCAAACGAGCTTATCGCAATGCAGGAAGCCGAGATAAAAATGCAATCTTCGCGCTTGGCAATGCTCTCGCTTGTATATTTGGCGATTTCCTCGCTTTTGCCGGCGTTCTTTTTGATAATGGCGGTTTCTGCGGGACCTATTCTTGGCATTGGGGCGGATCCGTTTATGATTTGGATTTTTTATTTGCTTGCGCTTCCCTGTGCAAACTTAATCGTGTTTGGCGCGATGGTCGCATCCTCGCCGTCCATGCTATCTGGCTATGAACAAAAAAATATTGACGAGCTTGCCAGAACCGAGGCAAAAAAATACGGCGTTGGATTGAGCCCGATATTTTTGACTGGCGCGTCCGCGGCTCTTGCGGCGGCTGGACTTTTGCTCGGATTTGCTTTTGCCCCGGCGCAAACGATTCTTTTTGCGCTTGCATTTGCATCGTTTCCTTTTCTTTTCTATGCGTATATGCAGGGAAAAGTTGTCGCAAAAATTTCATTGCTTGAATCGGAGCTTTCGGGAATGCTTCTTGCAGGTGCGCTGGAGCAAAAATTTTCACTTGAAAAAATGCTTGAGGCGGCGGCAAAATCCTCGTCGCCTGAATTGTGCACACAGGCGGGCGCCGCGCTTGGACAGATAAAGGCTGGCGCGGACCCGAATTTGGTGCTTTTGAAATGGGCAAAGCAGACGCCCTCGCTTATGCTTTCGCGCTCTCTTTCGCTTTTGATGATAGGATACAAGACCGGGAGCAATTTGCAAAATGCGCTTAGGTGCGCAAGTCAGGAGCTTATGGCGTCGTTTGCGCTTGCACGCGAGAGGGCGGCGCTTTTGGCAGTACAAAATTATACAATTCTGGCATCGTCCGCTCTTTTGGTGCCGGCGGTGCTGGCGATTTCTGCAAATTTTTCATCACAGATTCTACAAATATCAAATGTCGCATCTTCGGATTTTGCAGCCGGTTTTTTTGATGCTTCAAAAATCGGACCAAGCGTTTCGGCGGCAGAAATGGTTATTCCGATTTATCTTGCACTCAATGCGTTTATGGCGGCATTTTTTGTAAGCGCTATGCAGGGGGCAAGACAAAGATTCGTGATTTACGCGATGCTGATTGCGTTGCTTGCGCAAACGGTTTGGCTACTGGTTGGGTTGGCTTAAGAAAGAGAAAATGTTTTCCGAATTGCTTAAATACCCTGCATTGCATATACTAATATGGGACAAATAACAAAAAATGCGAAAGAATTGGCATCAAATTATTCTGGCGCAACTGTTTCTGTTTTGGGCTCGCACTCGGCGCTGGATATTTGCCAGGGTGCAAAGGAAAATGCACTGCCAAATATTGTTGTGTGCCAGAAAGGGCGCGATGAACTTTATTCAAGGCATTACAAATACAGAAATACCGCTATCGGGCACGCGGGCTGTGTTGACGAGATTCTGCTTTTAGATAAATTTGCGGACATTTCCAAAAAAGAAAATGTGCAAAAGTTGCAAAAAAAACAGGCGATATTTGTTCCTCACCGCTCATTTTCCGTTTATGTCGGATATGAAAAAATAGAGAAGGAATTTGAAGTTCCCATATTTGGAAACAGATGGCTCTTGCGTGCGGAAGAGAGAAATGTTGCAAAAAACCAGCATTATCTTTTGCAAAAGGCGGGAGTAAATGTTCCAAAGACTTTTTCCTCGCCGGATAAAATTGACAGGCTTTGCATTGTCAAGGCGTCCGAGGCAAAAAGAAGCTGGGAGCGGGCATTCTTTTTCGCATCCACTCCGCAGCAATATGAGGAGAAATCGCAGAAGATGATTAAAGAGGGAATTATAACCGCCGATGGGCTGAAAAATGCGCTTATAGAGGAATTCGCACTTGGCGCACAATTTAATTTCAATTACTTTTTCTCGCCACTAACGGGCGAGCTTGAACTGCTTGGAATTGATACACGAAGACAGACTAATTTGGATGGCTGGCTTCATTTGCCCGCGACGCAACAGCTTGAGCTTGCAAAGGTTGCAAAAGTGAATAATATTGAGGCGGGGCACATTGCCTGCACAATTCGCGAGTCCCTGCTTGAGCAGGTGTTTGAGATTGGCGAGAAATTTGTGAAGGGAGTGAAAAAGGAAAAAGAATATTCGGACGGAATTATCGGACCGTTTGCATTGCAAGGCTCGCTTTGCCCGGCAGAAAAAGGCGAGGAAATATTTATTTTTGACGTGTCATTTAGGGTTCCGGGCTCTCCGGGAACAAGATTTACCCCGTACACGCAATATTTGTTTGGAAAATCGGTATCGGTTGGAAACAGGATTGCGTACGAAATAAAACAGGCGCAAAAGATGAAACAGATGGAAAAGATTGTTACTTAGAGGTATAAATATGATTTCAAAGGAAGAAGTGCACAAAGTGCTTTCAAAATACGACAAGAAAAAACTCTCGCTTGCGACCCTTTGCTCGCATTCGTCTTTGCAGATTTTTTATGGCGCAAGGCAGGAAGGCATACACACGATAGGGCTTGCGACAAGCGCGGAGCAAAAGAAAATTTACGAGGCGTTTCCTTATGCCGCCCCGGACGAGATTATAGAACTTGATGACCCAAAAGAATTTCCGGTTGATGAACTCATAAGCAAAAATGCACTCATTATCCCACATGGCTCCATTGTGGAATATGCGGGAAGCGCGCTGGACACATTGCCTGTGCCCGTGCTTGGGAACAGGATGTCGCTTGAATTTGAAAAGGACAGAAGAAAGATGTTTGACTGGATGAAAAAGGCGGGGCTGAAAACTCCGGTGATATTGCACCCTGACAAGATTGACAGACCGTGCGTTGTGAAACATGCAGGTGCAAAAGGCGGACGCGGCTACGCAATCGTGCATTCAAGCGAGGAATTTTATTCAAAATTCAAAAACACGAAAGGAGTTATGGTGCAGGAATATTTGACCGGAGTTAGGGCTTACCCGCATTATTTCTTTTCGCCACTATCGGACAAAGGATACAAGGCAAGCAACGGACATATAGAGATGCTCTCAATGGATCGGCGCTTTGAATCAAATATTGACGAGAGCTACCGCACGATGATGGCGGGCGTTCCGATAAAGGCTTCGTTTACGGTTGTCGGAAATGAGCCGCTTGTGCTCAGAGAATCTCTTTTGTATGACGTGCTTGAGATGGGCAAAAATGTTGTTGAGGCGGCAGACACGATGTTTGGCGGAATTCCCGGACCTTTCTGCCTTGAGCTTATATGCGACGAGAATTTGCAATTTTATGCGTTTGAAATTTCTGCGCGAATTGTTGCCGGGACGAATTTGTACCCGTCAGGCTCGCCTTATTCGCTTTATTCGTTTGAAGGGGAAATGAGCATGGCGCGAAGGATTGCGCTTGAAGTAAAGGATGCGGCTAAGAAAAAGATGCTTGAAAAAATAACATATTAGAAAAATTTGAATTAGATATAAAAAAAATTTTAAAAAAGAGAAAGAATGGGAAAATCCTCAAAGAGGGGGATTACCCATCTATTTTTTATTTTAGGAAATTAATTTCAGCTTCTCTCCGGCTCTTCTGCAAGCTTCAAGACAGAAATCCAAATCCTCTTTTGTAAAGTCTGCTCTTACCTGCATTCTCACTCTGGCCTTGCCCTGCGCTACCATTGGAAATACAATCGGCAGTGCAAACACGCCTTCTGCAAAAAGCTGTTGCGAGAATTTGGTTGCGGCAGTGCTCTCGCCAATCATTATTGGGATGATTGGAGTGTCCGAATTTCCGGTGTTAAAGCCCATCTTCTTGAGATTCTCTTTGAAGTATTTGGTGTTTTCCCACAATTTTTTCACGAGCGTATCATCCTGCTCAAGCAATTCAAGCGCCGCAATACATGATGCGGCTGTTGCCGGCGGAGCCGAGCCTGAAAGAAGATATGTTCTTGCTTTGTTGTGCATGAATTCTTTGAGTGTTTTTGAGCCGGACACAAGACCGCCGACCACTCCGAATGCTTTTGAGAAGGTGCCCATTTCCGCCTCAACTTTGTTGTGCAAATGGAAATGGTCAACTATTCCCCGCCCGTGGGAGCCGAGCACTCCGTCGCCGTGTGCATCATCAACCCAAATATAGACGTTGTCGTATTTTTCTTTGAGTTTTGCAATTTCGCCAAGCTTTGCGGTGTCGCCGTCCATTGAAAATACGCCATCGGTTATTATCCAGATTTTTTTGTACTTTGCGCTCTTTTGCACTTCTTCCAATTTTGCCGCCAAGTCGTTCATGTCATTGTGTTTGTAAATTGCCTTTTCCGCTTTTGAGAGCCTCACGCCGTCAATTATGGAGCCGTGGTTTAGCTCATCGGAGATTGCAAGTGTTTCTGCATCCAAAAGCTGGGGCAAGCCGCCAGCGTTTGCCGCAAAACCGGTTTGGAAATAGTTAGCAGCTTGGGTTTTTTTGAAGCGGGCAATTGTTTCCTCAAGCTTTACATGCAAATCCATTGTGCCCGAGATTGCACGCACCGAGCCCGAACCTGCACCGTATTTTTTCACAGCCTCAATTGCGGCCTCTTTTAATTTCGGATGATTTGAAAGCCCCAAATAGTTGTTCGTGCCGAACATGAGCATTTTTTTCCCATTCACTATTGCATGGGCGCCGGAGTTTGATTCCAGTTTGTAAATTTTCCAATCTAAATCTTTTGCTTTAAGATCGTCCACGATTGGCTGAAGAATGCTGTCTAAAGATGCCATAGTTTTCACCAAAGATAAGAAGGCGGCTTATGTTTTTATTTGGATTGGTAAGACTACGTCAATAGACTTAAAAAAATCGGAAAAATTGGAAAAAAAATGTGAAATGCAATATAAAAAAAATTAGTAGCTTTTTATTATCTTGGATTTTTTTGCCCATTTGATTAAAGTGGGAAAGCCATGAACATAAAACGGAAGCTCTTTCCCGGAGGCAGAAGTTGCACTTTTTCTCAATGCAATATCCAATGGTATGTCATCGGGCACAGATGTGTACGCGGCACCGCATTCAAAAATAAAATGGGCATCCGAAGCGCCGGTCATTGAAAGATTTTTTTCCTTTGCAAATGAGAGCGCACGTTCATTGTCGCTTTTTTTAATTGCGTGCGCATTGAGCACTTCCACGCCATCCACAAGCCTAAGTATTTCGGATGAAAATTTGTCCGGAAATGTTGCGCCTTTGCGCAGTGAATCAAATGGATGCGGAAGTATTACGAATCCGCCCTGGTCATGAATCGCGTCGCACAAAGAGCCAAAGTCGGTTGATTCTATCATCTCGTTGATAAAAAGCCCGATTACCTCGCCGATTGAGGATTTAAATTCGCAGGCTCCGATTATTTCCATTTCAATATTATTCGCTCTTGCATATTCTTGCGCGGCTAAATGCGCCCCGAATCGGTTATGGTCGGTTATTGCAAATCCGTCAAACCCGAGAGAATGGTATTTTTTTACAATATCTTTTGGAGAGCTTAGGCTGTCAATGGAATAGTTTGAGTGTACATGCAAATCAAATTTTTTCTCCATTAAAAATACCTTCTTGTTCGCAATAGATAACTGTGATCGTAGGATGATTAAAAATCACATTCTCGCGATTATGCCTATATAGTCACATAATGTATTGAAGCTAAGCATTTTTGAATACTCGTCCATCTCGCCGGAGCGGGAAAGAAGCCGGTCAAATTTTAGGGCGGACGCAAAATTTACGCACAAATCAAGCCCGTCCCCTGAAAGAATGTTTGCCCCCTCGCGCGCAAGCGAATGCAGGGACAAATCAAATCCGTATTTTTTTCGCCAGAGGCGTTCGTATTCCTGCGGATTAGAATAATTTTGCCCTGCAATGCGGGCGCAAGATGAACCAAAAAACACTCCGCCGCCGCTTGAGGCTTTTACCTGCCCGGCAGAATCGCCTGCAAGGCAGACATTGTATCCGTCTTTGCAAATGCCCGTTTTTTTTCTGGGTGCAAGAGGAATGAGTGCCGAAAATTCCGATTCTTTTTTTGCATTTTGCAATTTCAGTCTGGAAAGAAAATTTTGCTTTGCAATATGAAGATTTGCATCCGAAGATACGCCAAGCCCGATTTTTGCCCTGCTTTGCGAGAGTGGAATTATCCAGCCGATGAATCCGGGGCACAGAGCTGGATCAAAAAATACTTCCACCGCAGAGAGGTCCGGGCAGTCATAAACAAATTCCGCTTGATAGCTGGGTGCAAACTTTTCCAATTTTGGAAAATCAAACATACGCGCAACACTTGAGATTGGACCGTCCGCGCCGATTATGTTTTTTGATTTTAATTGAGTGCGCGAGCTTATTTTTGAGCCGAACTCGGCTTTGCCGCCCTCCTGCTCAAATTTTTGCATTGCCAGCTCGTCAAAGCCGCCGCGCGAGACGACGTAGGCTTTTGGAGAGTTGAATGTGAGCGAAAGACTTTCCGTTTTTGCATGAATGTTTGCGCGGCGAATCGGATTAATTATGATTTTTTTAAAGTCCACTATATCAGACATCTGCTCAAGACCGGAGGCGGAGATGAGTCCTGAACAGTGCACAGGCTCGCCCGCGGTTTTGTGCTCTTCGCTTATGAGAACATTTGCACCGGTTTTTAGAGCGCAAATGCCGGCGAAAGCCCCTGCTGGGCCTGCGCCTATAATGTGCAAATCAGTCATAAAGATAAGAATGCGACGAAGGCATTAAAAGATGGTTTAAGCAAGGGTTTATGAATAGATTGATCATATTTTTAAATGGTTAAAGAATAGACAAATAAAGAACAGACAGACGTGATGCTAAAATGGTGGATAAACCAAGCCCTACAGACGCAAGAACCTATTATCACAAGGGCAATCAGCTCTTTGAAAAAGGCGAATACGACAAAGCCATTGAAAGCTACAACATGGCGATTATCCTAAATCCGACTTTTTCAGAGTGCTATTTCAACCGTGGGCTCTGCTATTACAATCTAAAGAAATTTGACAAATCAATTGAGGATTATGCAAAATCCGCCGAGTTGGACCCGAAAAATCCGGTCATTTACAATAACCGGGGGGACGCGTATTACAGAAAGCAGGATTTTGCAAATGCGATTTCCGATTATGACAAGGCGCTTTCTCTCAACAAAAAATATCTTAAGGCGTTTTACAACAGGGGGCTTGCTTATGCCTGCCAGCAGGATTATGAGAAGGCGGTCGCGGATTTTGATGATGTAATTAAAATCAATCCGACTTTTTCAGAAGCTTATCACATCCGGGGGCTTGCATTTGATTATATGAACAAGCTTGAGGAAGCGATTAAGGATTATGAAAAAGCGATTGAGCTGAATCCGCAATTTGACGAGGCAAAAAATCATCTTGAAATAGCAAAAGCCAAAAAAGATGCGGGCGGACCTGCACCCGGAGCGCCGGGCGGACCTGAAAATCCGGCGGGCGGAGCACCGGGGCAACCGGGTCAGAGTCAGGGAATAAACGCAGTAAAACTTCTCTCAAAGCCGAAAATGAATTTCAAAGACGTTGCCGGCATGAGCAAGATGAAAGAGGAAATTCGCGAGGCGGCAGTATATCCGCTTGTAAAGCCCGAGCTGGCAAAAACTTATGGAAAGCTTGGAGGCGGCGGGATAATGCTTTACGGACCGCCCGGATGCGGAAAAACATTCATCGTCAAAGCGACTGCTGGAGAGTGCTCATCTTCATTCATTAATGCAAAAGTTTCGGACATTGTAGATATGTATGTCGGGCAGACCGAGAAAAATTTGCACAATATTTTTGAGACCGGAAGGAAAAATGCCCCGTGCATCGTTTTCTTTGATGAAGTTGAAGCGCTGGGTGGAAGAAGAGAGGAAATGACCGGCGCGAGCCAATATCTGAAAATGGCGGTGAACCAACTGCTTTACGAGATGGACGGGCTTGAGGCAAACAATGTGAATTTGCTTGTGATTGGAGCGACAAACGCGCCATGGGATGTTGACCCCGCACTGCGAAGGTCGGGAAGGTTTGGAAAAACGATTTATATTCCCGAGCCGGATTTCACCTCAAGAAAGGAAATTTTCAAGCTTCATGCCAAAAAGTTGCCGGTGGTGCCGCTCATGCCATGGTGGTTTATGGCACTCGCAACCGACGGTTATGCGTCCGCCGACCTTAAGGCAATTTCTGAAGAGGCGGCGGCGATTCCGTGGAGAACCGCGTTCAAAACAGGATATGAACGAAAAGTTAATGCAATGGATTATGTGCAGGCGATAATAAAGAAAAAATCCACACTGCCGCCATGGTATGCGCAGGCAAAAAAGCAAATCGGGCAGGTTGAGGAAAAAACGGTTGTGGACGGCAAGGAGCATCTCAAAATTACCGACAGCAAACTCGGAAGCGCGGAAAAAGAGGCGTTCAAAGCCCTTGTTGATGTTATCAAGCTCAAGAATGAATGGTGGTACAAATACCCGATGATTGCATTCAGATATTGCGCAATCGGACTTTTGGGAGTTGTCGGGTTGATTACCAGCTCTATATGGGGCTGGGGAAAGAAGGTTGAGGCAAAAGCATGAGCAAATATATTGCGAAGAGAAGAGATCGCGTTGCTGTCGGGGCGCTTGTCTTTTTTGCATTGCTCATGATTATGCTTCCAAGTGTTGAAGCGGCAACTATAAAGGGATTATCGGATTTTGCATATGGGCTTGATTCAGGCATCGTGATTTCAAACACCACTATGAACGCAAGCCCGAGCATCATAAATGCAAAAATAAGCGTGAGAAATCCCGATGACCTGGATTGGATTGTTTATCTTTTGTCAAACGATAATGGCTCGTGGAAAGTGCAAAATATACTTGGGGTGATAAAGAAAAATTCAAGCTCCACATTTTCCCTTGATTTTGAGGCAAAGTATGCCGGCAAAAAGGGCGTGAAAAACCAATACGCAATTGTTGCAACTGGAAACGATGTTCCGCTTGGAAGGTATTTCACAATAGAGGAGGACTGGAGCAAATACGAGCTTGAGCAAAACCAGAAAATCGTGCAGGGGGCGCAGATATTAATTCCGATTTTTGCGATTTTCATTATTATCATGCTTTACATGCTTGCGGGCTGGGCGTATGGCTCGGACGGGGATGAAGAAGAATATAGCATTAAGACGCTGTTTTTGCCAAAGGTCGCGGGAAGACCCGCTAAAGAAATTATTGCGGATTTGCTTATTCATCCGTTTGTTTGGGTTCTTGAGATATTGCTTTTGTTTGCAATTGCAACAATCATATACAATTCCGCGTGGGACGGCTCCCCGAAGATAACGATTATTTTGCTCACACTGGTTGGCGCCCTGATTATGCCGCTTATTTATTTTGCACTTGTTTGGATTTATGATAATCTTGTTGAGAAGATGCCCATGCGCTTTTTGGCGGGGGCGTTTATATGGGGCATTACTGCGGCAGTGATTTCACTTATTGTGAATTCTATGCAGGCAAGCGTTTTGTCCAATTATTTCGGGCTGGATACTGCGGCGATAGTGTTGATTACAACCGCGATTGTTGCACCCTTTGTTGAAGAGCTTGCAAAAGGGCTTGGGCTCCTTGCACTTTGGGGCCATCATGAATATTCAGATACGCTTCATGGATTGCATCTTGGGCTTGCAGTCGGGCTTGGCTTTTCTTTTGTTGAGAACTGGCTTTATTTTGCATCCAAGACAAATCCGCTTGAGCTTGGGCTGGCTTCGTGGGCTTCGCTCATAATTTATCGGAGCTTTTTCAATTCCATTGCACACGCATCCTTTTCGGCAACACTTGGAGGCTCGCTCGGATGGGCAAAATCGCATTCGTGGGGGAAGATTAGCATTCTTGCGTTTATCCCCGGATTGATAGCCGCAACCGTGTTGCACTCAATATTTAACATTACGGCAATTATGGATGGATTTGAGGCGCTTAACGCAAACTTTCCGGTATACAAGTATAACCCGACAATGATAATCACATTGCTTTGCATTGTGTTTGTGATGCTTATCGGCGCGACAATTGAGAGAAGGCAGACAATGATTGATAAGGCTGGAAAGGTTTCTGGAAAAGATTAGGCTAATTTTAATTGAACAAAAACAGAACGATTTGCAAAATAGGTAAGTGAAATAGGCGATTGTAAAATAGACATTGCAAAATCCAAAATATAATTCGGACTTAAATTTTCTACTACTTACAAAGAAATAATGCAAAAAGCCCAATCAGACACTCGGGCTTGAGTCCGAGTTTATCTGAATACACAAAGATATAGTCTATCCGGTTTTTTATCGTAATTATGGCTTGCCTGATTTTTTGTTGTAATTTAACTAGGGCTTGGATTGAACAAAAACAGAAATAAAAAATAGAAAATAAAAAAGAAAAAACTTATTGCACTGGCCCGATGATGGTTGCGATGGTTGTCTTTACAGGTATGCTGTCAGGCTCGCCCTTGTACTTGTACTGTATGTAGAGCCTTCCACTAAAGTCTGACCCCTTCTCAAGAGGAAATACATTTCCATCTGCATCGTAGCATTTTACACCATTTCCACTCCAAAGGGCAGCGATATACTGCTCTGCACCAACGTTGTTGTCAGTTGATATTGCAGTCCAAGTGGACGGGCTCTGCGAACCAGTTACACAAGCAACCTTGCTAACCACGATTGCCTTCTGCTGACCGTTTGTTATCTTGGCGTAGAAAGCACCATCTGGGTTCCCGGTGGTTCCTGCCGAAAATCTGTGCCCTTCACAAGCAAATCCAGATTGCTGGAACAAACATGTTTCAGGCGCTCCGAACGGCTTGATGAACATAAGCACCGCGATCACGATAACTATTACCAACAATGCCCAGCCATAGGTCATCAAATATTCCATAGCCGATTGACCTTTCATATTCTTCAACATAACCACCTCAATACTTTCCAATACCCTCGTTAAATGGGGTGAAATATAAAAACATATCGCATTTGCATTTCACATCAAATTTATCCGGTTCCCAGCCCGGTCACGAATGAGCCGATTGCCTCAACCACTATGACAAACAGGATGCATCCGACTATTAGGATAAAAGGCAAAAATTTCAGTCCCGCCCTCTTGTTGCCTTTTTGTATTATCCCAATTAGAAGCGACGCACTTATTGACGTGATAAGCACGGATATAATCACAAACACATAGAATTGGTCACTAGTAACTATTGGAGGCTGCGGGTGAATAAATGATGTCGCTCCAAAAGATGTTCCCGAAGAGCTTGTAGGTATTTGCGAGAACACATTTTCCATAAGCATAATCAGCTTTGCAGAAACCGCGAACAGGAATGGAGTTCCGATTGCGGCGGCAAAGAGAATGAAGATGACATACATTAGCAATGAAGCGGCAATTTCGCGCTTCATTATTTGCACATCACGCGCATCTGCGGCAGTTCGCTCAAGAATAACTGCAACCGAGCTTCCGGATGCAAGCCCTTGTTTTATGAGAGTGACTGTTCTGCGCAATATTTTGGAATTCACGGTCTGGGCAAGATAATCAATCGCCTCGTTAAACGGCACGCCTCCGAAGGCTCGTTTTGCAACCACTTGCACTTCCTCCGACAAGAGCCCGAATTCGGGCTTTGCCGCATGCCAAAGCGCCTGGTCAACTGTCATGCCAGCACGTGCATTCGCAGATGCAAGAATCAAAAAGTCCGGCAATGCGTCCTCAACTTTGTTTTTGCGCGAGTCTGCGGAAAGCACTACAAAAACATAGCCGAAGAGGGCGATTAATGAAAAGACCGCCACAAATGAGAATAAAATTGTGAACATTGGTATGAATGCCGCGCTTGCAAGCACCAAAGGCTTTATTGCAAAGAGCGAGGATTTGAACATCATATTGCGCATGGGTTCGAATACATTGAAGAGAAATGCCACAAGAATTGACACAAGAACGCTTACCACGACATAAAGTCCGGCAAATCGCTCCGGACTGATGGTTAGCCCACCGGTCTGCAAAAATGCTCCGAACTTGCGTATTGTGTCTCTGCCAAACGCCCTTCCTATTGAGTCGTAAAATGAAACAGCCATAAACACACCTACAAATCAAAGTTCGGCCTCGAGTTTTCTGCAACCGAGAGGAAGAACACTTGCATTATTATCACAAATCCTAATGTCGCAAGCATTAGTGAGAGTCCGATTGATTCGAACCCGGCACCGAGTACCGAGAACACTATTATCATGAATGCAACTCCAAGCGATGGAATGATAACACCAAAAAGCATGTAAAACATTACAAGTGGATTTAGCTTTTGCCCGTATTCCTTGAGTTTTATCACCTGCTCTTTTGAAATTTGGTCCAGTGCGGTTTCCAAAGAGGTTGCCACGTCCGAACCGGAAGTGAGCGAGTTTGCGATTTGAAGCATCATTCGCCTGAAATAGCTGGAGGGAGAGTTGCTTGCAACCTCGTGCATTGCAACTGTTGCCGGAACACCAAGAGTTATTTTTTCAACTATTTTGTTAAATTCTTTTGAGACTTCGCCGTATTCTTTTGAAACGCCAAGCATTGCGTCAAAGAGGGTCACTCCCGAGCTAAGCTCTATTAGAAGATGGCGACCGCAAAAAACTATTTCCTGATCTATTTCACGTCCTCGGCGTTGTATGCGCACTTTCGGAGCATACATTGCCGTGTTGAAAGAAATCATGAAAAGCAATAGGAAAGAGACTAAGGAAATCGCAACTATACTCAAAACTCCGACTTGTTGCGAAAGCATCGCCCAAACTATTACAATCTCAAGCAATATGGTCACGAGTAAAGAGCTGGTGATATTATTCGCCACGAATTTTGCAGGTGTTATGGACATTTCCGCAATTTCAAGCTCTTTGCCCAGAGCGGGAAATCTTTTTGCGATGGATGAAAAAAAGTTCTGCAATTCCATCTTAGGCTCGTTTTTATTCGCGCGATACGGCGTGCTAACAAAAGGCGCCGGGGCGCTGTCTTTCTTATTTTGTATTGGTTTTGCGCACATAACAACAACTCACACCTGCTTACTTTTTGAACTTTTTGTCAATAACCCGCTCAAGGTTGTTAAATGCCTCGTTTTTCGTAGCAGATTTAACTTGCCCTGAGCCATTAGCATCTTCTTCTGACGACTGACTCTGCATTTTTTGCTTTATTTTTTCCCTGAACTCGTCAATGGTCATGCCGCCCATTTTGTATATTTCATAGAGCCAGCGGTAGTGCTCTTTTGCATAAGCATAATATATTTCGTCTGCAACTGCCGTTTGCGCAGGCGATTCTGAAGTGTTCAAAAGCTTTTGAGCCTTTGATGAGAGAGAAGCGACTCCGGCGCCCGCACCGCGGCTTTCTTGCACGGGAGAAGATGAAACTTTTTGTGAAACGGAAACATTTTGCCCTGCGCGAACTTGTGTGGCACCCTGTGAAATGGATTGCGAAGTTTTTTCCTGGGACTGTGCATATTGATTTTGCGCGGGTAGTCTGGAGGTTGGTTCCGCATTCTGATTAGATTGAGAAATGCCAAAAGATTTGGATTGGGAAGATAGGCCGAGCCGTTGCGCGAGTGCATTTGCAGGACTTGTCGCGCGCATCTGAGAAGGAGATTGTTTTTGAGGTGGTGGTGCAACTGGAATTATATCTTCATCTTCTTCAGATATTTTTTGCACGGGCACTTTTGCGGCGCTGGATGTGTCTTCAAAAGTTTTAGATGCATTAACTTGCTTGGGGCTTGAAATGCCGGAACTTTCCTGCGGTTTGCCTGCTTGAGAAGCTCTTGGCTTGAAGGTTATAGGCTTGAGGGATTCATCTTCTTCGCTTGCAATTTGGGGATATTTTTCTGTATCAAGAGTCGTATCATAGTCGGTTTGTTTTTGCGGCTCTTGCACGGGAGAAGTGTATTTGGCTTGACTTTTAGACTCATCTAAAGCGGACGGTTTTGGTGTTTGTTTTTCTTGCATCACAGATTTGGGCGCTTGATTAGTTTCCATTGTTTGCGCGGACGCTTTTGGCTCTTGCCTACTTTGCAAAACTGATGCTTTCTTCTCTTGGGAAGAAGTGGAATCCCTTTTTCCCCAGCCTAACGTTCGTGCAAGAAAAGATTGTTTGTTGGCGGAAGGCGCAACTTTTTGCTCAGGCGAGATTGTAGTGGGTGCAATTGGCTTTCCTTCAAGCTCGTCCGCGGCGGATTCAAGCTCTTGCAACGGGCTCTTTGGCTCTTTTCTTTTTATCGGGATATTAATGGAGTCTTCAGGCTCCGCCATTTGCATATTTTCTTGCGGCTCTTGCTGTTGTGAAGCATCGGAAGTTGCAATTTCTATCTGGCGCTTTATGGAAGGGGATTTTGATGAACGTTGCTTTGAGCTGTAATTGACATTGATTGGCTTGACAGGCTCTATACTTTGTGCGCCATAGCTTGCGCCAAAATCTTTTGCAGATATGCGGGTGCGCATAGGCTTTTGCATATCATCATCGTTTTGCTTGCGCACCTTGAGAGTAAATGATTCGCAGAAATAAACTTCTTTCGGCACACCATCATCTGAATCTTCATCCGAATTATTGCCTGCTTTAAAAATTTCATCTGCTTCGTGTTTTTCTAAACCGTGTTCTTCCAAATCGTGTTCTTCTGCGCCGTGTTCTTCCAAATCGTGTTCTTCTGCGCCGTGTTCTTCCAAATCGTGTTCTTCTGCGCCGTGTTCTTCCCAATCGTGTT
>JBAZLL010000003.1:0-134859 GCA_041650255.1 Candidatus Micrarchaeia archaeon | reverse complement strand
CCTTGGACATGTATGGCTGCGACAGGAGCAAGCTCGAAAGTGTTGAATATGTTGCCAAATTTTTGGACGGGCTTCCTGCGAAGATTGGAATGACAAAGATTATTCCGCCATATACATTCAGATATGAGGGTATCAAGCCCGAAGATTGGGGCGTTTCAGGAATTGTGCTCATAGCAGAGTCACATATTGCGATACATACCTATCCTGAGAAGAATTATGCCAGCTTTGACGCGTTCTCATGCAAAGAGTTTGACGCAAATAAGGTTGCCGAAATGGTTGTGAAAACATTTGGGGCAAAGACTTATGAGAAGAACTCGTTTGAGAGAGGGAAACACTTCCCCAAGGACGCGAAGAGGAACAGACAGATTATGGCGATGCAAAGAATGCAAAAGCAGGCGGCCGTAATCGAAATAAGCGAATAGTTTTTTTCTATTTTTATTTTTCTAATTTTTATTTGTTTTAGTGAAGAATTAGCGTGAGCGCTAAAGGGACTTTTTGAAAAAGAAAAAAATATTACACCGCCAAATTTTATTTGCGATAAAAAATAATAATTATTTGCAGGACTGATGAGGACACCCGCTTGCGCATTCTAAGATGCCGTTGTTGTAGCGGATTGCGAATGCAAATCCATAACTGTCGTAGGTATTTAGTATATGCTGCGCAAAAGTTGTGCTCCCTGCCTGATAGCTGCGTAATTTGTCCATGAATGGATAGCCGAATGCCCCGTTTTTGCTTTTTTCTGAACCGGGACCGCGACTGTACGCGTGTGCGGCAAGCACTGCTGCGTACCAGTCAAATTTTTCGGATGTGATTTCGGCTGCGATATCCGGGTTTGATTGCCTTAGGCTCTCAAGCTTGGTTTTTGCGAGTGCATAATATTCATTGAATTTGTTTGCACCACAGCAGGCGGAATTGTAGGGGTTGAACGGATTATAGCTTGAGCCGCCGCAATCTCTTGTGTAAGAATCACTTGCGCCCGGAGCTTCGGTGCATTGCATAAGCCCGAGGGCACATGCATACACGCTTTTTCCATCAATGCCGCGGCTGTTAATCCAATTTGTAATTTTGTTTGAAGGGCAATAGGGTAAGTATTGGGAGGAGGTGAGCACTGAGGGCGATTTGTCTCCTCCGCCGCAATTTGCACCATCGGGGCGGCGGCTGATTGCACATGCGGGAGGCATGGATGAATCAATGTCTGCACCCAAACCGCTTTCGCCGATTGCAAGCGAGCGCATTGCGACCGGGTCGGAATTCTTTAGAAGAAATACGTCGTCTATTTGAGGATAGTCGGTGCATGCATCCTTGGTGAAAACGGTTCTTGTGATTTCTAAGGCACAGAATTCTTTTGGCATGGGCGTGTCAAACATGCAGGCGCCGCATTGCATTTGAGATACTTGCTTTTGCAAATTGACATCAAGAGGCGGCTCCATGAGCGAGGCATCAGAAGGCATTGTTTTGGCGGTTTGGGAACGATAGAAAAGTTTTGAGCCCGAGCCGGCTTCAAATGCGTTGCACTGATAAGTTTGTACCCCGTTTGCGGAAAAGATTATCGGCTGTTGAGTGTAATTTTCATAGGGCATGTCATAGATGTCCACCTGATTTGGGCCGTCCTGCAATGCCAAATAGCGAATATTATCTGTTCCCAAAAATGTGACACTGCTTGAATTTCTGGAAAGGATTGAATAGACATTGGCATTAAATCGGGAATCGGAAGAGGAAATTGTGTCATCTTCGCTTATTTCATCAAGTGATTTCAAATCCGAAGTAAAGAGAAAGCCTTTGTTGGTGAAATAATATTGACATGATGAAAACCACATGAAAGCCTCTTGTGCGCGCAATGCGCCATCGGGAGAGCGGAAGCCGAACTGGCATCCGGTTTCATTTATTTCGTAGGTGTTTTGCATTGTGCGATAAGAAAGATAGGTGCGGCCCGATTCGTCCCTAAAGTATGTGCCGATGTCCGATGAGAAGAATACTTTGTATGCTTTGAGAGTTTTTTTTGCATCTGCGGAAGTTATTGTGTCGCCGTCGGATAATGATGAGAGGTCTTGGGAGGTAGTGAGAACTTTTCGCATGCTGTTGCACTCAAGAGGCAATGCGGACGGGCTGTCCAAAAATTTGTATGGGGCTACGCCGATTACTCCGGCTTGCACGAATCCTGCGGATTTTTTTATGAGGGCGTCATATTCTTGGGCTATTTGAGTCTGCGAAAATGAACAGCCTTCCGAAAGGGTGGGACCGGCAGACATTCCGACTGCGTACCATACGGTAGGCGTGAGATAATTTTTGAGAACAAATTCCGAATAGGCAAGATGGCGGTCAACATCGGATGCGGGCGTGCAGGAGTTGGTCATGTTCTTTTTGTTGTTTGCAATGAATGCGACACCGACTATATCTATTTTATCTGCGTAGGTGCCAAGCGCCGCCGGACGGGTTGCGTACGAGGAGCCAGATGGATATTTTGGAGTGCAATTGTAAGGGTCATAGAGAATTTTGTCTTTTGGAAGGGTGGAACTGTACGGGAGGAAATAATCAACTGCGCAAAGGTCCGGGAAATCATCGTCCGCAAACGTTGGCTTGAGCGCAAGCACGGACAAACAATCAGGACAGTTTGAGCGGATTATTTCAAGCTGTTTTCCAATTTTTTGAAGAAGGGAAATGTTGAGCATTTTGTTTCCGGACGCGTCTAGGTAATATGGGTCTGCCATCGCTTCGGTTGTTGCCATTATCGGACCTTCTATGGTCGGATCGGAAGAAAGATTGTGAAATGAGGATATTATACCTGAATATTCTTTTGACGCCATGTATTTTCCATCCGGCGCTTTATCCAAAGAGTGATAGATAACAATTGGCATTTGTGATTTTGAAAGATGGCAGACAAGGGTTGCGGGATTCGGGCCGGATGGCTTTTCTTTTTCATCATAAGTTGTCCAGATGACGGGCATTGTGAGACGACCGGAGCAATATCTTTGGGCTAATGAAAATTCACCGGAGGATGCGCCTTGCCCAATCATGAAAAATCGGGGGGCGCAGGCTTTTTCAACTGTTGTTGATTTCCCATTTATGTCCGTAGTTATCGTGCATTTTCCCCAGACTCCTTTTTTCTCATCATATGTTCCCAAGGTTGCGCTGTAAGTGGTTGCATTGCATTCAACAAAATTGCATTGCGATTTGTAGAGGTCGGTTTCAATGAGTTTTTCCTTGAACGGATTTATTTTGTACCATACGTAAGAGATTGTTGATGGATTGTCTTTTGTACAAACCATGCAGGTGCACGGAGTCGGACCTTCAAGGGGCTTTTCAGAACCGGAAAGATATTCGTACATATTAAAGGTGACTTTTGAGTCGAGGCGGTCCCAATCGTCTATTTTTGAGATACAGCCAAAAAGCAGAAAAACACAGATTAAGAGTAATAATTGATATTTTCTCATGAGAAAGAAATGCAGATGGAGTTTTAAATATCTTTTATTTTGTGAAATGGACAAAATTGGATATGTATACCCAAATAAAAAATATTTTGAACAGAGAAATTGGTCGGGCATAAATAAAGTGCAAACAAAAAATGGGTTCAAAACTAAAAAAATTCAAACATAAAAACAGACGAACCCAGATTATTTTCTATTTTAAAAAATTAAGATATTTTTATCGTGTATCCGTATTTTTTGTCATTGTCGGACGACACTTTCAAGCTGTTTTTGAGATATTCGTAAGAGTGCTTGTAGGTAAAATCACGCCTGTCCATCTCAAGTGAAAGATTGTATTCGCGCAAAATTTCCTGCTTTTTCATTCGCGCATTCTCAAGCTCGCGCATGCGGACCTGCTCGTCAATTGATTTGTCGCTGAATGTTTTTTCTATATCCTTGTTCACATCGCGTATTCTGCGGTTTATATCGCTTGCAACAGAGCGGTTGATACCCTGCTGTTCAAGAGATTTCTCAAGGCAAAGCGGGCATGGGGCACCGCGCGGGTGCGGAATTGAATGATGCGGACAGTATGTTGCATTGAAGTAATGATTGTAGTTTCCGATTGGAATTGTGCCTCCCAATGAGATTGCGGAAAGAGCCCAATTCTTGGCATACTCGCTTTTGCGCCTCATGGTGTCCTTTAGCCAGCTGTGCGAGCGAGCCATATCCACTTCTGCCTGCGTTCTGCAAAGCGGGCAGGATTCGCTCGTATTCAAATGTATTCCGTGTGTCGGGCAAGAGTAAGATTTTATCATATCAAGTTGCGCCTGTGTTTGCGCCATGCGCATTGCGTTTTCATGCGCGCGTTCTTCTGGAGTAAGCTCTCCGTAAGCTTTGGGAGGGGAAGAGGACCATGCCGCATTTCTCATTGAAGGAATGGTTCTCTTCATTACCTGATATGCAAGAACATAAACAGGCGCAAGCGGGAAAATGTAAGGTGAGTTGTGATATTGGAACATTTGCCGGTAGCCTTCCACTTCCACAAATTGAAGCATGAGCGGAATCTCGCGCCTATAAACATCGCGCAAAGCCTCGGATTGCAAGTGCCTGCCCACACCGCTTTTTGCCATGTACTCGTCAACTTTTCCTTCGCGCAAAAGCTCCGGACGCTCGGGACCGATTTTGCCTTCTAGGCCTTTCATCGGGCTGTCTTGTTTTATTCCCCCGCCTTTTTGAATTATGTTTGCAAGCGTGTGAGTGACGTATGGATACATGTGCATATGCCCGTCCCAATCGGTGAAAAACTGTCCGGGGGTTGGAGCCTTGTTGATATTTTTGTGCCATGGAGTGACCATTTCATTTGGCCTGTGCGCGGCGCCGATTGTGTTCACATCATAGCCGGAACGGTTCTCAACAGCATAGTAGCCTTGACGGAAGAAATCGCGTACGATGGGGATTTTCCAAGTCGCGCGCTCGGTTTTTGAAATGTCCTCAAGTTCGCGAATTCGCGCGGAAATCATTTTGCGCTCATCGCCATCGCGTGCATGCGACAAGTTTTGCTTGAGAGAGCTCATCATGCTTGCGAAATCATAATTTTGAGTCGCATCATAGCGCTTATTCCAAAGTTGGAATTCTTCCCTGAAAGTGAGACCAAGCTTTCGCCTGCGAAGCTCGTCTGCGGCGTCAATGTTTAGAAGGCTTAGGCGGTCTTTGTCAATCGGATAAATCGTTCCCGCCTCCGAAGATTTCAAGCTGAAGGGAAGATTGTATCTTGGACCGACCCAGCTTTCCTCGTCTTTTAGGTTCCAGCCGTATTCATTTCTGAATTTTGTGCGAACCATCGGCTTTACGAAAGTGCGTGTGAGCCAGTCAAAGCTTTGTGAAGGCTTGAACATGCTTTGAAATGCAGTTATTACTCCGGGCTCGTGGTGAGGGGTGCGATTATGCCCTTGTTCTGGGTCCATGTGATAAACAGTCGTGTAGCCAGTCATTTTTGTAAAGAATGTACGAGTCCACATTCCGTATGCGGACGCGGCGTAATATGAGGGGCGGGCCAAAAAGTTCAGCATGCGGTCTCCTGGGTAAAGATGAATGCCTGCCCACATTTGCGGATGCTCGGAGACGAACTGACCTGTCTGATAACCAGTCATAACCGCAGGGTCAAGACCGTAGGCAGAACCGAAAGTGATACGCGGGTCTCTCATGACTGTTTGCTCGCCGACATAATAAAATGGCCAAAGCATTGAGGAAACTCTTTTCAAATCCCTATCAACCCAACCAAGCTCTTTTTGGGTTTTCATTGCGAGTGCCTCGTTTTGGCGCACGAGTTGGATTTGCTGGGGGATAAGTACATTTCGCAAATTGTTAAGCTCGGCACGCTCGTCCGAACTGAGCCGGGATTTTTCCATGAGGGCAAGCTCTTTTTGCCGGAGTGCAGTCAGGTCTTTTTTGGTGTTGAAGGAGTCCTGCACCTCCGGAGAATTGAAAAGCCCTCTGTCAAAGTCGCGCGAAAATGTTTCAAGCGAAATTCTTGCATAAAATTGCGAGGCAAGCCATTCCTGCAAACGGTTGTCAACATCATTCACTCCGCCGCGGGCAACACGTTCTGCGAATTGAGCCGCGCGATTTGTAAAGCGGGTGATGAAAGGCTGAGTCATATCATCCGCAATTGCGGAACGGGGCACAAGGCGCATGCGGTCTTTGAGCTGATTTTGCAGTAGCTCGATGTTTTCAAGAATTTGTTTTCTGGAAAGACCACGTACTGATGCATCCATATTTGCGGCGGCATCAGAAACTTTGCCATCGGCAGTGTAATCCGCAAACCTGCCTTCTCCGAATTTGAGAGATGAAAGCTGTGCGTAATAGCTTTTGAGCTGACGTACAATTGTAGCGGTTTCCGGGTCTGTCGGAGTACCGGGTCTCCAGCGACCGTCGGCGGTTTTTATCATGTAAGAGGCATTCACCGGGCGTTCGGCGTAATCGGAGCCCAAAAAGTCAATCACCGTATGGTCGTAAGTGAGCCGACCGTTTACAACATTGCATCTTGCGGAGCGGACTGCGCCGTCTTTGTCAAAATCAAATCCGGAGGCAAGAGGTATAATGGTTTGGCGGGCATCTATTATCCACACTCCTTTTTTGATGTCGGCATATGTGACACCTTTTTCCTTCCATGCCTGATAGCCGGCGGCATCCCATTTTTGACCGGGCATATAGGTTTCAAAAACGGATTTCATGCTTTGATATGTCATTTGGTTGCGGCGTATCATGACATCATAGTTTCTGAAAAGGTCTTCATAGCCCCGGTCAAATTGGCTGGAAAAAAGCTGGCGAAGAACGCTGAGATTGTTTTTTTCAGTCTCCGCCAAAAAGTCGGTGTTGTAAGAATAGTGGGCCGTGAGATAGTTGCGGGCCGCCCATTCTCCGCGTCGGGAATAATCCGCCAAGTCTCGGATACTTTTTAGGGAAATTGCATGGTCAAGTTGCGCGAGCCAGTTGTTGTTGAGAATGCCCTGCCCAAGAAGCGGCTCTATTTTTTTATTGTAATTATCCAGTAATGCGCGCGAACCAGTTATATAATCAAAGAGCTGTTTTTTCATCAGCTCGGCTTCCATCATGTAGCGGATTTGCTGTAATTTTTCAACTTCGGATTGGGCTTGCAACTGCTGGCGGGCTACCTTGATGTTGACAGCTTTTCCAAACAGGTCTGTCATGTCGTGCCCGAGCATTACAAGAGGGATTTTTCCCTGCGCCAGTTGTTTTGAGGAGGCACCAAGCATTGCCACAAGCTGGTTGTAACGGGAATATACATCTTCGGGATTTAACTTGTTTGCGCGCGAATCGGTAAGGGAGGGATAGCGACCATCTGCGGTGCTAACGCCGTCCGCCATTATTATTTCACGCGCTTTTTGCGCGTAAGCAAGCGCATAATTTTTTACAAATTCGCCGACTTCTTTTTGCGAGAGTTGGGAGCCTGTCGCATCATAGAACGCGACTTTGTTTTTTTGTATGTAGTCGGCAAGCCTGCGCATCATTTCCTCTTTTAGATAATATTCGCGAAATGTTGAATCTATTCTGCCCGAGCGCACATCCGAATCTATTTTTTCCTGCGCAGATTTAATCATTGCAAGGACGTTTTTCAGGGCGTTTGTATCCAGTGAATATTCGTTTTCGCCCTTGCCTTTTTTGAGCACGATTGGCATCATGAGCGCGCGGGCGTATTCGTCAACTATTGCCCTGCCAAGAATGTAGCTTTCCTGGCGCAGGCGCTCTATTATGTGAGGGATGTCTCCGATTTTTTTGTGGTCGAATATATTGTCGCGAATGAATTTTGCCTGCGGATTTGCACCGAGCGAGCGAGCCGTTTCGGCGACAAGTGTTTTCACCAGCGCGCGGCGAAGCGACAGATTCGAGTATTTGCTTCCAATCCAATTTTGCGCTACGAGAAATGTGCGCTCTACATAGGGAAGCCCCGGAAGCGCGTCCAGCCGTTCGTTTTTCGCAAGAGAGGGAATTAATTTCCATGGTTTTGCAAGGCGGGTGCCTATGAGGTCAAGAGTCCCGCTTATTGTGCTTGCCCGGTTTGAGAATTGACCTGCCCTTGCCGCGCTGGTCGTTTTCAGTCCGATTATGAGAGTCTGACGAATTTCCATGTTGCGCATTATTGCCGCCCACGCAATGTCGCGGTATTTTTTGTCTGCGCCGGAACTGTCTATCAGGGAACGAAGTTTTGCAAGCGAGGCATCGTAGCCTGCGTCGCTATACGCTTTTGCGGAACCTAAAATTGGACGCCTGGGAAACATATCGCGGATTACCTGCTTTAGTGAACCGCTGCTTTTGCCGGAACGAAGATAAAGCGCAAGCAATGAGGATTCGATTGCGCGCTCATTTCTTGCGATAACGCGAGCAGACATTCTCCCCATCATGTTAAGTTGCAATGGAATTGTCGGAGATTTCATTCTCACTTTTTTCAAATTCGGCAGGCGGGGAACGGTGATGTCAAAGAGTGAAAGCGGATTTTTTCCGGCGTATTGTAATGAGGCGATGAGAAGCCCGAATATTATTATCAGGGGCAGACAGATGAGCATATTTTTCGGGGTACTTGCCGCCATTAAAAATGTGGTGTACAATTGTTGCGAGGGATTGTTGTTTGTTGAGATGAGCACCGGACTTGAGATTGATGGCTTTATCTGCGGATTTTCGTTTGAATATTGCAATCGGGCGGTGAGAAGCGCGTCCTGGGGCCAGTCATCTAATTTTATTGCCGGAGGGTCGGAGGTGTATGGATTTTTTACATATATTATTTTGCATTCGACAATGCCAGCATAATCAGTTATCAGGTTTTGGCAGGATGGCTCGCCATTTTCATCGCTGACCGGCTGATTGTCCACAAAAAAACTTATGGACGCGCCGGATGCGTTGAGCACTTCTATTTGCATTTGCGAATTGACTATTTGCGAAGCCGAGTCTGAATCGTCGGCTTCTGGGGTGTAAAAAGTCACGTTGAGATAAGTTGCCTGTGCGTACACAATTCGGGTTTGAGAAAATTCGGAAAGGTTTAGCCTTATGCTGCTCTCGAAACATTGGGGACAAATTTGCTGGGAAAAACTGGCAGATAGCAATAGTAATAGCCAAAACAGCAGCAAAGACTTGTTTTTCACGCAATAAATAAGCAGGCGGTTTTTATAAATGGTTTTCGGGCGGGTTAGCGCCCGAATCCTTGATGCAGATAAAAAATGCAGTGATAGACACAGGTGAGGTTTGGTTTTAAAAGCAAACAAACCTAATTCTGGACAATGAATGTGGGTATCAGGCAGGCTTTTGCACTTGCTTTTCTTGCTATGGTAATGCTTAGCTCAAGCACTTATGCACAAACCGTAACCGGATTTGAAGCACCAAAGATTGCTTTCCCGGATTGGTGGGGCCTTGTAGTTGTCGGGCTTGCACTTGCGATTCTGATTATTTCTCTCTCTTATATGGTGGGCGAGGCATTCAACCTGCCGAATGTGAAAGCATTTGCAAAACAGGAAGTGTACGAGCTCGTGTCCACGGTTATTGTGATTGCAATTGTCATGGGAAGCCTTGTTGCGTACGGGATATTTGCCAAAAATGTTGCATCAAGCACAATGCTCTCGGCACCGCGTGAGGGAGCGATTGACAGCTCAATTACCGGAATTTGCATGGAAAACCAGCATATATACAATATTGCCGATTCGACACAGCCTGAAAATCATTTGTTCGCGCAAACTGACTGGTTTTTGGGATGCATGCCATTTACAGAAGATGCCGTTTTGATTTCGGAAGAGGTTGCGGGACAGGGATTTGATTTGGATTACATCAGCGCTTACGATAATATGTGGGAGGCGCAAAGAACAGTACTTGGTCAGCCGGAAATGAGCAAGGGAATAATGTTCGGGCACATGATGAATATTTACATGAGCCTTTTCACGCTTGAATTTTTGCTTGGACCGGTTTCAACTTTCGGAGTGAGCGCTTATTTGCCAGAGCCGCTTGTCAGCAGTATTTCACTTGATTTGGCACCAAATGCCGGACTTACGCCGGTATCGGATGCGATGGTTATGCTCACAGACATGATAGGTGTCGGGCTGGTGGCAGTTGTAGTGCAAAAAACAGTTTTGCAATTCGTGCACCAAAATGCGCTTACAGTTTTTTTGCCTCTTGGGATTGCGTTTAAGGCGATTCCGTTTACAAGAAAGACAGGCGCGACGCTTATCGCGTTGGCGCTTGTGTTTTATTTCATATTTCCAATCACGCTTTGGATTAACGAGCAGATTTATTTCAACGCATTATGGGAAAAAGATGCAAAGCCGGCGATGATTGACTGGACAAATTATCAGTCCATGCTTGAGATTTGCACGCCCAATCCGGGCGAGACACAGGCAGAGTTTGCCGCGCGGGTGCAAAAAAATATTGCGGGACCGGGCGGATTTGAAGAGCAGGGACAGGACGTTTCGGATAAGATAGTGGAAACGATTTGGAGCGATGGCAAA
The DNA here is from genome assembly GCA_041650255.1 of Candidatus Micrarchaeia archaeon. GTDB lineage: Archaea > Micrarchaeota > Micrarchaeia > Anstonellales > Anstonellaceae > 1-14-0-10-45-29. Next base: position 124,448 of record JBAZLL010000003.1, on the reverse strand, counting down.
AACTCGGATCCGAGAGTTCCTGCAAGCCAGCAAAAGGCGGTGAGCGAGGCGTTTGTGAAAAATTCTGGAATAGTGATGAATTATATGGCAAATTTCGGAGCCATATTTGGTCCGATATTGCCTGTTGAATATTTCTTTTCCGCAATCATTGACCAATTCACGACGAGCATGCAGTGGTTTGCATTGAACCTGCTCTTTTTGGCAAACACGATTATTATTTGCGTCACGCTTTTCAAAGACATCAGCATTGCAATCGGCGGAGAGCCGAGAATATTTGGAATGAGCAAATTGGTGTAGAAGATGAAGGATGAAATTTTGTGCAATGACAGAATTTTGCGCAATGGAGCGCTTGCAATATTTGCGATTGCTATTGTGCTTGCAATGCTCATGCCATTTGTTTTTGCGCAAAATCCGGGCGCGGGAATTCCGAATTTAGGGGATGAGAATTTTCTTTCCGCGCCGGATTATCAATCGCTTTCAAATATGACGATACTCTGCATTGCGGCAGTTATTTTTATCGCGTCGCTTGTACATATGATATCAAAATCGGTGAAAAACGCCGAATGGGAAACTTATGCAAACAGCGAATTGTATCAGGTAACGATTAGTATACTTATCGGAATTCTTATTTTCTCAAGCGCGGTTGTTGTAGACAAGATAGTGACGGACCATTGGGGCGCAAGCAGTTTTGATTTGGCAAACAATTATCTGCAAAAAGTTACATGCATTACAAGCGCCACCACGATAAAACTTGAGGGAGTAAAAATTGGAGTGCAGTATTTGGCGGGAATGAAAAGCAGATTTTATGCAGCGGCGGCAGGATGGGGATTTTCTTTTCCGACATTTCCAGGCTTTGACGTGATTGACCGCGCGATTGATTTGATTGTGATGTTCATCACGCCGTTTGCGGCAAGCATAATGGTGCAACAGATGGGATTGCAATTAATTCACGCGAGCGCGATGACTTTGATTTTGCCCGCGGGAATTATCATGAGAGTGTTTTCGCCCACAAGGGATGCCGGTTCGTTTTTGATGGCAACCGCGTTCGCACTTTATTTCGTTATGCCATTTGCATTTGTGATGAATGCGCAGATAATGACACAGCTTTATGTTGAGGAGTATGGATGTGATATGTGCAGCGGGATGGAATCGTCCACAACGGATTATCTTTTCACGAGCGGCTCGTTCTATAATAGTTTGAGCGTGCAAATGCTTCCGAGTATAAAGGAGGATTTTATTGGAAATGACGGGATGACAAAAACGCTTTCGTATATTGCGTTTCAGGCAGTATTTTTGCCCGCGATGAATATGATTCTCGTAGTCACGTTCATAAAAGCGGGAATGAAATTCTTTTCACAAAAATGGGATTAGATGAAAATGAAAAAAGCAAAATCAGATGAAAATGAAAAATCGTTTTTGCACAAAGATGCGCCAGTGGATGCTTTGCAAAAAAATGCAAATAAAATTTTGAATGCGCCGAATTTGAATGCGTTTGAAGCATTGAGAAATGCGCGGTTGAAGCCGATTTTGTTTGCGGCAATGTTTGCGATTTTATTTTTCATGTCCGGTTGCGTTGATCAATCAAGCGGACAGGACGGGGGAATAAGCGAAAAGTTCGGGCTTTGGTGGGGGATTTGGAGCGCCCCGATTGCCGCAGCATTAGGAATAGGAATTGCGATTTGCACGCTCTCGTGGTTTTATGCAAGCTTTATGCAGGATGACAAGCTCAAAGCGTGGGTAAAATCAGAAATTATTCAGCTTGGATATACGGCATTGATTTTGATGGGCATATTGATGATTGTAAATTCGCTTGGGATAATTTGCGCGAGCCTGCCGACATATAATACGCTCGGAGATTCACCGACAATTAACGGCGTTGAAAATATCGGGCTGAAATGGAGCGCGTATGTGAATGCAAGATGCTATCCGTCAGATTCCGGCTCGCCGCTGACACAGGGGAAAGAAAGACCGTGTCATATTATCATCGCCGAGGATTATTTGAATATACTGGCAAAATCAACCGAAGGGCAGGCACTCTCAATTGTAAGAATCAATGCGATTTTATATCCGCTTTCAACGGCAGGATTTGGCTTTAAGGGAATACCCGCACCGGGAGGCGCGCTCTCGGTTTCGCCGCTTGCCGGGCTTACGCCCGTTGTGGAAACGTTGAGCTTTGTGTTTGATGTGCTGATGAAAAATTTGATGATTACGCGGGCACAGCAGTTTATCATTGATTTTATGCATTTGGCATTTTTCCCGTTCTTTTTGGCGGCAGGGATATTTTTCCGCTCAATGTATTTCACGCGAAGGCTGGGCGGGCTTCTTATTGCATTGGCGATAGGATTTTACATTGTGTTTCCGATGATGTATGTGTTTTGGAGCTCGGTGCTCTATTCGTTTACCGGTCCGTGGAACAGCACACCTGCGCAGATTGAGCAGATAGGATATAACATTTATCGCACAGACATAAATTTTGAAGGAGTGGAAAGAGACCAAGTGCAGGCGGTTAAGGGTGCGCCGGATTATAGCCCGCTTTGCAAGAACGGAGAAATTGATGAAGGAGAGGAATGCGGCGAGTATGGGCTTTCCTGTCCGCCAAGAGATGAATATGGAAATACTATTTCCGGCAGGGAAACGGATTATTATTGCAATGAGAATTCGTGCAGATGCACTTCTGATATGAACACTTATTCAAATTTCAGGCAAGAATTTGTTAATGAAGACGGATTGCTTGATGAGCAGACAAAAATGATTGTGGATATATGTTATACGAAAGATACCGGGGAAGATGAAGTGAACTCTTTTCTTGAGATTAAAAGGGAAAGCTGGGAAAAGAGGCTTTGGCAGGGATATTCGCAGGGATTTGCCGATGCGGTCGGCCCGCTTGTTGGAGTCGGAGCGGTTGCAGGAGGGGGCTATTCACTTTTTGGCGAAAACGGAACGATTGATAACATGGCAAAACTGCTGATATTTAGCCTTATTGCGCCATTTATTTCACTAATGGTTGCGTTGGCATCAATAAAGGTATTATCCCCCTCACTTGGCGGAGACATTGAAATTGCGGGCTTGAGCAGGCTGATATAGATATGGAAAAAACCGACAGGATGAAAGAAAAAGGCGATGGCGCGAATTTGGATAGAGAAATTGTCGGCGCGTATGAACAAATTAGTGGGGCGTCTGAAGATAAAACACAAAAGGTATCTGAATATGCGAACGAGCCCGCAAAAGATGAAAAAAAATACGGATTGGAAAATTTGGACGGGATACAAAATAAAAGCGATGATAAAAAAATTATTAAGGGATTTTTTGAAATGAAGAGCACGAAAAAGCTGGAAAAAAATTATAAGAAATTTGAATTGGAAAATGCGGGCGGCTGGAAAATTTCTGAAGATTCGCCTATTGTCAAATCAGTGGAGGCCGTGCAAAATTTTGGAATGAAAAATAAATTTTTGCTGATTGCCTGCCTAACAGTCGTGCTGTTTGTCGCATCAGGGGTGCCGAGTGCAAAAATGTTTGGCTGGCTTATTCCAGATGTTTTTACACAGGAGATGTGGAGCCCGCACACAAATTCGGGAGACATATACCAGCCGGATTATGGATGGATTGATTTGGCGTATAAGGTACTGCTTATATTGGCGGTTTTTGGCACACTGGGATATATGCTGTCTGGAATTCTCGGCGCGAGAATACAGGCATGGTCAAAGCAGTTTTTGTCAAATGTCGCAAAGTCGCTTCTTATTTTGACCGTGCTCTCAAGCGCATTTGTGCTTGTGAGTATTCACGAGACGAAAAATGCGCTTGGAATCGGTCTTTTCCAAATTGACAGCGCGATTAATTTTGCGGAAACCGTGAGAAACACGATTATTTATGAGTTCGTAACAATGACCTCAATTACCGCATTTTTGTCAATGATTGGAAATCTTACACCGTATTTTAGACCGGCAGGAGTTATCGGAATATCGTTTTCATTTGCACCGGCTTTCAGACCGATTTTTGATTCGCTTGGAATGATGCTCTCATCACTAGCGGTTGCGGTTGGCGCATGGTATGTGCAACTTTGGTTTTTGATGTTTGTGCAAACACGGCTGATGATTGTGCTTGTGCCCCTCGGACTCTTTTTGCGCTCATTTGGAGTTGAAAGAGTTGGGAATGTACTTATTGCGATTGCAATCGGATTTTTCTTTGTGTTCCCGTTCGTGTTGAACGTGAGCGCGATTGCACTTGAGAATTATTTGTATGCACAATTTGCAGGGCAACGTTCCGTTTCAGACTGGGTTGGGAATGAGGGGAAAATAGTGCAACTAAGCGGAAGCGACGAGGTATTTGATAATTACAAGGCGTGTGCGGATTTTAGCAGTAAACAGGGGCAGGGAGCGGTGTGCTTTTTCAAGCTGTCCACTTTCGGCGCGCTTACTTTCTTAAAAGAATTTATACAAAACGCGGGATGGGGCACATTGCTTGCGTTTGGTCTGCTTCAGTTTGTCACAGGCTCGCTACCCTCTTCGCTGATTACGATATTTTTGGCAACGTATATGCTGACGCTTATTTCAACGACAGTGTTTTATGTGCTTATAGTTTCAATACTTGTGCCATTATTCAATATTTTCATAACGCTTACAATGATTAAGGAGTTCACAAAACTGCTGGGAACAGAGATTGATTTGAGCATGTTTGAAAAAATATTTTAGGTGTAATGAATGGACATACCGACATATTGCAGGTCGCTTGACGCTTCCCTTACGCCGGCGATTTTTGATAATGTGCTTGGAGGAAATTGGCTCGGGCTTGTGTTTGTGGCACTGCTTGGCACCTCGTTCTTTTTGATTCTGACGTATTTTGCATCCCAGCTGTTGAGAATTTCAAAGCTTGAGGCTTGGTGCAGATTTGAAATGTTTCAAGTGCTTGCCACTGCGATAATCGCGATATTGCTTGCGGGATGGGTTTATGGAATGTGCAATTGGAATGTTGCATTTTTGTATAAATGGTCCGAAGGGGCGGGAGCGGAAGAAATCATAGCGGAAAATTTGCAGGCGTGCTCGGCGTATGGCACACCCACTCTTACGCCGTTTTGCGCATCGCAGGCATTTTTGCAGAAAGTGAAGGTGAGAGGAGACGATATTTTCCAAGTGCTGATAATGCTTAATGGGGCGTTTTCATATATTTTCAAATTGACGTGGAATTCAAGCCCTATGGGAATAGGATATGCTATTGAACCTCTTGCCGGATTTCAGCAATTGATGAATGTTTTTCTTGTTGGCGTGAGCGGATTTATACTCGCTTATTTGAGCGTGCTTATACAAATGAGAATTTTGGACTTTTTCCTTTTGGCGGTGCCGTATTATATGCTTCCGCTCGGGTTGCTTATGAGAACATTTGAGCCTACCCGCGAGTTTGGAGGCGCACTGCTTGGGTTTGGAATTGCTTCGCTCTTTTATTATCCACTCGTATTGATGGCGAATGATTTGATTGTGTATTCCTCGTTTGACCAATTTACAAAGAGCGCACAGGAAGAAGCGCAAAGGCTTTCGGTGGGCGAGGAGTCAGTATTAACAGGCCAGACGCCGAGTGAGGAACTCTTCAGCCCGAAAGAGGGAGCGGAGCAAATTAATGAGGAGTTTGGAATGTATGAGCCAAACCCTCAAAAGCCTGCGCTGGTTGAGCAAAAACAGGATGCAACAGTTGAGAAAAATGTCGTGAATTTCTTTGCATTTGCAAACCCCCAGGAAAGAGGAGATGACACTCAGATAGAAAAATTTGCGCAAACTGTTTTCTGGCCTTATCAGATTGCGCTTTTGTATGTTATTGCGGCGGTAATATTGCCCATTATTAATTTGGTAATATATGTTGAGGTTGCAAGGTCGCTTACGACTTTCCTTGGAACCGAGATGGATTTGACAAACCTGACAAGGATGATTTGATGGCACTTTGCACAGGCTTAAAACAAAATGGTAAAATTAATCGGATGATTTGATGATAACTGGAGCAGACTTGGTTGCAAGCCCACAATTTTTGAATGCGCTTTTTGCCAGCCCGGGCTGGCTTGCGTGGTCGTCAAACATTTTGGTGATTGGGCTTATCAGCCTGCTTGTAGTTGTGCTTTTGCAGATGATTGGAATTGCATTCAATATCAATTCTCTGCGTTTGTGGGCAAAGGGAGAATATATGCAGGTGATAGTCACATTCCTGCTTGCTGGAATGCTCGTGGCGCTTGTGGGACTTACCTGGAGCGTTATGTCCGGCGTGGTAACTCAAACTTATTTCTCAAGCCCGGTGCTTGCGCAAAATGCAAGAGATGCGGGGATTGACCCGACAGACCAAAAAGTTACGCTTGATCCGTTTAGATTTTCACAGGCATTTTTGGTGGAAACAATGATTAGTTGCGAGCAGGATATTTATCGCGTGCTTTACAGCGTGAACTTTTATTACAAACTTGTCGGCTCCACAAAAACAGAAACGCTCGGAGTGGAACCGCTTGGTGGATGGTACACGACTGTTTACACCAGCCTGTTTGAATATATTATAGGGCATTTGAACTTTTTGCTTTTGTTGCATTGGATACAAATCAGACTTTTGTCGGTAATGAAATATGTCGCGCCGCTTATGTTTCAAATCGGGCTTATACTAAGGATATTTCCAATGAGCAGGGGCGCAGGAGGAATGCTCCTTGCGATGGGAATAGGATTTTTCGCAGTGTACCCAATCAGCCTTGCAATGCTCATGACCCTTCAGCCTCCGGGCGAATCTTTTTGCACGGAGTTTCGGGCTCCGCCGGCTATGCTGGATGTGAGCAGGGGATATGATATGGTGAGCCTTGAGGGAGTACAAAGGGCATCGGATGCATTGCGCGCAAGGTCGGGAGACGTATCCAGCCTGATTTACAAGGCAAAGAATTTCATCCCGCTATTTTATTTGCAGGCGATGTTTTTCCCGATGGTGGCGCTGATTATCACATTTACATTCATACGTCAAACAGGCGCGATTCTTGGCGCGGATTTGAATGAGATCGGACGCGGGCTTGTCAAACTTATATGAGAAAAATTTGCAAACAAAGCGTTTAATTTTGCAAAATTATTTTAATATTTGAGATTGATTTTGTTAATGCTTGAATGATTTATACAATCTGAAATTTTGATTAGAATCCGAAGTTGATTTTTTGGATACGAAAAGCTTTTTTGCAGGGGCGCTGATTGGAGTATTTGCAATTTTGCTTATTTGCGGAATTTGGATGTCCACTCAAAAGACGCAATGCGCCGATTTGGCATATCCGATTTTCTCGCCCGGCTCGCAGGAGGAAATATTATCGCTGATTAGGTCTGCGAATAATAGCATTTCACTTGAGATGTACGTTTTTACAAATGAAAAAGTTGCGGATGAGCTGGCGCTGGCGGCGCAAAGAGGGGTTAGGGTGCGAGTTATTTTGGAATCGCGAACAAATTCATACAATATTGACAAAATTTCATCTGCATTGCAAAAGGGAGGGGTTGAACTCAAATGGGCTTCGCTTTCTTACAAGCTCACGCATTCAAAGATGATGATTATTGACGGGAAAAGAGTGCTTGTTGGCTCAATTAATTTTTCAAAAGCGGCAATGAATGAAAATAGGGAGGCGGCGGCTGTTTTTGAAGGGGAGATTGTGAAGGATTATATAGACGTGTTTGAGACGGACTGGATTGAGGCGCAAGAGGAAAATGAATAAAAAAATAGCAGGTTGAATAAAAAAAATAGCAGATTACTTTCTTTTTTTGGTTTTTGCCCCTAAATGTTTGCCGGATTTTTTCTGCGCGCGTGAAGATATGCGCGCGGCCGCATTGTGTGAAATGCTTTTTTCCTTTGCATTGTGCACAGCGCCTTTTGCATTTGAACCGGCTTTTTTATTTGCATTTGACATCAGAGGCAGGCTTGATTCAAGCACTGCGTTGGATAATTTTTTTGAGGCAGATATAATGGAGCGCTGAGAATGCACTTGCACAGGCTTTTGCGCATCTTCCTTGCCCGCGCGCTCAAGCGCCAAATCGTAAGCGTTTATGTAATTTGAAATAAGCATTTTCCAATCAAAGAGGTGCATGAGATTGTACGAATCCTCTTTTTTCTCCAGTATTTGCTCCGGCTCGGAATAGTAAATTGACTGAAGATAGTCTGCCAATTGGGTGGATGCAGAATCCGCTCCGCCCGCCATTTTTAGTATTTTTACGCCTCTGTTTTCGAGGTTTTCTTTTGATAGAAGGAACCTTCCAAAACCTGCTGAATCGGTTGAGACTGCGATACTAAATTTCAATCCCGCTTCAAGAGGAGTGTATCCGAAAGGCTCGTACCTTGAGGGGAATATTCCCACATCCATGCCGGAAATTATATCATCATAGCTCATGTTGAGCAGACCGTCGTTTGGCTTTAGATAGGTTGGATAAAAGAATGCTTTTACCATATCATGCTCGCCGTTTCTAAGACCGGCCTTTTCGCATGCGGAGATTATTTGGTCGTTTGCGTAGTTCAGATCAAACAGGCAGACGGGAGGCTCGTTGTTTTCCTTGATAAAACTTGAATTCATTGTGAGAAGGTCGCGCTTAAGGGAGGTTTTTACCTCGTTGATTCTTGACATGACATTTGGATAGTGTTTTTTTATGTTCGCGCCGGGCGATGCGTCCAGCACTTCATTCATCTTGTCAAGAAGAAGATAGTTGCGAATTATCGACACTTTCGGACCCCGGACCGCGGAGGGGGCGAAAATAAAGGCGATTACCTGCTTTTGTTTTTTTGCCCCTTTTTGCTTTATTCTTTTGTTGAGCTTGCCCATTGCATCTATGAAAATGTCAAATCCTTTGTTGGTGAATTCGTATCTGCCGGAAATGAAAAGAATCATTGCATTGTCATATCGGGCACTTTGATAGGGAGTGAGAATTGCTTCGCTGAGCTGTAAAATCTCGTGTCGCACGTACTCGGAGATGTCGCGCACCTGCGCTTCCGCCATGCTATGCTCAAAGTCCATTCCATTAAGCATTACAACGTCGGGATATCTTCCCAAAATGTATCTGACTTCTTGTGCAACTGTTTCGGACACAGTGCCAAACACGTGACACTTTTTTGCCGCCGCCATTTCAAGCTGGTGCTTTCCTTCCACTTTTAGTTGGTATGCTTTTGAGACATCTATTTGAGAATGAGATGATTGGGAAAGCGCCATCACATCCGCGCCGGAAGCGGCAAGAGAGCGCCCAAGAACGGTTGCGTGTGTCGTGAAAACGGTTGCTATCGGCAAGCCGCGCATTCTTGTGTACAAGAGCGCGGAGCCGGTTATCCATTCGTGGAATTGCCCGATTAATTTGTGCTCTTTGTAGGGCGATATTTTTGCAAGCTTTTCAATGAGCATCCCGACTGCCCAGCCCCACACAACATTCTCATCGTAATCCCATGATTTTTCCATTAACGAGTCTATGCCAAAATGCTTCCATAAAAGAAATTTTATGTGATTTGATTCTATATCGTAATGAGATTGCCCGGCATCGTCATATTGAACGTTTTTTTGCCCGAAGCTTTTTGCATCCACCAATATTATCGGAGTGTTTTGGGCATAGAGCCATTCTCCATAATGGCAGAATATTCCCTGCAATGCAAGCTCGTCAAAAATTTCCTTTAACTCGCCTTCCGGCTGGGAAAACTTTACGTCCTGCGCACATTTCTCATCGTAAAAGCCGATGTATAGATATCTTTTTTCAAAATGTTTTAGAGCATAACGGGATTTGCTTGTTATTACAGTGTAGATTCCGCCGACCTTTCTTCCGGCTTCTGATGAGATTTCTATCAGGTATGGCTCGCTCATGCATTTTGCACTCTTAGTGCATTTAAAAATCCTTCACTGCCAATCCGTTGAAAAAATTAGTTTTTTTCTTTCTTTTGTGGAGCGGGCATTGGCGAGGGCGAATTGTTTTGCGTGCGTATTACAAAATGGAATTTGTCGTACATGAGCGCGATTGCCTTGAAGGAAATTGTTATCCCCAGCGCAAAGAGAAGTCTCTCCACCACCACGATTGGAATTAGCGCGAGCCATATTTGCGGATTCTGCAATGCCGGAATTGTGTAAAGGAAAAGAACCGAGCCTATCGCGTGCTGGCAAAAAGTTGCGCCAAGACTGCGAAGATATGTGTAGTCGGGCAGGAAAATTACCGCGATTGGAATCAGCCAGAACAGGGCGTAAGCCATTGCACTTGTGCCAAATATTGCCGGATTGAAAATAAATGCGACCATTGCCAGTGCGGGAATCGCCGCTTGTATGAGAATTGAGTGTTTCATGTCGTGCTTGTATGACCAGAAAAACAGGCCCGCACCCAATGGGGGAAGCAGGCGCAAAAAGGTTGAGGCATCCATTGCCGCGCCGGTTGCTATGCCTGCGGAGAGCTTTGCGATAAGAATTGCCGCAAGCCCGGAGGACAAACCTAAGAATGCCACCGGAATAGGGGCGATTAAATCAAATGCGCTAAAAGTGCTTCCCTGCATTCCCAATATTTTTGCAAGGGGGATAAAGTTTGCAATAGTGCCTAATGCGGCAAAAAGCAGAGTGAATGCAAGCCCGCGAGTAAAGTTTTTTTGTTCCATTTTATCCCTTTTATATCAGATGATTATAACGGTCTTTCCAATAGCGATAAAAAAACTCTAAATATAAGATGGGAAATGCAGATTTAAAACATATTGCCCCCCTATACTACCAAGAGGGTGTTGCATGGCAGGCAAATCCATCATGGACTATACGTGGGAAATATACACTAAAAATATCTGGCTTATACTTGTGGCTTCGGTTCCGGGGCTTTTCGGCATGATATTGCCGATAATTGTCGGAATGATTAACCCGGCAGACCCGGTTTATATCGCGCTTGGAGGCGCCTATTTGAGAACCGGAAGTATCGTTGATTTGACTCCGGTTGACAGCGGGATAATGATTGCGTCTTTGCTGATTTCGCTTTATTTGATGAGCTTTGCCATTGTCGGCATAAATTTAGTGGTGAAGAGGCAGAGAACACTAAAGGGGCTCACTTTAGAGGAGATAAAGGCGATTACAAAACACACAAATTCGGTGTTTATGATTTTCCTTATCGCCACAATATTGCTTCTGCTTATACAGCTTATCACTTACGAGTATCAGATACAAAAATATCTCGCGCCTTTGCTGAATTTGATTGTCGGGCTCGGATTGCTCTTTTTGCCCACCGCAATGGTTATGGATGAGGTAAGACCGTTTAGGGCGATGCAAAGAAGCTTTAGCATTATAAGAAAAAAGCCGTCTTTGGTGTTGCTTTGGATGGTTGTGGCATTAATGTTGCTCTCAATTGTTGACGTGATTGTGCTCTTTGTTGTGAATTCGGTTCCGTTCATTCCGCATGTGATTGGACCGCTTATTGTGATTGCGTTTAATTCGCTCATAATATTGCCGTATCTTATCGTGATGTTGGCGCAAATCTATATTTCAAAATACACTATTTTAGTGGATTGAGCAGATTGCATAATCTTCCCGAATTTTTTATGTGCAAATAGCGCAAGCTTTGCGACAACAGCAATATTAAGTTTAACCAACTATAATAGATGTCGGTGGTGCTGATGGCGTCAAAGGTTTTGAAAAATGTGGAACAGAGCAATGGGAATGGAACTGAAAGTATTAAGAAATTGCAAACTCTGACTGAAAAAATACAAACTTCTAATTTTGAAAAGCTTTTTACTAACTTTAAGGGACATCTGGGTGAGGTTGACTCTAACAGCAAAAGTGCAAGCTCTGGAAATGTATTTGGCAAACAAAAAAGTGTAATGATTAAACTTCATGAAGCATTTGTGACTCTGCTTGTGTGCGACAATATTACTTATGATGACATACGTATTGCAAAGAAATTGCTTAACGAATTTTCATTTACAGCTGAAGATGTTAAAGAGTTTATTCCCCAGCTTGGAATATACAAGGGATGGTACAATTACAAACAAAAGGGGAATGCGTTTGTGAGTGAGCTTATTTTTCAATTAAAAGAGGATTTGAATGTTATTGAAATAAAGACAGAAGATATTAGGGCGGTCGGGCTGTCTAATATATTGGCGGTAATCCCGTGCAAGGAGGAAAGATAAGAAGAGCTACAAAACAAAAGGGAGATGTAAAAATGGCAGGACATAACGATAGGCGATATTACACCGAACCAAAACCTCTTCCGAGTCCGAATAAACAACGTTACACAGAGCAGAAACTTTTTCTTAATTCAAAAAAGTTAATTGGCCTGAATCCGTTTGTAGATATTCCAAGAAAAGTATATTGGAGAACCGAAATCACCCCATTCACAAAGGCATTTGTAGATTATGCATTTATGAAAGAGGACAATAAGGACGTGGATATTTATAGCGACCTTGAATTGTGCGAAAAAGTCTTCATGAAAAAAATAGATAAAATGATTGATACGAATAAAATTGACAGCGCCCACTGGTGGCTCTATGAATTGTACAAGCGCACGCAGATTTTATCTCCGATAAGGTCAACACCGCTTGCAATGAAACTTGCGGAAATTGAAAAAGGCAATCCGTTTGAGAAACTTGACCGAGGACTTGCAAAAATAATGCTGACATTTGCTTACGGCTCGGTGGATATGCAACTAAGATTTACTTCTCATTTGGAAAGAAGGCTTGCAGAAAACAAGAAGGAGATTGGGAATACCGAGATGGCGGACGAGAAATTGATGAACAAATATAAAGAGATTAAAAAAGAGCTTGATGATTGGGCGAATAATGTCTTGTGCAAAACAATGCTTCGTACAGGGGAAATAAAAAGAATTTATTCCGAAGAGCTTGACCACCCGATTGACCCGAAAGATAGTAAATTCAGGTATAGGTACAAGAGTGGAAGATACATTATTACATTAGACCCGCTGGATGGCTCGGGAAATATAAAAACCAGAAATATTTTTGGCTCCATTTTAGGAGTTTATGAAGATAATGAGCCAAAAAGCGGCAGAGAGCTAAAGGCGGCGGCAATTATTTTGTATGGTCCGGTTTTCTCGTTTATTTATAGCACGGGGGACGGAGTACACGAGCTTGTGAAGAATTATGGTAACAGAGGCTTTTCACAGTTTGAACAGATGGCCGACGGGCAGAATATAAAAATACCTCAAAAACCGAGCTTGGTTATTCCGGGTGGAAATACCTCCTGGAGCCCGGAGTTTAGCGAATTTGTCGTAAAGGAATTTTTACCAAATTATAAAATAAGATGTTCCGGAGCCGCAGTCATGGAGATTGCAAGTCTTTTGCGTGAAGGCGGAATTTTCTTCTATCCTGCTCCGAAGCTGAGATTGCTGTACGAGGGCATACCGCTTTCGTTTTTGGTTGAACAGGCAGGCGGAAAATCTTATGACGGCAAACTCGGCTCGCTTCTGGATACGCCCATAGCCAATATGGACCAGGTAACTTCGCTCTATGTTGGAAATGAAGGGCTTATTGAAAAGGTCAAGCTGTATTATAGCTCAGCTTAATATCTTTTCTTTCCTTTATTTTTTTATGAGATATCCGGCAGTTGCAGGCTCGTTTTATCCGCTGAATGCAAACACTCTCACAAGAGAGGTGGATGCATTCTTGGCACAGGGAAGAAAAGAGGTTAGCGTAAGCGCAAATATTGCGATTGCACCTCACGCTGGATATGAATATTCCGGGAAAACGGCGGGATATTCTTTTGCCGCACTTGAGAAAAATTTGAAGAAGGAAAATACAAGCATGGTTATTTTGTGCCCGAACCATACAGGGCTTGGAGAAATTGTTTCTGTTTCTTTTGAAGATTGGAAAACGCCGATTGGCACAAGTTCCACCGATTTGAGATTGGCGGCAAAAATTATTTTATCTTGCCCGTTGATGAGAAGAAATGAGGCGGCGCATTTTCGCGAGCACTCGATTGAAGTGATGCTTCCGTTCATTCAAAGGATTAACCCGAAAGCAAAAATTGTTGCAATTTGCATAGGGGTGCAGGGGGAGAAAATTGCGTCTGAAGTTGGAAAGGCAATTTTTGACGCTTGCTCGGACAATGAATTCAAAGACAGAAATATTTTGCTTTTGGCATCTTCCGATTTCACACATTATGAAAGCGGGGAAAGGGCAAAATTGATGGATAAGATGCCCATTGAATTTATCAAAAAACTTGATGCAAATGCGCTTGAAAGAGAAGTTGAACAAAACGGGCTTAGCATTTGCGGGCATGGACCGATTGCGGCGGCTATTTATTATGCAAAGCTGGCTGGAAAAAAAGAGGCAAAATTGCTAAAATATACTAATTCGGGGAAAGAAACAAACGGGAATGAAAGCAGTGTAGTGGCTTATGCTTCACTTGTTTTTATATAGAGAACAACGTTTTTTGACGAAATTTATCATACTCTTTTTAAAGTAAAAATGAGCAGATTTGTTATGACAAAAACATCTGCAACTCAGGAAAGAAAGGATGCGCACATAAAAATTTGCGAAGAGGAAAATGTTCAATACTGCCAGGGGGCCGGATTTGAAGATGTTTTGCTTGTGCACAATGCCCTGCCGGAGGCGGATTTGGCAAAAATAAACACTTGCACGAACTTTTTGAAAAAGAGACTTGATGCCCCGATTCTAATCAGCGCGATGACGGGCGGAACTCAAAAAGGCTTGGAGATAAACAAGAAACTTGCGATTGTTGCAGAGAAGGAAAAAATTGCACTCGCGCTCGGCTCGTGCAGACCGATGCTTGAGGATGAATCAAAAGCAAATACATACATGGTGAGAAAAGAGGCGCCAAGCATCCCAATTATCGCAAATATCGGAGCCGTTCAGATAAAGGAATATGATGTAAAGAAAATTGAGTGGATGATAAATAAAATTGACGCGGACGCGCTGAATGTGCATCTGAACTCGTTGCAAGAGGCGATACAGCCCGAAGGGCAGACAAATTTTGGGCAGGTGATAGTGTCGATTGAGAAACTTTGCTCAAATATTAATGTGCCCGTGATTGCAAAAGAAACCGGTGCCGGAATAAACGGCGATTGCGCGAAAAAACTTTTTGATGCCGGAGTAAAAATAGTGGATGTCGCCGGACGGGGAGGAACATCCTGGAGCAAAGTCGAGTATGCAAGGGGTGGAAGGCTTGCCGGTTTTGAAGAATGGGGCTATCCAAGCATTCCGGCGCTTGTGGAAAGCGCACAGTATGGAGATACTATTTGCAGTGGCGGAGTAAGAGATGGAATTGATGTTGCAAATTCTATCGCGCTTGGGGCAAAACTTGCCGGTGCGGCAATACCGTTCTTGAAAGCCAAGAAGTGCGAGGATGAAATAAAAATTTGGAAAGAGCAATTCAAGGCAGCGATGTTTTTGTGCGGTGCAAAGAGCGTGCAAGAGCTTGCGTGCGCTCCGGTGCTTATTACAGGCAGGTCTGCCGAGATATTGAGACTGCGGGGAATTGAACCCGCAGATTTTGCAAGGCGGGACATAACCGGAACAAAAAAGAAGAGATTTGCGGAAACAAATTATATTTAGGGTGTGAGAGTGGAAGACAGCAAAGAGTTCAGACACAACATAAGAAAATGGGCGCTGAAGTGCGCGCATGAAGTAAGATTTGCAATTCCTGCAAAAGTCATTGTGAATGTGCTAAGGGAATATCCGGCGCTTGTTGATGAGAAAGGCGAGCTTATGAATATTGTCAGAGAAGTATGTACGGAAGTGAATAAGCTAAAGGACAAACAAATAGAGAAAGAAATGCACAAATACACATATGAAGAAACCACAATTTTTGAGTGAAATACATGGATGAGATTGAAATTAGCATAAACAAATGGGCGCTAAAGAATGCGCATGATTATGGCTCTGCAAACGCCGGCAAGATTATCGGCAAAGTGCTTTCCGAGCACCCGCAAATGAAAAACCAGACAAAGGAGCTTATGGGAAAAATCGCGGTGGAAGTACAAAGGATAAACGAGATGACAAAGGAGCAGGTTGAGGCAGAGCTTTCAAAATATTCGTTTGAAGAGAAAAAGAAAGAGGAGGAAAAGGGAATCAGCCTTCCGAATGCAGTGCAGGGAAAAGTCATTACGAGATTTCCGCCGGAGCCATCGGGCTTTTTGCACATTGGTCATGCAAAGGCGGCTTTTTTGAATTTTGAAGGAGCGCGCGCGCACGGCGGAAAAATGAGATTGCGAATGGACGAGACAAATCCGCTAAAATCAAAACAGGAATTCGTGGATGCGACCATTGAATATCTTAGGTGGCTTGGAATAAAATGGGATTTTGAAATTACATATTCGTCGGATTATATGGAAAAATATTACGAGCTTGCGGACGAGCTGATGCTCAAAGGTATGGCTTATGTTTGCACTTGCTCGCAGGATGAGATAAAAAAAGGGCGCGAAAGCGGCAAAAGATGCGATTGCCAGTGCAAAATGCCCGAAGAGAACGTAATTGATTTTAGAAAAATGATGAATGGAAAATTTACAACAGGGCAGGCGATTGTGAGATATAAGGGGGACATGAAATCGGATAATACGGTTATGAGGGACCCAACTCTGTTTAGAATTATTGATGCCCCGCATTTTAGGCAAAAAGACAAATACAAATGCTGGCCGTCCTATGATTTTGCGGCGCCGATAATTGATTCCACCGAAGGAGTGACACATGCGATGCGCTCAAAGGAGTATGAGCTTCGCGACGAGCTTTATTATGCGATACTTGACGCACTTGAGATGAGAAAACCGAAATTGATTTCTTTCTCAAGACTTGCGATAAAGGGCGCGCCGATTTCAAAGAGACTTATTACCCCGCTGATTGAAGAGGGAAAAGTTTCGGGCTATGATGATATACGCCTGCCGACTTTGGCGGCATTGAAAAAACGGGGCATAACACCCGAGGCGATTAAGAAATTCGTGCTTTCTTTCGGTCTCACAAAAGTTGAGAGCGAACCCGGATGGGACAAATTGCTTTCCGAAAATAGAAAGATTATAGATGTGAATGCACAGAGAAGATTTTTTGTGCATCAACCTGCCCGTGTGGAAATATCCGGCCTGATGCAGAAAAATATTTCTGTGAAAAACCATCCGCAAAATGAAGGGCTCGGGGTTCGGGAAATGCTTGCAAGCTCTCCGGCATATATTTGCCAAGCAGATGCAGATGCGATTGCTGAGGGGGAAACTTTCAGGCTCAAAGATTGGTGCAATGTAAAGCTTAAGGCAAAAAGAAAAATTAGTGCACATATGCCAGATGGAAAAGAAGGGCAGATGGATGTGCTTGAGTGCGAATTTGTATCGGACGAGGGGAACGTGCAGAAAAAAATGCAATGGGTTGCAGATTCGGCAAAAGCGGTTGCGTGCGTGCTTGTGCCCCATGATTTGTATATTGATGAAAAGTTCAATGAAAACTCGCTTGAAGAGGTATGGGGCTGGACAGAGCGGACCTGCCTTTTTGACATTGAAAGAAATGCGTTCCAATTTGAGAGATTTGGCTTTGTGATGCTGGATAAAAAAGGCGAGAGGCTGCAGTACTTTTTTATCAGCCAATAATTTTCTTTTTAGCCAAAATTTTGCCGGTGAAAAAGGAGGGCAAAAGCCCAAGGCCCAAGCCTGATTGCAAAAATTGCAAATTTTTGCGGGATGAAATAAATGCTTGATGACTATAACCCCAAATGGTTTGTGCAAAAAGGAAAGGGCGCGCAATATGACGACTCGGTGCAGATTCATGAAGCGATACGCGAAGTGCTAAAGGGCAGGGGCATAAAAAAATTATATTCACACCAGTCACTGGCGATTAAAAAAATCAGGGAAGGAAAAAATATCGTGCTTATGGCTCCGACCGCCGCCGGAAAGAGCGAATGTTATATGGTGCCGGTCGTGGAGGCGGCATTGCGCGGCAAATGCTCTTTGCTTCTTTTTCCGACAAAGGCGCTCTCGCGCGACCAATGGGCAAGGGTGCGCGAATTTGGAATGCTTGGAATTCGTGCGGAAGTGTACGATGGAGACACACCCGCAAGCAAGAGGGCGAAAATAAGGGCAGATATGCCGCATGTGATAATCACAAATGTGGATATGCTGCATTTCATGCTTACTAACAATAAGCTTTGGAAAAATTTTTTTGCCAGACTCAAATATGTTGTGATTGACGAGATACATGCTTATTCGGGAAATGTCGGATGCCATGTCGCAAATATTATGTGGAGACTGCAGAGGCTTTTGAAAGCCGCGAAGAAAGAGGAAAAAGAAAATGAGCTTGCGGGCAAGAAAAAGTTTGTGCAGGGAAGCCTTCTTGACCTTGATGACATGGGCGGGATTGTGATTGCGAACGAGCAGGTGCAATATATTGTGTCGTCCGCAACGATTGGGAATCCGATTGAGTTTGCATCAAAGATTTGCCTGCGAGATGATTTTGAGCTTATTGAAGGCGATGGCGCGCCGAGGGGGAAAATAAATCATGCGATTGTGAATTCTTCCGATGAGAGCGTGGTTACTACTTGTTTGAAAATTGCGAAAGAAATTAACAAGAAGACGATAATTTTTGCAAATTCGCATAATATGGCGGAAAGGCTTTCTGCAATAGGACATAGTGCGAATATGGAGGTTGCGGTATATCGTGCAGGCATTTTGCCCGAAGAGAGAAGAAGACTTGAGAGCGGATTTCATAGTGGAAGGATAAAAGTGCTTGCGGCAACAAGCGCGCTTGAGCTCGGCATGGATATCGGCGATGCCGATGCGGCGATACTTGCAGGCTTTCCCGGAACAGTTACGCAGATGAGGCAGAGAGTCGGGCGGGTAGGAAGAAAAGGACAGGAAAGTTATGCAATAATGGTTGCAAGACAACTGCCACTTGACCAGTATTATGCGCAAAATCCGAAAAATTACATTGAGGGAAAGCCGGAAGAGTGCTATGCAAACGCTTACAATGAACATGTGCGCGCATTGCATATAATGTCGGCGTGTAAAGACAGACCGATTATGCAAAATGAATTGCGGGAAGAGGATATTGCTATTTGCTCAAAGCTCAAAGAAGAGGGACTTGTGAGAAATTTTTCGGATATGTTTGTCGCGACCAAGGAGGGGGTAATAAAGGCAAGAAAGATGTCGGTGAGAAATGCAGGGCATCGGATAAAAATAATTGACGCAGACAGCGGCAAATCAATCGGAGAGCGGGAAATGGCGATTGGAATCGGCGAGCTTTATGAAGGGGCAACTTATTTGCTTGGGGGAAAAAGATTTGAGAGTCTTGGAATTGACATGAACAAAAAAACCGCGCTGGTGAGAAGAAGCGATGATGACGGGCAATATTATACACAGGCGCTAAAGACAAAAAATGCGGAAATACTTAAAATTGAAAAAAATTCAAGATGGAATCTTATTGAGATGGGAATGGGAAGAGTGCACATTGTAGATGAAGTGCACGGGTATGTTGTAAAGGATTCTTTTAGCGGCGCAACTGTTTCGCGCCATGAAATTGACGAGCCGTTGTCTTATGAGTTTGATACGCGGGCATTTTGGGCGGATTGGGACGTGTGGGCAGAGCAAAAGCAGGGTTTTACGGATGGATTGCATGCGCTTGAACATGTGAGCATTGCAATGATGCCGGCACTTAGCGGCGCGGACGCGTCGGAAATAGGCGGCATATCTTATCCGGACGGAAGAATATTTTATTATGAAGGAATTGAGGGCGGGAGCGGGCTTTCGGAAGTAATGATGAAAAGATATGGCGAGTGCATAAGTATGTCGCATGAAAGACTCGCCGGATGCGAATGCGTTGCGGGATGCCCAAAATGCATATTCAGCCCGCAGTGCGGAAACAATAATTATTATTTGAATAAGAAGGAGGCGCTTTCTCTTGCGATGAAAGGGCTTGGGATATCGGGAGAATAAATATTGTGGATTACTTTTGAGGGAGAGAACCGTTGAAAAAAAATTCACCGCGTTAGAAATAGATAAAAACAAAGATAAAAAGATAAAAAATTAGTGGCAACACTTGCACTTGCAGGATGAACGCTTTGATTGCGCTTTTCCTCGTATTTTCTTAGATTTTGCTGCCGCCCTTGCGCGCCCTTTGCGCGAAGATCGCCTTGTTGCGTTTCCTGCTTTGTTCATTTGTTCACCTTACCTTTTTCTTTTCTTTGTTGATTTCTTCTTCGTTGATTTTTTCTTTGCATGTGTTTTTACATGTCTTTTTGCCGATCTTTTAGCTGCTTTCTTTTTCACCAAACTTACCACCTCAAATGTTCGTTAATGAAGAATCTTATGATATATAAAAACCTTTTCTTATTTTTGCTAATTTTTCAAAAAATTTTGCAATAATGTGTTGGATTCATCATAAAGTTTGGAATATGATGTCCAATTTCCGCCTTTTACCTCGTAAATATCCGAATCAGAAATTATAATTACGATTGAATTGGCATTTGCATAACAAGTTTGTTGATTTGATGTACAGATTTGATATTCGCACCCGATAACACCAGTGTATCTTCCGTTTTGCGGCTCAAATATGTTTGCGCCTTCAAGAAGGGAAATCTGCGAAGTTGAATTTATTTTATTTTGCGAGATTGCTATTCTGCAATGCCCGGAAGCCGAATCAACAGAGTAGCAGATGACATAAGGATATGATGATTGCAAATTTCCAATGAGTTTTTTTTGCGAGTTTGGATAATAGGAATAAGTGCCTGATGTTGGATTCTGCGGCCAGACGATGAATTTTGAATCGCCTTCTTCCCACGATTTTATTTGCACGTCCTGATTTTGTGATTTGATGTAGTTGAGAACTGCTTTTATGAAAAGTGAATAATCCTCGCAGTCCCCGCCTTCGCGCTTTATTGTCTGCTCCAAAGATTGCAAATGATCTTGCGAGCCGGCTTCAATGTCGGATTTGTATTTGATTTGAAGCGCGGTTCGGTCGGTTAGATAATTTATGCAGGCAAGATTCAATTCCCCTTTGTAGATGCATTCGTCAATTATTCTTTTTTGAAAAATATCAAGAGCCCACGAATAATTTTTTGGTAGGATGGAATTTTGCTTAAACCACTGCATTGAGGAGTTTATTTCTTCCTGCATTGAGGTTAGCTCATCTTGTATTTGGGATACTTGCAGGTTGTATTTGTTTAGTTCTATTTGCTTTTGCGCGATGTTTGAGTTTGCATCCTCAAGCTGTTGCTCCAAAGAGGAAATTTGATTTGTTTTTTGCCCAAGAAGGGAATTTGCACTGCTTAGCTCAATGTTTGCAATGGAGATATTTTTTTGCAGTTCGGACTGTTTTTGCTCAAGCGCGCCTATTTGAGAATCTTTTTGTTCTAAAATCCCCTGCAAATGAAATATTTCCGAGGAGAAAACGATGCACTGGTATGCGAAAAATATTGTCGTGATTGCCAGAATTGCGAAAACGATGAATGCAACGTGCTGTTTTTGGATATTCATTGCTAGATAGAATAAGGCAAGGTTTATTTTTTCTTTGTTTTATGATTTCGACAACTTCAAACTGGCGGACGGCACGCATACCGAGTTTTTTAAACTTTAATCCCTTTATCTCTTTCGCAATTATTTTTTGAGGTGGATTTATTATGCCAGAAAAGAGACCTTTTGATGTTCTAAATGCATCATTGAACAATTCAGTAATCATCGGAATGAAAGGAAACTACGAGATGCGCGGCACAATGGTAAGCTACGATGTTCACATGAACATTGTGCTTGAAAAAGCCGAGCAACTTGTAAACGGAGAAGTAAAACGCGGAATCGGAACTGTCCTTTTGCGCGGAGATTCGGTAGTATATATCTCTCCGGCTTGATTTAATTCCTGATTTTATTTTTTTCTTTTTTTTAATTTTTACACTTCTTTCTATGGGCATCTGGCGCAACGGTAGCGCGCCTGCATGGCATGCAGGAGGCTGGGGGTTCGAATCCCCCGATGTCCAAAGGCTTTTCTTTTTCTTTTGAGCTCAAAAGAAAAAGAAATTATTATCCAAAAGAAAAACTAATTAGTGAAAAAGAAATGAGATAATTGCACTAAGAGCTGTTTTGCACTGATTTGGGCAAAACATAGTAGCCTTCGGGAGTGTATTGTATAACTTTGTTTCCAACTGCGATAATGCTAAGGCTCACAATGCCATCTTCGGATGGAGGATAACCAGATATTAGAACAATTGGATTTGGCTCAACCAAAGTGTAATTCTTGCCCGCGTATGAGAATTCCTGCGGCAACCTAAGCGAGATGCCATAGGCGTTGCTTAATTTTGCAGACGAATTTGGATATAAATTCAAAAATTGCGAAGAAATGTTTTGAAGAACCATCGGGTCGGAAGAGTTTGAATTTATTTCAATTGAAGATTCTGCAAATATTGGATTAAGACCGAATTGCGCAAAGTAAGATTTTACCTCTGATTCGTTTGAATATTTTGGATTCAAAGAGATTACGCTTGGTTGCAGGCTGGTAATATATGCCGGCTTTGAAGAGGAAATATTTTGCAATATTTCATTTGACACAACTTGTGAAAATGTCACAAACGAGCGCGAAGTCATATTTGCATAAGCTCCGCTCGGAAGGCTATTTATGAATTGAGAATAATTTGCATTGCGTTCGGACCATGGAATTGAGATTACCAATGCCGTTGAATTTAGAGATGAATTTATGGCGTTTAATTGCACGGAGAATGAAGGGCTTTGCATTATGCTAAGCGAGCTTGCGGCATAAACAATTGAGTTGGCGGCTTGCGCGCTGAAAGAAACTTCAAACGTGTCGCCCACTTCAAATATCGGAACAAGCTTTTGCCTAAAGTTCTGTCCCGCAAAAGTCGTGGTGTTTTCGGCAATAATTGTTATTGGACCGACAAAAAGAACGGCATCCGAATAAGGCTTGAGCCCGAGCCGTTCTATTTGAGATGAGATTTGCACGATTGATGATGAGCCGTTGAGCATGAGTATTCGCCCGTTGCTCAAT
Organism: Candidatus Micrarchaeia archaeon; assembly: GCA_041650255.1. Lineage (GTDB taxonomy): Archaea > Micrarchaeota > Micrarchaeia > Anstonellales > Anstonellaceae > 1-14-0-10-45-29. Next base: position 101,552 of record JBAZLL010000003.1, on the reverse strand, counting down.
TTTATGTCGTGAGTTACACTGCCGTTTGCTTTGAGCTGCGAAACCAGTGAGGCAAGCTCCTTGCTGTCACCAGACACTTCTATTGAGGGTTCCCATGAGATGATGGTCGCATTTGCAACTGCCCTTCCGCTTATTATATCGGGAGTAGCGGTTTGAGTCTTTGAAGATGAACCGAAACTGCCCAAATAAATTCCCGCAGTTGAGAGGATAAAGATAAGGATGAGTACGTATGTTCCATATTTTATGTAATCGTTTTTGCTTAGTTTAAACATGAAATCCCCGCAAGTAAAAATTTGAAATTATTATAAATTAGAATAGCTAAACATCTTTTTAAAGAGAATTGGACAATAATGAGGTATTGATTTTATGACAAAAATAAAATTTTTGTCGGACTTCGCCGATGGCGAGTGTTTGGTTTGTAAGAGGCGAAGCTGATGGTAAAAACAGGCAAAGGAGATCTCGTAAGGCTCGAACTAACAGGGCGTCTGGTATCGGACAATTCTGCATTTGAGAGTACTGATGAGAAAGTTGCAAAGGATTCGGGAATTTGGTCTGACGCATCAAAATACGGGCCTAGGCTCGTAATTGTTGGGCGCGGCGCGATGATTGCTGGTCTTGAGGAAGCGATGCAAAAACTCCAGTTGGGAAAGAATGAGCAAATTTTTATTCCCGCAGACAAGGCTTTTGGAAAAAGGCATAATGAGCTTGTGCGAGTGATGCCGCAAAAAGAGTTTGAAAAACACGGAATACAGGCAATTGCGGGCTTGATGGTTACAATTGACGGCGTTCCCGCGCTTGTGAAAACCGTTTCTTCCGGAAGAATTATGCTTGATTTTAACCACCCGTTGGCGGGGCAGGACCTAAAATACGACATAAAACTCATTGATGTCATAAGTGAGCCTGAGAAAAAGGCGCACGAGCTTGCAACACAGTTTGAAGCCAAAATAGAGATAAAGGAGAATGGGGCAAAGAAAAAAATTATTATTGCCGCAAAGACCGAACAGACAAAGGCGCGCGGGCTTGAAGCCGCATTGCGCGCATCTCTTGGCGACTGGGCAACTATTGAAATTGCAAATTAATCCGCCGGAATTATTTTTGTGCTTTTTTATTTATTTTTAATTAGTTTCCACTCGTTGAGTTGAATTAGATTGCATCTTGTTTGCAAGCACATATTATTTTCTCCCCCTTTGATTTCATATACTGCCTTATTGAGACTGGTAATCGCAAACTGCAAGGGATATTTTTTCGCATTTTTTCCCTTATTTTTGTGCCTTCCCATTCAATGCGGTTGAAAAGGGGAGAACCATCAAGAGCATAACCCTCTTTCTTCAAAAGATTTCTTACAAGGGAATTTGCGGAAAAAATTGCGTACTTGTTTGGGGAAAATCGTTTGCGAAATGAAAGGGCCCATTGCTTGTCTGAAGGGTTGTCTTTCAGAAGGCATAATGAAATTTTGTTTTTCCAACCAGCGTGAGAGTGAATTATTTTTCTTAAAAGATACAGACGCTCGCGCGCGCAGAACGGATTTGTTGAATCCCGTTTTTTGTTTGATGAGCCGATTGCAATTGTTATTTTTTCATATTTTTTCAGAAGATAGGAAATTGCCTTTTCGTGCCCTAAGTGGGGGGGCTGAAATCTTCCAATAAAAATTGCATGCAATTTCCTTGCCGCTTTCATGAAATAGCAAATGTGAAGATATTTTATAAGCAGATTGAAATGGCAGGTTTCTTTTTCTTTCCAAGGTTTCTTTTTCTTTTGAGCAGAAAAGAAAACCATCCTTTTTTCTTTTTCCTTCCAAGGTTTCTTTTTCTTTTGAGCAGAAAAGAAAAGCATCCCGTTTTTCTTTTTCTTTCCAAGGTTTCTTTTTCTTTTGAGCACAAAAGAAAAAGAAAGCTTAATGCTTGAAGTGCCTGAATCCAGTAAATACCATTGCCATGCCATGCTCGTTTGCGGCGATTATTGATTTTTCATCGTTAATTGAGCCGCCGGGCTGCACGAGTGCGGCAACTCCCTGTGCCGCAAGAGCTTCAATTGTATCCGGGAAAGGCAAGTATGCGTCCGATGCCGCAACTGCACCGCTTGTATCAAAGTTGTTTTGTTTTGCTTTTGAAAGCGCGATTTTTGTGGAATCTATTCTTGACATCTGCCCTGCACCAACGCCGATAATCTGCTCGTTTTTTGCAAGAGTGACTGCGTTTGATTTTGTGTGCTTTGCAACCGCCATTGCAAAATACATGTCGCGCCATTGAGTGTCGGTCGGCTTTTTTGCTGTGACAACTTGTGCCGTGCGAAGGTCATAAATTACCGGGTCTTCGTGCTGATAAAGCATTCCGCCGGAAATGTGCCTGAAGGTTACATCCCCCGGATATACGGGCACAAACAAATCGGAAATGTCCAATATGCGCCTTGATGGCTTTTGCTTTAGAATATTGAGAGCCTCGGGTTCGTATCCGGGCGCAAGCACCACTTCCAAATATTTGTTGCCGATTGACTGGGCAGTGTCAACATCAAGGCGGGAGGAAAATGCCAATACTCCGCCGAATGCAGAAAGCGGGTCTGAAGCATATGCGCGCGAATAAGCCTCTTGCAAGGTTTTTCCTAATGCAACCCCGCACGGATTATTGTGCTTTAGGATGACACATGCGTGCTTTCCGTAGAATTCACGGATGAGATGCAATGCGGAATCCGCATCCAAAAAGTTGTTGTAGCTCATTACTTTGCCGGAATATAATCGCGCGTCAAAGAGAGAGCGCTCTCCCACAAGGCGATATGCTGCCGCCTGCTGATGCGGATTTTCACCGTATCGCAGGGGATATGCGCGCTCAAATATGAGTTTCATTCGATAAGGGAATTTCTCGTCTCCTTCCCCGCCGAAAAAGCGGGAGATTGCCCAATCATAGTGCGATGAGCGCTCGAATGCCTTTACCATTAGATTGTATCTTTTTTCGTCGGATATTTCACCGTCATTTGATTCAAAATCCTGTATAAAACGCGGATAATCTTCAGGGTCCACCAATACGGATGTGTATTTGTAGTTTTTTGCCGCGGCGCGAATGAGCGATACACCGCCGATATCTATGTTTTCAACTGCGACTTCTTTTGTGATGTTTTCCTGTTTTGTGACTTTTTCAAATGGATAAAGATTTACAACTACCAAGTCGATTGGAAGGATGCTGTTTTTCTTTGCCTCCTCAATGTCTTTTTTGTTGTCCCGGCGAAAAAGTATGCCGCCGTGAATTTTTGGGTGCAAAGTTTTTACCCGCCCCTCAAAAAGTTCGGGAGTGTTTGTATATTTTGAAATTTCAATTACAGGAATGTCGGCGCGCTTTAGAGCCTTGGCAGTGCCGCCGGAAGATAGTATTTGCACGCCGTGATGATGAAGCGCCTTTGCCAAATCCAAAAGGCCTGTTTTGTCATAGACAGAGATAAGGGCTCGTTTTATTTTCACAATAATATTGTGCGGATGGAATTTATAAAAACACGTGCCTTAGGCGGGAAATATGCATTAAAACGTGCATTTTCAAAAAACGTTATAAACAAAGAGATTAGAATAGGAACATGCAGGCGATATATGAATTTATGGGAATTTTACTCTTTATTGCGATTGCTGCATTTTTTGCGGCGGCAGAAGTGTCCTTTCTCTCAATTAGCAATATTCGCATGCACACAATGATTGAGAAGAAAGCAAATGGTGCCGAGAGTCTGCAACGGCTTAAACAGAACCGAAGAAGAGTGATAATTGCACTACTTATTGGAAATAATATCGCATCGGTTGCGGCATCCGTATTTGCAACTTCTATGGCGATAACTTTACTTGGCTCGGAAGCGGGCATAGGCGCGGCGGTTGCGATGATGAGCTTTTTGCTAATTGCTTTTGGAGACATAATGCCAAAGAGCGCCGCGACCACTTATGGAGACAAATTTATACTGGCGGTTGCTCCGGCAATTGAGGTATTTTGCTGGGTGTTTACTCCGCTTGTGCTTGTTTTTGAGGCGGTGAATCGGCTTGTGCCAGGTATTTATTCCACGGCAACCGGAATTGAGAAGTTTAGTGAAGAGGAAGTTCGGACTGCCGTGAGATTGGGTGCAAAGCACAAGAGCATTACTGAAAAGGAAGAGAAGATGATTGCAAATGTACTTGAGTTTGATAAAAAACCTGTTGAAGCAGTAATGACCCCAGTTTCATATGTAGCAATGATAAATGCGGGTACTCCGGTTTGGAGTGCATTTGAAATTGCAGCAAAAAACAAACATTCCAGATTTCCTATTGTGAATGAGCAGGGACGGGCGATTGGATTTGTAAATTTACGCGAAATTGCGATGGCAATGATGACAGATCCAAAAACAGATTGTGTGCATATAGCTCAAAAACCGTTGGTGTTTGGACCAAAAGAAAGGATTCATAATGTGTTTGAGAGAATGCAAAAGGCCGGCAAGGATATATCGGTTGTCGCAGATTCAAGCCAAAAAATGATTGGGATTGTCACGATTGAGGATTTGCTTGAGGAATTGGTCGGCGAGATACAATAAATTATTCAACTTTCTTTTTTGAAGAAGTTTTTCTCGGCTTTTTTGCGGAAGGGGTTTTTGCAACTGCACCAGATTTTGATTTTGAAGTTGTAGTGGAATTTGTAGCAGTATTAGAGGCGGATTTTGAAGTGGTTGCAAGGCTCGCGGTTGCGGTAGGGGCAGATTTTGCAGTTGTGGCAGTTGCGGATTTTGTTGCGGCCGATTCGGGTTTTGCCGCCTGCAACGGCTTTTTGTAAGCACCCCAGCTTGCTTTTGAGGGGCAACCGACTGCGACGCACATTTCAAATGGGCGCTTGCCTTTTCTTATTACTTTTATGATGGGACTGCCATCATGTTCACAAGCCTTGCCGGTTGATTCAATCAATCCCATCTGGGGCAATGGATAAGTTTGGGTACAGTTTGGGTAACCTGAACAGCCTGCAAACCATTTTTTGTTTCTTGAGAGGATTTTTCTCAATGTGCCGGTTTTGCAAGTCGGGCATGGACCGAGTTGCGAGGCTTCCGCGCGTGCATCAGCCAATCCGCCGGTAAGTTCTTTTCCAACGTCTTTTTCGTGGGGCTTGTATTTTTCAAGCGTTTTTGTCAGGATTTTTTTGCCGTTTTCAACTACGTTTTTGGCATGAATCGGATCTTCTTGAATTGCTTCCATTTCCTTTTCTATTTCGCGAGTGAGTTCCTCATCCATTATTTCGGGTGCGTATTTGTCCATTACATTTGCAACAGAGAGACCAAATGAGGATACTTCAATTGATTTTGTGCCGGTCAAATAGCCTCGTTTGAAGAGGGTTTCAATTATAGTTGCGCGGGTCGCTTTTGTGCCCAAATTTCTGTCTTCAAGCTCGGAGATAATTGAAGCTGGAGTAAATCTCTTTGGAGGCTGGGTCATTTTCTCCTCCATTTTAAAGTCGGTTGCATTTACCGCTTGCCCCAGAGTCCATGCTGGAAGAGTGACCTCTTCAAGCTTCAGATATGGAGCATAAAATTCAAACCAGCCATTCTCAATTGTTCTTGCGCCGTTTGTTGTGTAATTTTGAGTTCCGCAAAGGGCTACAACTTTTTGGGATTCGCGGGTTGCATCGGGCGCAAAGCATGAAAGAAATCTTTTTACGATTAAATCATATACCTTTTGCTCTCTTGCGCCTACCGCCGCGTGCTGGCCGGTCGGATGGATTGCCGGATGGGCGGGGTCCTCTTTTTTGCCTTCAAAGGGCGTGAAAAGTTTTTTGTGAATCAGCTTTTGGCAAAGGGGGGCATACGCCGCCTGTTTTGAAAGGATTAGAATTATTTTGTCAAGACCCAATTTTGCAGGCAATTTTTGAGACGAGGTTCTTGGGTAGGAAATCATTGAATTTTCATACAAAGTTTGGGCGATTGCCTGAGTTTGTTGCGGGGGAAATTTGAATTGCTTGTAAGCTTCCACCTGCAAAGAGGTCAAATCAAACGGAGGATTTGGCTTTTGGATAAATGGCTTTTTTGTTATTTCAGTAATTTTTTGAGGGGGATTTTTTGAGAGTTCAAATGTTGTTTTTGCCTCGTTTTGATCGGTGAACTTTTGCTTTTCGTGCTTGAAGCGGATTTTGTCTATTTCGCATGTGAGTTCCCAGTATGGAGTTGGAATGAATGCCTTGATTGACTTTTCTTTTTCCGCCAAAAGTTTTAGCGCGGGACCCTGCACTCGCCCGATGCTCATTACCTGAAATTTGCCGGTTGAACGAACTGCGCTCATGAGCGCTCTTGAAAGATTAATACCATAATACCAATCAAGGATGTGACGGGATTCTCCGGCTAATGCGTTTGCCAAATCCAAATCGCCGCGCTCCGTGTAGGCATTAACCAAATCCTCTTTTGTGAGGGAGGAAAATTTCATTCGTGTGCCAACATCGCGGTGCCCGGCATATCGCATTGCATTGTATCCGATTAGTGAGCCTTCCACATCATAGTCGCAGGCGATTATTATTTCGTCCGCATCTTTTGCAAGCATTTCAATTGTTTGCACATAGCCTTTGGTGTAATCGGAATCCTTGGAAATTTCATAAGCAGGTCGCCATTCTATATCAAACACGGGATAGGTGTTTGATTTTTTGGACTCTTCCAATGAGTAAAGATGTCCGACTGCCGGAGCGACGGCTATGTTTTCGCCGTTTTTTTCAAATTCAAAATAATAGGACTGACCTTTGCCTTTTTTTCTCTGCACCGATGAGTCGGAGAGTGCATCGGCTATCTTTTGTGCGACTTTTGGCTTTTCAGCTATAATTAGTTTCATTATTCTCACAACTAATGGTTTGTAAGATGTTATAGGATTGGGAGTTGAATAAAAGGCTATCGCCGAATTGAAAAAAAGGTGAAAATGCAAAATTACCCCGTAAAAATGCCGAAAATAAAAAAGTTGGAAAGAAGAAAGAAAGAGAGAAAAACTAAATTAAAAAGAGAAGTAAAAAACAAAAAAACAGAAAAGAAAGAAAGAGAGTATGGACTTAGCAGAATGATGGTGCGTCCGTTCCCAGTTCTTCACAGATTATTTTTCTGATTGCCGCTTTTTCTGTATCTTCTCCGATTGATTCGCCGCTTCCAATCTTGTAGTATTTACAGCCGATTACAAGGGTTGGAATTGAGCCGCCCGGATTGTATTTTGCCCAAATTGCCTCTTCCGATGCAGGGGTTTGACCTTGCACATCAACATCATAGATTCTCAAATCCACTTTGTCGCCGAATGTGCTTGTTACCGCCTTCATTACGGGCTTTTCCCATACACAGTGAGGGCACCAAGTGGTTGTGAACATGCGAACAATTACCGCACTACCATTTTTGCATACTGCTTCGGTTGTCTGCTTGAAGTTGCCATCCACTGTTTTTACATCGGTTATTTTTGCAGTCGGAGTCGGAGTTGGCTGTGAAGGAGTGGGTTGCGTCGGGGTCGGTGCAACAGTGTTGTTTGTTTTTCCCTGCACAGAGCCATTTACATTAATTGCAAAATTTTTCGCAAGAATTGTCTGCTCCACTGCAGAAACGGATGATGAAAGCGAGTTTATTGAAAACCAGATTGCGCCCGAGAGAATTGCCGCGCATACCAAAAGCACAAGCGAGAAAACGTACAATGGCTGTTGTTTGCATTCCATTTGAAAAACACCTCAAAAAATATTATATAGAGATAATTATGCGAAATTTATAAGTATATGGAAAAATCAGTAAGAAAAATAAAATATAAAAAAATAAAAAATTAGGAGGCAAGCTCCTTTGTTATTATTGCGCTAAGGCCCTCGTGCATCTGCCCAGAGCTGTCCGCATAGTTGTCCACCGGAATGGCGCCTACAAGCAATTTGCCATTGATGAAAAAGCTTGGTGTGCCGGAAACGCCGAGCGATGAGCCAAGGGTTGCTTGGTCGGTGACGGTTTTGGTCATTTCGCCAGAGTCCAGACATGTGTTGAATGCAGTTGTGTCAAGCTTGAGGTCTGATGCGTGTTTTTTGAGGTCGCTAACAGTAAGCAATCTTGTTGTAAAGAGGGTGTCGTAATATTCCCAGAATTTGCCTTGTTTGTTCGCGCACTCTGCCGCCTCTGCCGCCTTCTGTGCATTGGGGTGGAATGAGAGCGGGTAGTTCATGAATGTTACGCTCACACTTCCGTTAAACTCTTTGAGTACCGACTCGATGTTGCCATATCCGCGTTCACAGTATGGGCATTCAAAGTCCGAGAACTCGATTATTTTTACTTTTGCATTGCTTGCGCCGCGTGTGGGTCTGCCGGTCGTGTCAATAGTTACTTTGGATCCGAGTTGCGCGGCAACCACTCCACTTGGAGTTGGAGTCGTCTCTTTTACTGCCGTACCCGTGCCGGAGTCTGTCGTGCTTGGAACAGTTACGCTAAGCTGCTTTGCCGCAATTGTGCCCCCGAGGCTGTCCACAGATGCTGTGAGCGAGCTTAAGGAGAACCAGATCGCACCGGCAAGCATTAGTGTGCTGATGATTACTGCCAATGCCAATACATACATTCCGGTGCCTGAATCTGCACATGCACCTGAATGCATGTGTGAGTGGCTCTCGCCGGGATGCGTATGATGGATTTCTGTCGTTGTTTCTGCCATTTTTACACCTCATTAATATGATGATTGTAAAGAGGGGAAAGTTTTGCACATATAACTCTTTCCCCAAATGTTTTGAATTGTTGCAAATGAAAGTTTCAAATGCCAAATTTCAAACTAAACTTTTTTCAAACTAATTTTTATTTTTATCAGCCAATTTTCAAACTAATATTTTTTTTCATCAATTTTTTTTAGACGCTCATCTATTCTTTTTTCCGCATCAAGGCGCTCAAGGGCAATATCCTCGCGGTTTGCAAATATTATGAAATTGGCAAGCTCTGGCTGTACCGCTTTCATTTCATCAAGCATTTTTATCACCACGCGGCGATAGTCGGTGTGGCCCTGCGGCGCAGAACGAAGCTCTATCAGATGGAATGTCTCGCGCAGGTTTAAGTGCATATACCATTTCATTCGGTAAGCCATAGGCACAACATATTGGGCAAGCGCGGGCCCAAGGACAGAATTTATTTGCTCGTAAGAGGCTTTCGCTTCCTGCATTGCGGATGAAAATTCAAAATCAAGACCCATTTGCACAAGCTCTGGCGGCATATCGTATCCGTTTTCGCATGAAAGAGGCTGACGCATTTGAGTGAGAATTCGATGCCTGTGCAAATCCCTGAACTGACCAAAATTTGCGCAAATTGCAAATGTATAGAAAACATGCTCGAATGCACGCCCGGGCTTTTGGCGGCGGTTGCCTCTTTTTCCAACGTATGATGAGATAAGCTCAAGTTGTTGCCCTTTGGAAAGGGAGGATGCTTTCTTTTTTGCAGACGCATAATCCATTCCAAATTCAAAAAGAATTGCGGCAGACAGTTTTTCATGCGCATTCTCATCAAAATAAATTAGTTGTACTTCGGGAGTAGATTCTTCTGTGCTGTTTTTTTCTTTTGGCAAATTTGCAGTCAAGAATTTATCTTCAACTAATTTTTTTGTTTGCGTGCGAGTGTCAATCCAGTATTGCTGTGTCGCGATTCCGTATTTGTTATTCGCGCGTTTTACGAAAGAGGGAATTGAGAAAGAAAGCTCTTCCTGCATTTGTGTTGCAAGATTTTTCACTTCGGGCAAATCGGAGGAATACATTTTTGTCAGGAGATATTCGAACGAGCGCCCGTTTCCGTAAAAGCCGGAGTTTGTAAGCGTTCCCGCCGGAAGAAGCCCGCGCAAAATGTCGCAGGTTTTGGCGCGAATTGCGGATGAATATGCACGCTCGGATGCATCTTTTTCCCTTGGATATTTTTGCATAAGTTTTTCAGAAACTTTTTGCATGAGAGAAACATAAGTGTCAAAGAGCAAATCGCAGGTTTTCTCGTATATTTTTCCAACTTCGCTCTCGGTGATTTCTTTTCCACAATAGTAAAGATATTTTCCATCCTGTTTTTTGTCAAAATAAACATAGCGGGTGCTTTTTTCAAGAGGGGAGATGCCTATTCTTGAATCTTGGGTGAATTTTGTGGCAAGATTGGATATTTGCTCGCAGGCGATGTGAGCCCCGCCCAATTCGGCGACGGAATCGTCTCCGAAGCCGACGAGAACGCGGTCGTAAAATTCTTCCGCTTTTTTCGTTGCAATGAGCTGGGTTGGAGAATTTTTTGCACTGCCGACTATTTCCGCAAAATGCATTTGCGGGTCCTGCATAAATTCTTCCAAAAGAACGCGCCTTGCGCTTTTTGAAGAGCGGGAATATCTTGAGAAAAGAGCGCCGCAGACAACTTGGGGCAGGTTGATTAAGCCAAAGACATTTTTGTTTGTGTTTGTGACATAGGGCTTGAGCAATTCTGCTTCAGCTTGGCTAAATTCGTCCATAAAACCTCCCGCAAATACAAGCAATTGAACAATTATAAAGATGCTCGCGTTAGTTAAGAAAATATGGCGGACGAAGGAAATTTTTATTATATTCTTAGCGCGGAACCATCGGGCATGAAAAATGAGGGAGGAGAGGTGGTTGGGGCTAAGGGATTTGTATACAATATGCTGATTTTGAGTGAGGGGGACGCGATAAAAGTTTCTGAAATTGACAAGAAAATCAGGATTATAAAAAAAGAGCGCAAGGAAATTGGAATAAGAAACAGTTTTTCTTTTGGTGAGCACGGTTCCGGTTATGATGAAAGATTAAATGTGCTTGAAGCGGATAGAAAGACTATTATAAAAAAATACAAAGTGCGCCTGATTTATGAGGATGGAGTTGAAGAGCCTACTTTTCAGAGAAGAGAAATGGTTTTGCAGAGCGTAATGGATGAAATGATAAAAAAAAGTCTTTTCTCAAAAGAAGAAGCAACAAGAAGAGCGTTAGTCGGATAAATAGAATTTTTGTTGAGAAGAGCTGTTTGCAAAAACGTATTTTGATTTTATTCTGGCGATTTTGGCAATATTTTTCCTTTCTGCCAATCGCGCACCAATATTCTTGCGGCTTCATCTATATCGGGCTCGCCGCCTTTTGAGAGCTTGCCTCGGCGTTTTGAGATGTCTGAAAGAAGTTCTTGAATGTCTTCCGACTTTGAAACTTTGTAATGAGTAAAGATGGAATCATCTTTTAGATACAAAAATTCGCCCAATATTTTTTCCGCCACCTGCATAGGATTTTTTAGCATCTGCACATCGTATGCGGAATTTAGGGCAAGCTCTTCGGGCATTGTTGCGAGGTCCACAACTCCGGGTGCGTCCACAAGCCGGACGTTTTCCGCGAAGTGAATCCATTGCACGCCCCTAGTTATTCCGGAGCGAAAGCCGGTTTTTGTTGCATGCCTGCCGGTGAGCGCGTTTATCAGGGAGCTCTTGCCAACGTTTGGAATTCCGAATATTAGAACATCTGCGATGCCTCTTTTCTTTTTTCTTGCGAATTTGAGGATATAATCTTTGAGATTGTCAATTCCTTCTCTTGTTCTTGAAGAGCAGTAGAAAAGCGGGATTTTGCCCAGTTTGGAATTTTTTGGAAAAGTCGGGAGCATGTCTGCTTTTGTTGCGGCGATTATGAATTTGTCGTCAAAGCCCTTTTCCATTTTCGGAACCCGGGTTTGCGTTATTCGCCTTGCGTCGGTGACTTCAAGCAAAAGCTGGCAGTCCTTGAGCATATCCACGACTTGAGCCCATGAACGGAGCTTGAAATTTGAGCGAGGCATGAGTTAATCTGGGTGTCCGTATTTTATAATTTAGTTGCGTGAAGGAAAGCGGCAGAAATTGAACACAAATGGATGTTTTTTGGTTTTCTTATGGTCAAGGCGATTATTTTTGATTTGGATAATACTCTGGTAAATTTTTGGGAGTTTAAGCAGGAGTCGGCGGACGAGGCGGCGCGGGCGATGGTTGGCGCCGGTCTTGAGATGAATGAAAAGAGAGTTCGGGACCTTATTTTCAAAATATACGAGACGCACGGGATTGAATACCAGCTGACTTTTAGCGAATTGCTAAAGCCGTTCAAATTTGAAAAGCCGAAATTTGAGAGGATTAGAAATGCGGCGATTACCGCTTATTTGAGAAAGAAATCGCAGATGCTAAGACCTTATGAAGGGGTGGAGCAAATGCTTTGTGGGTTGGGAGGGGAGTATAGGCTTGCGGTGCTTACGGATGCGGCGAAGGAGCAGGCGCACCAAAGATTGGAATTTGTAAATTTGCAAAAATATTTTGAGGCGATTGGCACTTTTCATGACACAAATATTTACAAGCCGGGCGTGGAACCGTTTTTGTTCATTTCAAAAAAACTTTCCCTTGAACCCTCGGATTGTTTGATGGTTGGGGATAATCCGTCCCGCGATATTAAGGGCGCGAAAAGTGCAGGGATGAAAACTTGTTTTGCTAAGTATGGGCATAATTACGGGAATGACGGCACAGTTGCGGATTTTGAAATTGAAAAGCCGCAAGAGCTGATTGAATTGGTAAAGAGAATGTGAAATAGAGAAAAAGAAAATAAAAAAAGTTAAGAACAAAAATTAAAGAAAAAAACTTACGAACACCCGCTTGTTTCTCCGCAATCAAGGCAAACCGTACAGCTTCCGTTTCTCTTTACTTTCATTGAGCCGCATCCGCCGCAAGGGTCGCCGGTGTATCCGAGAGCCTTTGCCTCTTTTATTTTTTCATGAGGGGACGCAGAAGGAGGGGTTTGTGCCTGCTTCTGACCCGCCGAAAGCATTTCGTCCTCGCCCTTTTCAAGCCCATCCGAAGATTGCTCTATCTGCTTTGTTGGCGGAGAGAGGGTTGCCTGCTCGGAGGAGACGGATATTGAAACCGGTTTTACATGCACAAAATCGGTGCGGTGCAAATATTCGTACCCGAGCACGCGGAAGATGTAATCCACAATTGAGGTGGAATTTTTCACCGCTTCGTGCCCACTCACAGGACCGGAAGGCTCAAAGCGGGTGAAGGTGAATGTGTCCACAAATTCCTCAAGCGGAACCCCGTATTGCAAGCCTTTTGAGACTGCAACCGCAAAGCAGTTGAGCAATGACTTATACGAGGCACCTTCTTTGTACATGTCGATAAATATTTCTCCGAGTTTTCCATCTGGATATTCGCCCGTTTTGAGATAAACCTTGTGCCCGCCGACCCGCGCCTCTTGCACAAAGCCGTGCCTTCTTGAAGGAAGTTTTCTTCTCTGCAAAGTGGAGAGAACAACTGGCTGAATCGCTTCCTGATCCATTGCTTTTTCAGCTTCTGCCGAAAGTGCAGTCAATGCCTCAAGCTCCTCCTCTTCCGATTCGCTTGTGGCGTTGAGTGGCTGTGAAAGTTTTGAGCCGTCGCGATAAAGCGCATTGCACTTTAACATTTTTTTGTAAGAGAGAAGATATGCTTCTTTCACATCATCAATTGTTGCGTCCTTTGGCATGTTGATTGTTTTTGAAATTGAGCCGGAGATGAAAGGCTGAACTGCCGCCATCATGCGTATGTGCGCCTGATAAGCAATTGCGCGCGTGCCTTTTTTGCCGCATTTTGATGCACAATCAAATATTGCATAGTGTTCGGGTTTTAGATGGGGCGCACCCTCAATTGTCATTGTGCCGCAAACATAATCGTTTGCGCGCGAGATATCCTCTTTTTCAAATCCGAGGAATTTGAGAATGTTGAATTTCGGATTGGAAAGATCCGCATCGGTTGCACCGAGCATTTTGAGAAACTCGGATCCGAGCACGTATTGATTGAATGCGAATTTTATGTCAAATACGGAGGGCATCTGGCGCTCCACCAAATCCACTTTTTCATCGGAAAAGCCTTTTTCCTTTAATGATTCGCGGTTTATTTTCGGGCAACCGACAAGCGTGCCGTGCCCTTTGCAGTATTGTTCTATCGCTTCTATTTGTGCCTTTGAATAATTCAGCCGCTTGAGGGCTTTTTTCACGGAATGATTTACTATTTTGAAATAGCCGCCGCCTGCAAGCTTTTTGAATTTGACAATTGCAAAGTCGGGCTCAACTCCGGTGGTGTCGCAATCCATGAGAAGTCCGATTGTACCAGTCGGTGCTATTACGGTTGTTTGCGCGTTGCGGTATCCGTATTTTTCACCCAATTCGAGTGCGTGATCCCAGCTGTCGCGGGCCGCTTTTACCAAATAGTTGGGGGCGTTTATCTCGTCTATTCCGATCGGTTTTATGCTAAGACCTTCGTATTCGGAATGCTTTACATTGTAAGCGGCACGGCGATGGTTTCGCATAACCTTGAGCATTGAACTTTTGTTGCGCTCGTATGCTTCAAATGGTCCGATAATTTTTGCCATCTCCGCGCTTGTTGCATAGGATTGCCCGGTAAGAATTGCAGAAAGTGCACCCGAGATTGCCAATGCCTGCGGGCTGTCGTAAGGAATACCCAATACCATGAGCACGGTGCCCAAATTTGCATAGCCAAGCCCGAGCGTGCGGTAAGTGTATGAGCGCTGTGCAACGTCGGAAGATGGATAACCTGCCATTAGAACGGAAATTTCAAGCACGATTGTCCAAAGACGAATTGCGTGCAAATAATCATCTATTCTAAGAGTGCCTTGCTCTTCGTCCAAAAATTTGGACAGATTTAGAGAGGCAAGGTTGCATGCAGTGTTGTCAAGGAACATGTATTCCGAACACGGGTTTGAGGCGTTTATGCGCCCGTCGATTGGGCAGGTGTGCCATTCATTTATTGTGTCGTCAAATTGCAGACCCGGATCGGCGCATGCCCATGCGGCGGAAGATATTTGGTTCCAAAGCTCGCGCGCTTTTAGCTCGCGGGCGATTTTGCCGTCCGTTCTGCGCACAAGGCGCCAATTGTCGTCCGTATCCACCGCTTCCATGAAGCGATTTGTAATTCGCACGGTGTTGTTTGAATTTTGCCCGGAAACTGTGATGTATGCTTCGCCTTCATAATGAGTATCAAAGAGGGGAAAATCAAATTTGCTAAGACCTTGCTGTGAAAGGGAAAGTGCGCGCAAAACATAATTTAGTGGGACGTTTCTTGCCAGTGCCCCCGCTACAACTTGACGTAGTCGTTTGTTTCCGCTAAAGTCTGTTGAGTGCTCCTCAATTGCGACCTGCATTATTTTGTTTAAGGATTTTCTTATTGAGCGCGAACCGGATACGAGTGCGGCGACTTTTTTCTCCTCGTTCACTTTCCAATTTACAAATTCTTCTATGTCCGGATGGTCCACATTTACGATTACCATTTTTGCCGCCCGGCGAGTTGTGCCACCGGATTTTATTGCGCCCGCCGCACGGTCGTAAATTTTTAGAAAAGACATTAAGCCTGAAGACCTTCCGCCTCCTGAAAGTGATTCGCCACTGGAGCGAAGGGATGAAAAGTTTGTGCCTGTACCCGAGCCGTATTTGAAGAGACGGGCTTCGCGTGTGAGAAGGTCAAAAATTCCGCCCTCGTTTACCAAATCGTCCGTAACACTTTGTATGAAACAGGCGTGCAATTGCGGATGGGTGTATGCGTCTTCGCAGGTTTTGAGCTCGCCGCTTTTTGCATCAACAAAAAAATGCCCCTGGCTTTTACCGTTTATTCCGTAAGAGAGCGCGAGTCCGTTGTTAAACCATTGGGGGGAATTCGGAGCCGCCATTTGCGAGAGAAGCATGTAAGTCAGCTCTTCTTCAAATATTTCGGCGTCGTGCTGTGATGCAAAATAATTATAGCGCTCTCCCCAATGGCGCCAAGAGGATGAAAGGCGTTTTACTATTTGCTTTATTGAAGTTTCGCTTCCAAGAATCGGTTCGTTTGTTGCGGGGTCTAAAATTATTTTTCCATCGGAGCCGCGTTGGGGCACGCCGGCTTTTCTAAAATATTTTTGAGCAAGAATATCTGTTGCGACTTGGGACCAGCCTTTTGGCACTTCTATATTTGTAAGTTCAAATACTACCGAGCCGTCGGGGTTTCTGATTGTTGAAGAGCGGTATTCGTATTCAAATTGCGAGAAGACGTCTGTTCCTTCCAAAGTTAAGCGGCGCTCTATTTTGAGACCGGCGGATTGTGTATGTTCGTTGCTTGAATTTGTATCTTGTTTTTGCGCTTCGTTTGCCATGAATACCCCACCCCATAAAATGCGGGCAAGCATCAACCCCAAAGGGGTGCTTGTGCATTTTTTGCAAAACTATATTATCGGCGCGCGCAAGAAACACAAGCGCCAAAAACAGTTCGGCTCCCACGCCAAAACGCTTTTTTATGAGCTTGTATCTGTCCCGTTTCCCCGTGCAGACTAACTGCTGAGTTGAAATTTAAAAACAGATTGAATATTGGAAAGCTTTGTGTGTTTGTGTGTTTGCAACAAACGCGAATTAACCACGAAAGGTTCAAAACACCAAATGAGTTTTGGAATTTGCGCAAAGAAAAAATGCAAGAATGAATTGATATTTAAAAGTGCCTAGATTTTGGCGGTTTTTCTTATGCGCCGCATTTTAAATTTTGCATTCACAAGAGTAAGGTATGGACATAGAGCATAAAATGCAGCTTGTGAGAAAGGGCGGAATCAGCGAAGTGCTTACAGAGGGCGAATTGCGAAATCTTTTTGAGACAAACGCGCATCCAAAGCACTACATCGGATTTGAAATTTCGGGGCTTGTGCATCTTGGCACCGGGCTGATTACTGCGATGAAAGTAAAAGATTTTATGCAGGCAGGAATTAAGCCGACCATCTTTTTAGCAGATTACCATGGATGGATAAATGGGAAATTGGGCGGGGATTTGCAATTGGCGCAAAAGGTTGCGAAGGGATATTTCAAACAATGCTTTGTATCACTCGGGCTTGAAGAAGGAAAAGTTGATTATGTGCTCGGGAGCGAATTGTACGAAAAGAGGGGAAACGACTACTGGGCAGATGTCCTAAGGGTAGAAAAAGAGACGACTGTTGCAAGAATGCTAAGATGCACAACCATTATGGGAAGAACGGAAAAGGATGTGCTTCAATCTTCGGCGATTTTGTACCCCGCAATGCAAGTGGCGGATATGTGGGCGCTTGACGTGGATATTGCGCACGCGGGAATGGACCAGAGAAAAGTGCATGTGCTTGCGCGCGAGCTGGCGGACAAAATGAAAAAGAAAAAGCCGGTTGCACTTCACGGAAAGCTTATTGGCGGATTGAAAGGACCAAAAAGGATGGATGCGCACTCAGGCAAAAGCGGCGGGGACGAAAATGCGGATGAACTGATGATTGAAAATAAAATGTCAAAATCAAATCCGGATTCGTGCATTTTCATTCATGACTCGGAAGAGGAAATAATGCGAAAAATGAAAAAGGCGCATTGCCCGGAAAAAATTGTTGAAGGAAATCCGATTATTGATTACGCGGAATTGTTTGTACTGCGGGACAAACCGCTTTTGGTGGAGAGGGACACAAAATTCGGCGGGAATGTTGAATTTGAAAACGTTGCCGAACTAAAACGCGCTTTTGAAGAGGGAAAACTGCACCCGTCCGATTTGAAAATGGCGGTTGCAAGAGAATTGATTTTGACGCTTGCACCTGCAAGAAAATATTTTGCAGGAAAAGAGGATTTGATAGAAGAGGTAAAAAAAGCAAGGGATAACTGATTTTATGCCAAATTTTCTTCTGATTGGAAACGGAGCCCGCGAACACGCGATTGCACAGGCAGTGTGCAAAAAGGCAGGCGTTAAGCTTTTTGCCTATATGAATGCCAAAAATCCGGGAATAATGAAACTGTGCCTCTCAAGCGGAGGGGAGTTTACAATCGGAGATATTGAGAATGGCCCTGAAATAGTTGAGTGGACAAAAGGGAAGAAAATTGATTTGGCTTTTGCATCCCCGGACGCGGTATTGGCAGCAGGAGTGGGCGGAGAGCTTGAGAATGCGCAGATTAGGTGCGCTTCTCCCACAAGATTCGCTTCAAGGATTGAATGGGACAAAAAATATCTACGGGACTTGATGCAAAGACACTCTATTGAAGGGTGTCCGGAGTATAAACATTTTACAAGCACAAAGGGAGTGGATGAATTTATTGACAAGCTTGGCGAGGTCGCGATAAAGCCTGTCGGGCTCACCGGAGGCAAGGGAGTAAAAGTGATGGGCTTTCAGCTTGCGGACATAAAAGAGGCAAAAAAGTATGCGCGCGATGTTCTGGTGAATTCTATTGGCGGCGAAGGCGGGCTTATTGTTGAAAAAAAACTTGAAGGCGAGGAATTTACGCTCATGGCATTTTGCGATGGAAAAACACTTGTCGCGATGCCGTGCGTGCAGGACCATAAGCAGGCATATAATGAGGACATGGGACCGAACACCGGCGGGATGGGCTCATATACGGACAACACAAAACTTTTGCCGTTCATGAAGAACAGCGACTATGAGCAGGCGCAAAAAATTATGGAAAACATAATGGAAGCACTGCTCAAGGAAGAGGTCGTGTTCAAAGGAGTTATGTACGGTCAGTTTATGGCAGGCAAAGAAGGAGTACAGGTTATTGAGACAAATGCCCGCTTTGGCGATCCGGAAGCGATGAATGTTCTTGCATTGCTCAAAGCTTCGCTCTATGATGTTTTTGATAAAATTGCGGATGCAAAACTTTCTGAAATTGAAATAGATTGGGAAACAAGCGCAACGGTTGTGAAATATCTGGTGCCAAACGGATATCCGGAAAAGAGCGTTGCGGCGGAAGAGATTTATGTGGATAGTGATGTGCTCAAAGACAGCGGGGCGCAAATATATTTTGCATCTGTTGAGAAGAAAGAGGGTAAAATATATTCAGGCAAATCAAGAAGCGTCGCGGTGCTTGGAAAAGCGGACACGATTTCGAATGCGGAAAAGATTGCGGAAGTCGGATGCACTGCACTTACCGGTCCGCTCTGGCATCGTGGGGATATTGGAACTGCTGAGCTGATTGAGAAAAGAATTGCACATATGAAACAGCTAAGAGGAGAATAGGCTTTCTTGGTGTTTACTTTTTCTTTTTTTTTAATTTTATTTAGAATTCGTGCATGTATTTTGTTGTTGCATGATTGTGCAAAACACACGTATGCTTTCCTATTTTTGCAAGTATTTTGCGAATATCTATTATTGCTTTTGCAACGCAGTCCTCTGCAAACATCCCAAATACAAATACTCCCGAGCTTTTTTCAAGCAGGCTGACTAGTGAATCAAACGATTTGCTTGCGCGGTTTTTTTGAATGCATGCACGCTCTTCTGCGCAGGATGAAATGATTGAAACATTAGGACCGTAAGCGAATATTTTTCCATTTATGGAAAAATAGTTTGGGAGGGTTTGCGAAAAATTCGCCGAATGTGAATCAAAAATCATTTGTGCAGTTTTGCATGAATAAACAGTATTCTCAAAAATAAAGAGCGATTTTTCAAAATCAAAACGGTGTGAGAAAAGAGGTATTATGAAGTCAAGATATTTTTCATATGTAATGGATTTGGTTAGGCTAAAAAGCCCCCGCTCGCCCAGATCCGAATAGAAGAAAGGATGTACGCCGATTCTTGCGATATTATTTTCGTTGAGAATCCTTGAGAGCGTAAACGGATTTTTTTCGCACTTTACTGCTTTTTTTAAAGAGCGATTGTTTAGGCTAAAGAGGGTTAACATAGGAATATCATGTGTTGAAAAGAATAAAAAGATGTTGCATTAATCATTTGAATATTTTTCAAAGTATTGCATTGCTCTTTCCTCGCTCATGCCGGCTCTTTTTGCATTAACGCGCAAAATGGACATTCCGAGTTGCAGGGGGGTTGCGCGCGTGAGCCGCTCCTCTTTTAGTTGCGCTATTTCATCAAGCAGTGAATTTCCATCAAGGCGGTTGTCTAAGCTGAGAATTGCCTTTTCGGTAGTTATATCGGACAAATCCAAATCCGAAGAGCCTTTTTTGAGCGAGCCCTTTAGCCTGATTTTGAGAATGGGCTTTGCCTCCCATTGTTTTTGCAAAAGATTTTCAAGCTCTTTTTGCACTGCGATGCGAACATTCACTGCGGACGCGTTTTCAAATTCAAGCTCGCTTACATGAAAAGGGCGCACTTTTATTTGAATGAAATCTGCCTGCTTTGTTTTTGTATCAATTAGAAAATAGCCTTTTTGGCTTTGCTCCTCGTCTTTTTGTTGTGTGAGAACGGTGGAGCCGGGAATCAGAAGCTTTTTGTTCATAAATTCTTTTTTTGAGTGAATGTGCCCGCACAAATACCAATCATAGCCGGCGGGTAAATCTTCTAATGAGGCAAGACCTTTTGCCTGCGGGACATATTCCTGCATTGTCTGATGAAAGAGAAAAAAGTTTTGCGCGTCCGGAATTGGTTTGCAGGAAAGGCGCGGCAATGCCTCTTTCACCAAATCATCGGGAATGCCGCCAAGCCCGGAAATTGCGATTTTTTCTGTAGAATTGTCGGAAGATTTTTTCTCAAGCACGATTGTGCGATTGTGCACATCCTCCATTAATCCGAGTTTTGCCATGAGAGCGATTGGATTGAGTGCGTCTTTTGAGCGGGATTCGTGAGTTCCGTGAATTCCCAATATTTTTGCAAAGCCATTGTTTGGAAGCATTTTTTGCGCGGTTTGCAAAAGGATTGCCGTGCTTGCAAGGGTTTCCATTTTTGGAATGCGTTGGTCAAAGATGTCCCCGCCAAGCAGAAGAACGTCGGCTTTTGAGCAGGCATCCAATATTGCGGACTCGCCTTGTGCTTGCGCGTCCTGCTCAAAACGGGAATAGCCAAAATGAGTGTCTGAAACAAAGGCGACCTTCATGAATAAGTTTAATAATAGCAGATTAATATTTAGTTGGGTTATCGAATGAACGACCAATTGATTTTCAGCGCATTTTTAATCAGCTTGATAATTATTGCAGTATATTTTCTGACAAGATAGAGGGGTTTTGGTGAAGGTATCAGTGATTATTCCAACGCTTAATGAGGAGAGGGTGATTGGAAGAGTGATTGAAGCGATAAAAGCGCAAGAATATGATGGCGAAGTTGAAGTTATTGTAGCAGATGGGGTTTCAAAGGATAATACTGTTTCTATTGCAAGAAAGCACGGCGCAAAAGTGGCGATTGAACATACACATACAATTTCCGCAGGAAGGCAAGCAGGCGCGGATATTGCCAGTGGAGAAATATTTTTGTATACCGATGCAGATGCACTGCCAAAAAAAGACTGGATTAAAAATGTCGCAAAAGCGTTTGAGGACAAAAATGTTTCCGCCGCTTACGGCTGGATTGTGCCGCACCAAGGCAGATTTGTTGAAGTGTTTTTGTTAAAATATTCGGCTCTTTTTGCGGCATATATTTCAAGCATTATTGGAATGGACTATCTGGCGGGAAGCAATATGGCAATTAGAGCCAGCGCTTTTAGAAAAATTGGCGGAATGAATGTGATGCTTACAACCGGAGAGGATACGGATTTGATTAAGAGAGCGCGAAAAGTGGGAAAAGTGAAATTTGTTCCATCGGCAATTGTGATGTATTCTTTGCGCAGAATTAGAAATTGGGGCTATAAGAAATATTTGCTATTTCATACGCAAAACTATTTTTCATCTCATTTGCTTGGAAGACCGGCAAGCAAATATGACACAGTGAGAGATTAGAAAGCAAAAAGATTGAAAGATTGCGAAAGTGTATTATTTTAGAATCGGTTTGATATTATTATTTGGAATCGGTTTGTTGCTATTTTACAATTGAACCGTTGTGGCGCTTGCCTAAAATTGCGTTTTTCACATCAGATTCGTCTCGCCCATCAATGAAGTGAGTTTCTATTTTTGAGCGGGCAATGAGGGTGCAGGCAAGCAAATCAAATATGAAATGGGTGCCTGCCATTCTTTGGTCTGATTTTTGAGCCAATTGCAAAAGTTGAGCATGTGTGAGAATGTCAAATTTTTTCGCATTTGCATTTTTTGAGGGATCCGAATCAAAAATAGCGGTTTTGCTCATGTTGACCAGCTTTTTTGCACCTATTGCTTCCGCCAAAAGAGCGGCATCCGCGTCTGTTGTGATGCCCGGAATTGTTCCTCCCATGAGAACGTATTTTTGCTTTTTGCAGGCGGCTCTTGCCTCTTCAAAATCTTCAAATATTTTTTTTCCGGCAGATGAACCCAGGGCTTTTCGCAGGACATTTGCATTTTTTCTTGTAATTTTTATTCCTGCAAGATCCGCATCAAATTCATTGCCAAATTTTTTGCGTGCGGAATCCGAAGCGGCTCGGGCTTCTTTGCCTCCGCCAACCACTATTGCCATGTTTTTGCCGGTGGAATCAAATATTTTCGCAAGGGCACATGCCATTTGCACATTTGGCTTGCCATCATTTAGCAAGGAACCGCCGACTGAAAGAACAATCCATTCCTTTTCCATATTTGAAAATTGGGATGCGCAGTTTTTAAAATAAGGGCATGATAGATTTTGTTATGGCACACATGAAAAAAAGCAAAAACGAATTGAGAATTGATGAAATAATAAAAATGCTTGAAAAAAATGAGAAAGCGCATGATGAAATTATTTCAAAGAGCAGACCGCTTGTGAGAATGTGTGCTACCGCGATAAAGATGCTTCATTATGGAGATATTGCATCTGCCAAAAAAGAGCTTGAGGCGCTGGATAAGGGGCTTGCAAAGCTTCCGGCATCGGATGAGAAATGGGATTATTTACTTGCGCCGATTTGGCAGGAAGTGGTGGAGGCAAAATTGCTTCTTGCAGCTATTGAGCATTGGCCATTGCCCGATTATAAGAAATTAAAGGTGAGCCCGCAGGTGTATTTGCTTGGGCTTTGCGATGCGACAGGGGAGTTTAGAAGGCAGATTTTGGAGGAGCTAAAAGCCGGAAGGACAAAGGAAGCCGAATATTATTTTGATTTGATGGGGGATTTGTACGAACAGATTTCCGTTATCAGATTTTCAAATTCCGTATTGCCCAATTTTAAAAGAAAGCAGGATGTTGCGCGCGGACAGCTTGAGATTGCGCGAACGGAGATGCTAAGGGCGCAGAGCAAATAGAAAAAATCGCGAAAGAGTATTTTACTGCATGGCTTGCGCAAAGTGCGTGTGCTGTCTTTTTATTTTATGCTTCTGTTTTGCACTTATGAGAATGGTTGTAATTGCGGCAGTTCTTCTTGCCTCGTTTATGCTTTGTGGATGCGCATTGTTTCCTTATGGTGCGCCCGCTCCGGGAATAGACCCGACACGGGCAAATCCGGACGATGTGATTATTGGAAAGCCAATTGGACAAACTACGCCTACTCAAACCACACCAGTGCAAACCACACCTACTCAAACAACGCCTGTGCAAACACAAAATAATACGCCTGTAATCGGGAGCAATACAACTGTTGGAAATGAAAGCTTGAATGCAAGTATGATTAATGCCAGCGTTGTCGGCAATGCGAGCGCAGGCAATGGAACAATAAATACAAATGGAACCGCGCAAAATGAATCTCAAATTTTGTTAAACGAAACAGAAACAAGCGCGAAGGCACAAGGAACTATCAAAATGCTCTTTTTGGATGTGGGAATGGGGGATGCGACACTTGTGAAGACTGCCGATTACACAATGCTTATTGACACGGGGCTTGCACAGAATGCACAAAATCTATCCGACACGCTCAAAGAGCTTGGAGTTGACGAGATTGATGCGCTTGTGATTTCTTCCTGGAGCGAGCAAAAAACGGGCGGGCTGGATGCGATTCTCAAAAGATTTGCAGTGTATGAAGTGTGGGTTTCCAAGGAATTGCCTTCGTCATTTTTTGCATTGGATGCGATGGAAATATTGCAAAAGCGGGAGGCATTCGTAGTAAATCCAAAAGCGGGGGATGCGATTGTGCACGGAGTACTTGAGATTGAGGTGCTAAATCCGCAAGAAAGCGAATATGCAAATTATGCGGAAGCGAATTCAATTGTGCTGAAAATAAATATGGGCAAATTCTGCGCGTTTTTACCAAGCGATTTGACACAGGAGACCGAAGCGCCGATTGTTGGAAAAATAAACTCTCAATGCGCAGTTTACAAATGGAGAAAGAACGGAGAGGGAAGGCCGACTCCGTCAATTGTTTATGATAAGATTGACCCGAAAGAGGTCGTAATAAGCGTGGGAGCAAACAAGCTTGGACTGCCCAGTAATACAACATTGCAGAGAATACTTATTTCCGGCGCGAATTTGCACCGAACAGACAAGGTTGGAAGCATTTATGTCAATGCAAGCTCTGATGGAATTTACTCAATTAATGCGTCAATGAATTCCACACAGGTAGTTAAGTGGTGGAAAAATTAGTTGACATAAAAAATAGGAAAAAGCCAAGAAAGAAATTGCGAACAAAAAAGGGACGCATGAATCAGATTGCAATCTCTAAGACATCGGATTTGCAGATTCCGTGATTGGAGATTCTTTTTTTACAAATTGCGAACCGTGGCTTAGTTGCACTCCGACAATGCGAGAGCCGTTCTCATCGCGCGCTACTCCGAGTACAACATCCGCGGCAGAGAGAATTGCGTCGTTGTGAGTGATAGTTATGAATTGCGAGCCCTTGCTCATCTGGCGGATAAAGTCCGCCATTTTGGAGGCGTTCACCTTGTCAAGAGCGGCCTCCGCCTCATCCAGAATGTAGAAGGGGGCGCTCTTTTTCATCTGCAATGAGAAGATTAACATAAGTGCGAGAAGGGTTTTCTCGCCTCCGGACATTGACTCCAGATATTTGTCACGTTTGTCATGTATTCCGCGCACGCGCATTCCAAGCCCGGAATCAAGCGGGTTTGATGGATCGTCAAGCATAAGAGTGCCTTCGCCTTTGAACACCATTGCAAACAGTTTCTTGAATTGAGTATTCACCGCGCTAAATGTTTCATTAAACAATCGCAATTTCTTTGTTTCTATTTCTTCTATGAGCGAAAGAACTGCCTCTTTCTCGTTTTGTAGTGTGCCGACCTTTTGCCCGATTCCCTCAAGCTCGGCTTTTTTCTCGTCATAAAGCTGGGGCGCCTTTAGATTGACCATGCCAAGCTCGTTCATTTTTGC
This sequence comes from Candidatus Micrarchaeia archaeon, assembly GCA_041650255.1. Lineage (GTDB taxonomy): Archaea > Micrarchaeota > Micrarchaeia > Anstonellales > Anstonellaceae > 1-14-0-10-45-29. Next base: position 76,572 of record JBAZLL010000003.1, on the reverse strand, counting down.
CTCGGAAGATTTGATGTTTTGCTCAAGCTCGGATTTTGAAATATTGTCAAATGCCTGCACGCTTGCATATTTTTCCCATTCCGCCTTTACATCCACAAGTTTTGTCTCAATGGTTGCGTGTTTTATATTTACCTCGTTTTGCGTTCGCACGAGTGCATCGCGCTCAAATTTTGCCTTGCCTTCCTGTGCACCAAGTGTGTCAAGCTCGGACTGCAATGATTGCATTTTTGCATAATATTTTTTCACGGTAGCGCTGACTTCCTGCAATGCCTGCTCAAATTTCGCAAGCTCGGATTCGGATTTCTTCAAGCCGGATTCGCTGGATTTTATTTGTTTTTTGCATTCTTCAAGAGAAGCCAAAACGCGGGAATGTTCTTGTGCGGATTCGTCTATTTGGGTTTGCAAAAGGTTTGACTCCTGCTTCTTTGAGTCTATGTCTGTGAGGAATTGAGAATGCTTTTCCAAAACGTCCTCGTATTTTTTCTGGCTGTCTCCGGCTTTTTTCTTGGACTCTTCTTTTTGCTTTGCTTGCATTTCTTTTGTCGCGCAAAGAGAGCTTAGAAGTGATTGTTCTTTTTTCTCAAGCTCGCGAATGGAGGAAGTTAGTTCCTGCAATGAGGATTTTTGTTTTTCAAGCTCTTGGTTATGCGCCAAAAGCGATTCTTTGAGTTTTTGGGTGCGTGCCTGCCTGTCTGCGCCGGCGCCAAGCTCCGCCTCTTTTGTGCGAAGCTTAAGCTCGGCAGATGCTCGCTCTTTTCGCAATTTTTGCATTTCGTCGCGCACGGAATAAAGGTCCGAGTAGAGAGCATCGCGCTCGGATTTTATTGAATCCACATCGGATTCCGCCTTTTGCAATGAAGAGCGTGCCATCAGGCTTGAACGGTTTGTTCCTCCACTTATCACTCCGGAGCGCTCAAGCAATTCGCCGCCGAGTGTCACCATTCTCCATGTGCCTATTCCGATTTTTTTCGCGGTTGAAACGTCGTTCACAAGAAGCGTGTCCTCAAAGACATAGCGCATTGCATTATCAAGCTCCGGTGAATATTTGATGAAATCAATCATGCGCCCAAGAGCGCTTGGGGGCAATTTTTCGCTTGCACTTCGCCCGATTATTATTTTGTCAAGCGGAATGAATGAGCATCTTCCGGATTTTTCTGATTTTAATTTTTTAATTATTGTGTCGGCTGTATCAAGCGAATCCACCACTACATAGTTTAGGCGCCCGCCGGCGGATGCTTCAACTGCCTGCTGATATTCTTCATCAAGGCTGATGAGTTCGGATACAAGACCATATATTCCGCCCATTTTCGCTTCCTTTAGAGCGTGTACGGTGAGAAGGGCGGGATTTCTTGCGACCGGGGAGGCTGAACCGCGCAATGCGGCAACGCGCTCTTTTGCCTCAAGAAGCTTTCTATCCAAATCGGGAATGTCGCGGTTGAATTTCTTTTCCTTGTCAAAAAGAGATGTGAGCTGCGAATTTAATTCTTTTATTTCATCAGACATTTTTTCAAGCTCGTCCGAGCCTTTTGTTGATGAGAGCTTCTCAAGCTCGGCGGCTGTTTCTTTTGCCAGCGAGCCCTTGTGCTCAATTAGCGCCTGTATTCCTTCGCATTTTGCTATTGTAGAAGCTTTATTCGCGCGAACATCCGAAAGCTCTTCGTTTAATTTGTCAATTCCCGATGAGTGGGTGGTGTCGTCTTCCGAAATGCCCGCGTTTAACTTTGCCTGTTCAAGTTCTTTTTTTAGGGTAATGAGATATTGCTCTTTTTGTTTTAGCTGTGCGTTTGTGGAAGCAAGCTGGCGACCAAAATCCATTTTCTTTTGAGCCAGAGTCGCAAGCTGGGTTTCAAAATCCTTTATTGATTCCTGCTTTTGAGTTATGAGAGTTTGATGCTGTGCGATTTGCACTTTTGCCTCTTGTATTTGGCTTACAAGGCTCTCTTTCTGTCCGCCTTGGCTCATCTTGTCCGCAAGCTCTTTTCGCTTTGCCTCAAGCTCCTCTTTTGATTTTGAAAGCTTTGAGAGGGATTCGTCAAGGGCGCCGATTTGAGTTGCAAGTTCGCCCTTTGATTTTAGAAGTTCGTCAAATTGGTTGTTGAGTTTTGTATATTCAATTCCAAGCAATGTTGCACGGGAGCGCTCAAGAAGTGTTTTTGCGTCCTGATACGAGAGGGCGGCATTTTTTTCTTTTTCCAATTCAAGAAGATAGGCACCGCGTTCCGCCAATACGATTTTTGCCTCTGAAATTTTTGCCTCAACTTTTGAAAGCTCGCCCAATGCCTCTTTTTTCTTGTCGTCAAATTCGGATATTCCGGCAGCCTGGTCAATGATTGCGCGCCTGTCCTTTGGATTCATTTCAACTATTTGCTGTACTTGTCCCTGCGCGATTATGTTGTGGGTGCCGACTTCAAGACCGTGGGGGCGCAATGCCTCAAGCACGTTTGTGCGAGTCATGCTTTTTCCGTTGAGCTTGTATCCTGTTTTTCCATCGGCGCTAATGGTTCGGTTTATTTCAAATTTTTTGTCTTGCTCTTTTGAGTGCTGTATTACGATTGTCACTTCGCCGTGAGTTGAATTGAGATTAACTAGTTCGGATGCGCGGCGGACACGAATTGCCTTTGTGCCCATTTCTCCGAAACAAAAACGAATTGCGTCGGCGACATTTGATTTACCCGAGCCGTTTGGGCCCGCGAGTGCCACAAAGCCCTGTGGAAATTGTGCCTGCGCATTCTTGAATGATTTGAAGCCTTTGAATTTTATGTTGCTTATGTAATACAATTTATCTACCGCCAACCTTCTTTTTACCCGTAGCACATTAGGCGAAAACAGTTTAAAAAAGTAAGTAAAGGAAAGAGAAAAGATTATTCGCAGTGCATCATATCGAGGCTGTCGAAAACACAGAGGTTTTTGCACTGTTCGGTTGTGCCGGTTTTCCATGTGTAGTCCGCACCGCAATGAATAAGCTTGGTGATATCATTGGGATCACATCTTGAATGGGTTGCGTATATACATTCCACACAAACCGGATTATCGACCTTTAATGTGCAATAATAATCGCAGACTTGAACTTCAGCCCATTTTTTATCCGTGCCGCATGTTTGTATGGTGCCGTCCTTGCAACGCGATTTTCCGGGTTCGCAGACTTCTTGGCAAACGCAAGGATTGCCAACAACGCATATTTCACCTCTTGAAGAGCATTTGTCTTCAGACAACCAGGCAAACGACGTACCGGATAAGAGACATTTTTCTATATCTCCCTTGCTGTTGCATCTTGTTGAACCCACCTGATTAGGCTCGCATGCCTCGGGAACAACCGCTATGCAAAGTCCGTTATTGCATGTTTCGCCCTTTTGCGCACAGTTCTCCTTGTCGCACCATAATGGCTGTCCCATGCCGGAGCATTCTACTGAGCATACTTGAGCTATATCCCCTTTGCATTTTCTCTCTCCGAGATGGTCAGCATCGCATAGATCCACGTGCACTTGCACTTTGCATGTTCCGCTGTTTTCATCACAAACTCCATTGGGAGTCAGGGCACAATCGGTGGAGGTGATTCGCTCTGCCATCATGTTGCAGGTGTAAGAAACGCTTCCAACGCAATTTGGCTTGTAGGATGAATCACATTCCGGAACACACTGCGTGCCGCGTTTTCCATCAGAGGTCGTGATATCTTTGCAAATACCCATTGGGCATTGGCTGTCCAATCCGAGACTGCCTACATCCACCCAAGTGTTCGTGGCGCCATCGCACGGGACTCGGTAGGTTTTGTCATAGCATTTTGATTCGTCGGCTTCACATGCGTTGTCCTCTTTACCATAGCATGCGGCAATTCCGTTCTCCACTTTGCAAACTTTATTTGAGAGTTCGCAATCTTCCATTGATTTCCAATATGTGTTTGGAACGTAGCCTGCGCACGCTTGTACAACATTGCCAATACATCTTCGAGCTCCGAGATTGCAGGAGGGTGTGATTACACCGCCACTTGGAACCCCGCGTGGGTAAGTGTTTATTCTTCCGGCGGTTTCGTAAGTTGGAATTGTTGCATCGGACAGGCATTTTGTTGAGCCGATTCCTTTGCAGTTTTTGAATTTGATATTTATTTTTAATTTTGCAAAATCGGTTTCAGTATAGTCGTATCCGGCGGGAAAATCGTTCATGTTTATTACTGCCGAATCGCCCTGCTTTAGGAAATAGCCGCATGATGCTTCATTGCATTTGACGGTTTCTATTTTATCCACTTCAACCGAATAGCCAACTATTGCAATCGGAAAGCCCATGGTGTTTGTAACATTAAAGGACAAATCTAATGCACTTCTTCCTTCGTATGCGGCGACGTAATAATCAGTGCAGGGCAAATTCGGTTGTATTGTGCATTCCTCATTTGCAAATTTTGAAGGATTGAAAATGCCCGAGCCGACCAAAAATGCGACGACAAGCACGAGCAATAACATAGCCCACCCGTAGGTGGCAAGATATTCTGTTGAGGACTGAGCCTTTTTTGCCATGCTAAAGCGATGAGCTTAATCTATATAAATTTGAGGATTGTAAGTGAATTGGCATATTTTACTGATTATGAGGGGTTGATTTTGATGGCAAGTCAGAAAGACAGCATTTTTGGAATGGTTTCTCAATCATATCCAATATATGAAGATGGATTTGAGCAAAACGGGACGATATATGTATGCGAAGGCGGAATTGTCGTAAAATACAATGGAAAGCTCATTCGCTCGCCGTTTAGCTATGTGAAAAAAATTGAAAAAGTCTCGGAATTGCCGCTTGGAAAAGTGAGCGTGATACTCAAGATGTATGACCAGCTTGGACAAGTGCATGACATGGCAGTAGGACTAAACGATATGCATTATGAGGCGTTCAGAAAATTCTGCCCGGATGCAGAGCCAAGATAAATGCCTAAAATTATTTTATTTTAGTTATTTTATTTTAATTGTTTTATTTTAGTTATTTTATTCTAATTTTTTTTTTGGTTTTTGTTTCGCAGACTGATTTTGATTCGCAAATTATTCTCGGATTTCTTTTTGAATCTGGTCGATTGCAAACGCGTTAATTCCTTTTTCTTTTAGTTTTTTTGCAGTATATGTATTTTCTCCGTGCACGAGAAATACTTTTTTTGCATTGCTTGAAAGGGCATAGTCGTAAATTTCGCCAAAGTCGGCATGATCCGAAAGAGGAAAACTCGCATCGGCAGAAATTTTTCTAAAGCCGGTCCAGCCCGTTGCAACTGCGACTTTTGTGGTGCGTTTGTGCGCGGATGCGATTTGCCATGCAAATTTTTTGTTTAGCTGGTGCGGTGGAAAGACCGCGCAGAATGCACAGCGCATCTGCTCTTGCGCTTCTGATGAAGTGGAATCCAGCCATTCAAGCTTTACGCCATTGCGCTTGTAATGGGCGCAAATTTGAGATATTTGCGGCGGGACGATTGGAGTTGTATTTGTGTAATCATTTAGAAATTTTATGAGCTCTTGCGCCTTTCCTGTGGAATAGCCGCCCCAAAGCTGTATTGAATTTGAATTTTGTTTGCTCCATTTTTGCATATTTTCATAAACTTCCTCAGGTTTTGGAAATTTTGCTTCGGGAGTGCCGTAAGTGCATTCACAAATGAGAGTGTCGCACTCAAGCACTTTTGCGGATTTTAGCGTTAGCCCGTCGCGCAATTTGAAGTCGCCGGTATATACAAGCTTGCCAAATTCGTCGGTTTGCGCCTCAAGCTGTGTTGAGCCCAAAATGTGCCCTGCATCGGCGAATTTGAAATTTTTTGGAATGGGGATTCGGACCGGGGCGGATTTTTGTTTTTTTGAGTTTGATTCCAAGTGTTCGGTTTTTTCTTTTATTTTTTCATTTTCATTATATTCAATGCCCAGAATTTGCGAGGTTATGTCCGAGCAAAAAATCGGCGCTTTTGCTTTTAGGGCATAGGAGTGGTCCGTGTGCGCGTGCGAAATATAGTTTATTTCGCCGCCGAGCACGTCCAGCCCGTAAAGGGTGTTGTTTAGGCGCATGCACAAATTTTTGTCCATTGCTTGTGTAAGAGAGCTGAAATTTTTATAGGGAACACAGAAAGATTGAATGAGGAGAAAGCAAGAAAAGAAAAAGCGAAAAGTAATGTAAAAGAAAAAGTTGAAAGAAGAGTTGGATGAAAATGTTGAAAGAAGAAAGGGCTTGAAGAAAGAGGTTGAAAGAAAAGGTTTGAAGAAAAACTGGGGAAGAAAAATTAGAATAATAATAAAAAAGAAATTTATTCGTCGCCGGCCTGCCTGTGCGCGGAAAGCTCTCTTTCAAGCTTGTCAAGCTGTCGCCCGATTCTATCAAGTGCCTGGCGCATTGAAGCCATTTCAAAGGACATGGACTGCAAGTACACTTTGTCCAATACCATTGGAGGTTTTTTTGCACCTACTTCTTGAGGGGCGTATGCCGGAGCAAGGTTTAGCTCGCTCTTAATCTCGTTCAGAGATGCCTGCACACTTTGTGAAACCCGCCTTAGCGGCATTGGCTCGGATACAGAGCTTTTTGGCGCAGATTTGTGCGGTTTAGCCTTTGCGACCTTAGACTTTTTGGGAGCGGGTGCCTTTGATTTTTTAACTGCACCTTTTTTCTTTGATGATGCCATCTCCTTCTGTGCCTCCTTTATCCATTTTTTGATATTTGCAAACGGTGCTGAATTGTTAATATGACTTTTTCTAAAACGCTCCTACGAGAGAGCTTACGTTGATTGTTGTTTTGGTTCTGTGTTCATTTAACCAGACTTTTATAACATTTACAACCTTATCCTCCATTTTGAGCACAAATACAGGCGATGCAACGCCGTTTGTACATCACATTGCCCACTTTTAGGTGCAACATATATTAACTTAATGTAATTTTTACTTATTTTTTTATTTATATACACTATCTAAGAGGTTTCTAATAAGCTTTGCCCTCTTTGCACCAATTAAACCCACTTCTTCTAGCTCTTTTTGTGTTGCGTTGAATATGTTCATGGGCGTTTTGAAGTGCAAAAGCATGTTTTTTGCAAGCGCGGGACCGGTTTTTGGCAGAGCCTCTATTAGCGCCAATTGCTCCTGTGCAGGAGTGTTGGCTTTTTGTTTTGCATTTATTCTAAGGGCACATTTTTTTGATATTTGTTCGTATTTTGCCATGCTTGCAAGAATTTCGGCTGTTGCTTTTGCGTCGTGGCAAAAAAAGAGCGAGACTCCGTATTCTGCTATTAGAGATGAATAGGCACCTAAGAGGGCGGGCCGGCTTAGGCGTTGCTCGTTTGAGGTGCCTTCTACAATTAGAACCACACGAGGATAAGCTTGGGTGAGGCGTTTCATTTGCTCAAAGAGCCGCCCGTCTATAACGCTTGCTTGGAAGTCGGCTCTGGTTTTTCTCTCGGCTGCCACTCTTTCAGATAGAATAAAATCGCCGACGGAGAGGGTTTGAATTTGCACGTCGATATTTAGAGCGCGCAAAAAAGAAATGTGCTCGTCTGGCTCGCGTATATCTACGACTATTATCGCTTTTTCGGGCATAGAAAAGAGATTGGAGGGGCTTATTTTTAGACTTTGGTAGGGGAGTTTTCCGTTGCTTGTTGTATAAGATATTTTTGCATGTATAAAAAAGGCTTTACATAGGAAGGAGAAAAATGAAGCCCAAGTAAATCTTAACAATCAATAGAATTTCATTTCAAAGGTTCGACCGCTTTCAAAACCATTTTTCCATTCTCAGTTATCTTATAAAAAGAGATTATTTTTCCATTCAGTTTTCTGCCAACTCTTTCTATGAGTTTGAATTCCTCAAGCTCGGCTAACCTTATTGAACGCATTCGTTCATTTGAAATGACTGAGAGTTCCTTGAAACGGCTTTCTTTTAATGAGATTTGCGCCAGAACATCAAGAACTGATTTGTTGCTCAAGAGTCTTAACAGCCTTAAATCAACCATAAAACGGATAAAGCAGAAGGCATTCAAATTATATTATTAGAAATGAATTAATAGTAAGCTATTAAAATAATATAGTATAAAGACTTCTGGGTGTATGACATGAAATTGTTGATTTTAGGAATATTGACACTTATTATCCTGAGCGCAGGATGTATTAGCGAAGTACAAAAATTAGGAAAAAATTGCCAACAGGTTCCGCAATATAAAACAGTAAATCAATATCACTGCCAACAAACAACGGGTTGTGAATGTATCCATACCTCGCTAACAGGTGATTGTGATACTTGTAGATGTCTTGACGGTTACAAGGAGGTTTGTCAATGAAAACAATTATTTCTCTATTCATAGTAGGTATATTTTTACTTTCTTTTGGCTGTCTTGCTTCAAAGCAAACGACAGAAACCCAACCAACAACCACTCAGACGCCTAAATGCACTACAAAAACGATTCAAGAGCCATATTATGATCAGGAATGCGATACTGTTCCTTACACCGACACCGAATGTTCTCAAGTAAATTTGAAATATACAAAAGGAGAAATAATTTGTAACCATGAAGGACTGATAGGGGATTGGATAGTAAGTTCTTGCTCTATTGCAAATCTGGACGATGAAGCCGGAAGTTTCAATGCATATGCAGGAGTAGATATTAATGGACAGAAAAACGGAGAAGAACAGACAGCATATATCTACCCTCTTCAATCACATACTTTTGAGTACAGAGTAAAGGCATCAGGTTCTACATGCTACTGTTACGAAACAAGCATACCTACAAAACAAGTTTGCAAAGATGTGATAAAATATCAGCAAGTTTGTAATACAGTAACGAAGTATCGAGAAGTGCAAAAAGAAGAGTGCACATAAACGAGAGTGTGATTGTATGAGATGGAAAGAGTATATTTTGTCAATTGCAAGCTATTCTATTATCACAATCATTATTCTCGCAATATCTATTATCAGTATTATAGTTTTAGGAGTTCCTTCTGTAGTATTTTGTATATCCGAGTCTGACTCTTATTCCTGCACAGAAACAATTAGCGCAGAGTCCGTATTATTCACATCACTTTGTTTAACATTTGGGGCTGTATTGTCAGGAGTGGTAGCATATATAATCTCAGAAAGAGTGCTCAAAGGAGGAGATGAGAAATTTGCAATAAAGCTTTCTGGAGGTATTTTTTTATTAAACAGTATATTTGCAGTGATTTCTATATTTGCTCTGATTTCGTTTGAAACACCAAGTATAATCTTGATTTCGACTATTCTGCTTGGACTATTTTATTCATTCGTAAGTATGCTTAGCGTCCTAGGGGGATATTGCATTGCACCTAAACTGCTGGGAAGAATAAAGAAAAAATAGTGATCCCGATAAACCTGTGCCTCCTTTTTTATCTATTTTTTGAATTTTTGTATATATTTGCTTGCGAATTATGGTAATTTATAGTTCAAAGCGTATTAAAAATCTGATTTTTTTTACGTCGGAGAGGAGAAAGTATTAAAAAGGAGGTCATGACAATGTCATGATATAGTCATGAGCATATTGTGATTCCATCATGATGGGCTCAAGGAATTCAAAATATAAAAAGGTATCAAAATGGCTGAAAGAATTGAACTAGCAAAGGCGACCGTTGAGCTAGCTTCAATGATGAAAGAGCTTCAAATTCAGATGGAGAGAATGGAAAACAGGCTAGATATGGTTGAAGGCAGACTCTCAAGTGGTGCAAGCGAATCCAAGACAGCAGATATTTGGGCGGCGCCAAAGCAGGACTCAGGGGTGATGACTGCATTTGGCGGGGTAAGCGTGAGCGGAACCCAAGGCCCGGCATCAGTAATGCTTGCGCGGGGCGAAATGTTGCTCGCGCCGGCGGACGAACAGATAGTGAATATTATACGTACAAAGGGCGTGGTGTGCGCGACAGACGTACAGGCGCACTTTAAGTATAAGGGAACAAATGCCGCCTCGGCACGATTGAACAGGCTTGCGAGTCTGGGAGTGCTTGAGAAACAACAGGCGGGAAGAAAGGTGTATTATAAAATAAAATGAATCATGCTTGCAATATCATCGGCAAGGCGACAGAATTAATCGGTGCCTGCTAGGCACAGGCGCCGAATTTATATTTTTGACCTATGAAGGGCTGGGTACTTCACCTCCCACACCATCTTGTTGATTGCCCGGTCCCGAAGGTCAAAATAAATCTGGGAAGAGATTCCCGGATTCATTTTCACTTCTTAAAATATTTTTTGAAAAAAATCATCATTGCCCCTTTTATATTTTATCTACCTTTAACTTGCGTGGAAGATTCAATAGTGATTACAAGCTCGGATTTGGTGGAACACGCTTCTCTTAGCCGAAAAAAAGTGGAAGCCGGATTTAGGAAGGAATTTCTGATTAGAAAGGGCGCGAGCGAAGTTGACGAGCATGTGAGCGCGATTTCAAAACAGCTTTCTGAGATTGACATCGTTCTGCGACCGATTGAGCAGAAGCTCAAAAACGTAGATATAATAACGATTGTGCCGCATCGCGCGGAAATTAATTCATTGAGCGCCGAGATTGCACAGCATTCAAAGACCGAGCTTGACGAGGCCATGAAGACAAAGAGCGGGCCGACTTATGATTTGCTAAAAAAGAGGGCGGCATATACAAAGGCAAATTTTGAGAGCCGAGAGCAGATTGCAAGACTTACGATTATACTTAACAGCCTGCCCAGAAAAGAAGCCGAGAATTTGAGAGTGGTAATTGAGTCCGGCTCCAACGAGCTTGTAAATATCAGCTCATTAAAGCAGGAGCAAAGACAAGACATTGTGAGCTCGATGGGCAGGCTCGGCGTATTTGCATACATTTGCGGGGATACACTCACGCTTGATAAAAAAAAATCTGAAATTACAGACGTTTTAGGATGGGATAATCAGATTGAGAAGAAAATTATGGGTGCCGGAAACACCCCCAAAAGCTTTTGGATAAAAAAAGAAGACGAGCCCGGGTGGGAAGAAAACGAAAAAAAGTTGGGGCAAGTATCCAGAAGAATACAAGTTCTCATTACCAAAAGCCAGGCAGACCCGATGAACCCGCAAGAATCGGAAGAGTTTGAGAGCCTTCAAAGACAATATATTGAGTCCAAAAACATGAGGCAAAAGCTATCGGTCGGCGGCGATGAGATATCCGTTTCCCTGCCGCGCGCAGGCAGGGCATAAGGATTTTGGCAATGTCTGAAGGCAGTAAAAATCGGTCGGATGAAATTTGGCTCGCACGAGTCTATTTAAATCTTGTTTTTTAGTGATTAATTATGAGCGCGAAAAAAGTTGAAGGATTTTGCATTAAGCCGGACATGAAGGTTTCACAACTGCTTGAGCAGATGGAAAATGCGGGCTTGCAGGCAACCGAAGTTGGAAAGGCGGCATTGCTTTTGAAGGAGATTAACAAGAGCGATGCGAAAGTGTTTTTGGCATTTACAACAAACATGGTGAGCTGTGGGATGAGAGAAATTTTTGCCCAGCTTTGCAAGGAGAAAAAAGTGGATGCGATTATAACCGCGATTGGCTCGGTTGAGGAAGACGTGATGAAATCGTTTTCATCATTTGAAATTGCCTCTTTTGAAGAGGACGACATTAGATTGCACAAGTTGGGAAAGAACCGCGTTGGAAATATTATCATCAATAATGCAAGCTATATAAAATTGGAAAAATTGCTTATGCCTTTTTTTGAAAAAGAATTTGAGAAGCAAAAGGAAAAGGGAAGGATGCTTGCGCCCAATGAGATAATACATGATTTGGGGCTTGAGATAAAGGATGAAAAGTCCATTGTGTATTGGTGCGCAAAAAATAATATCCCGATATTTTGCCCGGCGCCGACGGACGGGGCATTTGGGTTGCAACTTTATTTTTACAAGCAGAAAAATCCGCGATTTGGAATTGATGTGTCCGGGGATTTGAAACCTTTGGGGCAGATGGTGCTGGACGCGGAAAAGACTGCCGGAATTATTTTGGGCGGCGGAGTGGCAAAACACCATATAATCGGCGCAAACCTTTTGCGCGAAGGATTTGATTATGCGATTTATGTGAGCACCGCAACGCAGTATGACGGCTCGCTTTCGGGCGCAAGGACTGATGAAGCAAAAAGCTGGGGAAAAATAAAAACGGGCGCAAAAACGGTGCATGTGCAATGTGATGCGACTATTGTTTTTCCGATGCTTGCAAGCGTGATGCTAAAGTAGAAATTGGTTGCTAATGCATAAAATTGACTGCTAATTTATTTGCCAACTTGCTTTTGAGCCGATTTTTATCTTATGCAAATCAGTGTAGTTTTGATTTACTTCTATTGCATAAATGGCAGGCTTGCCTGAAATGTACGAGGGGCAATCAGACTGGCTTTGCAATTTGCAAAGAGGCATTTTTTGTATATCAACAATTGTTTTGTTCTCATCAAGAAAGATTATGTCCAGCGGGACGCGGGTGTTTGCCATCCAAAAGGAAAGCGGCTTTTTTTCATTGAAAATAAAGAGCATTCCTGAATCGTTGCCCAGAGAATCGCGATACATTAATCCAAGCTGGCGGGAAAAAGAAGTGTCCGCCACTTCGGCACTTATGGATGCGTTTGAGCCAAAAAAGGTTATTGTTGCGCTTTTGCCTACCTCTTTTGGCAGAGAGGTGCAGCCAAAAGATATAAGAAAGATTAAAATTATCAATTTCAGGCTTTTCATTGGTATATACATGAGATAGAAACTTTTAAGGCGAGGTTTTTAAATATATAAAACCATCTTTATATCTACAATTTTTGGGCCCGTAGCTTAGTCTGGTTGGAGCGTTCGACTGATAATCGAAAGGTCCTGAGTTCAAATCTCAGCGGGCCCAAACCCAAAAAAACAAAAGCGGCTTTTGCAAAAAAAACTGATTTTGAGAAGAAAACTTATTTTTAAAATTTGAAAAATAAGATAGTAAGGATAAAAATAATAAAAAAATAAAAAAGAAATCTACGTGTTTGGATTCGGATTGCATTTGTTGAAACAGCCAAGCCTATCATCATAGTCTGAAAGCTTTTCACATTGGGAAAAATCCCGACTGCCTGAAAGGCACCATCTTGTTATGCACGAATGCCTCCAATCCTTGTCCTGTATATAGATGCACAAACTGACATCTTTTTGGCTTTCGGCAAGCTTGAAGACACATTCTGCCTGATCGGTGGCAGTCATGCCTGCACATGAAGAAAGGGCGCTTGCGCCGGTATTTGCGGGATTGACATTTTGCTCAACAGAATTATTTGCTGTTTGTTGCACTGGAGCGGGCTCTTGCACAGGAACCGTTGGCTCCGGCTCGGAAATTGTCGGGATAGGAGTTGTTGCGGGAGTAGGAGTTGTCGGCGTTGAATTTGGCGCGGGAGTTGTTTGTGCAGGAGTTGTTGTTTGTGCCTGAGAATTGTTTGCCGGAACATAAACAGGCTCTACCGACTTGCTTGAAGTACAGCCGAAAGAAAAAAATAATGCCATAAAAATGGCAAGAACAAAGAAAGCTTTCATATTAATCACCTACTCCTCTTTTGCCTTAAACATTTTCCACCCGGTGATGAGCACAATGACGATAAGTGCCGCAAGCAATAAGCCGAGCACTAATCCGTACTGCTCCACTAGGGTGTCAAGTTCGGACTTTTGAGCGGTGGGTTTTGTTTGAGTGCCGCTAAGGTTTGAAATCTCCGAAGCAGTGCATTCGCGATATGCTCCGCAGTTTAGCGACTCCTTTGTGAGGCTGTAGTCTTTGGTTCCTGAAGGCTTGCATACATACACAAAAATTTCTTTTTTGCATGTGCGGCATTGCCCTCCGCTATTTTGGCTGTAAGACTCGGTCTTTTCGTATGCATAGTCGCATTGCTCGTTCCATGCGGCGCATTTGTAGTCGTATTTCTTTTCAGAGCGAGTGGTATCAAATTGTCCGCTTGATTTTATGCACCATTTGGTGTATGTTGTGTTAATGCAAACGCGGGTTTTCCCTCCCGAAGCTTCGGTTTTTTCGTTTGTTGCATTTACATACCATTCACTCCAGCTTGTACATCTTGGCACTTCTCCGCCGCCGGAGCTTGTGAGCCCACTGCCGGAGCCGCCTGATGAGCCGCCACTGTTGCCGGAACCGGACGCAACACAAGTTACGACGTCGTTATTTTGTTTGCAATCAAAACCCGTGCCGCAATTATCATGTCTCATCCATACGAGCTTACCCATCGGATCCGCCGGATCGCGGGTGCAAATATCTATTTGTCCTGAAATGGATGAACTGCATCTAAGGGCGTTTAATTTGGAGCACGAGCCATAGTTTTGCGAAACACAGGTTCCTGCAGAACATACATTGTCAGATGGGCAGTCTTTTAGTTTTGTCCAAATAAGTTTTGTGCCCATTGGGTCTGCCGGGTCGCGGGTGCAGGTGTCAACTTGGTTTGTGTTTGTTGGGTTGCAACGCAAATCGTTTACATTTGAGCATGAATTTGAAGAAACAGCGCATTCACCGTTTGAGCAACCATATACACAGGATTGGAAAGGTTCCCATACGCCCATTGTACATATATCCACTTGGTAGGGTTTTACGTCGTTGCATCTTTTTTCATTGTTTGTACACAGAACAGTGTTTGGGATGCATTCGCCATTTGAGCATCCGTTTGCACAGGATTGGAAAGGTTCCCATACGCCAGCCGTACATATGTCCACTTGGTAGGGTTTTGCATCATTGCATCTTTTCTCATTGTTGGTACATTCGACACATGCGCCGTTTGAGCATCCATAGGCACAGGATTGCAATGGTGTCCATTTATTGCTCACACACAAATCCACTTGGTAGGGTTTTGCATCGTTGCATCTTTTCAAGTCGTTGGCACATTCACCACATACTCCGTTTGAGCAACCATAGACACAGGATTGCAAAGGTGTCCATTCCCCTAAAGTGCATTTGTCCACTTGATATGGTATTGACGGGTTGCAACGCAAAGACCCGCTTGGGAGCAAAGCGCAACTTTCAGAATATAATACACCTGCAAAAAAAAGCAAAAACATAGCTGACAATAAAACAAATTTAGAGTTTGACAACATACCACCCCAATGGCAATTTGAATAAGATATGAAGGGATAGTATATAAGCTTTAAGACGGGAGTTGATGAAAAATTAGTTTGATTTTAATTAAAAAGAAAAAGAAAAAAGGATGCGCGATTAAACTTGCGCATTTCCTTCATTTGCATTGCCTTCATTCTCCTCTCCGTCCGAGCCTGCCATTCTCCATGCGAAGAATGCGATTATGGCGATAATTAACAGGAGAATAAATCCTATCAAAATGCCATAATCCTGCCAGAACGAACCGTCGGATTTGGAGGTGTCTTGTGCGGCGAACGCAGTAGTGCACTCATTAAAGCCGGAGCAGGAAACGGATTCCTTCAAATTGTCGGAATATATTTTTCCTGAAGGCTTGCAGGTGTAGACAAAAATATCTTTTGTGCAATTTCTGCACTGACCCGCAAGTGTGTCCTCGTATTTCTCGGTCTTTTGATATTCGTAAGTGCATGCATCCGACCATTCGGAGCAGGTGGAAGTGCTGTTTGTTCTAAAGTCTTTTGAGTCAAGCTTGCCGTCGGACTTCACACACCATTTCTTGAGAGTGGTGTTTGTGCATGTGCGAACTTTGCCATCCGTATTGGTTTCGTTGTATGAAGCAGAGACATCAATTTGCCAGTCGCTAAATGTTGAGCATCTAAAGACTTCTCCACCGCCGGAGCTTGTTCCGTAGTATGAGGAGCCGCCTGATGAGCCACCGCCACCGCCGTTGTTATTGTTTGTTGAGCGGCAATATGCCTGCTTGTTTTCTACAGTGCATACCGTGTTGGTCGGGCATGTTGAACTGTAATTGTATTGATTCGGGTTGTCGTTGTTTGCGACGCAGGTCCAAATTTCGTCCGCTTTACTGCCAAGGCAGTATTGTTCTCCGAGATTACAGCCGGTTTGTGAAGAAACACAAGCGCCGTTTGAGCAGACTTGGTTTGCCGCGCAAAAGACTGGTGAATCGTATTTGTATCCGCTGTTGCAGACATGATATGCAGCCGTGCTAAAACAGGTGCTTTCACTTGGAGTTGTGCAGTCTTTGCAATATGCGTCAAATTCATTTGGCGCGTAGCATCCGATGAAGCAGGATGCATATGGCACCCACAGCCCGCTTGAACTGCATCTCTCTACCGAGTTTGCAGAACTGCAACGGGTTGCGCCGGTTGCGCAGGGGAAAGGAACTACAACTCCGCTCTGCTCGCATACTCCACTGGATACATTACATACATAGCCAGAGGCGCATGCGGTGTTTTTCCAGTATCCTGCATTACATGTGTTTGAGGATTTCAAATCTTTGTTGCAGTATGGCTTTGAATTTGAGTCGCAGACAAAGCATTGGTTTTGGGTTTTGTCGCATTTGTAACCGCCGCATGAGCCATAGAAAGCCCATTCATTTCTTCCGTTTATGTCTTTGCAAATCTGAAGCTGATCATCCACATTTGGGTCGCATTGAATTGCACCCAGAGTAGGACAAAGATCTCCGTTGCCACTGCCAAAACAGGCGTTGGTCGCATAATCACAGCCAAGAGGACAGTCCACTAATTGCCCTTCCCACTGGCTATTTGTGCAGACTTCCTGCTGCCAATCGCTTACACAGCGTGTTTCCCCGGTTGTGCATGCGCTGGCAAAGCCAAATGCAAGCAGAAATAGAGAGAATACCAAAAAGATATTTTTACCCAAATTATTCACCTTTGAACCTAGTTTGTATGAATTAGTTAGCTATCTTGAAGTTTATAAAGATTACACAAATGTCTATTGCCATCAACAAACAGAAAAAGCGGAAAAAGGGCAAATTTGAAAATTTACACATCGCTAAAAAACAATTATTTTTTGCCCCATTTTTCTATTGCCGCCGCAAGCTCGGAATGCGTTTTTGCATATGTGCTTAGAGGGATATTTTTGAGTGCAGCCTGCTCGGCTTGTACAAATGCTTTCGCGCCCGCGTAAGTGCCATTCGGATGCCCGTGCACCCCGCCACCCGCCTGAATTATTACGTCGTTGCCAAATGCGTTTATCACATTTGGAATTTCAAGCGGGGAAAGACCGCCGGATGCGACAGAGAAAACCGGATTTAATCTGCCATATTTTTCATTTATTGAATTGTGTATTTGCAAAACTTCCGCCTGAGAACCCTCCATTTTTCCAAAGACGGCGCCGATGTGCAATTGGTCAACTCCTGCAAGGCGGGCAAGCTTTGCCAACACGAGCATTGAACAACCATGCTCTTTGTTTCTTGAGATTGCGGCGTGCATTGCACGGTGCGCGTGAATTAGCATTTTGAAATTTTGGTGGCGGATGAATTGAACGGACGAGTAGCCAGCAGTGAGAATATCGATCATTACGCAATTTGAGCCCATTGATTGGGCTAATTCCGCACGCTTGAGCATTGTGTGCGCGGGAGCAGTTATGTTCGGACAATAGATTTTCTTTTCACCGGTTTCCTGTTGGGCTTTGTCTTTTGCCTCAAGCATTTTAGCAAGACGGGTTTCAAATTTTGAGAAAGGATGAGATGTGAGATTTTCATCGTCTTTTACCAAATCCAGTCCGCCAGCCCAAGAGTCATGGGCAACTTTTGCGCCCTCGGAAGGTGTGAGCCCGACTTTTGGCTTGACGATTGTGCCGATGTGCGGGCGGCGGGATTTAGATGTGCCGACTATTTTTCTTACGCCTTCAACTCCGTATTTTGGACCGGCAAAAGTGTTTATGTATTTGTTTGGAATGAAAAAATCCTCCAATCTTAGGGCGTCTATTTCTTTCATTCCGTAAATGTTTCCGGCTATGTCTGAAAGAATTTGGGGGATATTTTCCGGCTCAAATAAATCTATTGGATAGGCAATTTTTACCTCTCTTGATTTTCTATTGAGATGAAATGCTTTTGCCTGCAATTTTTTGAGGACATGTGTGCGCATTGTGGAAAGCTTGGTCCATGTGCCGATTGAGCTTTCTGCCGCAGTTGCCTGCGCGGCTTGAGAAAGAGAAATTCCTTTTGCAGGCAAGATTTTGAAAGTGGCGATTAGATTGGATTCTTTGTCCGGTCTGAAGCTCTCGTTTACATAATCTGAATAGCCGCCATAAGACATGATTGCACCCCGAAATTGAAAGTAGCAGGCGGGGGAGATTTAAATAATTGACTTACCATGAAAATAACATGAACATTTCAAAAGAAAAGGACTTTTCCAACTGGTTCAATACAGTCATTTCCGAGGCCGAGCTTTGCGATTTGAGATATAATGTAAAGGGGTTTGTGGTATTTCGCCCCTGGTCCGTAAAGACAATGAAACTCATGTATGCGGCTTATGAGAAAGAGCTTGAAAAATACGGACACGAGCCCGCATTGTTTCCGGCACTTATTCCTGAAAGAAATTTCAAAATTGAGGGAGAGCACGTAGAGGGGTTTGCACCGCAGGTGTTTTGGGTGGAGAAGGCGGGCGAGAATGCTCTTGAGGAGCGGCTCGCAATGAGGCCGACTTCCGAGACCGCTATGTATCAGATGTATTCGTTGTGGATTAGGGGCGCGGTTGATTTGCCGCTTAAAATTTATCACTCGGCACAAGTGTGGAGATACGAGACTAAGGCCACAAAGCCGTTTTTCCGCTCAAGGGAATTTCACTGGATTGAAGCACACGATGCGTTTGCAACCGAAAAAGAGGCTCGGGCGCAAGTGGATGAAGATATGAAGATGACGGAGGAAGTGCTTCATGCACAACTTGGAATTCCATTCATATTTTTCCAGCGACCGGAATGGGACAAATTCCCCGGCGCGGTGCACACTTTTGCGGCGGACACGCTGATGCCCGATGGAAAAGTACTGCAATTGCCTTCAACACATTTGTTGGGGCAGAATTTCTCAAAAGCGTTTGATGTTTCATTTCAAAATGAGAAAGAGCAGAAAGAATTTGTATGGCAGACATGCTATGGTCCGGCTATTTCACGAATTTACGGCGCGCTCTTTTGCGTGCATGGAGATGACAGGGGAATTGTGATGCCTTATGATTTTGCGCCCGTGCAGGCAGTAATTGTACCCATACCTGCAAAAGGAACAGACGGGTCGGAAATCAATGAGTATGGCAAAAAGATTGAAAGCATTTTGCGCGACGCAGGTATTAGAGTGAAGATTGACGTGAGCCAAAATACGCCGGGCTTCAAGTATAATTATTGGGAGCTTAAGGGAATTCCTATCAGGATTGAAATTGGCGGGCGGGAAATGGAACAGGCAAAAGCCACCATGATTGCACGCGACGGCAAAAAAGAGGATAAAAAACTTGTCGGGATGGATGAGCTCTCAAAAGCGATTAAGGATGAGGGAAAGAGGCTGAATTCAAGGATTAAAGGGCGCGCGGATTTGGTGTTTTCAAAATCTTTGCATGAGGCAAAAACAATTGATGCTCTTGAGGAGAAATTAAAAATTGGCGGACTCGTTCGCGTTCCGTTCTGCTCAATGGAAAAATCATCCAAAAAATGCGCGGATGATATAAAAGAGAAATTTGCAGGAGATGTTCGCGGCATAAAATATCCGCATGAGAGTGCGCCATCTGGAGAAAAATGCATTGTTTGCGGCGAGAAGGCAGGCTGCTTTGCTTATGTGGCAAGACAGTACTAAATATAAAGTTTTGAAAACAAACCTCTTTTCAAACAGCCCCGTGGTCTAGCGGCAAGGACGCCAGGCTTTGAGGAGCTAATTTTTCTTTCTTAGAGAGAAAAATAGCTTGATGAAACCTGGAAACACCGGTTCGATTCCGGTCGGGGCTAAAAGTATTTTCCTGAATTTGGAATAAAAATTTTGGAATAGTTTTCTCTTTCTTTTTCCCAGGGGTTTTTCTTTCTCTTTAGAAAAGAGAAAGAAAAAGGCCTTTCGATTCCGGTCGGGGCTAAAGAAGTTTCTTTTGAGATGTAATTTTCTATTTACTTTCTTTTTTCTTTCTATTTACTTTCTTTTTCTATTTGCGGGTTTGAATTTTTTTTCCGGTGGAAAATTTTGCGGGTTCAAAATTTTTTCGGGCGGGAAAAAATCAATCTATTTCTTCGCATGAAGAGCAGATGCAGGGGCAAACCGGAGTTTTGTAATTTTTGTCCGGTTTTACCCCGCCGCAAAACGGGCACAAATTTGGAAGTGCGTTTTCGTCCATATTAACACCTTAAGCAAGTCCTGAAAGAAATACGCCTACAATATATGCGGCACCTGCCGCCAATGAGCCGACCGCCAACATTTGCGAGCCCGAGATTAACCAATTTTGTTCTGTTAGCCTTGATTTGAGGGCTCCGAGCAAGAAAAGAGTACAGGCAGTAAGAGTGCATGCAATTGCAAATGAATTGGAATGTATTTGCGGGAAAAAAATGGCAAGCACATAAGTGGCGAGCGGAATAAACCCAAATATTGAGAACGAAATAAACGTGACTGCCGCGTTTTTTGCGGGAGAGCCGTTGTTTTTTATGAGCTCAAGCTCTTCCGCCATCATGACATCAACCCATGCCTCTTTGTGGCGTGAGAGAATTTGCATTATGCTACTTGCATCCTTTTTTGGAATGCCTTTTTGCTCGTAAATTTCTACCATTTCACGCTTCTCGCCATCAGGGTAATTGTCGGCTTCCCATTTTTCACGTGCCCGCTCGGAATCGTAATAATCGTTTTCCGCTTTTGTTGAGAGATAGTCGCCCACAGCCATTGAAATTCCATCGCCTATGAGATTGGCAAATCCCATTATGAGCACTATTCCGGGTGAGAGTGCGGCACCGGTTACCCCGGCAACAACTGCGAAAGTGGTTATTGTGCCATCAAGCCCGCCATAAACCGCCGACTTTAGGTATTCGCCGCCGAATTTGTGCTTTTCTGGGGCACTTAAACCATCGTGCGCCTTTTTTGAAGCAGAGCCATCTTTTGTTTCGTAGGCTTTTTTTGCCCCGAAAAGGCTTCTTGTGAGGCTGAAAAGAATCATGGAAAAAGAAAACTATACAAGAATATAAACCTGCCTAAAAGAAGAAAAAGCGCAATTATCTTGCGCCCCCGCCTCCGCCTCCACCGCCGCCCCCGCCGCCAAACCCGCCGGAAGAGGAGCCGGAGGATGCAAGAGACATTGATGAAGATGCGGATGCCATTGAAGCCGAGATTAATGCGTAGTTTGCAATCATCGGGGATTTTGAATATTCGGCCGGAGGAACGGCTTGCTTAAGCTGGCGCAAAACCTTGTCTGCGATTCCAAATGCGGTTGCGTAAATTAGATATTCTTCCCAGAGTTTTATTTGCAATGCTTCTTTTTGCTTGAAAGAGCCAAAGTCGCTTAGATATTTTTTGAAATTGATACATTGCTGTTCCAATACGCGTCCTTCATCAGTCCATTTGCCGAGTATTTGGGGGAACGCGGCAGGGATGACAAAAGAAAATCCTAAGATGAGCAATGACAGTATGAAAGCAAATGGCGCCGAGTTTGAGGGGGCGCTGGATGAGGCAAATACGGATATTGCGATACTTAGAATAAAATCCAATATTAGAACGGCAAGAAAAATGTTGTTTGCCTTGTTGTTAAGATACAGATTGAATTTCTTTTGAATGATCTCAAAAAAGTTGGAATAAAATAGTGGAGAGCGGGTTTGGAAAAAATCTCTGAAGAGAGAGGTGGAAAATGCACCGTCCTGCATTTTTTTGCGCTCTTTTGCATAGAGCTCTATTTTTTTGAGAACATCTAAAATGGATTTTTGATGCGGAGCAAGGGAGGAATCGCTTTTTGAATTATTTATTTTTATGAATGACTGCTCGCTTGAGAAATCAAAGAAAAGGACTTTGTTTGTTGTGCGCTTTTGCTCTATTTCCAAAAATCCCAGATGCCAGAGCATCATAAGCTCTGCAGAAATGAGTGCGGGGGATTGCGTTTTTGATACAATATACCCGGCTACTGCGGGAGTTGTGTTCTTTGGAGGTTCGCGCTCGTAAATCGCATTATATGAGAGTGAAGAGAGCGGTTTTTCGCGACCGTACAAAAAGTATAAGATGATGAAACTTGAACACAGGATGAAAAGGGGGAGAAATGCAAGAATTTGCAATAATGACTGATTTGATTTTTCTTTTTGAATATAGTTTTTCTCTCCTGAAATTATTTCCTCTTTAGTCAGGTAATTTTTTGCCGGATAAAGATTTGAGAATTGCCCTTTTGATAAAAGAAGGTTCATTTCAAGATAAGTTCTTGCGGGATAATTGACAGCATGAATGAATATTTCATTGTTTGGCTCTCCGATTACCTCATAATTTGCATTTGGAGGGTGCAGAAAAAATTCGTAGTCTTCTCCGTTCATTGGCAAAAGAACTTTGATATTCAGCTCGCCGACACTTTTTTTCCACTGGTCCGGCCAGAGTTTGTAAAAGAATTGGGCACAATCCTTTTGTTCAAGTATTTGCTCATTTACATAGTATTCAAATATTGCATTCACTTTTTGTGAGGAGTAATCCGATTTTAGCACAAGCTCGTGCCAGCCTTCGTTGTTTTGCTCATAAAAGGAACACTGCTTTTGCTGGCAATATCCTTTTGCATTTGATATTTTCAAATCGGTCGGCTTTTGCAAATAAAGCTCGCTGAAAGAGCCGTCAAGAGAGTAGGTGATATTTTCTCTTACAAAGACGGAGCCGTTTTCAAAGAGTTGATAGGTGATATCAGCCCGCTCTATCGAGTAATCTTTTGAAAATGAAAACGAGCAAAAAACCAGGAGTAAAAATGACGCCAATTTTACATATGAGAATAATGTTTTGTCCATGCAAAAGCTATGCGAGCAATAGTTTAAAGCATTTACAAATATTTTTCATTTAGTTTCCCGTTCTTTTTCTCATAAGTTTTAACTGCATCGGGCGCGCCTTTTATGAGCCGCTTTATGGTGTTGTGCACCACTGCGTTTTCGGATGGAACCGCATCAAGAAGCTTGATGAGCATTGAAATTAGCGGCTCGTGATATTTTGGCTCAAAGTCGTTTATTTTTGAAAAGATTGAAAGCACATGGCTTGTGCTGTATTCGTTTATTTTTGCGAGAGTGAGTATTATTTGCATCAGATACTCTCTTCCTTTTTCTGTTTGCATTGAGATGCGCTTGTTGTAAGCAAAACGAATCAGCATTCGCTGGTCGTTGGACTGGTCTATTTTGAAATATTTGGATTTTTCTATTTTTTTCATCAGCTCAATCGCATCGTCCGAATCGTTTGAGCCTATGCGGGAAAGAAATACTTCCCATTCCACCAAGTCTTTTGAGGATTCTTCCTCGTATTTTTGCACTATTTCCATTTTTGTTTTTATTGAGGAATCAAGGATTAGTGCGAATGCACAATATTTGTCCGATGCGGCCTGCGGCTTTTCAAACTGTGCCAAAATGAGCTTGTGAATGTCGGGCGTATCAAGGGATGCGAGCATAGAAAGAGCGGAGTTTTTCACCTCGCGCATTTTTATTTCGTAAAGCTTTTTTTGCACAAAGGGGGCGGAAATTGATTTTTTACAATAGGTGTTGTAAATTTGTAAAAGCTCTTTTTTGTATTTTTTTGCAATTGCCAGCCTTAGTTTTTGGCGCAATTCGTAGAGCTCTTGATAACAGTGCTTTTTGTATTTGTCTTCCACGGATGAGGGAATGGCTAAAAGGGCTGTGCCCATTTGCCCGCAAAGTTTTTCATCCGAAAGAAGAGAGAAGAAAGTTTCAATGAATCGGGAATCAAATTCGGATTTGGGGGTTTTTAACAATCTCATCTTTTGTATATCCGCCAATTTGCAAAATGCCATGTAGCGGTTTATTGCATCCGAATCTTTCAAAAGCTGCAAATACAACTCGTCTTGGGTTTGCTCATATTCAACTTTGCCATAAAAGCAATAGCCGCGGCAGAAGGAAATAAATGCCGGATGCGTTGGCAGGTTTTCAAATATTATTTTTTCTTGCACATTTTTCATCCATATTTGCTGATGGGCAATATCGTTGCCTTTTTCATCAACAAGGGTTGCGGAGAATGGAAATTGCCAATGTGAATTTTTGAAAAAACCGGATTGGGTAAGAGTTAGTATTAGTTTGTTTTTTGAAAAGGATTTTTCCACCTTAACGATTGGATAACCTGTTTGCTTTAGCCATGAGTTTGCCATTTGGTTAAAGTCTATGCCGGAGGATTCAGTCATTGCATCAATCCAGTCTTTGCTTGAAGCATTTGAATGCCTGAAGCGTGAGTAGTAGAGTGCAAGGGCCTTGCAGAATTTTTCCCCGCCCATTATTTGCTCAACCATGCGCACGAATTCGGGAGCCTTTGAATAAGTGACATCGGAGATTAAATCGTCCGGATAGTTGAAGCCGTCCGGAATTATTGGCATCGTCATTGCGCCGGTGTCAAAATCAAGCGTGCCGCCGTCCGGATGGATTATGCGCATTACATCACCTAAACGGGAGTATTGCTCTCCTGCGACAAATTGCAAATATTTTTGCTCTATGTGACAGGTGACCGCTTCGTTTAGCCAGAGCTCAAACGGGCTTTTTCCGGTTACTTCGGAGCCGTTTATGTTGTGATAAAATTCGTGCGCTTTTACTCCGATTAGGTATTCAAAAACCGAATCGGGCATTTTTGCAAATGGCATTATGCGGTTTGTGACAACGGTCGTGTTGCCTACGTTTTCCATTCCACCAAAGTTTGAATTTTGCATTCCGATTTCGCGGTAGATTTGCCCAGTGTATTTGTAGCCGAGAGGGAGGGATTTTGCAAGTAGGGAAATTTCTTTTCTAATAGAGGATAAATCAGTGGTTTTTGCCAGTGTTTTTTCTGTTTCTTTCTTTTCCGCCAACTGAAGGCAGAGAGAGTAAAGTTTTTTTCTCTCTGGTGTATTTTGTGTGCAATTTGCACCGCTGAAAATGTGAATCCAAAGAATGCCGTCATATAATATTTTGAGTGCATTTTTTGCCGCCTGCTTGTCCGAGTTGGGAGGAACTAAAAGGTGCAAAAGAAATTTTGAACCGTCCGGATATTCAAACTCAAGCTCGTTCTGCTCATAAGTGCCGACTCCTAAAAAGAAAAGATACGGGGCCATCGGGGTTTTTGAATTGTCAAAAATAATTTGGTCGCGCCCGGGTGAGACTGTTTTTCTCTTTTCTTTTACATCCCCATTAGATATTATGTGAGTGTATCTTGAGTCGGCAGTTATTTTTGTTGTGTATGTGCACTTTGCACACATATCATCAAAGCAGGGAGTTATTCGCTGAAATCCCCATTGCTGGCATTGCGAGATTATTGTCTGCGGTGCGCCCTTTGGAGTCCAGTCAAAGTAGAGACCTTCCAATATGTTGTTGGTTGGATGACAGGTTGTTTTTGAAGTCAGGATAAATTCTTCCCCTCTTTTTATTTTGGACGAGAATGTGATATCAAGCTTGTTTTTTTTCTTTTCGTATTTGTAATCGATTTTAGATTTGTTGCATGAAATTTCATTTATTTGCAGATTGTTTGCATCAAGAGATATGCCGCTTAAATCCTGCAGTGCGCTCATGCGCATTGAAGAACAGACTTCTGCATGTTTTTCGTAAATGTCAAATTCCAAATCGATGTGAAGTACTTGCACGGGCAATTTTGCAAAATCATTTGGATAATATTTGAATTCTTTTTTCTTTTTGGATTTTTCTATCGGAATGTTTTTGCCCATGAAATCAACAGCTAGAATGAAGCATCTAAAGAATATAAATGCTAAAGAGAGAAAGAAAAAGTGAAGAGAAACCCAGATAATAACTTAAACAAAAAAATAATTGTTGCGGGGGACAAACCCGCGCTTGTTCCAAAGATTTGATTTTTTCCGGCGAGCGTTTTTGCGGCTGTTTTTTATTTTCTATTTAGCGCCGCCATATCCGCTTTTTTGCTGAGCTTGCGCTTGATTGTTTTGAGCATTACAAAAGAGTCCCGCTCCATTTCCTCAAGCTGGAATTGGATTCCTTTTGCCTGCTCGCTAAGCCGGGGCAAAAGAACAAACTCAAGCGCATTTACCCTGCGCTTTGTTTTTTCTATTTCGCGAATGAGTTTGCGAATGGCATTTTCTGTCTCCGCCAATCTTATAACGAGCGAAAGAGCTTTTGAAAATTGCACGGATGCGTCATCAATCAGAGCGGATGAGCCGATGACCGAATAGCCTCTTTTCAGAAGGGGCTTTGCCTGCACGCCCTCGGTTTTTATGTGCGAAATTTTCAGACCCATGACGTTTTTCACGTCAATCTCAAGTCCGGGTGCGGCAGAAACAGACATGGAAATATTTTCCACTTCGGCAACCCCGTGATAGCTTTGCGCGATGGCAATTGCCTTGTAGGCTTTTGCCATTTCTTCATTTAACTCTGTGCGCAAATCCTTTGCCTGCGAAAGAATTTTGAAAAATTCCATAATGAGCACATCTCGCTTTTGTTTTAGCAATTTGTGCCCTTTCTTCGCAAGCTGGATACGTGCACGAGCCTTAAGCAGCTCCATTCGAGTCGGGTTCGGGTTTTCTGACATGCGCCTTACCTTATTTCATTTTTTATTGAGGGGTGGTTTCTTCGCCCGCATCGACATCTTGTTCAAGGTTTTTTGCCTCGACCGGCTCAAGCATTCCGAGTTTGGAATTTTCTGCGGCGGCTTTTTGAGCGTCCTTTTGCTTTTGCTCATCTATGAAAGCCCGCGCATATTTCTCAACGTGAGCCTTCTTTACTCTTGTAAGCTCGGACTCGGGCAATGTTGAGAGAAGTTTCCATCCCAAATCAAGGGTTTGCGCAATGGTACGGTTTTCGCCGCTTGCCTGCCTGATAAATTTGTCTTCAAACAAATCCGCGAATTCCAAATATTTGCGGTCTGTTTCTGAAAGAGCTTCGGCACCGACCACGGCGGAGAGCGAGCGCAAATCGCGCCCGGTTGCGTATGCGGCATAAAGCTGGTCTGCAACCCCCTTGTGGTCTTCGCGGGTTTTTCCCTCGCCGATGTTTGGACCCATTAGACGGGAGAGACATGGAAGAACATCAACCGGAGGATAGATACCCTTTCGGTGCACATCTCTTCCAAGAACGATTTGTCCTTCCGTAATGTACCCAGTCAAGTCCGGAATCGGATGTGTTTTGTCATCGCCGGGCATTGTGAGAATGGAAAGCTGTGTTACAGTTCCTTTCTTTCCTTTCACGCGTCCGGCTCGCTCGTAAATTGATGAAAGGTCTGTGTACATGTAGCCCGGATAGCCTCGGCGACCCGGAACTTCTTCTCGTGCGGCGGCGATTTCACGCAATGCTTCACAATAGTTTGTCATATCAGTAATGATGACCAGCACATGCATATCTTTTTCATATGCAAGATATTCTGCAGTTGTAAGTGCAAGACGCGGAGTGATGATACGCTCAACCGACGGATCATCTGCCAAATTCAAAAACAGGACTGCACGTTCAAGCGCACCGGTTTTTTTGAAGTCGCGCATAAAGAAGGATGCTTCTTCATGAGTAATTCCAACGGCTGCAAATACGACGGCAAAAGGCTCTTTTTCCTTTGACACCACGGTTGCCTGCCTTGCGATTTGCACTGCGAGCGCATTGTGCGGCAAACCGGAGCCTGAGAAAATCGGGAGCTTCTGACCTCGGATAAGAGTGTTGAGCCCGTCGATTGTGGACATGCCAGTTTGAATGAAATCTTTTGGAAAATCGCGCGAGAAAGGATTTAGCGGCTCTCCGTTTATGTCAATTCTTTTCTCCGCATTTATTTTGGGACCCTTGTCTTTTGGTCTGCCCATCCCGTCAAATACGCGCCCGAGCATTTCGGTTGAGACGCCAAGTTTTATTGTCTCGCCCAAAAATTTCGCGGTTGTATCCGACACGTTGATTCCTGCGGTTGGCCCGAAAATTTGGACCACCGCCAAACCTTTTGAGGACTCGAGGACTTGTCCGAACCTGCGCTCCCCGTTTGAAAGCGAAATTTGCACAAGCTCGTTGTACGCGACGTTCTTCACGTCCGAGACAAAGACAAGCGGCCCTGCGATTTTAGAAATTGTTTTGTATTCTTTCATAACACCACCTATTTTTTGTCAAGGGAGTCAAACTCCGCGTCCATCTTTGAGTAAAGCCCTTCTATTTCAGACAGCTTTTCCTCGGGCGTTTCTTTCATCCTTGCGATTGATTCTTTTATCTGCATTGAAAGTATTTTTTTGAGCTGAACACCAAGATCGGTTGCCGCTTGCGCGCGTTTGTTAAAGCGCAAAATGTTTCGCAGCATGTGATATTGCTTTCTCAATGATGCGAAAGTGTCAACATCACTGTATGCGTTTTGCTGCAAAAAGTCCTCTCTTAGCATTTTTGCAACCAGAAGAATCACCTGCTCTTTTTCAGGCAATGCGTCCGGACCTACGAGCTGGACAACCTCTTGCAATTCGGATTCCTTTTGCAAAAGAACCATTGCTTCGCCTCGCAGGCTTACCCAGTCGGCGGAGATGTTTTGCATAAACCAGTTGTCAAGTGTGTGTTCGTAAAGTGAGTAAGAACGAAGCCAGTGAAATGCTGGGAAGTGTCGCCTCTGTGCAAGAGTTGCCTCAAGGGCCAAAAAGACTTTTGCGACACGCAATGTGTTTTGAGATACGGGCTCGTTGATATCTCCTCCGGGCGGAGATACTGCGCCGATAATTGTTACGGAGCCGTATCGCTCGTCCGAGCCTAAACATCTTACTCGCCCAGCTCGCTCGTAAAATTCCGCCAGCCTTCGCGCAAGATATGCGGGATAGCCTTCTTCTCCGGGCATTTCCTCCAATCTTCCGCCGATTTCACGCATTGCTTCCGCCCATCTGGAAGTGGAGTCCGCCATGAGAGATACGTCGTATCCCATGTCCCGATAATATTCTGCAATTGTAATGCCAGTGTAAATTGAGGCTTCTCTTGCGGCGACAGGCATGTTTGATGTGTTTGCAATAAGCACTGTTCGCTGCATGAGCGGCTTGCCGGTTTTGGGGTCAATCAGGTGCGGGAATTCGGTGAGCACGTCTGTCATTTCATTTCCTCGCTCTCCGCATCCGATGTACACCACGATTTGAGTGTCGGACCATTTTGCAAACTGATGTTGCGCTACTGTTTTTCCGGAGCCGAAAGGTCCGGGAATTGCACATGTGCCTCCCTTTGCAATTGGGAAAAACATGTCAACCACACGCTGACCTGTAATGAGCGGGATTGTCGGGTCAAGCTTTTCCTGCACAGAGCGCGAGCGGCGCACGTTGCATTTTACCAACATTTGCACCTGCACTTTTTTTGAGCCGGATTCAATTGTTGCGACGTCGTCCTCAATTGTGAATTTTCCCTTGCGAATTGATAAAAGTGTGCCATCAATCGGAGAGAGAATTTTGTGCAATATGAGGTCTGTTTCCTGAACGGTGCCAAGGATATCTCCTTTTTTCACGCGCTGTCCGGTTTTCATTGTCGGCTCAAATTCCCATTTCTTTTGCCTGTCAAGAGAGGGAACACTGATACCTCTTGAGATGTACGGGCTTTTTGCCTCTTGTGCGATTGCTTCCAAAGGGCGTTGAATGCCGTCGTAAATTGATGTGAGAAGCCCCGGACCAAGCTCCACTGAAAGAGGCTGACCTGTGCTTGACACTGGCTCGCCCGGCTTGAGACCGGATGTGTCTTCGTACACCTGAATTGTTGCAACATCTCCGATAATTCGGATGATTTCGCCGGTAAGATTCAGGTTCCCGACTTTGACGACGTCATACATTGAAGCGCCGGTCATGTCTTCTGCTTCCACGACCGGGCCTGAAATTTTTGTTAGCTTTCCCATTTAGCACACCTCAATAAACATGAATTATTACTATTTCTTTTTCTCCTTGCCCATTATGTCAAAGCCGAGCGCCCGCTTAATCAGTTTTGCAAGGGACTCACCCTGTTCCATCGGACCCTGCCTTGAGGGCACGGACACAACGACGGGCTTTGCGGCATCTTCAACTTTTCTTTTTAATCTCCAATCTATTCCTTCCAAGAGCTCTTCGCCGACAATTATGAGACCGATTGAATCATCTGCCATAAGTTGCGAGAGCAATTTTTCGTTTTCTTCCGTAGAAGAGGAAGCGGGATAAAGTTTTTGCACTCCCGAAAGCTTGAAACCTGTGATAAGCGAGGAATCGCCCAGAACTGCAATTTGGCTTACATCATGCGGCATTATTTCACCAGCACCATCATCTGATTTATTTCGTCCGGAGAGAGACCCAAGGATTTTGCCCTCACGATTTTTTGTATGTTGGAAACTTCCTGCTCTTTAAGAAAGAGCGCACCGACGATTACGGACAATGAGAGTTGAGCATTTCTGAACCGCTTGAGCCTGCGTTTTGCAAGCTCGCGGGAAAGCTCAACCTCGATTGTTGAAATCTTTTTTGTTTTCGCATACGCATTAATAGAATTTTGCAAAGGCAATCGGCGCGAGAGGGCAGACATTATCTTCATCGGATCTTTCAATCGAGCGAGATTTACCCACTGCCATGCTTCGAGATCTCCGCCCGGAACTATGAAATCATGAAGTTTTTCAGGCTCGTGCCCTTCCTGCAAAAGCCGCAGGGTTGTGCTAAGGTTTTTCTCAAGGGAATATTGTACGAGCATGGGGCGCAGATGCCTCGAATCCTGATTTGCAATATTTGAAACGTCATCTATGAGGCGATAAGCGTAAATGTCAAGCACTCCCAGTAGAGGTTCAAGCGACGCGTCATCCTGCCCCATTGAAAGAATCATTTTTTTTATTGAGCCATTCAGATGCCTTGTGGAAGAAGACATAAGCCCGGCGCCAAAATTAGTGAGCCTGAGCTTTGAGTAAAATTCTTCCGCGCTTGGAGCCAGAAGAAGCTCTTTGAGTGTGTTCTTATCCAAACTGCCAGCAATCATCAAGTATGGCTTTATCGCATCAAAAGATTTGTGCTGTTTTCTTGCAAGAATTATTGTTTTGAGATTGTGCGCATCCCATCGAGAAAGAAGCGCGTTTATTATAGGTAATCCCTGACTCGGGGTGATTAAAAGAAGCTCGTTTGCAAAGGACGCGAAATTTTGCCCCAATGCAAGCCCGATTAATTCTTCGTCCTTAAATCGCAATGAGAGTTCCACCAAGTCTTTTTTGTACGGAGTGCGTTCAAGCATTTCCGAAAGAGGCTGGACAGAACGAGCATTCACCATTTCACGTATTTGTTGTTCAGACAACATATTTGAAAACATGCCATGCACGCGCGCGTTCGCATATCCATAAATCAGAGGCTTGAAAGTGATATAGCTTGCAATGGAGCCCGCTACGGACTTGAGTCGGAAATTCTTTATAGATGCGAACGGCGATGAGATCATTCATATTACCTCATTTTCTTTTTGCCTGCCTTCTTTTTTCTCACATGAGCCGCGCCTTCGTTTATTGAGTCAACCATCTGGTCTATTGAATAGTCGGCCATGTTGGAAAAAAGCTTCGAGTAAATTGTTTTTGCAAGACTTTCCTTTTTCTGCTCAAAAAGGGATTCTAGCGTGCAATCCACCATTACCTTGCCGTCTTTGCTTTCTGCAATCACACCACCTGAACATTCAAGAGGTGTGATTGAGACCTTGAAACCTGCGGAGGATAAAATTTGCTTATCCACCGCCGCGCAACGCAAAACCGCACCGGGCAATGAAAGCTCTTCCAGTGCTAGGTCCGCCCATCTACGCATGTTCTTTGCATATCCGGCCCTTTTTCTTGCGGCCGAATAATGCTCCCAAACCCGCGCGACACATTGATTTACCGCCTCATCTTTTGCATCGGAGATTGCTTTTTGAGCTTCTGTCTGAGCTGTAGCCAGCCTCTCCGCGCTCTCGGACTTTGAGAAATCAGTTGCCTGCTTTTTTGCAGACTCGATTGATTTTTTTGCCGCGTCCGAGGCAGAGCTAACAATGTGTTCCGCCTCTTTTTGTGCATCGTCAATGATTGCAGATGCCCTGTTTTTAGAGGCGTGATCTATTTCGTGGACAAGATTTTCAAGGCCCATGGTCTCAACCTTTTATGGGCTTATTTAGTGTACTGCCGCGGTGTCAAGCTTTCCGAGCATCAGAAACGCTACCACGAATCCCAAGAGCACGATAAGTTCCGGCAATGCCATGTAGACGATAAGTTTCATCGCCTCTTCCGGCTTTTCCGCAACCACGCCCATAATTGATGAGCCGATTGATGCCTGTGCCCATGCGGTTGCAAGTGCGCTTCCCGTCATTGCAATTCCTGCCGCCATTGCCAAGCCGGCTTCCTTGCCTAAAAATACACTACTCGTTACAGTTGTTGGATCTACTGCCATATTTACACCTCTTTGTTAATATCAGCAAACTCGTTGTTTGCATGAGCGTTAAGTTCTGCATCCATTGTATATTTTCTTTTTAGCATGAAGGGATTAAACAATACTCCCCCTCCGCTGAAAAATTTGGAGAAGAATTCAATTACCGACAACCTTGCGCCGTGTATGAATCCTTCAAACATTGCGATAAATGCATTTGCAGCATGAGCTAGTGAATATACAGCCGCGGTTAAGAGAAATATTACCATGCCTTCAAAAGAAACCATTGCCGCCGGGTTTGGCATTATCAACGTGTTTATCGCCTCTGCCAGAATAACTCCACCGACTCCGACTGCAGCAATACGGGCGTACGACATAATGTTTGAGGCGAGACCTGGAATTTCCACAAGCGAGAGCACGCCTTCAGTCATGAGCAAAACTATTACGCCGAACGCAAGAATGCCAACGCCGAGAAGCCCGATATCCAATGGCATCGCGTTTAGCAAAAATGTTGCAACCGCCAGTGTACCGCCGATTTGCACGAGTATCCATGAAAGTTTTGCGGCGGCGTGTTTTTTTGAATGGCTCCATACATTTATTGCACCAAGCAAATATCCCAGAGCGATTGTGAGCCAGCCGACTCCGATTGAGAGTAAAAGCAATGTTTGAATGTCGCCGACTCGGTGCACCAGAGGAGTGTAATATGTACCGCCCAAAAATGCCTTGTGGCTGAATGCAAAATATTCATCGTAAATTACTCCGAATATGAATGAGGGGATTGCACCGATTAGCCATATGCGCGAAAGATTCCAAACGAGCCCGCCCTTTTGCACTGCGCGTCCGATTAGAAGCGCAAGCAAAATGCTGATGAGCGCATAACCCGCATCGCCTACAATCATGCCATATGCGATTGGAATTGTGAACATCATGAAAAATGTCGGATCAAGCTCGGTTGCTTTTGGAATTGAAAGAAATTGTAAAAGAAATTGGAATGGCCCCCATGCAGACGGATTTTCAAGAACTGTCGGACATCCCTTGAAATGGTGTTCTGAAACGGGCACTTGCGCGATTGAAATTCTTCCTTCAAGGAATTTTTTAGTTGTGCCTTTGAGCCGCTCAAAATCGTGCGCTTTTATCCAGCCTTGCGCATAGAAACATTCCTGCGAGTTTGCAAACTTTGAAGCTTCGCGCGCCATATCCGCATCAAGTGAGAGAGCTTCCTCAATTCGCATGCAAATCGGATAAAATTGTTCTGAAAGAGCCTTGAGCCTTGAGTCCAGCTTTCGTGTCTGCTCGGAAATGTCCGCAAGCTCAGACTCGATTTTTAGCAATGCCTGCTTTGGTGTGCCGTCGGTTTTCGGGACGGAGAGAACTTGCACACCTGCAAGAGCTTTTGAGCAGTCAAGACCTGATGGAACCGCGACAAGGCAGAGAGTATTATTTTGAATGAGGGGGTCTTGCACGCTAAGCCAATGGGAATGAACTGAATGTTTTGGCCACTGCGCTTTTAATTCAGCAACGGATTTTGAATTCGTGCTAAAAAGAATATAATCAAGCCCTGGAGGCAATGCGGAGAAGTCCAAATTTATGGATTCAATTCGCTTTATTGATTTTTTGAGCTCTAAAAGAGGAGTGATTTTTTTTGCAAGGGTTTTTTTCTCTTGACTGATTTGCAAAAGCTCATTTTTTATTGTGATGGTTTTTGCCATTTCCAGAGGACTTGCATCAAGCGGCGCAGGATTTAGAGGCACCGGTTTTAGAACGCCAAGTATCGCCCGAATTTTTACAAGCTGTTCTGAAATTTCATCGTATATTTCAAGAGGTCTGCCTTCCGCGAGCCCGAGTTTTTTATAAGGAGTGATTTCAAGCTGTAAAACGCCAAGCCGTCTCCAAAGAGAGAGCGCCGCCTGTAGGTCCGACTGTAGTCCAATCATTCTGACCTTTTTCATTGGCACGGGCTTGAACATTATTCAACCTCCCTTATTCTTCTAAGATAGAATCCGCAATTTCTCTTGCAACCTGAGGAGCCAGGCGCTTTGAAGAAAGCTTTTGCGCATTTACCTGCGCTTCGTCAAGAATTTGTTTCACGCGCTTGTCCGTTGCTTCGCGAGCTTTTGAAATTATTTTGTTTTTCTCATTTACTGCCTGCTTTGAAGCATGAGCACGAATGCTTACTGATTCTGAATTTGCCTTGTCAATTATTTTTGAGGCGTTTATGTGCGCATCTTCAACAAGTTTTGAAGCCTTTTTTTCTGCCTGCGCGACGGCATTTACTTCTTTTAAAAAAGATTCGGACGATGCGTCTATATGCTCTCCATCCATAAAATCACAAACTGCCTTTCATGAAGGCTAAGCTTTTGTTTTATTCTTATGAATATGGTGGGTGCTTTAATCTTTTTAAAGCTATTTTTAAGTTTGGACAAAACAGAATTATGATTCTTGTTTTTTTTCAGGAGGAGGCTTATATTTCCCATTGCGCTTTTATCAGATATGACGGAACGCACATATGATTTGAACGAAGTAAAAAAAGCACTTGCCAAAATATACGAGCTCTCGCACGATACAGGAATGCAATTGGAAAATACAAAAGTGATTTCATTTTGGGGCGAACAGCCCGCAAATTTTTCAATGCATTGGGCGATGCACATTGCTGCGCAACTTTCAAAGATAGACGAGATTGGGGGAAAGAAAAGAAAGCAGATGCTTGACGAGATATACAATGCAGTCAAAGGGAAAGAAGTCGTGATAGAAAAACAGGAAAATTCGCTAAAATACTGCCTTTTTCTAAAAAATTATGACATCTTTTTTGAGGTGTCACCTTCCGGAGATATTTCATTTGAGAAAATTCTTGAGAACAGGGGATTTGTTTTTGCAAGTCAGAAATTCAGAATATACTAAACAGGCAGAAGTTTAGGATATACTAAGCGGGCGCAAATTTAGGATTACTTTATTTCTATCCCGTTTTCTGAAATGGAATAATCGTGCCATTGCTCTTTGGAGCCAAAACCACGAAGCCGAATTTTTGAATTTTCAAATTCCAGAATGCCGTCCATGAGATGGGCGACCATTCCCTCATCCTCGCTTGAGTGCATTCCTTTTTCCATGCAGAAAAAAGAAGAAGCGCCCTTTGAGCGGAATTTGCCGACTTCAAATTGCAAAAACTTGTAAAACGCTTTGGAGGGAATTTCCTGCAAAAGAGTTGAAACGGAATGAAATACCAGCCGATGAGGTCTGCCTGTTTGGGCAATTTTGTCCTGAATTTCGGCCAATTTTATTGAAAGAGAGGAGAGCGCACTTAAGTTTGCTATATAGGAAACCGCACCTGCATCTTGCAAAGACGGTTCGTATTGTTTTGAATATGCATCCACGATGTGCAAAAGCCCGGATTGTTCAAATGGAGTTATGTCCATTTTCATCCCGTGCATTTTCGCCTTCCAGTCGGTGTAGCCAAAGTCGGTGAGCACAAATATGCCGGGAATTTCGGAGCGCAGTCCTTCGTAAATGTATTGCATGCTCAATATTTTTTTTCCGCACAAAGGGGCACCGAGCAATACGATGTTTGAGGGCGAGGGCATGTTGCCTGCAAAAAGCAAATCCAATGAGGCGACACCGCTTGATTGTGATTGACCGATGCTTAAATTTTGCTGAGAATTGACGTTTGCATCAATATCCGTGTTTTCGATTTGTGTTTGAGAGCCAGACATATCTTCTTGTGGCTTAAGACAATTTTTAAAGATTGTCCGAATTTGAGATTGTATGCCGGCAGAGCAAACGCAAAAAGAGCAGACACAACAAATTGGGGAGCCCCAGGATGAGAGCAGAGTGCCCTCGGGAGTGCCCGGTCTTGATGAGCTTTGCGAGGGCGGGCTTGAGAGGCGCTCAACCGTTCTTGTAATAGGCGGGGCTGGAAGCGGAAAAACAACTTTTCTAAGCCAATTTGTTTATTCCGGCGCCGCATTTTACGATGAGCCGAGCATATTTTTGTCGCTTGAGGAATCCCGCGAATCCATTATGGGACATTGCTCAAAGTTTGGCTGGGATTTAAAATCGCTTGAAAAAGAGGGAAAATTGGCAGTCATCAATTACAAGCCCCACGAAGTGAAAAAGCTGGCTGAAGAGGGAGGCGGGCTTATATGGGACACGATTACCGAAATCGGGGCAAAAAGAATTGCGATAGATTCACTCTCATCATATGTTGTTTTCTTCGGCTCGCTTTATCAGGCGCGCGAGGCACAACTAAACCTTTTTGATATGGTAAAAAAATGGAGATGCACCACGCTTTTTTCCGCGGAGTCAATAAAGAATGCGGGAGTAAAAACCGAATTTGGGATGGAACATTTGTCGGATGCGGTGATTGCACTGCATCACCCGCGAAAGGGAAGTTTGCGAATGCGCGCGCTTGAGATATTCAAGATGAGAGGGACAAACCATTCTTCAAAAGTGTGTCCGTTTGATATTATTTCAAATGAAGGGCTGGTTGTGTATCCGGGCGAAGACGTGTTTGGAGAAGTATAAACTATTTTTTCTCGTCAAAAGTTTCCAATCGTTTCTGCTGGTCGTGCTTGCTTTTTGCCTCGTCCACCAATGCAAGCCAGCTGTCTCCGATTTTTGTCAGATAGTTTCCGAATGTTTTTGAAAGATGAATTGTCATTGGGCGGAATTTTCTTTTGCTTTCTTTTGCAACTATGGTCTGCCGCTCAATTTTTATCATTCCGACACGGCGAAGGCGCGGGAGAACACGATTGTAAAAAGTTGCTTTTGAAATATCGTTTTCTTTGATAAATTCGGAAATTTGGGTCCCTTCCACCTTTGTTTTTAGCATGAGCAGAGCAAGAAAGCTTGAAGCGATTGAGTGGTATTTGTCCTGATATTGCTTTGGGAAAATAAAGGTTGTTACCTCGTGCAAGTCCCATGTGTTTCTTGTGATATTTTCCCCTGAATCCTGAAATGAACGAATAAGTGGGGAATCGTGCGCGGGCAAAAACATTGTTTCTTTTGATGGGACGCCTCTTGAGGCGACCGACCTTTTTTCAATTTCAATTTTGTTTGAGGGTTGAATCAAATTCTCATTTTGCTTTTTAGCGGCAGATTGTGTGAAGCTTTCGGGTTCCTTCTTGCTTTGGACTTGTTTGTCTTTTGCTTGCGAAGGAGTTTGTTCCAAAGTTGAGGCGGACGACGCGCTTTTTACTGTTTCCGGCTCACCCGTTTGCTTGCTTTCCATATTGTAGCAGTAAACTGCCAAATAATAAAAAGAGAGAGGTTGCGAAGCCTATTTGTGATAATTTCTATTCGTATTTATCATATATGAGCGATAAATTTGCTCAAGCAAAAAAACGCGCGCCATTTCATGAGTAAATGTCATTTTTGACAACGAGATTAATTTTGCATTTTTCTTAAGGTTGTCTTGAATGCCTTGCGCACTGCCGATTATGAATGTTAATTCCTGTTCCTGTTTTTTTAGAAAAGAGGCAAATTCGTGCGAATTGGATTCCTTGCCTTTTTCATCAAGAAGATAAGTGTTTGGACCGATGAATTTTTGCAAATGTTCCGCCTCTTTTTTTATGCCTTCGTCTTTTAGGTAGAAAATTTGCAATTTGCAAAACGGGCGCAGGCGCTTTTCGTATTCGGCTATTGCATCCGCAAGATATTTTTCCTTTGTTTTTCCGATGCAAACCAGTGTGATTTTTTGAGGCATTTTAAATCCCTAATTTTTCGCGCACTTTGCCGGTTTTGGAGTTTTCATGAGATGAGAAAATATCAAGCTTGATAGTTTTTGTGCTGGGAATTTCTTTTTCTTTTTGATCGTAGCCAAAAATTACAATATCGGGAGAGACGCGATTCAGAGTGTCCTGCCAGTTTTCTCCGCCCGCAATTGCCAAGTCCACCGGTTTTAGGGCGTTAACCATTTTCACCCGCTCGTCCAAAGAGTGCATCGGCTCGCGCTTTTTTATTTTTCTAACGGTTTCGTCCGTTGCGATTGCGACTACCAAAATGTCGCCGTGCTTTTTTGCCTCTTCCAAAGTGAGTATGTGTCCGGGATGAATTATGTCAAATACTCCGCCAGTCATTGCAACGATTATTGTTTTTCTATATTCGGGCTTGAGATGGTATTTTTCAAGTTTTTTTACGAGCATCTTTTGATGTTCTTTGTTTAATTTTTCAAACGAGCTCTGGCTAAGCCCGTTTTCAAAAACGGACTGCAAATAAAGTTTTTTCAGAGCAAGAATTTGCATTTGTATCCACGAGATATGAAATTGAGGATAAAAAAACCTATGGATATACGCGGTTTATTACACGCGGGAACGGAATCGCGTCGCGTATATGATCCAGATTCAGCGTCCATTTTACAAGCCGCTCAATTCCAAGCCCAAAGCCGGAATGAGGAACGGAGCCGTATTCGCGCAAATCAACATACCATTGATAATCCGCAATCGGAAGCCTTTGCTCGTTCATGCGCGCAAGAAGCTCGTCCGCGTGCCAAATTCTCTCACTGCCCCCGATTATTTCCCCGTGCCCTTGCGGCGCGAGCAAATCGTTTGAGAGCACGGTTTCGGGCTCGTTTGGATCCTCGCGCATGTAAAATGCCTTGAATGCCTTGAGATGATTGTGAATAAATATCGGAGTGTCCAAATCTTTTGTAAGGGCAAATTCTTCGTCTGCGCCCAAATCCTGCCCGTACTCAATTTTCAAATCGAGCGATTGACACATTTCAATTGCCTTTTTGTAGGGGATTCGCTGGAACGGTCCTTTTATTTTTAGCAAATCGGCAGGGTCCCTGCCAACGTCTTGCAAAAGCTGTGGATGATTTTTTGCCATGTCTTGGCAAAGATGAATCATCATTTCTTCCTGCAATTGCATGTTCATTTTCTGATTGTAAAATGCCATTTCAGGCTCCAAGTGCCAGTATTCCGCCAAATGCCTGACCGTGCGGCTTGGCTCGGCGCGAAAAGACGGCGCGAGCACGAATACTTTTTCCAAAGCAGTCATATATACTTCGGCATACATTTGCCCGGATTGAGTGAGATATGCGGGTTGACCGAAATAATCCATTTGAAATAAAGTTGAGCCGCCCTCGCACGCAGATTTTGTAATGATGGGCGGCGGAAGCTCAAAGAAATTTCTTTTTTCAAAAAATTCGCGAAGAGAAATAAGCATATAATTGCGAAGCTTGAATATTTTGGAAAGCTTTTGCGAGCGAAGCCAAAGATGACGGGTGTCAAGCAAAAATTCCACGGATTGGTCTTTTGCAATCGGAAACGGCTTGCCGAGCGAAATTATTTCAAATTTTTCAACAGACACTTCCCATCCGCCCGGGGCGCGCTCGTCTTTTTTTACAATGCCTTCAAGCATGGCGGAAGATTCCACATATACTTGGCAGGCTTGCGCAAACGATGTTTCATCAACAGATTCTTTTTTGGCGGCGCACTGCAAAATGCCGGACGCATCGCGCATTACCACGAATGCCATTGCAGAAGAATGCCGCGCGCGATGCACCCATCCGCGCAATTTTACTTTTTTTCCATCGCATTTTCCAGAGAGGATATCACTAACTGAAACGAATTTGTCATTGACGCAGTCCATAATTACCAGATTTATTTGACGAGTAATATTTTAGAAGATGTGTATTAGATATTCGTTAGGTGGCAGAACAAGATTTTGCATGAGAAAATAAGAAATAGAATATAAATACAAGCGCATCAATAATTGCGGGAGGTTGGGGTGTATAAAAAATTGGGAGCCCAGCCAGAATGCCCGTTAGACTGATTTTGTGTTATTGAGTATTTTGCTGGTTGCACAAACATAGAGTAATCATATGCAAATGCTTTTTATGCTAAATTCCCTACTCTTCTCATGCTCTTTAGCAAATTGGCAGATGTATGGACGCAATTGGAAGAGACCGGCTCGCGGCTTGAGATGGCGGACATTTTTGCCAAGCTTTTGCTTGAGGCAAAAAAAGAGGAAATAAAGCCGCTTATTTATTTGTCTGAAGGAATAATTGTTCCATCGCACGAAGAGTTGGAGCTTGGACTCGGCGAACGGCTTACATTGAGTGCAATTTCAACTGTTAGCGGATATTCTATTTCCGAGCTTGATAGGCAATTCAAAAAACAGGGAGACATGGGGCTTGTCGCAAAATGGGCGGCGGCAAAAAAGAAGCAGACGTCGCTTGCAAGCTCACAGCTTGATTTGATTGAAGTATATAATTCACTGCTGAGGCTTGCCAAGATGCAGGGAAAAGGAAGCCAGGATGGAAAGATAAAGGCGGTTGCGGAACTTCTAAATTCGGCAAACGGGGATGAGGCAAAATATATCGTGCGCTTTTGCATGGGAAAAATGAGGCTTGGAATTGCACAGCCTACAATGATTGACGCTTTGGCAAAAATTAAAATGCCGGGAATAAAAAAAGAAATTTGCGGCATATCCGAAGAGGGCACAAAACATATTTTCAAAATTAGACCGATGGAATATGAAGAGGAGGAAGAATCTCCGAGCCTGAATTTGAGTGCGGTGTGTATTGATTCTGAATTTGAAAGCTTGCAGGACAAACAGGTGTGCCTGTTGCATGGGGAAGATAAGAAAATTTGCGGGATGAAAGTTTGCAAAATAAAAAAAGATGCAAACAATTCAGACCTTTACCACATTGAGCTGATGGGATTCAAAAAAGCGGTGCGCTCGCCGATTGTGAGGGCGTATAATTTGTGCTCCGATTTGGGAAAAATATGCACACTTGCACTTTTTGATTATGAGAAGATTGAGAACTTTGAGGTTGAACTCTTTTCCCCGATTAGACCTGCTTTGGCAGAACGGCTTAGTAGTACAGAGGAGATAATAGAAAAAATCGGACCCTGCGCGGTTGAGGGAAAATATGACGGCTTTCGCCTGCAGGTGCACAAAGACGGCGAAAACGTTGAGCTTTACTCAAGAAAGCTTGAGAAGGTGAGCCACGCATTCCCCGAAATTTTGCAGGCGGCAAAAAAGCTTAAGGTGAAAAAATGCATTTTTGAAGGGGAGGCGCTTGCATACAACGCAAAGGAGAAAAAATATTATTCGTTTCAGGTGACAATACAAAGAAAAAGAAAATATGGAATTGAGCAGATGCAAAAAGATTTTCCGCTTCATATGTTCGCGTTTGATGTGATGTATATTGACGGCGTGGATTATACGCAGATGCCATATGCGAAAAGAAGGGAGGCGCTTGAGGGACTTGTGCATGAATCTAAAATCATTGTGCCAAGCGCGCTAAAGCACGTGCAAAAAGCCGGCGAGCTTGAAAACTTTTTCCAAAAATGCATAAGCGAAGGATTGGAAGGAATAATTGCAAAAGATTTGAATTCGCCATACGTTGCGGGGGCGCGCGAGTTTGCATGGATTAAGCTCAAGAGAAGCTATGGCGCGCTTGCGGACACATTTGACACCGTTATTGTCGGATATTATTTGGGCGAGGGGCAAAGAACCGAATTTAATTTCGGCGGTCTTTTGGTTGCAGTAAGAAATGAGGAGAATGGACAGCTTGAGACGGTTGCAAAAATCGGCTCGGGCTTTTCCGAAGAGGAGATGGAGGAGCTTGGAAAAACGCTTGCGAAAATGAAAATAAAGCAAAAGCCCGCACAACTTGAAGCAAATTTAAAGCCCGACTTTTGGGTGGAACCGAAAATTGTAGTGTCCGTTTCTGCGGATGAGATATC
Source organism: Candidatus Micrarchaeia archaeon (assembly GCA_041650255.1). GTDB lineage: Archaea > Micrarchaeota > Micrarchaeia > Anstonellales > Anstonellaceae > 1-14-0-10-45-29. The sequence goes on along the minus strand of JBAZLL010000003.1, from coordinate 34,664 downwards.
CATTTCTTCGGTGCATACGTGCGCACAGGCAGGCGGGAAAGGATACGCTCTGCGTTTTCCACGCCTTGTTGACATTCGCTCCGACAAGGGAATTGATGAAATAACAACTTCTTCTGAAGTGGAGAAAATGTTTGGAATGCAAAAAGGGGCACAGAAGAAATAAACGGGATTTTTGTATAAATGATTCTACTTAAAACCAATGGCGGGCTCATGCACCTGCAGATTGCGCTTGCGCCAAGAAGATGATGAGTATATATGCAACATAAATCCCCAGCATAAGCAAGCCTTCGTTGCGAGTAACCTTTCTGGTGGTGGCTGCCACGTAAAGCAAAAGTATGTTGGCAACTATGGAAAAGAGCAATGCGATGATGAAGATTGGCAGGGTGATGTGTATCGGATTGATGACTGCGGCTGCCCCCAAAACAAGCGTGAGATTTATCATATTGCTACCAATTGCATCTCCTAAAGCAATGCCATAGCGCTTTTTGCGAATGGCTTGTAAATCAACGCTTAATTCTGGCAAACTAGTTCCAACAGCCACTAGAGTGGCGCCGATAAAACTTTGAGCCAAACCAAGCTCGGATGCAATTTTGACTGAAGAATCCACCACAAAACCGGAGCTGATGAGTACTACTAACACAGAGCCGAAGAACCATAAAAATGAGTGCAATGCTTCTTTCTTATTCACAGAACCACTGCCAGTATTCTCAATTTGTTTTCGACCCAGTAAAGTCTTGACATATAAAACAAATATTACAAGAAGCACGACTCCTTCAGGGAATGCCAATGCCCGTTGTGAAATAGATGCGGCATAAATTATGTAGGCAGATAATAAAGTAGTGAGCAGAAGAATTGTTGCTATATCTTGTATTCCATCTTTAGCCAGCCTAAACCCATAGAGAAATCCGCCCAATCCCAAGATGAGTAAAATGTTTGCAATGTTAGAGCCGAACGCATTTCCGGCTGCAATTGCCCCGTTTCCGGATGTTGATGATAGAATTGAAACCGATAGTTCAGGCAATGATGTAGATATTGATAAAAGAATGAGCCCAACTGCAGTAGTGCTGATTCCGAAAAAAATTGAAAGCTTGACCGCCTTATCAACAACCATTGAAGAGGATTTTGCCAGAGCCACCAGAGATACGATGAGCACCAGAACCTCTATGAGAATCATACTTAGACCAATGGTTTAAGGTATAAAAACCAGCCTGATTTGCTCAGAGAATAATAGAATCTAAAATAGCTTGAGACCAGTCTCGCGCAATATCACAAGCTTTGAATCTTTAGGAATTCTCTCAATGTCCTTTGCAAGGCTGTATTTCCCATTGTTATAAATGGCGATTATCAAAAAATTATTTTTTTCGATTTCGTTTATGGATTTCCCTACAAACCCCGATTCATCTGCGTCCTTTTCCACAAACTCCATTTTGGATTCTATTGGATTGAGAAGTTTGTATATTACTGGTGATGAGACACGATTTGCAAGCTCTGATGCCAACGTAAGCTCGGATACCACGCTCTCAATTCCCATTTTTTCCAAAATTTGAGAATGCTTTATTGAATTCACTCGACAAATGACCCGTTTTGAGCCTGCCTGCTTGCAATACGCACCGGCAAGAAAGTTTGCCTCGTCGCTTGTGGATACTGCAAAAACATAGTCCATGCCCTGCAAATCCATTTCGTCAAGCACGGTTGGATCGGTGGCATCTCCATGAACCACGGATGCGGATTTTTCAGATGCGAGTTCGTTGCACACTTCGCGCTGTTCTTCAACAACCCAAATTTTGTGCTTTCTCTGCTCAAGAATATCCAGCAATGTTCTGCCTACTTTTCCTGCACCGATTATCAAAACCTTCCCCATAAAAACACCTTACTGCCTTCCAAAAATAAAACGCATAAGCGCCAGAACCGGAAATATTTCTATTCTTCCGACATACATTAATACCCCCAGAAAGTATTTAGAGGCGATGGACATTGATGCGATGTCGAATGTAGAAAGCCCGACATTTCCCAACGCAGAAGCCACAATAAACAGCGAATCTTCCGTGCCATAATTCCATGCCATGAAAAGACCTGCTGAAAGGACAAAAAGCATGAGATATATGAAGATAAAAGCCAAAACTTCAACAATTGCGCCCTCATTTATTGACTGACCGTCCACACGAACTACCTGAACAGAACCAGAAGGCAAAAAGTAGGAGCGTATTTTTGAGAAGACTAGCTTGAGAGCCACCAAAATTCTCCAAAGCTTTAGTCCGCCAGTTGTGCTTCCATACATGCCGCCAAATATCATGAGCAATATGAGTACATAAATTGAGAAATTATGCATTATTGAGAGATTGCCTATTGCAAACCCGCCGCACGCTATTGCAGATATTGCGTTTAAAAAACTGTTATTTAATTCATCATGGCCTACGAAATAAATTAAGGCTATTGAAAGGATTATTAATACGACGAAAAAAATAAATTCCTCACCGAAAAGAGCCCTAAAATCCAAAGAGAAGAGCCGGTTGTGAGTAACAAAGCTTATTGCTCCAAGAAACATTGTGCCGGAGAGTATTAGTTTTTGTACCCAAGTAAAATCATATGAAAGAAATGGGAAAAAACCTCCATTTGAGAGACCTGCGAATGCAAGATTTGTAGAATTGAAAATATTCATCCCAGATAACACGAGCGCACATATTGCAAATATCGTTAAATAAATATAGATAAGCCATATTTTTGAGGCGGTTTTTGCGGTTCCAAGCCCAATCTCACCTTTTGACTCAAACGCAAGCAGATTCTTTGATTGCCGATGCTTTATGAAAGAGAGCATCAAAAGAACGATTCCTAATCCGCCAACCCACTGACTTATGCTTCTGAAAAGGATAAGAGATTTTGGCAGATTGTCAAAGTTAGTTATAATGCTTAAACCTGTTGAAGTCCAGCCTGAAATGCTTTCAAAAATTGAGTCGTGAATGCTTATTCCGTAGTAATAGTAAGGATATGCACAGATAAGAGGGATAACTATCCATGCGAGAGCGGCGACTGCAAGTATGTCGCCAAATTTGAGGGTGGAAAGCTCTGGTTTTTTCATAAATATATTTAGGGCGAAATTCCATGGAGCCTCGCGCTTGAATAAAAATTGTATCAACGAATTAATGATACCTGCAAATTTTCTGAATATGGAGGGAAGCAGTATCGGAATCGCGGGTGCCATCATCAATGCTAATACTGTTCCGATAGGCTCTAGGGTTGATTCGTGATAATAATATGCATAAAAAAACGGAATGAGTAATGGTAAAGAGGTGTAGAACAAAATTAATGTGAGAGTTGAGAAAATTTCCTGCAAGCGCATGGCATTACTTGGTTGGCAAACAATAAAAAGAAATATTTTGTTTGGAATGCAAAAAAGGGCACAGAAAAACAGACTTTAGAAAAAATATTTTTGCCCGAAAAAAAGGGCAAACTAATTTTGATAAACTTATTGTGCTTGTGCCAGCTTGCAAACTCCCATTGCATCTACTGCTCCTTTTGGAAGATAGTCGGTGCAACTGTAGCCTTCAGGGCAGGCAAATCCGGCGAAGCCTCCGCACTCACAGTATTGAACGCATTGCATTGTGCAAACTGTTCCTTCGGGTACGCCTCGGCATGCAGAGCCGCAATCGTTCCAATTTCCGTTTGACGCTTCGCAGAGTGCTTGGCTCATTTCAGCCAATTTTTTGCATCCGCAAGAGGTGTAATCAATGAAGGAAATGTAGCCTGCCTTGCAGGATATGTTTTTGCCTAGGCATTCTTTTGATGAGTTACCAGTGTAATATATGTCGCTTGCATTGCCACCGGAACATTCACCATAGTGAGAGATTTGCTCGTTTGCAACAGTTAGAAAACAGGTGTTTGTGTAAGTTTTTCCACTCATACTGCACACCGGAGCATACGAGTGAGTGCAACCCGCACCACCTAAATATTTCTCGCCGCATTCGCCTCTATAAAGCGCCCATTCCTCGCATACGGTGGTGTCCGGAAGGAGGCAATAGCCTACCTGCCCGCCTTCTTCATCTTTTATTTCAAGCTTGCCACCTAATTTTATGCAATTTGCCGATGCCGGATTTGCTATTCCAACGGTTGCGGATTCGGACTGGTTGCATTTGCCCCCATGCAACATCTCAACTCCGTTTATTTTTGCAAAGCAGGGGTGCTGGTATGTGAATCCATCTTTGCCGCAGACTTCAATTACTGCAGAGAACATCATGCAGATTGAAGAGTCTGATATTTCATCAAACACATCGTCCGTGATTGCATAGGACACTTTTGCATTGCTAACTTGAACATTCATTGTGTGATTTGTAATTTTTTGTGCAAAAGACTGATTGCTTCGGCTCCCATAGCCGGGGTGGGCGGATTGAAATGAGAAGTAAAAGCTTTCAGAGTAGGGGAGAGTGGTTTGATTTAGAAATTTTATTGAGCCGGCAATTCCATCATATTTGTAGGTGGATGAATTTTTTTCAATGAATCTGATTGCCAGTTGTTTTTCGGAGAGGTCGCAACAATCGCCCCTGAAAAGAGCCCATTCTTCGCAAATTGTGCCGTTTGGCAGTGTGCAGTAGCCAACTTCTCCGGCTTGCTCGTTTCTTATTTCAAGCGTGCCGCCCAAATTTATGCAATTTGTGGAGGCAGGATTCGTCATATTGGAAAGACCACTCGTATTTTCTTGCGGGTTTGTTTGAGTGCAACCTGCAAATAAAAATATGGAGAAAATAAACATTGCGAGAAGAGCTTTTTGCATTAAACCACCAGATAAAAGATTCAGGCGTGATTAATAAAATAGATGGGTTTATTTGAAAGGAAAGAGCTTATTGCAATTTTTCTTTGGTTAAATCCAAAAACTCTTTTGCATACTTTATTGCGTTTTGAACCTCGGTTTTGCTCGTTGAATCAGCCTCGCCATAAATCGCATCGTGGCGTTTTATTCTATAGCGATTGAATAATATTACAAGCTCGGAAGATTCGTTTTTGAAAACGTGCGAACAATAAGCCACTGCCGCCATGTGGTGGGAGTCCGAATCTGGCCAAAAGCCCGCCTTTGCCATGAGGGCAAGAGCGCAGGTAAGCATTGAGTTGTATGCTATTGAGAGCGCCCATCCGTTTTTGTTTGCCTTTAGCATATCTTGAGCGGCGGTTAAGTCATCTTCCGCCTTTTTTAGAAGGCGCATCGCTTTGTTTTTGTCTTTTTCAATTGGTCTTATTTGATGTTTTTTTAGCAAGTCTTGAAAATTTTGATTCTTCTCCAATCAAAAACACCTTTTTTTCCTTTACTATTTGAGAGAGAAATGAGCTCCCCACCTTCTCTGCGAGTTCATCTTCGGACCAAAGGTTATAATTGATTTCGCGGGTTGTTTTCCACTGCAGTTTGGATATTGATTTAGCCAGCTCTTTTTCATCGGGCGTGCCTATTATGAGAAGGTCAAGGTCGCTTTTTTCATTTTCTTCCCCTCTTGCCATGCTTCCGTAGATTATTGCATACCTGATTTGTAAAATTTTTATCAGATTATTTTTTAGCATTGCAAAAATGCCGTCTGTTTTGAGGTAGAGGGATTTTATTTCGCTTAAGTATGGGCAGTTTTTATTGATGGTTGCAAGCGTTTGATTGCCGCGCTTGGTTAGGTTTAGAAGTCCTGCTTTTTGCAAAATGAGAATTTCCCGTCTTGCTTCAAAAGGGGAGATATTTGCCTGCCTTGCAATTTCTCTTAGATGCAATCCGTCTTGAAAGAGGATTACACTTAATACTTTTACTTCGGCTTTTGAACGGAGGATGAGATTTAACATGAGATATATAATATAACGAATGATTTATAAAATAGAACAGATGGGAAGGACGAGTTATTCATATATTAATCAACCGATTTTTTGGCATTTCTCCCAGTTGCCGCAATTTCCTCGCTAGCCTTTTGCGCCATTTTAAGACCCTTGTCAATCCTTTCTGTCTTTATCATTATCTCATCGATAATCCCGAGTAATACTCTGACGTTTTGCCGATACTGCCCCAAATCACCTTGCGCCTTTAGCCGCGCATACTCTTCATAAAGCATAGATGAAAGAAGATATGTGAAACTATGACCGGTTAGATAGACGTTCTTCTTACGCGCCAAGTCCATCATTTCTGGATACATATCCACGAGATTATCTGGAACGGAAAGAATACATTTGTCAATAGTTTTAGGCTGATTCTGATATTTGACTACATCGTCAATACAACGTTCTATTTTCGACTTTATTTGTTTCTTAATGACTAACTGCTCTTTTTGGTCAGCTTTTTCCATTTTTTCAAGCAATTCATAGACGTCGGGCAATTTGGAATCGATTGGTATGAATTTTCCATCTTGTAGATTGAGCGCGAATTCGACCTCTCCGTTTCCAGTATTGAGATTGGTTTTTATCATTCCGCCCTTTATAGCCTCTTTAAGATAAACCTTGAGCAGCTCTTCACCTACTTTCCCGCGTTGACTCGTCCCCAAGACTAGCTTCTGGAACTGACCCAGTTGAGACGACATATTCCCCATATTAACCTGAATAGATGTTATGAAATCTTGCCATTGTTTGTCTCTATCTTTGGAATTCTTATCGTGCGCCTTTTCGGATTCTTCACGCCTTTTCTCCAATTGGATGAAGTTTGCTTTCACTTCTGCCATCTGAGCATTAAGCTGTGAAACGATACTCATCTGTTCTCTGATATCCGTTTTTTGCAAAACATTATTTTTCCCGAAGAAATAACCTGCTAAAAAACTAATCAGAGCAACAACTATAACAACAATCGCGAATAAAACAAGCGTCAAGACGTCCATTTAGTACCTCAGATGTAGGAGTCACTACCTGTTAGAGATTTATAATTCTACAGTTTTTCTGTAAGTATAAGTTTGACTTGCAAGCCTCGATGCATAATATTGCCAAGTGATATATTTACTATGATTAGTATGTCGTTCACGTCGTTAATTCAGAGAGTGCAACATCTTTGAGTTCCTAATTACAATGGCGGAACCAAAGTTGCATCGTTCACGTCGTTAATTCAGAGAGTGCAACCCGCCTGTCCCGAGCGTTCCCGCGCGGTCAGTAAGTTGCATCGTTCACGTCGTTAATTCAGAGAGTGCAACGCCCCCGGATGTGGCGGCTCTCTTGACTATGAAAGTTGCATCGTTCACGTCGTTAATTCAGAGAGTGCAACTTCCCAACACGATTGAGGAATTTGACGCCGAGAGTTGCATCGTTCACGTCGTTAATTCAGAGAGTGCAACTTTAAGCTCGTCGGGGGTAAATCCGATATTGAAGTTGCATCGTTCACGTCGTTAATTCAGAGAGTGCAACTTAGGTAGTGATATATAGTGAATTGTAGAGATATGGAGTTGCATCGTTCACGTCGTTAATTCAGAGAGTGCAACGACAGCGACAATGATGAGGAGGAGTAGGTGATGTGGTTGCATCGTTCACGTCGTTAATTCAGAGAGTGCAACTCACATTTTTATTTACACAAAATACACTGTCCACCAGTTGCATCGTTCACGTCGTTAATTCAGAGAGTGCAACGCGGTTGCTCCATTATATCGCTCGCTTACTGAGAGTTGCATCGTTCACGTCGTTAATTCAGAGAGTGCAACAAAAAACCTGTCAAAATGGTACAATACCCCCGAGAGTTGCATCGTTCACGTCGTTAATTCAGAGAGTGCAACATTCTTTTTGAGAACGTCCGGCTTGACATAAACAGTTGCATCGTTCACGTCGTTAATTCAGAGAGTGCAACGCGCTGATTGATACGCTTGCCGCACTACCTACGTTGTTGCATCGTTCACGTCGTTAATTCAGAGAGTGCAACCGAGTTTCGTTGCGGGGTGCTCGGAAAGCTCGGAAGTTGCATCGTTCACGTCGTTAATTCAGAGAGTGCAACAGCAGAAAGAAATTTTCAAAAAGCAGTGAGGTCAGTTGCATCGTTCACGTCGTTAATTCAGAGAGTGCAACTTTATCCCTCCCTTTAACCATCCCACTCTACCTCGTTGCATCGTTCACGTCGTTAATTCAGAGAGTGCAACTGGAATAATGGATATGGAAAACGCAGAGCTTGATAGTTGCATCGTTCACGTCGTTAATTCAGAGAGTGCAACCAGCATAGCCGCCAAAATTACATATTGCTTCATATGTTGCATCGTTCACGTCGTTAATTCAGAGAGTGCAACTTCAATCCAAGAGACAAAGCATGGGCAAGCAAGTAGTTGCATCGTTCACGTCGTTAATTCAGAGAGTGCAACTGCATGCTCGGAGACCATCCAATTTCCGACAGTTGGTTGCATCGTTCACGTCGTTAATTCAGAGAGTGCAACACCGTATATGCGCTTAAACACGCATTAGACGCGTTAGTTGCATCGTTCACGTCGTTAATTCAGAGAGTGCAACTTTCTTCCATGTAATCAACCAAGATATTTTCTGATAGTTGCATCGTTCACGTCGTTAATTCAGAGAGTGCAACTTAGCATTTCAACTGCATGCACCACCGGAATAAGTAGTTGCATCGTTCACGTCGTTAATTCAGAGAGTGCAACAACCCATCTTTATAGCACCATCAACTAATTTTTGAGTTGCATCGTTCACGTCGTTAATTCAGAGAGTGCAACTGACAGGAAAAAAGACTCTGATTTTGAAATGGAGTACTATAATGACTTGTTTTGACTTTAAACATAACGAAGTCATATTTTTGTAGATGTTTTAAAAACACCTCTCTGTTGAACCGACGTTCACTTGAGCCGTTAAACACCAAGACAGTGCTTTATGAGCCCAAATCCCCTAGCAACGGGGGATATTTGGTTGTCTCCCATATAGAACAGACAACTGCCCAACCAGATCGGCGAATTGCTTCGCACAATATCCGTTGGATTCACGTTATGTGTTGGACCATGATGATAAGACAAGACTGCCTTACCCGATATTGAGATGTAAGCAAGGTTTAATTTACTTTCCTTGGCATGCCCCGCTTCTTTTGAACACAAAGAGCGATCACTCGAGCAGCATTAAGATCTGCGTCAATCTCACTTTTTGAATTATTATTTATTTCACGACAAACTGGACAATATCCTCTTTTGAAATTACCATCTATTCCGCGCACATATTTATCCCCGGGAAATTCCGAACCTACGCGGTCATGAAGCAAACATGCGGAACATGTTTTGCTAGTATATTTCGGATCGACATCATAGACAGGTACACCATCACGACTGGCTTTGTAGGATATTAAAGATGCGATTTTTTTGTAATCGAACAGGCTTAGAGCATAACGCAATCCCTGCCCGTATTTTGTTTTTTTTCTACCAGATTGTCTTAAGTTCTCAAGCCGTTCTAATACTATCGCCGCTTTGTGCTCATATGCTAATTTGATTATTTGACTTGCCAGATTATGCCAATAGTTTTCTGCACGATTTTCAACGCTATGTAATCTTTTTCGCATTTGATTAAAATGCAATGTTTCGCCGTTTTGAGATTTTATTCTACGTTTGAGTTTTTGCAGTGCTCGAACTAAACATTTATTCCTGCGTTTCCACTTTGCAACAGGATTTGGATATAATAGGTTAACAACGAATTTTTTACTCACCGGATCAAACAAGGTGAGAGCTACGGAGTGGGTAACTCCTCGATCTATTCCAATAAAACTTTTTGGTTCGTATTGAAGTTTTGGAGACAACACTGGAGAATAGCCAAGTTGCAAGTAATACTCCCATTCGTCAGATTTTATATTATAGACGTTCTTTGTTTTCGCTTTGCCAATTGGCTTTCTTATTATAATGCCATATTTATTCAAAAGAATCGGCTCTGAACGAATTAAAATAGAAGTCGCGAGGTTTGAAAGTAAACACACAAATTTTTTGTTTTCAATGGTACCTCCTTTCAAAACCGAAGTAAATTCTTCCTCGATAACAGATTTTTCTTCTATACTGAGTTGTCGACCGATCCATTTTTCAACTATAATTATTTTGGATGGAAGATTCTCGGTTTTTTTACGAAGCATTGCTTCTTTTTTCTGCACTTTTTCAGGTTTTCTTGCTTTGAGCAAAAAGCGCTCTGAATTACTAAAACCAAATAATCTTGCTTTGATTGAATATGCAAGAAAGTTTAGAATAGCGTTTTCGTAGAAATCGGCACTTTTTTTGCTTGAGCCCACTAACTCTTGATCGGGTTTAAGTTGTAGTTTGATGCTCAGAGGTTCGCCGACATCCGTGAGGGAAATAACTGCTTGAGGATCATTGCCGAAACGAAAACGTAAAGAACTTGCCCATATAGTTATTCTTCTTGGACTGAAATGAACTTTCCCGTGCTTTAATTTTTCAACCGTTTCTTTCATTCGTTTTAGCTTTCTTTCATCATGTTCTAACCGTCGTTTAAAATAGCCTAATGGATAGTATTTTCTTATGAGTTGCCCGGTTCGCACCCATGCCTTCGGATAAAAACGAGTTTCCTTGGTTTTATCAATTTCTCTTTTATTTGAGTCAACAATTGCTTCCTTTAGTGCAGTTACATCTCTATCTAAACGAACAACCTGAGAATTTAATTTCTGACATCTTGCATCAAGAGCTTCTCTTGCAGTCTTTATATCCCCAGTTGCAGAATTAAGTTGTGTCTTACTGAAGTGTAGCTTCCCATTGAATTCTGAAGGCGGAGATAAATCATCTTGTTCCAATCCCCTTGAACCCAATCTAGTACATATAGAGGCCCATTTTCCAAATAATTCGTCTAAGGTTAATACTTGATCTTTTGTTGGAAGCAATTTAATTTTTAATGCCAAAACTATGTCATCTTCCATCAAAAGCACCTTCGCACAATCGTCCCCGATACATACAATCTTTACATCTATTTGGATAATTGGTCATTTCTGGAAATTCTTCATCATCTATTAACTTTCTGACCTTTTTTACTATTTCTACTGAAGAATCTATCAATTGTTCATCCAAATCAAAACATAATGGTTTGCCACCATAGTAAGGAGCAATGTATCCTTTTTGAAACTTTCCCAACCTCATTTCCACTGCACATATAGCTTCTAGGCAAACTTGAACTTTCCATGCAAATGGAATGCCGAAATCTGGGATTTTTGGCTTGAACTGAACAACTCGCCCCTCTGAATTATTCCACATCAGAAGATCTGCGCGCGTTAGAAAACCGTGCTTAACAGACCTTACACTTACCTCAAATAGTCTATTTGGAAATAGCTTCCATTCACCATAAATTATACGTTTAGCACTAGGAACATTTTCTGCATGTTTGACGATTCCGTTGTCTTGTTTAAATGTCTGAAATTGCTTTTGCCTCAAGACTTTTTCATAAAATATCAACCTTGGACAATAGATATAGTTCAGAATATCTCTTGCAGTAAGCATTTCCAGATTCTGCATATAATCACATTAAACTTAAACAGAAGAACTGAGATGAGTTTTTCCTTTTGAAACAAATGAGGATAAATTTTCATTGCATATTATGAAAAACGGTGTGCTATGGTGTTGAGGAGTTATTTGCTTTTTGAGTGTAATCACTTTTGAAGAACAAACTTTACATGAATGAAAGATGACTACCTTATCCATCCTGCCAGAACAAATTAAATCGATTTTCATTCCGATGGACTCCGCTTTATTCCAGCTTACAGGTCCCGCAAATACACTGTTCTGTATCCGCCATAATCCAGAATCAAGACAGACATCTGCAGCTTTTTTTCTTTCTTTATTTGAAGCTATATCATATGCTAATATTATCATCTGGATTACCCGCCATTCCACTGAATTAGTTCAAATTTATTTCCTCGCAAGACGCGTGCAACATTATGTGAGCTTTCAAGAATCCAAGAGGACCAAGTGCGTTTTTGTCCGTTAAAAGTATATTCCGTAGAAAGACGCTCCAGCACCTGTTCAAGAATTTTTTTTCGACCACTAGAAGTAAGAGATAAAACCTGACTTTCTGGACCACGCTCAAAATCTTTTTCATCGAGCTTCTTGTGAGCAAACAGAGTGACAACTGCGCGATCAGCAATTATTGGTCTAAAAGGTTCTATTAGATCCAAAACTAAAGATGGTTTTCCAGGTCTGTCTGCATGTAAAAAACCAAGATATGGATCTAATCCAACAAGCCAACAAGCACGCTCAACTTCGTGATAAAGTACCCCGTAGGCATAGTTTAGAAGAATGTTTGCCTCGTCTTGCCCATCAGGATTTCTGGTATTTATAGGAATAACTTTTGAGAGGCATGAAAAATATAAAGCGGCACAACGCCCTTCAAAACCCATTATTTCGTTTGAGCCTAATACAACTCTTCCATCCAATTTTTCTATTGTAGATTCCATTTCGATTAGTTCATTTGAAAAATCAATATTTTTTCGTGTTTTTGAAATAGATTTGAGAAGATTAGCTTGATGACGTATTTTAGAAGCTTCAAGTTTTCTTGCTATTTTTAGTCCTTCACCATTTAAATGAGCTTCAAGTTGCAAACGCCTTACAAGATGCGCACCAGATAAATTACAAGGATAAATGCGTGCGATTGGTTTCTGTTGCCGACCCAATACTACCATATCAATGTAGTGCTGATTGGCAAGTTCTATGGCACCTATACTTATGCTTCCTCTTGAGGCAAGCAGTATTGAACGCAAGTTATCTGCTGAAAATTCAGATTCTTGTTTCTGCCCATCTTTTAAGTATCTGACATAAAATCGATTTGAACGTTTCCCTAAGAAATAACCGTTTTCATTTATGACTAAATCCATATCAAAATATTAATTATAACTATATTTAAATGTGTTGTTGAATGAAAAAAGATGTTTGAATAGATTAGAACAGTCGAAGCTGATAGTCCAAACAAATTCTTAGGACATCATAGGCAAAAGAGAATGATTCCTTGAATGATTTTTCATCAAATGGAATTTTTGTTTCCATAAGAGATGCGGCTGAACCACTACCTTTGTGAATGAAGTTTTTATCTGACTTTGGTAAGTTTGTTCTGGCTTGAGCTTTATCATGCGCCTCCTCAAGAAGATTAATTATAATTCCAGTCTTTCGCGCACTATCCACATATATATCTGGAATAGTTTCATAGGGGACAAAATAAGCACATGCGCATGGACTGATGCGCTTTTCTCTGGTCTTCACTACAGATACCCAGTTGGTCTGTTCACTCAACTTGATCTTAAGTTCTGATGAATGCAGCAGAAGCTGGTGCAACCTATGAAAGGAATTACAATTATTGAAAGCTACGCCTAAACGTAGGAAGCTATTTTTTGGTTGATGCACCCAAAGATTCGGAAGCTTTGATAACATACACTTTTTTGAATTTTCATCTCCGAAGTAAAGCCAATAGGTTTTATCTTCATCCACGCCCTGCATGATTTCATCGCGAAGATATACTTCGTTGCGCTTAGCCGCAAAGGAAGCAGAGGGCTTTGCCTCTGAAGCCCATTTTAGTATCAGCATAAACTCGTCGTGTACATTTGATGGAAGTTCCATTGTAACAAGATATTATAATAATCTCTTAATTCTTCCCCCAATACTCCGCCAAACTCTTTGGAACCGAGTGGTTCTTTCTTGCAACTTCCATCGCATCAATCAATGCGTCCGCCGCCTCGAAGTTTGTGATGCAGGGAATGTTTGCCTCCAAAGATGCGCGCCTGATTGCAAAACCATCAGTATGGGATTTGCCGCCTTTTGAGGGAGTGTTTATCACCATTTTTATTTTACCAGAACGAATTTCAGAAACCAAATTCGGCTTTCCGTCTTTTATTTTTTTCAAACTATAAAATTTCAATTTGCCAAGATGGGCGCCGGTTCCCGGAGTTGCCGCGATTTCAAAGCCCATTTCAATCAGCCTTTTGGCAAGAGGCAATAAGCGCTCCTGATCCCCGGCTTTTAGGGAGAAAGCAATCGTTCCGCTTGTCGGAATATTTTGATTCGCCCCAAGAAGGGATTTGTAATATGCAAATGAAAACGATTTGTCTATTCCCATGCTCTCTCCGGTGGATTTCATTTCGGGCCCGAGAACAAAATCAACGCCCGGAAGTTTTAGGAAAGGAAATACTACTGATTTTACCGCATAATAATCCAATACGGGCTCCGCAATTTTCAAATCGGAAAGTTTTGCACCGAGCATTATTTGAGTTGCCATTTTTACAATCGGAATGCCGGTTGCCTTTGAAAGATAGGGCATTGTTCTGCTTCCGCGCGGATTGAGCTCAAGCACATAAAGCTCGTCGTCTTTCACGACATATTGAACATTGAATGCGCCGACTATGCCCGTTTTTATTGCAAGAAGGCGAGAGGCAAAAAGAATTGTTTTTTGCACATCTTCTTTGAGCCGATAAGGAGGAACGGTGCAGGAAGCATCGCCGGAATGAACACCTGCTCTTTCAATGTGCTCCATTATTCCTGCAATCCATACATCCTTGCCGTCGCATACCCCGTCAACTTCGCACTCGATTGCCTTGTCCAAATACTTGTCTATTAGAACCGGCTTTTTGTTTGAGACTTCCACTGCCTCATCAATGTATTGCGAAAGCTCGGAATCGTCATAAACTATTTGCATCCCGCGCCCGGCGATTACGTATGATGGGCGCACAACTATTGGATATGTGATTTTGTTTGCCGCCGCCAATGCTTCTTTCTTTGTGGTGGCGGTTGCATTTTCCGGCTGTTTTAATTCCAGCTTTTTTAGAATTTGCCTAAAGCGCTCGCGGTCTTCGGATAAATCTATTGCATCTACACAAGTGCCAAGAATATTCACTCCATTTTCATCCAATGCTTGGGCAAGATTTATCGAAGTCTGACCGCCGAATTGCACAATTACGCCGTAGGGTTTTTCGTGCTCTATTATGTCCATTACATGCTCAAAATCGAGGGGCTCAAAATAAAGTTTGTCGGAAGTATCAAAATCGGTTGAGATGGTTTCCGGATTGTTGTTTATGATAATGCTCTCATAGCCTTTTTCTTTTAGCGCGTATGCGGCATGACAACAGCAATAATCAAATTCTATTCCCTGCCCGATTCTAATCGGACCGGAGCCGAGAACTATTACTTTTTTCTTATTTGAGCAGGGGCTTTCGTTCTCTTCCTCGTATGAAGAATAGTAGTATGGGGTTTTTGCCTCAAATTCCCCTGCGCATGTGTCCACCATCTTAAAGACGGGAATTATGTTGCTCTTTTTGCGCATTGAGCGAATATCAATTTCTTTTTTTCCACTAAATTTTGCTATTTGCGAATCTGAAAAACCCATTCTTTTTGCTTTTTTCAAAAGTGCCGCAGAAAGTTCGTCTTTCTCAAGCTTTTTTTCAACCGAGACAATTGC
Source organism: Candidatus Micrarchaeia archaeon (assembly GCA_041650255.1). Lineage (GTDB taxonomy): Archaea > Micrarchaeota > Micrarchaeia > Anstonellales > Anstonellaceae > 1-14-0-10-45-29. Next base: position 19,340 of record JBAZLL010000003.1, on the reverse strand, counting down.
AGAAAGCTTGTCCAAAAACCACGGGTGGATTTGTGTTTTTTTATTTATTTCATCCGCGCTCATCCCGTTTTTCAACGCCTTGAAAATTGCGAATATTCTCCAATCTGTCGGCTTTTGCATATGATAAAGAAGGTCTGCTTTTCCCATGTCCGGAAGCTTTTGCTCCAAAGAAGAAAGGGCTTTTTGGAAGGCGTGCTCAAATGTGCGCCCGATTGCCATTACCTCCCCGGTGCTCTTCATTTGAGTTCCGAGGGTTCGGTTGGATTGCGGCATTTTGTCAAACGGCCAGCGGGGAATTTTCACCACTACATAGTCCAGTGCGGGCTCAAAAGAGGCGGGAGTGGATTTTGTAACCGCGTTTTTTACCTCGTGCAGATGGTAGCCGAGAGCAAGCTTTGCCGCAACACGGGCAATTGGATAGCCGGTTGCTTTTGATGCAAGTGCCGATGAGCGGGAAAGGCGGGGATTTACTTCCACGACAATGTATTTGCCGGTTTGCTGATTTAGCGCAAATTGTATGTTGCAGCCGCCGACAATTTTCAGTGCGCGAATTATTTTTATCGCGGCGGAGCGAAGTGTTTGGTGCTCGTCGTCTGAAAGGGTTTGCGATGGGGCGGTTACAACGGATTCGCCGGTGTGCACGCCCATCGGATCCACATTTTCCATATTGCAAATTGTTATGCAATTGTCTTGGGAATCGCGCATCATTTCGTATTCAAATTCGCCCCAGCCAAGCACGCTGTCTTCTATTAGAATTTGATGGTTTGGGGAAAGAGTGAATCCAAGCTCCAGCAGGTGCTCAAAATCGTCTTGGTCGTATGCGATTCCGCCGCCGGTTCCTCCCAATGTGAATGCGGGGCGAAGGATTAGGGGGAATTTGTGCGTTTTTGCAAATTCGTATGCCTGTTCTTTTGTTTTGGCGGCTATGGAGTCAAGGATTGGCTCGCCTATTTTTTTTAGCATTGAGGCAAAATCGCCCCGGTCTTCGGCTAATTGTATTGCATCTATATCCGTGCCAAGAAGTTTGCAATTATATTTTTTTAGAATGCCCTGCTCGTGCAAATCCATTGCCAAATTCAGCGCGGTTTGCCCGCCCATTGTCGCGATTATTCCGTCCGGCTTTTCTTTTGAAATTATTTTTTCCAATACATCGGCTTTCAACGGCTCTATATAGATAATGTCCGCAACCGAAGTGTCCGTTTGAATTGTTGCCGGGTTGGAATTTAGAAGAACTACTTTTACACCTTCTTCGCGCAATGCCTTGCAGGCTTGTGAGCCGGAGTAATCAAACTCTGCGGATTGCCCGATTACAATCGGACCCGAGCCGATTACCAAAACTTTTTTGATTGATTTGTCGCGAGGCATAAATATCACAGCATTTTCACAAACTTATCAAATAGATAGTCCGAATCCCTCGGACCCGGATGGGCTTCGGGATGATATTGCACACAAAAGATTTGCATTTTTTTGTGTTGCATTCCTTCGCAGGTGTTGTCGTTGAGATTGACGTGCGTTATTTCCCAATCTTTTGGAATTGATTTTTCATCTACCGCAAAGCCGTGGTTTTGAGTTGTTATGAATACCTTGTTTAGCTCTTTGTCCATTACCGGATGGTTTGAGCCCCGATGCCCGAATTTTAATTTGTAAGTGGTTGCGCCGGATGCGTGGGCAATCAGCTGGTGCCCCAGGCAGATGCCAAAGATTGGAAGTTTGCCAAAGAGCTTTTTTATTTGCGAGATTTCCTGCTTTAGAATTGCGGGGTCTCCGGGACCGTTTGAGAGGAGAATGCCGTTTGGCTTTTGGGAGAGGATGTCTTCCGCGGGCGTATTGTGCGGGACAAGAATAACCTGAATGCCTCTTTTGTTTAGTTCAAAAATTATGTTTCCCTTTGCGCCGTAGTCGATGAGAACGACTTTCTTTTTTGAGATTCCAAATGTCTGAGGGGATTTGCAGGAAACGGTTGGAATGAAATTTGCATTTGAATATTTTGTTGAGAGTGCCATTTCTTTTAGCTTTTTCAAATCGGGAGATTTGCCGCTGGAATACACCTGCAATGCGGCGGGTATTACCCCGAAATTTCTTATTTTTCGGGTGAGCATTCGCGTGTCTATTTCGTATATGCAACCGGTGTTGTTTTGCTTTAAATATTGTTCAAGAGAGCTGTCGCTTTTGTAATGATGCGGGTCTTTTTCCGCCCATTTGAGAACAAATCCTTCCACCCACACTTTTTTGCTCTCGGTGTATTCTTTGCTAAAGCCGTAATTTCCGATGAGTGGATAGGTCATCATGAGAATTTGACCTGCATAGGAAGGATCGGTTAATGCCTCCTGATAGCCAGTCATGGAGGTGTTGAAAACAAGCTCGCCTGATTTTATGCATTCTGCCCCGATTCCGCGACCAAAATAGGTTGAGCCGTCGGATAATACGAGCACTGCCAATTTTTTATCAGACATTTCCTGCCTCCCATTTTCTTCAAATTATACGGGGGGCGCTAAAAATAGAACCCAGAATAAATAGACTCAGGCAAGGTTTAAAATAGAAAGGGATAAGGCAGACAGAACGAAGGCGGGCACAGGTGCGTTTGGCACATACACACTCCTGCGCCGGCTGAAAAAATTAGCGGATTTTAGAAGGTGGAAACGCCACAAACGGGGGTCGCTTCTTGTATTCTCGAAGAGTTTGGGGGGTTTTCATCGGATTTGCAAGTATACGTTTTCAATAGCAGGGTTGCGTGTTTTTGTTATGCCATCTCATTAAGTTTATAATGCAAAACAAGGATTACTGGATTATGAATATCAAAAAAACGGCTATTGCCGCACCAAATATTGCGCTGATAAAATATTGGGGCAAAAAAAATGATTTGCTGAAATTGCCAATAAATGATTCGGTTTCAATTACTTTGGATGAGAAGGTGCTACGCTCAAAAGCCACTTTAGAAATTTTGGATGAGAAAGGAAAAGATAGGATTTGGCTCAATGAAAAAAAGGTGGATGATGAAAAAATTAAAGAATGGATTTCACTTGTGAGAAAAAAACTTGCGAGAAAATATCCGGTTGTGAAAAATAAAATTGTGATAAAATCAGAAAATAATTTTCCAACATCTGCGGGAATTGCTTCATCCGCTTCCGGTTTTTGCGCACTGGCAACTGCTTTGTGCAGCTGCCTTAGAATAAAAAGTAAAAAACAAATTAGCATTTTAGCCAGACTTGGAAGCGGCTCTGCATCCCGCTCAGTCTATGGAGGAATTGTGAGGTGGAAAAGCGGCAAGAGAAAGGATGGAGAAGATAGCTTTGCAGTTCAAGTGGTGCCAAAAAAACATTGGCAGTTGGTTGATATTATTGCGATTGTGGATGAAGGAGTGAAAAAAATAAGCTCTAAAGAGGGAATGGAGAGAACGATGAAGACTTCGGGGGTAATGGAGAATAGGAAGAAAGAGGCGAAAAAAAGAATTCTGAAAATTATGGGCGCGATACACAATAAGAATTTTGATATACTGGCGCAAGAAACAATGGATGATTCGGATTTTATGCATCGTGCTGCGGCAAGGGCAAAGCCGCCCGTAATTTATATGAATGACACATCGCGTGAAATTGTTTATGCTATCAGAAAATCAAATGAAAAGAAAATTATTGCGGCATACACTTTTGATGCAGGGGCAAATGCACATATAATTGTTGAAAAAAGGAATCTGGGCAAAATTAGAAAGATGCTTGCAAAAATAAAAGGAGTGAAGAGAATAATTATTTCGGGAATTGGAAATGGGTCCAAAATTATTGAAGGATGAGCATTCCTTTTTCTGCATCCAATTTTACCCTCTGCCCGTCTTTTAAAAATGTGAATGGGTTTTTTTCTAATTTGTCTATCATTGGAATTTTTGAGATGATTGCGCCCACGGCGATTATTGGCTCGGCATCCAAATTGATTATTGCGATTGGGGCTTTGTTGTTCTTTTTTAATTGAAGCATAACATAGGAGCCAACGGTGGAACCTTTTCCCTGCGGAAAGATGAGCACTTTGCCAGAAATGCATTTGCCATATAAAGAGTGGTTTGGCTCTTCACAAACTCCGGTTTTTGGGTTTATTCCGCCGAGAAACGAGATGGCGTCCTTGCTGATTAACACTTCGCCTTCCGCGACTCCTGGCGAAATTGTTCTACCTTTTACTTTTTGCATGAAAACACCTATTTTGCAAGAATTATATCCTCAATATCCCCAAACACTACTTTTTGCTTTTGCAGGGAAGCTAAATATTTCGCGGCTTTGCCTGAATTGCATGCAGTGCATTTGAAACCCATTTGATTTAGAGGTGAGACCACCATGCACGTATCTGCAACTACCAGCCCGCCGGCGGTTTCGATTATTTTTGTGAAGCCCTGCACATCTGAAAGCTCTTTTGTTTTTTTGGCAGTGCATACCCAAAGTTTGTGGGCTATCTTCTTTCCATTTAGAAATTGGGCTACTTCTTTTATTTCCTCTAAAGAGGCATGAGGACAGCCGATTGTTACCAAATCGGGTTTTTCTCCGATGTTTAGGTCCTTTTTATGAGAAATTAATTCTTCTTGAGTGAAATTTATTTTTTCTGCCCCTTCGTTCACTTTGTACTCGGGAGTGATTCCTTTTATGTAAAAAAGGGCGGTTGAACCGGTTGCCGCCATGGAAGCGCCCAATGTTTTGAGCTTTATTTCGGGCACTTGTTTTAGGTTTGTGAAAGCCGGAATTGATGCCTTTAGTTTCGCTCCAAGATAGGAACCCATTGCACCAAAATCGGCAGTGGTTTTTGGCTTTGCTTTTACATTAATTATTATATCTGCAAAACGATTTTCATCCAAATGCAAGCCATAATTTGGAGTGAGCCCAGTGATTGCCGCCGCAAGGGCAGATGGACCACCTTCGCGATTTGTCCTTGCGCCTAAAACTGAATTTGAAAATGCAACTGCCGAGGATTCTGCCCATGCGATATGTTCTCCTACTTTTGGCCTTATTCCGATATGATAAGGTGCACAAGTACAGCTCATTGTTATTCCCATGGATTTGAACGCGTCCAAAATTTGGATTTGCTTTTTTGCAAAGACGGCAGGAACACTCATTTTTTGCCATTGGTCGCGGTCCATTCCAGCAGGATTGAGGAATGTAAGAACTTTTACTTTTGCATTCTTTTTTACATAATCTTGCAGATACTCCAATCCGGCATCCCCGATTGTTTCATATGAGACTCCGGATACTTGGGCAGAGGAAATTGAGATAAGATTTTCCGCTTTGTAAATTTTGCCTAAGGCGACAAGTATTCGCATTGCCTGCGCTTGCGCTTCGCCAAATTCGCCATCGGACATTTTTTGCTGTTCTTGGGTTAGTTGCATTTATGCACCTTAGAGATAATTGTTTGGATTTACTTTTTTCCATCCTGCTTTTTCAAAGTTTTTTCCATGGGCGATTAGAGGCTTTGTAGCATCTATTCCAGCTTTGGAGGTTTTTCGTGTGTTTGGGTCTGCTGAAGGATCCAAAGAAGAGCCCTTTTGGTCTGATTTCACTATTATGTCCTTGTCTGCCTGTGCACGAGTGGCAATTGCCCATTCTACCTCGTCAGGTGTGTAAATATCTATATCCGAATCAACTATTACACAGTGCTTGAGAGATTTGTGCCCTTCAAAGCAGGCATCTATTGCTTTTTTGCCGTCGTCTTCTCTCTTTTTATCAATTGATACTACTGCATGAAGCCATGAACAGCCGCCGGGAGTAATATTTACCCCAGTGCATTTTGCAATTTTATTCACTTCTATGAAAATGGTTGGCTCTTTTGGCATGCCCATTAAAATTTTGTGCTCCAATGCACCGGGAAGAAGGGCGTGATATATTGGATTTGTGCGATGATGAATTTTGTTTATTTTTACTATTCTCTGCTGGCGCACGATATCATAGGTTTCGGTTAAATCTATGAATGGCCCCTCTGCATGCATTTCATTTGTAATTGTTGCCTCAAAAACAAATTCCGCTTCTGCTGGCACTAAAATGCCATTGTCTAATTTTACTACGTTTAAAGGAGAAAGAGAATTTGCGATATGAGTTTCATCTATTCCGATTTTTGTTGAAATTGCGGATGCAAGCAAGAAATTAATCGGAGCACCGATTACTATCGCAACTTCTAGGGTGCCGCCATTTCGTTTTATGAATTCATCAGTGTGTCGCTCCAGTATGCGGGCAACCAGTTTGTCTTTGCCGATTTGCATCATGCGATGAAATGAACAGTTTTGGCCTAATTCTTTGTCTTTTGAAATTACAACTGCTGAAGAGAAGTATGGACCTCCATCCTTGTCTGCATGAGTCAGAATTGGGAGCAGATCCAAATCAGGCGTTTGCATTGTTTGTTCTAAAACCGGAGCTTTTTCTTTTGAAATTTCTTTTGGTTTTGTTGGCTTTTCGATTGCTTTTATGAGGTTTGGAATTAGTTGCTCCTTTTTTATTCCATAATATTTGCAAATTAAATCTTTCGTACAGAAAATATTGCCTGCGACTATTGCACCCTTGTTTTCCTTTATTTGAGTTGTGAAAACTGGCTTGCCATCAAGCGCTTTTAGAACTCCTGCGAGATCCAACTTTTTTGAAATGGGTTTTTTTAGTTCAATTAATTCCCCGTCTTTTTTGAGTTGATCTATAAAATCGCGAAATGTTTTCATTTACTCACCCCATCTCTTGAATAAATTGTGCTTTATTTGCAATTGGTCAAATATTTTGCCACAGATAAAGTCAATTAAATCATCTATTTTTTTAGGCTGATGATAGAATGCTGGAGAGGCAGGCAAGATTATTCCACCTGCCAGAGTGATGCGCCCCATATTTTTTATTGTGATTAAAGAATAAGGCGTTTCACGGATTACTAAAATTAGATTTTTTCTTTCCTTTAGGCAGACTTCGGCTGTGCGGGAAATTAGGCTGCTTCCAACTCCATTGGCTATTTCACCTAATGTTTTGAGAGAGCAGGGACATATAATTAGTGCGTCTGGCGGGTTTGAACCTGAGGCGCAGGGGGCAGATAAATCAAACTCATCATAGTCGGCTTTTGGAAGAGTTTGATTTTCTGCTTCTGCGACTTTTTTTGCCCCGGTTGAGATGATTAGCTTTACCTCTTGATTGTAGGATTTGATATGCCCGAGCAAACGGATGCCGTATTGGATACCTGATGCGCCGGTGATGGCAAGGACTAATTTCATAGAGATATTTGGCGAGAAGGCATTTTAAAGTGCAAATGAGTGGTTTTTTTATGAAACTCCTCAAATTAGGCGGCAGTGTTATCACAAACAAAAAAGGCAGATGTGAGGCTAATTTGCAAAATATCAAAAAATTGGCAAAAATGCTTGCGAAGGTCTGGAAAAGTGGAGTGAAGGACATTGTTTTGGTGCACGGAGCAGGCTCTTTTGGGCATGCACTTGTAATTGAACATAAACTGAATGAGGGAGTTAAAACAGAACAACAGAAAAAATCTGCGAAAGAGGTTCAGGTTGCGTGCGCAAAACTTTCACAAATGCTACAAGACCAATTAAGAGAAGAAGGGGTTGACGTCCAAAAACTCGCACCGCATGAGTTGATAAAATCAAATAATAAGAGGATCGTGAAATTTGATAAAAAGCTCATGTTTGAGGCGCTAAAAAATGGCAAAATGCCAATATTGCACGGAGATATGGTGCCTGATGAAAAGCTTGGAATTTCGGTATGCTCTGGCGACCAGATGATTGCATATTTGGCAAGTGAGGCGGAATTTGTCGTGCTTGGAACAGATGTTGATGGAATTTTGGCAGGCGAAAAAGTTATTGAAAGAATTGAAGAATCTAATTTTGAAGAGATTAAAAAACATATAAAAGAGTCGGGCTCTCCGGACGTTACGGGCGGAATGCTTGGGAAAATTAATGAGATGAGAAAAGCTGGCGGGACTTATTATATAGTGAATGCAAACTTTGCGAAAAGAGTTGAGAATATTCTGAATGGAAAAAAAGATATTTGCACCAAGATCGAATTTTAAGAAATCGAATTTATTTGCAAATTTCTTGCTTAGTTCTTTTTCCCCTTCTTTTTGTAATCTTCAATCGCTTTTTTCAGCGCGTCCTGCGCAAGCACGGAGCAATGCACTTTTACAAGAGGAACATCCGAGCCCATTGCGGCAATTACATCCTTTGCGTTTGTTTTGATTGCTTCATCAAGCGTTTTGCCCAAAACTATTTGGCATAAGAAATCCGAAGAGGCTATTGCGGCAACGCACCCGTAAGTCTTGAATTTTATTTGCGAAATTTTGTTGTCTTTCACTTTTATGTAAACACGCATTATGTCCCCGCATTTTACATTGCCGACTTCTCCCACTCCATCTGCATCTTCAATCTCGCCGGCAAATTTGGGTTCTTTGAAACGCGCAAGTATTTCTTTAGAGTACATATTTACACCTTTGAAACGCCGTTTATGGCGCAAATTTAATTTGAATTCATAATGGGGTTTTCACTCTCTTGAAATCGGGGAAATTTTGCGAAGCCTTTGCACCGTTGATTTTAGCTTCTCAAGCGCAAAATCAATTTCCTCCTTGGTTGTGTATCTGCTCAAACTGAAGCGCACGGAGCCGTGAGCACGCTCCGCATCGTCTTCAAGAGCCATAAGAACATGAGAGGGATCCAGGCTTTTTGAGGCACATGCAGAGCCGGTGGAGGCGCAAATTCCATCCAAATCAAGCATTGCGATTATCGACTCGCCCTCTATTCCCCTAAAAGAAATATTCACGTTGTTGCAGAGCCGGTTTTTTCCAGTTGCGCCGTTGAGCTGTGTTGCATCTATTTTGAGAGCCTCGTTTATGAAATAGTCGCGCAGTGATTGCATTTTTTGCACATGCTTTTTTTCAAACGCAAGCTCGGATGCGTATGCAAATCCGACAATGCCCGCAACATTTTCCGTGCCCGAGCGAAGGTTGCGCTCGTGCCCGCCGCCGTGAATTAGAGCAGTAAGTTTGATTCCTTTTCTAACGTAAAGGGCGCCGACGCCTTTTGGTCCGTGTATTTTGTGCGAGTTAAGAGTAATCATGTCTGCAAAGTTTGAGCTCACGGCCGTTTTTGTATAGGATTGACAGGCGTCGGTGTGAAGAATTACTTTGTGCTTTTTGCAAATTGAATAAAGCGCGGGTATGTCCTGAATTGTACCGATTTCGTTGTTTGCATGAATGATGGATACAAGAATTGTTTTGGGCGTGATTGCGTCCTCCAACGATTTTGCACTGACAAAGCCTTCCTTGTCCACATCAAGAAAAGTGATTTCAAACCCCTGTGTTTGAAGCCATTTGCACGAGTTTAGAACACACTCGTGCTCGATTTTTGTGATGATTATGTGATTGCCTTTATTCTTATTTGCAAATGCAAATCCCTTGATTGCCAAATTGTTTGATTCACTGCCACCGGAAGTGAAAAGAAGCTCATCAGGCGTCGCATCTATTGAGGAGGCGATTTTTTTGCGTGCATCCTCAAGCACCGCCCTTGCCTGCACTCCCATGTGATGTATTGAGGAGGCGTTGCCGTATTCCTGCGAGCTTATTTTTTGGACTAGGGAGAGAACCGACGCGTCAGGTATTGTTGTTGCCCCGTTGTCCAAATAAACCGTTTTCATAATGCTAAATGGGAAAGGATTGCTTATATTTCTCTCGTTTTTTTGACCGAAGACTATATAAATAGTTAGACAAATAGAACTTTTATGCAGCAGGAAACCATTGAGAATTATTGCAAAACGGCGCTTGAACTGGACAAAGGGGACGGAGTGAAGTCGGTTGATATTGCAAACTCGCTTGGCATATCAAAAATATCCGTTTCCATTACATTGCAAAAGCTCAAGCAGGAGGGCTTTGTGTCAATGAAAAAATACGGCAGAGTGAAGCTTACCCAAAAAGGAATCTGCGTTGCAAAAAAAATTGACGGAAAATATTGCACGCTTGAGGGATTTTTACAAAAATGCCTGGGAGTTGAGAAACAAAGGGCAAAGAAAGAAGCGTGCGCGATTGAGCATTGCCTGTCTGATGACACAATAAAGAGGCTCGTTGCTTTTTGCGGCAAGAAAAAAAATTAGGCGAACCGATCGATAAAGAGAAAGATTTCTGGGAAATATTAAAAATCGCAATCTGGTGCTAAGTATATGGATTATTCAAACTTATTTTGTGTGCCGCAGAATATCACTTACTTTGATTCCGGCGCATCTTCACTCACAGCCAAGGCGGTTGTTGAGAAGATGGATGAGTATTACACCCAATACAGGGCGAACATACATAGGGGCGCACACAGGCTCACAAGAAAGGCATCCGAAGAGTATGAGGCAGTGTATCCAAAGCTTGCGAAATTTTTCCATGCAAACGAGCAGGAATTTGTAAATGTGAGAAATTGCACGGAAGCGATTAATGCTGTTGCTCTTGGAAATGATTGGAAAGAAAATGACGAGATAATTGTGACTGATATTGAACACCATTCAAATTTGCTCCCGTGGCTAAAACTTGGGGAAAAAGGAGTGAAAGTGAAAATAATCAAATCGGATGAACAGGGCATTATTGATGCAAACGGGCTTAACGAGATTATTTGCAAAAAAACAAGGCTTGTGAGTTTTAGCGCGTGCAGCAATGTAGTCGGGGCGCAAATGCCGATTGAGCAGATGGTAAAAATTTCAAAAGATGCGGGAGCGCTTGTTATGATTGACGCGGCACAACATGTCGGGCATCATGCGCTGGATTTGTCAAAAGTGAAGGCGGATTATATCGCGTTCTCCGCGCATAAGTGTTTTGGACCCACAGGAGTCGGGGTGCTGTATCATCGGGAAGGCGCGCCGCTTAATCCTTGGTTCTTGGGGGGCGGAACGATTCGCCAGGCGAGTTTGGAAAAATATAAGCTCATTGAAAATAGGGAAAGATTTGAAGCCGGCACTCCGGCAATTGCGGAATGGATTGGACTGGGAGCGGCGATTGACACTATCTCAAAGATTGGATATTCAAACATTGAGGCGCACGAGAAGGCGATGATAAATGCGATGCTTAAGGTGTTCGCGCGGGCAAAAAATGTGCGATTATACGGGCCTGCCGAGGCACAAAAAAAGGCGTGCGCTCTTTTTGCATTTAATGTGAAGGGAGTTGAGCATCACCAGACTGCAGTAATGCTGGATAAATTCGCATTTGCATTGCGCTCGGGGCATCATTGCGCCATGCCATTAACAAAAAAGCTTGGAGTGGATGGAACAGTTCGCGCTTCGTTGCACATATACAATGATGAAAAGCAGGTGCAAAAATTTGCGGAAGCGCTTGAGAAAATATCTATGCTGAGTTGATATGAAATGCTTGAGGCAGGAAAGCAAAGTGCTTTCTTGCATTGCATTTTCACGAGGTTGAGTTTATGCTATGTTTTGTTGCGTTGATAGTGTTTGCTATTCTGGGGATATTTTCGGCCAAATACCGCGCGCTTGCGATTGAAGCGTTTGGATGTGTTGGCAGAACAATGACATTGCGCCCTTGCGAGAGCAAACTGGATGAGAGGATAAAGGCGACACTTGTTGCAAAAACGCTTGAGCACTCGCCGCCGCTTGCAAAGGCATTACATAAACATTTTGCATTATTTTCACTTCTATTTACATTGCTGTTTTTTGGGAGCATGATATATTCCGTCGCTGCGGTGTATAATTATTGGGCGTACGGAAACTGCAATGGACCAAACAGTAGTGCGTTTTGTGTGTTTGATGCGGTTGCGGGGAATGCGAATAATGGGAACATAACTTTTGTTGCACCCGGAGTCGGGCCGCTTAAGGGAAATGGCAGTATTGTGTTGGTGGAATTTGGCTGTTTCAGTTGCCCATATACAAAATCAACCGAGCCGTTGCTTTCCCAATTTCTTGCAAAGCATCCGGAAGTAAGCCTTGAGTTTAGGGCTTATCCGATTGTTGCACACAACACCAGCACGATTTCTGCAGAGGCGGCATTTTGCGCGGACGAGCAGGGAAAATTCTGGCAGTATCATGACGAGCTATTTACAAAAGATGACCATTCGTTATCCGGCTTGAGAAATATTTCTCAGAGATTGGGTATGGATTTGAATAAGTTTGATGCGTGCATGAATTCTTCTGAAGTGATGCAGAGGCTCAAAAAAGATGAGGATGCCGGAAAGGCGGCGGGCATTTATGGCACGCCCACGTTCTTTTTGAATAAAAAGTCGCTTGTAGGTCCAAAAACGCTTGAGGATTTTGAAAATCTGCTTGCTGGAAATGTGCAACATTCGCCGGAGCAGATGAGCAGTTGCAAGGTGCAATAATGCCTAAGCCTTTGGCTGAAAAAAATAAAATGGAGGAGGAGAGATCCCCAGCCCTTTTTCTTTAAAAAGAAAAAGGTCTAGGGTTAACCCCAAAAAGAAACATAATGCCTAAGCCTTTGGCTGAAAAAAATAAAATGGAGGAGGAGAGATTTGAACTCTCGAACCGCTAGGGACAGGATGGCTCAGGCTGTTCGGACTCTTTTCTTTTTCCAGGGTTCTTCTTTTCTATAAAGAAAAGAAAAAGCCTTCTGAGTCCTGCGCATTTGACCAGGCTTTGCTACCCCTCCATAAAGATAGATAGTCTGATTTTTGCCAATAATATTTAGCAGCCTGAATTTAAAAATAAATAGAAAGACGTGCTTACACAAGCGTGTCAAGCAACACTTTCTCAAGTTCCACAGGCTCGTATTCTTCAAGCACCTTTATTGCGACTGAAAGCTTGTTTTCCGAATTGGAATAAACATCCATTATCGGCTCGCCTTTGTTTATCATGTCGCCTTTTTCGCAATGCAAATAAATGCCCGATTCCTTGTCTGCCGGAGAGCCTGCGGCGCGTGCAACGCGGGAAAGCATTTTGTTGTCAACATGAGACACTCTGCCGGACCGCGTGGCGATTATTGTGTGCTTGTATTTGCCAATCGAAATTGAAGTTGAGCTTAGGCCTTTTGTGCTTCCCCCCTGCCATTCAACTATTTCCTTGAATTTCTTGAGGGCTTTACCGTTTTCTATTAAGTTTGCGGCGATTTGCGCGCCGGTTCCCTTCTTCGCCTTGTTGCATAATTCAAGAAGTTTGCCGGACATCAAGATGGATTTTTCGCGCAAATCATGAGGGCCTTTTCCTTCAAGCACCTGCAAAACATCGCGGCATTCAAGCGCGGGCCCGATTCCGTTTCCGATGGGGTCTTCGCCGTTTGTGATGAGGGATTCGATTTTTATCCCAAGCCGTTTTCCGATGTTGATAAAGTCGGATGCGAGCGAGCGTGCCTCTTTTATGTCTTCTATTTTCACGCCCCTGCCGACGGGAATATCTATTATGCAATATTTTGCACCCACGGATTTTTTCTTTGCAAGAATGGATGCGAGAAGAACTCCTTTTGGATCAAGAGAAAGAGGGTTTCGCACTTTTATGAGCTTGTCATCTGCGGCGGCGAGATTTATTGCCCCGCCCCATACAATGCACGCGCCGATTTTTGAAACCTGTTTTTCCATTTCGCGAATCGGCAGTGTGACATCGCATAGAACTTCCATTGTGTCTGCGGTGCCTGCGGCGGAAGTGATTGAGCGCGAAGAGGATTTTGGAATGTAGCAACCTGCGGCGGCGACTATTGGGGCGATAATCATTGTGGTTCGGTTACCTGCGACTCCACCGATACAGTGCTTATCAAGAACGGGAGTTTTTTTGATATGGAATTTGTCTCCCGTTCCGACTATTGAATCGGTGAGCCCGACAACTTCGTCATCGTTCATTCCGCGTATATATGCGGCAGTCATGAATGCGGAAAGCTCTCCTTCTGAGAGGCGGTTCGCCATTACATCGTCAATTATTGAGTTGATTTGCGGAGTGCCCAACGATTTGCCGTCAAGTTTTGCTTTTATGTGTTCTATTGAGTCGGGGCGCCTTACGAGTTGTATCGTAACAATGCCACCGTCCTTTACATCCAAATTTGCGTATGCCTCGTGAAATAGACCTATCTCGCCGGGCTTTACCATGTCGTTTGTCAAATCAACTATTGCGATTGTGCTTTTTTTGCCGCAGGATATTTTTATGCGAAAGCCGGTGTATATGCTGTTTTGATAGGCAAATTGAGTGTTTAGAACAACAACTATTCCGCCCGCCATTATGCCGATTCTTTTTGCTTTGAGAGTCAGCTGCTGCAATTTGAATATTTTGTCTTTTATTTCATTATATGCGGATTGCACCATTAATTTCACCTTTGAGCTTTTGGTCTGCAATAATAGAAAATTGCGCGGGCGGGATTATTCCCTCCTCGCTGATGTACGCGCTGATAAAACTTGCGGGTGTTCGGTCAAATGCGCTGTTTTGCACATGCAGACCGCTTGGAATCGGGATGAAATTGCCCGGACTTGAAAGTTTTTCTTTTGCATAAAGCCCGCTTCCCCACACTTCGGACGGGTCCCGTTGTTCTATTGTTTCGGTTTTTGCGAATCGGGTGAGTAAATCAAATTTGTATGTTTCGGCGGCAGAGCAAAAGCGCACTGCGTGCATATGTGCAAGCTGTGCAAGCGTGAAGGTGCCGATTTTATTTATCAAATCACCTTCGGTTGTGATTGCATCCGCACCGGTGAGAACCAAATCCATTTTGCTCATGAGAGAGCCTGCGGCGGAATCCACTGCCAATGACACATCAAGCCCGCGGGCGGTTAATTCTCTTGCAGTGAGCCGTCCCTGATAAAGCGGGCGGGTTTCAAGGCAGGTAACATGCAGATTTTTTCCTTCATCGTATGCGCGGATGAGTATTTGAGTTGTGGTGGAGGAATGACAATGCACCAGCACGTTCGCACCGTTCTTGATTTCAGCCGAACCGTATTGGGATATTTTATCCACTGCATCTTCCATCTGCTCGATAAATGTGCCATAGTCTTGCATGAGCGCGTCTTTTAGTTCCTGCACGTTTTTTTTGGGATGAGTCTGAATCCATGCAAGGCTAAAACGCAGAGTTTGCTCAAGGGAATTTCGCATCATCGGCTCGGTCGGGCGCGTTGCGGCAAGCGAAATTGAAGCAACAAGAAGTTCTTGATATAAATCATCTTTTGTATTTGCGCGGGATAATTGGGCGGATGAAACGAGCGCTTCCACGGCGGCGCGGGCTATTCTTCTTGCGCCTTGTATTTTTAGAGAGCGGATGTCTCGCGCGACTTCTTGTACTGTTCTCAAATCGCCCATGCGGTTGCCACTCAGAAGTAGTTTATAAAATTGCGTGGAGGCAGATAAGATTGGTGCTAAAATGGGTTTTACCAGCAAAAATTGCGAAGTTGGAAAGGAAACAAAGCTTGGAAAAAATGTATATATCGCATCGTTTGCGGTTTTGCGCTCAGATGAGGGAAAAATAATTGTCGGGAATAATTGCTCTATACAAGAGTGCGTTGTCGTGCATGGAAGCAATGTTGTGATTGGAAATAATGTGACAATCGGGCACGGGGCAGTTGTGCACGGATGCAAAGTTGGAAATAATGTTTTGATTGGAATTAATTCAACTTTATTGAGCGGGTGCGAAATAGGGGATAACTGCATCGTTGCGGCAGGGGCGCTTGTACCCGAAGGAAAGAAAATTCCCTCCGGTTCGGTTTTGATGGGAATGCCAGCAAAAATTGTGCGAGAGTGCACAAAAGAGGATTTGTCGCGAATTAAATTTTCTTATGAAAGCTATTTGAAAAAATTAAAAGAGATGAAAAAGTTTGAGAAATAAACCGCAAAAAAAACAAAAGAAGGCGCAAATTATTGCAAAGAAGAAATTGTTCCTGCGCCGACTATTCTTGGGCGCTTTGAGTTTCGTGCAATAAGCACGGGCTGATTTTCAAGTGCGGCGGCATCGGATGCCAATTCAAAGGAGAACTCTTTTTCCCCGTCTTTGGCAGTTATTTTTTCAAACAGGATTTTTACTGATACATATTGCAAATCCCATGCAAAAAAAAGCTCCGAGCTGTTTGATATTTCATCCCTTACAAGAGGGGAAATTGCGAATTTTATTTTGCCTTTTCTGAATTGTTTTACTGCGTCGGAGTCGGATAAATAGGAGCCGCGCTTTATTTTTTCGGGAGATGTATTTTTCAGAGCAAGACCTGCCCTGCTTGAGGGAGAGGTAGATTTTACATCAATGTCCTGCTCCTGTATTGAGCGAATAGATGTTTTTTCTTTTCCGGGAACCGCGACGAGCTCGTCATGCACATTGAAAGTGCCGGAAAGAACTTTTGTGAGTGCGACCGTGCCTACTCCGCCGACCGCGAAACAGGCATCCACTAAAGCCAGTTTTGGCGAATCTTTGGCGGGGATTGATAGTGCGAGAAGTTTTTGGCGCAGTTCGTTTATGTCCGGATTGGAAAGCTTTTCCCATTTGTGCATCGGGGAATTTTTGAGCATCGGCTCAACCTGCTCGGGGGCAATGTTTTGGGTAAATACCATTATTCCCGGCTTTTTGCAAAGCCAGATTGCGAGTGCGGCTTCTGCAAAATCCTCGTCTATTCGATCTATTACCCAGAGAATAAAATCTGATGAATTTATTGAGCCGAGCAAAGACTGGATTTTTTCAGGGAAGCGATGCGGCTCGTAAAGGCAGAGCACGGTTTCTCCCTGCTTTAGATTGTAAATTGCATAATCGGTTTCGTTTGTCTTTTTGCCTATTTGCCTTGCAAAATTTTTTGTAGGGTCAATTGAGGCAATGTGAAGGGTTGACATGAGAAGTATATGAGTTGAAATGTTTTTATAGAGAACAGCAAAAGTTTTTGCATTGATCATGCACGCGTTGGTGTTTGAAAAAATGCGGAGGGAATTTTGCAATGGCGATTTTGAAATGTATGGAAAGGATATTAAATAGAGCAAGCGCGTAATGTATTATACATAAAACATATTTGGGTGAGGGAATGGAATTTGAACAAATTGTAATGAGCAGATACGCGTGCAAAAAATTTGACGGCAAAAAGGTGCCGCAGGAGAAAATGCAAAAACTGTTTGAGTGCATAAGGTTTTCCCCATCTTCGGCAAATACACAGCCCTGGAAAATAAAGGTGATAAGCGACAAAGAGACAAAAGAAAAGCTCTCGCCCGTTTCTTGGAACCAGCCGCAGATAACTACTTGTTCGCATTTGCTTGTGTTTTGCGCGGACACGGATTTTGAAGGGCACTTGCAGAAAATGCAAAAAGTAATGCAGGGAGAGGGAATAAGTGAGGAAAATATAGGCACATACACAAAGATGGTGCAGGGAATGATTGACAAGATGCCAAAAAATCAGGACAGGCTTGCATGGGCGCAAAGGCAGGTTTATCTTGCGCTTGAGAGCGCGGTGCTCGGGGCAAAAGCGCTTGGATTTGATTCGTGCCCGATGGAAGGATTTGACTCCGCAAAGTATTCGCAGATATTAAAATTGCCAAAAAACATTGTGCCGAGCGCATTGTGCCCGATTGGATATGCGGCGGATGTTCCGCGCAAAAAAATAAGGCTGGAAGAAAAGGATGTTTTCTTCTGAGTAAATAGCATCAGAGAATGTTTTTCCTCATCCGGACAAGCCGTCAGACAGTCGAACTCTCATCATTTGCAATTACTTGCGCGGCAGGCTTAATATTTTGATGCCTGAATCAGAAAGCCGAAGGGTATTTGTGTGAATGCCTGAAAATTTTGCGCGAAGTTGCAGACATATAAAAAGTTTGTGGTGTAAATCTTTTCATGCAACCAAACATAAACGAACTGCTCTTAGGCGCATTGCTGATTTTTTTGGCGACAACTGCCGGAGCCGCACTTATTTATGTGGTAAAAAATTTGAGCGCGAGATCACAGGCGGCGCTTATGTCTTTTTCTGCCGGAATGATGGCATTTGCCTCAGCTGAGATGTTCCTTCAATCCGAGAAGATGAGCGGGCTTCTGATGACTTGCACTGGAATTGCGGTTGGGGCAGGAACCGTGCTATTATTTGAGAGATTAATCCCACATATACATTCAAGGATGCTGAAAAGGGGCGAACTTGAGCATTCAAAGAAAAAGGCGGCGTTGCTTGCAGGCACTATTGCAATTCATAATTTGCCGGAGGGGTTTGCGGTTGCATCCGCGTTTGCAAGCTCAACTCCTTTGGGCTGGCTTGTTGCATGGACTATTGCAATACAAGATATTCCTGAAGGATTTTTGGTGTCTGCCCCCGCATCGGTTTATGGAATCAAAAAAAGGATGTCGTTTTTTTATGGGGCTTTTTCCGGATTTGCCGAAGCGGTTGCGGTAGTAATTGGGTTTGTTTTTTTGGGCGCGATTGCGCCGCTTATTCCGATATCTCTTGCATTTTCCTCCGGCGCGATGGCATATGTTGTGCTTGTGGAATTATTGCCTGATGCGTTTGCCAGCGGGCGGGCAAAAATTGCATCTTTGGCGATGATTGCGGGATTTTTGTTTGCACTTTTGCTTGCAGGAATATTTGCGATGTAGGGCAAATATAACTGCGGATTGCGAATGCTAAAACGTTGCTTTCTGACGTAATTTTATCGGATTTTGGGCTAAGTTGATTTGGGATGAATTTGGGGGCTTCTTTATATACGCACCATTGTCTTATGGAATAATGAAAGGCCAAGATGTAATACTAAAAATGCAAAATGTCGGCAAAGTGTACGCTGGCGACCCGCCTTTTACCGCGTTGGAAAATATCAATATTGAAATTCATGCAGGAGAAATAATTTCAATTATCGGACCGTCCGGCTCCGGCAAAAGCACTCTTTTGCATTTGCTTGGGTGTTTGGATAAGCCGACAACCGGAGAGATATATCTTGATTCAAAGCCGATTTCAAAAATGACGGATGACCAACTGGCATTTGCGCGAAGGGAAACTATCGGTTTTGTTTTTCAGGCATTTAATTTGGCACCCACGCTAAACGTTTTCAAAAATGTGGAACTTCCACTCATGATACGCGGAGTGGAGAAGGAAAAAAGAAAAGTGAAAGTGGAGCATGATTTGAAAGTTGTGGGGCTTGAGACCAAAATGAAAAATATGCCGTCTCAACTTTCCGGAGGGCAAAAGCAGAGGGTTGCGATTGCGCGCTCCATTGCTAACAGCCCGAAAATTTTGCTTGCGGACGAGCCGACGGGAAATTTGGATTCAAAGTCCAGCGATGAAGTTATAAAATTTATTTTGAGCCTGTGCAAGGAGCGTGGAATTACAGTTATTTTTGTCACGCACGACCCGCGCATTGCCGCACACACGCACAGGCAAATCAGAATTATGGATGGAAAAATTGAAAGTGATAAAGTTTTCAAGGGAGAAAAAAGGAGGGAATGAAAATGAAGACCATTAATTTGTTTGCAGCGGTTTTTCTGTTTGCAAATAATATTTACAC
>JBAZLL010000002.1:0-136653 GCA_041650255.1 Candidatus Micrarchaeia archaeon | reverse complement strand
TATGGGCAGGAAATTTTGGCAGTTGCCAATGGCACGGTTGTAAATATGCAGGATGGTATTCGTGATAATATGCCCGGACAGAGGCCTGTAGCAAACGTTGTTATTTTGGGCGGAAATTATGTTGTGCTGGATTTGCACAATGGTTATTATGCATTTTATGGGCACATGATACCCGGTTCTTTACGTGTGAAAAATGGAGATAATGTAACTGCAGGGCAAGTGATAGGCCTTTTGGGTAATTCAGGCAACAGTAATGCGGCGCATTTGCATTTTCATGTCTGTGATTCAATGGATTATTTGTTTTGCCATGGGCAGCCATATGCATTTTCAACTTATACTGCTGAAAGCACGGATGATAATGGCAAATGGAAAAATCCAACTTCCATGAAAACTTATTCAAATTCTATACCTGAAAATTATGATGCGGTGAGCTGGAAGTAATTTACTATCTTTTTGTTTTAGTTATTTCTTTTCTTTGAATTACTCTTGTTTTGCCACATAGAAAAAAACATATGAAGTATGGCCTGCTGTATCATAAAGAAAATGTAACTACGCAGGCAAGATTGATATATGATATTTCGGATGAAACGATTTGTATTATTCGTTGCTTTGCAACTCATAAAGAGTATGAAAAATGATATTTGAATTATAAGAAAGAATGAATTAGTTTTACAATATTTTCTTAGTTTAGATAAGTTTAAATCTCACGGAACCCCCAAACCATTTATGAAAAAACACTCAATTTTTCTTGCAATACTTTTCATTCTTCTTTCATTGTCTGCAGGGTTCATAGGTTCTTTCTTCACATTTGATTCGATTTCAACATGGTATCAAACATTAAACAAACCTTTTTTCTCACCTCCAAACTGGGTTTTTGGTCCTGTTTGGACTACATTATACATACTCATTGGAATTTCTGCTTATTTGGCATATGAATCAAAAGCAGGCTCACCTGCAATGAGAATATTTGGTTTGCAGTTGATACTAAATGCTCTTTGGTCGATTCTCTTCTTTGGTCTCAAAAATCCCACCCTAGCATTTATTGAACTTATTCTTCTCTGGATAAGCATTGCATACATGATTAAGCTATTTTACAAATACGACAGACTATCTGCGTATTTACTCATTCCGTACATTCTTTGGGTAACTTTTGCAGGAGTGCTTAATTTGAGCATAGCGCTACTGAATTGAGGGATGAAATTTTTGAATTTCTCAAAAGATTGTTAGAATTGATATGAAGAAAGGAAAGAGTTGGAAAGGCTAAGAGAATGTTAGATTAGGTAAATTTATAGATTTAAACAAATCAATTGCACTATGGATATTCTGCCATTGCTACTGCTTGCTTGCGGGTCTATACTGATAGATGAGTTCACGACCTTTTTTGGTCTTAATTATTATTTTAAGAAAACAAATAATCTTGAAGAAGCACTTAAACTTGAAACTAATCCAGGAATAAGGCAACTATATCGAGAAAAAGGATTAACAAATATTCAGATCCACCCCTGGAGAATCTTAATAGTAATACTCGCTTTTTTTATATGGGATATTATAGGTTTACCTACAATGGCACTTTTTTGTGTTTTTGTAGGTACTGGGTTAAACAATATTATCTATTCAACCCATTCAAAAACAGAACACCCAACAACAACTATATTCAAAATTTTAGTCTTGAACATTATCATATCATTGTTGCTCTATTTTTTTGTGAGTCAAGAGCCTTATGTTTTTGCGACTGCAATAATTCCATTTTTACTTAGTATCTGGAATTTAATTTTTCCCCATCTCAGTAAACCCTCTTCTTCCCCAACCTCATAGTAGTAAACTCCTTCCTTCCAATCCTCGCAATCTGCGGCCATATCCAAATCTCTTTCGTTTAAGCTATATTGCTTCATCAACACACCCCAACCAATATCAACTTAGTAAACCATCAACTTTTTGGATCATAAACTATTGCCAACTTGCATTTTGATTGGTTTACTGAAACCGTAACTACCTGTTTTTGCTTGTTTACCAAATCAGTATTTGTGCTTTTTTTATACCCTCAAACAAGTATATTTTATCAACCGTGAAGGCTACCTTCCAACTAATAAAGATATCAAAAAATGGATTTTACGACGTAGAAAATAAGCAAAAAAGAGAAAAGCAGACATTTTTATACATCTTGCGCCATATTAACCGTATAAAACAGATTCAAAATGTTGATTTTATGAAAATGGAACTACGATCAGAAAAAAGAAATTTTTCAAAAGAAAATCTAAACTCTTTTGCAAATAAAATAATGCAAGATTTAAACAGAAATTCAGAAATATATGCAATTGAAAAAATTTCCGGAACTTCGAAATATTATACTTATATGTATGTTATGTACAATTCGCAAACAAACAAAAATAAAATCGTGTGCCAGCTTTATGAACTTAATAGAAACGACCGGGTTGGAATTGAAATACCCTACATAATTGAAAGTGAGATATTACTTAAGCAGCAATTGACTTTTGTATATAACTCATTTGCTAACCCATTTGCAGATAATACAATAGAACCCATCGCCAAAATACAGGTCTATCCTCAAAAGTATAAGTATGCGGCAACCGAAGCATACGAAAATGCAAATATTAGCACAAGAGTATTTCTGGATTGTATGACACTAATAAACAAAGACGATATTGTTGCTTTTACTAGAATGTATTGAATCTAATACTCTCTTGGCTTTTCTAATAGAGTTGTGATGGTGGGTAAATCTCCTTCGCCACATCAAAATTGATATACAAAGAGGCATAAATTGTCTCCAGGCAGGAAAGTGAAAAGGAGAAAACCTTATCCCCATACGAATTCTCATTATATTCTATATAAATTGTCTTAAGTCGTGGGATGGCAACCGCAAAATAAATTGCTATATCTGTTGCTATCATGGATCGTTGCGCTTCTATGTTTGGGCTGGAAATTGATTCATTTGAACAAATAATATCAAGTTTTTTTGACGTATCAAGCTCGGAGAGTCGCATAATATCATTAAACGCATTCCATTTTTTCGCTCTGTCGAGACTAATTTCGCCGAATTTTTTAATGACCTTTTCTTTTATGTCATCTTTTATGTCTATTAAAAAACTGCGAAATCCGTTTTCGGGCCATTCACCATTTTTTAAAGTTGTGAGATTTGTTAATCTGTCTGATTCATGATATAGTCGTTCCAAACTGGAGTTTTTCAAGTAATAATCTATCGCAGATATTATCGACGAGACTATTACAGAATTATAATCTGACAAATAGTTTTTGTTTATTTCGGCCACGCCATTAAGTATGGATTTATATGCAACGTTAAAATCGTAAGTCTTGCCTATTTTGTCATTGTAACTTATGTCAAGTACCGGAATAATTTCATTAAAAGCACGAGGGCGCGAATAATTTTTGTCTTTAGTTCGTTTTATGATATCGCAACAAAGAGTAGGGTATTTAGAAGTTTTAAATGCGATATTTTGCACTCGGTCCAATATCGTCATATCATCCCACAAACCAAATTATATAATTAAAATTAGTGTTTATAAAGAGTTGTAACCGGCAAAACATTAAGCCAGTATTCTTTTGGCTTTTCTAATTATCTTATGGATTTGTCATGCTCGGGCGGCTTTGGTTGTTTAAGGGCAAGCTTCTGATGGTCTTCTTCAAGCATTTTTAGCAAAGCCAGCCTAATCACTTCTGCCTTTGAAGTAGCATATCCAGCCTTGATATATTCTTCGACGAAAGAAAGCATCTCTCCTTCCAATTTGAAATTTACTATGGGCATATTGCACACCTTTCACACATTTATTGTGTGTTTAATATGTGCTTATTCTATATAAATGTTTTGGAAGGAAGAGGCCAAAAATGATTGAAATAGCATATTTCCAAAAGAATGTTAGAAAGGAGAAAAGAGTATTACTTACTAATAGTTTAATAGAAATGCTAACAGATATAGTTTTTTAGAGAATTTAATGATTTTTGTAAAACCAAACTGTTTTTTGCCAAATCCAATAATTTTTATCAAATCATATATTTATCAAACTTGATTGTGTTTGTAAAATCAAATGTCTGATTGTGTTTCATAAATTGTTTTCACAAAATTATTGTTTTAAAAAAATCATTTCTTTTATTGTTTGAATTCCGGATATCTTGAAAAATATTTTCTCAAATTCTCAAGATCGCGCGCATAGAACTCTTCTGCGCTTGGGTGGGATGTGAGCACGGCCTGCCCACAATCTATTATGTATGGGCCGTTATCAGTCATTAGGATGTTGAATTCGGAGATGTCTGCATGCACAAGCCCGTTTTTGTACATTTTTTCTATATCCGAGAGAATTAGTTTGTAATCCTCATTCGGATTTTCCGAGCCGACTTCGGAAAGCCGGGAGTAAGGTGTGCCGTTTATTCCCAAAAATTCCATTGCCAAAACGTTGTGCTTAAATGCAATCGGATTCGGACAACGAATTCCCATTTCATGCATTAGTTTCAAATTGGAAAATTCTTTTTGAGTCCAAGTAAAAACCAGCCCGAATTTATTTTTTTTCGCGCGCTCAAAACGTCGGTCTCCCTCAATATATTGTTGCATGTGCATAAAGGAAGGAGAACGAAGACGATACATCTTTATTGCGACAGAGCCGCCGGTTGCATTCGTACCCCGATAAACATTTGCCTCCTTGCCTTCAGCTATGCAGTAATCAAGAACCTGAAAAATTCCTTTCTTCATGAATTTTTCCAATGTAAGAAGAGACATGCGATCAAATACCCCTTCTTCAAGGGGCCATTCAATCTTGTCTATCTTGTCTTCCCTACGCGGGCGTTTTTTCTTTGATTGCCTTAAAGCCATAAGAACATAAGAGAGTTTGGATATTTAAAGGTCCTTTGTCTTCTCCTCTGCCTGCGAATAGAGATAAAAGATGTGCACGGGGCCGATGATGAAGCCGAGCAGGAAATAATTAAACGTCAATAGGGAAAGGATAACATAATCAAATTTTTTCGTGTATGCGTATCCAAGCGGAGAAAAAATAAATGCAAGTACCAATGCCGGAAGCTTTTTCTTTTTGGTTAATGAATAAGCGTCCAAAAGCTCTCTCTCCTCATAAAGTTCTTTTATGTGAAATTTCATTTCAGAATCAATATCAAGTTCCTTTCCCATCAAAACACCTATTGAAGAAAAACGATGAAGTTTTAAAACGTTTGGAAAACGGATGGGAAAAATTATAAGTAAAAAAATTAGAGATAATTTCTGTCCCGAAGCCATTGCGCCTGAAGATGATTATATCTCCAAACAATGTCCGCTTTTTTGTCGCCCTCAATTGTCCAAGGTTTCACCAAAACAACGTCGCCCGGGCGTACCCAAATGTTACGTCTTATTTTCCCGGGAATACGTACAAGTCTCTCTTTTTCATCCTTGCATGCGACCTGAAGTCTGCCACCGCCGACGGTTGCGATTACTGTGCCAAGCACTTCGTCCTCTTTTGGAAGGCGAACCCTAATCGGACCGGTGTCCGCCTCTTTTGGTTTGTACGGTCGTTTTGTATGAGGATTGTAAGCCATTTATGCACCTTTTTATTTTACCGGAGAGCGGGCACCACATGCCTCGCACACAAGAAATGAAAATCCGTGCTCGCCAGAGATGATTTTTGTGTCCGGACGGTTGCACTCTTTGCACATCACAAAATATTTGATATAATTTGAAAGACGTTCATTTACCTGCCTCTCGCTTATTTTGCCGTGCAAAACAAGACGTGAACCTTCAATAGATACAGGAACTGCCAACTCTTTTCCCAAATATTTGGAAACCATTTTCGGCTCGCGCCTTAGTTTTTGGCAGACTGCGTCAAAATTTGCAATAATCGTTTTTGTTCCCTGAATGGAAATGTTTGCTCGGGGCGGTTCAAATCGCTCTTTTGAAAGAGTTTTGTCCGGAAGGCCCTTTCTCGCGTCTTTTAATAGCTCTTCATAGCTTTTCAAGTAATCAACCACAATGCTTATCCTTAGAATAAGCCTATTTATATTCAAAAAGCCCAAGTATAAAAAGCCATGCCCCCTAAAGAAAAATATGAATACGAGGAAGAAAACAATCAAAGTGCCCATTATCAAACCAAAAGCAAAAGCCGATGGGAAAGTGGAGTACGCGCCAATTGAAGTTGATGCCTCAAATATGCCAAAAAGAATTGAAAAAATTGATAAAAATACGCTTATTGCGGAAATAATTGTTGATTACCCGGAGCTTATGCAGATGCTTATTGATGAGGGATTGCATTGTATCGGATGCCCGGCATCCTCGTTTGAAGGCATTGGAGATGGATGCGCGGTGCATGGGATGGATGAGAAACAAACAGATGCGCTTATTGAAAAATTAAACTTGAAAATTGTAGAGCTAAATAAACAGAAGAAAATTTTGGGAAAAAAATAAATGGTGAAAAAATGCCTCCGGCGGACGATTTTATTAAAAAAAGTCTTTATGGCAGTGTAGCCTCAAGAGCGGCGGCAAAAAGAGCGCCGCCGGTGATGCCTGCGCGAAAGACAATAATTAAGCATGGAAAAAAAGTTGTTTTTGTAACTCCGTTTGCAAATGCGGCAAAAGAGGAAGCAATAAAACAGGAGAAAAGCGGCTATAAAGCGGAGATAAAACGAGAAAAAGACGATACCGGAAAATATGTTTTTGTAGTGTATATATTTGAATGAATTTTGGTGCAAAAAATAAATTCGACAAAAGAAAGTTGTGATTTTAATGGATAAAAAAGAAATACTCAAAAAAGGAAAAGTGGACATATTAGTATTGCATTCGGGCATTAGGCAAAAAATTGAATTTAGTGTTGTAAGAGAGAAAACTCCAGCGGGAGATGTGCCATATCTAAAGACCGAGCGACATGTGAATGCATCAGAGCTTTTCAGAGTGGCAAATGAATATGATTTGCCTGTTTGGGGTACTGCGGGCAAATTTTTTGCAAACAAAAAAAAGGCGCTGGATTATGCAGGGCTGTGAATAATATTACGTTGAATAAATATTACTTTGAATAAATAATATTTAGAAAGTGCAAATTAATTGAATTCTGATTTTTTAAAAGAAAATTAAAAATATAAAAATAGAATAAATTTAGAGACCCAACACATAAGCAAATATCAACGGCGCAACAATGGTCGCATCGCTTTCAATTATGAAGCGGGGAGTTTCAATTCCCAACTTGCCCCAAGTGATTTTTTCATTTGGAACCGCGCCGGAATAAGAACCATACGAAGTTGTGGAATCAGAAATTTGGCAGAAATAGCCCCATTTGCGTACGTCTTTGTGCAAATCCTGCTCAATGAGCGGAACAACACAAATCGGGAAATCGCCAGCAATTCCGCCCCCGATTTGGAAAAATCCTATTGAATGCTCTTTTGTTTCTTTTTTATACCAATCAACAAGCGATACCATGTATTCAAGACCAGATTTCATATGGGACATTTTGTCAACTTTTCCCTTTATGCTGTTTGAGACAAAAAAGTTTCCAAGAGTCGAATCTTCCCATCCGCCGATGAAAATCGGCAAATCCTTTTGCGCCGCCGCAATAAGCCACGAATTTTTCGGATCTATGTCATATTCGGATTCAAGCTCTTTTGAACGAATGACGTCGTAAAGATATTCGTGAGGGAACATACGCTTGTCGTTTGGACCGGTGTGCATCCATCTTTTTAGAACGATGTTTTCTATTTTTCGCATTGCTTCTTCTTCAGGAATGCAAGTGTCGGTTACGCGGTTGTAATGGTGCTCAAGGAGGTCTTGTTCCTCTTTTGGGGAAAGCTCGCGGTAATTCGGAACGCGTTTATATGATTTGTTTGCCACGAGGTTGAAAAGGTCTTCTTCCAAATTTGCTCCGGTGCACGAAATCGCATGCACTTTATCCTGTCTTATCATTTCCGCCAAAGAAATTCCAAGCTCTGCGGTGGACATTGCACCTGCAAGCGTAACGAACATTTTTCCTCCGCTTTCGATGTGTTTTTTGTAACCTTCAGCCGCATCTTTTAGCGTTGCCGCATTGAAATGCTTATAATGCGTTTTGATAAAATTAGTGATTGTCCCATTTCGTTCCATAAAAACACCGAATTAATTTACGGCAGAAATTTTATATAGTGTGCGGAATTTTTTTGCAATTTTTTATTTTGAAAAAATATTTTTTAAGCTAAAAAATGAAGATAGGCAAGTTTATTAGCACAAAAAGCCCTATTTTTTCATCTCTTGAGCCCTAAGGTGAGTTTTTTGAGCGAAATTGAAATCGTACCTGCAATTTTATCAAAAACAAAGCAAGACCTCATGCAAAAAATTAGTCGGGTCTCGTCCGCGCCGATATTGCAAATTGATTTGATGGACGGCATTTTTGTAAACAATAAGACTATAGGGCTCGAATCACTCAAATCCCTGCCAAAAAACAAAATTATTGAATATCATTTGATGGTTTCGGACCCGCTTGAATGGATTCAGAAATTGCCGGGCGGAGAAAAAAGCATTTTTCAAATTCATGTGGAATCGGGCGAACGGGCTGATTTGGAAGAGGCGGCCGAGCTTGTAAGGCAAAAAGAAAGCGGTTTATGCTGGGTGCTAAATCCTCCGACGCAGGTATCTATGCTTGAAGGGCTTGAGCCGGCGCAGGAAATTTTGGTAATGACAGTTTATCCCGGACTTTCGGGGCAAAAATATATTTGTGAGATGGAAGATAAAATTTCCGAACTTCGCTCAATGGATAAAAATATGATAATTGAAGTGGATGGTGGGATAACCGAACAAACAGCCTTGAGGGCGGTGCGCGCGGGTGCAAATAGATTGGCGGCCGCAAGCACCCTTTTTGAAAAAGATGACGCCGATTTGGCATATAAAGAGCTAAAAACGATTGTAAACAAGCAATAGACAGGGGAATTTGATGGTGTTTAAACTCACAAGTTCGGTCAAAGCGCTAAACCAGACTGCAAACAAAATGCGAATTGATATTATTCGCATGGTTTGTGCCGCGGGAAGCGGGCATACTGCAGGCTCGCTTGGGATGGCGGATGTGTTTGCCGCGCTTTATTTTGGGATTGCAAAACATGACCCAAAAAATCCGAGATGGGACGGACGAGACAGAATCATCCTTTCAAACGGGCATATTTGCCCGGTGCTTTATGCCGCGTTGGCTGAGTGCGGATATTTTCAAAAAGAAAAATTGATTACGTTAAGAAAACTCGGCTCGCCGTTGCAAGGGCATCCGCATTTGGGGGCATTACCCGGAATTGAAAGCTCATCAGGCCCACTCGGGCAAGGACTTTCGCAGGCGTGCGGAATTGCACTTGCATTGAAGATGGATAAAAAAGACAACCTTGTTTTCTGCCTTACATCGGACGGAGAACATCAGGAAGGGCAGACGTGGGAAGCCGCAATGTTTGCCTCAAAATTCAAACTCGCAAATGTTGTGCAGATAATGGATAGAAACAATATTCAAATTGATGGAAAAACCGAAGATATTATGCCGCTTGAGCCTCTTAGGAAAAAATATGAGGCGTTTGGATGGGATGTTATCGAGGTTGAAGGAAATAATATGCAAAAAGTTTATGATGCGCTTTTGCACGCAAGCAAAAAAGCGCGGGAAAAACCAAACTCAAAGCCCATTATTATAATTGCGAATACAATTGCGGGAAAAGGCATTTTGTCCATTGAAGGCGATTATAAGTGGCACGGAATCGCCCCGAAAGCGGAAGAAGCAAAAAAAATGATTGAAGAGCTTGAGCTCGCAAATAAAGATTGCAAGACTTGGGTGCATGCGAAGAAAAAATAGGTGTGAATATGCCTGAATTTGTACTAAATGCAGAAATGAAGCTTGCGCCGGACGTATTTGCAGATTCGCTCAAAAAATCGCCTACAAGAGATGGCTGGGGAAAGGCGCTTCTTGAACTTGGAAGAGAGAATGAAAAGATTGTCGCGCTTACTGCGGATTTGTCGGGCTCTGTAAGAACCGAATGGTTTGAAAAAGAATTTCCAAACAGGTTTTTCAACTGTGGAGTGGCAGAGCAGAATATGGCGTCGGTTGCGGCCGGACTTGCGCTGGAGGGAAAAGTGGTTTTCTTCTCATCATTTGCAGTATTTTCTCCCGGAAGAAATTGGGACCAGATAAGAGTGAATATTGCTTACAATAATTTGAATGTGAAATTTTCAGGTGCGCACGCAGGAATTACAACAGGACCCGACGGGGCAACTCACGAGGCGCTTGAAGATATTGCAATTATGCGCGTATTGCCAAATGTAAAAGTGCTTGTGCCTGCGGACTCGGTTGAGGCTGGCAAGGCGGCTAAAGCGGCGACAAGAATGCCCGGACCGGTATATATTCGGCTCGGAAGGGAAAAGATTCCCGAATTTACAAGTGCAAATACGCCGTTTGAAATCGGAAAAATCAATGTGCTCAAAAATGGGGCGGACGTTGCAATTATCGCATGCGGAATTGAAGTGTTTCAATCGCTTATCGCCGCAAAAAAATTGGCGGAGAAGGGAATTGATGCGGCGGTGCTTAATTGCCACACAATAAAACCGATTGATGTGAAAACGATTTGTGCTTATGCAAAAAAATGCGGCGCGGTTGTTGTTGCGCAAGAACATCAGATAAATGGCGGGCTTGCAAGCGCGGTTTGCGAAAGCCTGTGCGAAAACAATTGCGTAGTGCCGCTTGTACGAATCGGCATGCAGGACAAATTTGGGGAATCGGGAGAAGGAATGCAATTGCTTGCGCATTATAAAATGGATGCAAATGCGATTGTTGATGCGTGCAAAAAAGTGATAGAGAAGAAAAAATAATTTGATTCTAATTTAGATTATTGATACGATGGTGAAACTATGAATGTTATAACTGGACAAACAGTAAAAGTAAATACTGATGACAAAACACCAAAAATTCTTTATGCTTCGAATAACGCATCATCTCAATTGTTGGTGCAAAAACTTTTCGCGGGAAAGTGCATTGTTGACCCTGCATTTGATGGAATCGAAGCTATGTGGCTGATAGGTAAAAATAACTACTCACTTGTTATGGCAGATTATATGCTCAAACATGTGAATGGTTTTGATGTTCTCAATAATTTAAAAGAACAAAAAGGCCGTAATTTTCCGGTTTTATTGCTCTCGAGTGTTAAAAAATCCGAAGTTTTACAAGAATATCCGAAGCTGAATTCAAAAGTGGACGAAGTCATTATGATTCCATTCGAACGTGATTATCTTGTGCCAACCGTTTTAAATTATATAAACGGTTATTCGGTAAATGCAAGCTCGAATCTGTGAGGTAATTTTATGAAAATATTTCTGGACACCGCCGAAGTTTCAAAAATTAAGGAGCTTTATACGACCGGATTGGTTGATGGAATTACCACAAACCCGACACTTATAATGAAATCCGGTCGAAAGCAGGAAGAGGCAATAAAAGATATTTGTAAAATTGTAAAAGGGCCAATAAGCGTAGAAGGAATAGGAGAATCTGCCGAACAGATGGTAAAAGACGGCAGGGAATTTGCCAAATGGGCACCGAACATTGTTGTAAAAGTGCCTATGACTGCCGAAGGGCTTAAAGCGGTGAAAGAGTTCTCAAAAGCCGGAATAAAAACAAATGTCACTTTGGTATTTTCGGCCAATCAGGCATTGCTTGCCGCAAAAGCAGGCGCAACTTACGTGTCTCCGTTTGTCGGCAGGCTCGATGATATTTCAAAGGATGGAATGGCACTTGTTGAGGAGATAATGCAAATATACAAAAATTATGGATTTAAGACAGAGGTAATAGTGGCATCTGTGAGAAATACGCAACATGTGCTCAAGGCAGCGATGATTGGCGCAAATATTTGCACACTGCCTCCGAAAGTGTTTGAAGAGATGTTTAAACACCAGCTAACAGACAAAGGCATTATGCTTTTTTTGGAAGACTACAAAAAGGCATTGCAAAGCAATAAAAAATAACGGGATGTTTTGCAAGCATGGAACTTGAATTGGTCGGAATATTGGGAATGATTTTTATCATTCTTGCCTGGATACCCGAAACATTGCAAAACTTTAGGGAAAAAGGAAAAAATCTTAATTTTGCTTTTGTAGGACTTTATTTTTTCGGCTCGGCTTTTTTGGCATATCATGCGCTTTTGCTGAAAGATACTGTTTTTTTGACATTAAATACAATTGCAACAATTATCGCACTCTTTAACGGATATTTGATTTTTGCATACAGAAAGAAAGTGGGTAAGAGAAAAAGATGAATAAGAAAAAATAAAAAGAGAGAAAAATTCTGGGAAAAAGCGGCTGGGGGAAAAATCAAAAATAACTAAATAAAAAAATAACTAAATAAAAAGTCTGTTTAGGCACACCCGCATCGCCTTGTGAGCATATCATAAAGCCATGCAATTATGTATCCGTTAACAAACATCCCGATAAAACCATACACGAGTCCGATTAATGCACCGGAATAACTGACGCTGTAGCCGGGATAAATACTTTTTATAACTTCCAAAAACGCGGTTGCATACCCTTCATAAAAAATTGCGCAAATCGTGGTTAAAGCAATCCCAACGCCCCATAATATTCCAAGGGCAAGCGCAAGACTCATTGTGCATACGCGCTCACTGCAGTTTGCAGAACATTTGAATGCGGCTTTTTTCTTTGTACTCATTGAATCCACCCAAGAAATGACATTCGGGCGTGGTTTTTATAGCTAACTATACCCAGGCTATACTACACATCCGTTTTGCAAAAATTAAATTATCTCAAAATAAAAGAAGACCAGTTTATTTTTGGCTTTGAATAGGCTTTTGGATTTTGCAAAAGAAGCATTAGCTTTTCAAAAAGAGGCTTTTTTTCAATGCAAGTTGCATCAATTTCAAATATTTTTTTCTTTGAATAATTTTGCTCGGACGCAAGAGTACAATAATCAAGCGCTTCTGCAGTTGTATTTTGCTCAATCTTTTGCAGATTATAATTTCGTTTCGCAAGCCTTTTTTGCAGGTGCGTGGGATTTATTCGAAGAACAATCACCTTGTTCACGTTTAGATGTAAATCCGCGCCCAAGTGCCCGTCCACCACTATTGATTTGGATGAATTTGAGATTATTTTGTTTGCCTCGCGCTCAAGCTTTGGCAGATTTGCAATTTTTGCATTGTCTTTTTTGTCAATTTTTGAATAAAAACCGGGTTTTGAGGCAATATCATTTAATGAGAGATAATTCCATTTGTTTTTCTTTGCGAGCGTTTTTGCAAGAGTGGTTTTTCCACAACCGGGGACACCAGTAATGAGTATTGCCTGTTTTTTTGCGCGCGAAACAGTCTGTTTTGTTGTTTTCATTTTTACAGCTCTTTTGCCTTTTTTATAAGAATTTTTTTTGCATTCAAAAGGGTCTTTTTTCCATAAGAGGTTATAAAATAATATTTTCTCTGCCCCTTCTCGTTTGAAGAAAGCATTTTTTCCGCTTCAAGCTTGTAAAGCACGAGATATACCATAAGTCTTGAAGGGGTGAATGAAAACGTTTTTTCTATCTCTTTGGGAAGTGTGTACGCATATATCGGCCTTGAATTCGCAAGCGAGAGAATGGAGAGCCACAAATTTGAAATAGTGAGTGACTGATTAAGGCGTACGATTGGTTTTGGAAGTTTTTTCTTGCGATTCATAAAAACCAAATTTTTGAAATTTTGCAATCGGGTTTAAACGATTTTTTCTTCCCAGATGCGTATATCCTCCTTGCCTCCTTTTGATTTAATAAGGCTCGCAAGCTTGTCGCCGATTTGAGTCGGGTATTCGCCGTTTAGGCATCCGAGGCACAAATCTTTTTTGCTTTTTGAAATTGAGGCGACCAAATCATCAATTGAAAGAAATGCCAATGAATCTGCCCCTGAAATTTTTCTTATTTCTTCCGAACTATGATTATGTGCTATCAATTCATCGTAAGTTGGCAAATCAACCCCGTAAAAACACGGAGAGACCACGGGCGGACAGGCAATGCGCAAATGAACTTGGGTCGCGCCCGCATCTTTGAGAAGTTTTACAATCGGGCCGACGGTTGTGCCCCGAACAATGGAATCGTCAATTAGCACGATGCGTTTTCCCTGCACCAGTTGTTTTACCGCATTTAATTTCAGTTTTATTGCTTCCATGCGCTTTTGCTGGGACGGCATGATAAATGTCCTGCCAACATATCTGTTCTTCATCAAGCCCTCTGCCATCGGAATTTTTGACTCTTCACAATAGCCATACGCAGCGGGGCGAGAAGTGTCGGGAACTGCGACTACAATATCCGCTTTTACCGGGGCGGATTTTGCAAGACGCCTGCCCATTTCCATTCTTGCTTCATAAATTAATTTTCCTTCCTGAACGGAATCCGGGCGGGAAAAATATACATATTCAAATGCGCAGTGGCGCCGAGAAGTTTTTTTTGCAACTATTTTTTTTGTGATTCCGTCATTTGTAATTATTAGTGCTTCGCCGGGGGCAACATCGCCTTTTAGTGGGATTGAATTTATGTCCAATGCGACAGATTCGGAAGCAAACATAATTATGTCCTTATTTTGCCCCCAGCATAATGGACGAATTGCGTTCGGGTCCCGAAATACTATAAATTCCCCCCGGACGGTAAATGCGCATACGGAATAGGAACCATCAAGCTCCTGCATTGTTTTAAAAATCGCATCAAAAATTTGGTTTTCATTTTTTTCTTTTTCGCTGTTTTCGGATATTATTTTTTTGCCGCCTTGCACTTCTTTTATGTTTTTTACAAAATCGGCAAGTATCAAATCCGCATCGCAAGTAGAAGTTAGCGTATATCCGAGTTTTAGAAGAATGTCGCGCATCTTGCCGTAGTTTGCGATATTTCCATTGTGCGCAAGCGCAATGTCTCCGATTATTGAAGTTTGCACAAATGGTTGCGCATCTTGGGGACCACCCGCACCAACGGTTGGATATCTTACATGACCCACACACACGCCGGATTCGAGCTTTTGCAAATCCGATTTTTTGAAAACGTCGGATACGAGCCCAAGGTCGCGCACGAGAGTTATTTTTTTTCCGGTCAAAGATGCCATGCCCGCGCTATCTTGCCCCCTGTGCTGTAAAGAAATAAGGGATTTGTATATCATTTGCGATACATCCGTTCCTGAAAATGAGAATGCGCCCACGACTCCGCACTCTTCCCGCAGTGCCCAGTTTTGGGCGGAATCATCTTCGGCGGCTTTGAGCAAATAATCTGAGCCTATTTTTTTCATATTATCTATTCCTCTTTAGAGAATATAATCTTAACGGCAGGCAAATGGTGAGGTGCAAGCTTGAATATTTTACATTATTTTTTTCGCTTGCTTGACAATGTTTTCAAAAAATGGCATGCAATTACCATAATCATCTATTGATTTTTTTCCAATCCCGAATTTGCGAAGCACACTGCTAATCGGGTCATTGGGCAATTTGTGAGGAGGATTAGAAGTCCAGTGCGGATTTTGCAAATAACGCACATGGCATTCCGGATGCGGCATAAGTCCGATAACATTGCCAGACTCATTGCAAATTCCGGCAATCGCATCCCCGGAACCGTTTGGATTGTCGGGATATTTTGAAGTTTTCATCCCGTCTTTATCTGCATATCTGAAAACGACCTGCCGATTTTCATTAAGCTTGTCAAGAACTTTTTGCGTTGCCATCACAAATTGTCCTTCGCCGTGCCGAATAGGCAAACTAAACACACTACTCATTCCCTGCGCGTAGGGGCAAACCGAAGTTTCCGTGCGAAGACGCACCCATCTGTCTTCAAATTTGCCGCTTTTGTTGTGCATGAGAGTAACATTTCCCAGTTTGCAATTGTCCCAGCCAGGTAGTGCGCCAAGCTGGACAAGCGCCTGAAATCCATTGCATATTCCAAGCACGGGCTTTTGAGCATCTATAAAAGAGCGCATGGGAGCATCTAATTTGAATCTGAGTTTGTTTGCAAGCACCCGACCGGATTGTATGTCATCTGCAAAAGACCAGCCGCCGGAAAGCACGAAAATTTGAAATTCTTCAAGTTTTTTAGGGTTGTCGGCAAGCGAATTGAAATGAACAAATTCACATTGCGCTCCGGCAACATTTAGCGCATGTGCTGTTTCAACCTCGGAGTTTATACCAAATCCGGTGAGAATTGCAGCCTTTGGAATTTTCATACACAATCACATCAAAAATTCAATGTGCTCTTAAACGCAGCCTCAAGCTCGGATACGTCCGTCTTAATATTGGATGAATCTTGCGTTCCGCTTATTATAAATTCGGAGCCGGAAATTACCTCACCTATTTTTGAGAACACACTGCCGTGCATGATTTTCTCAAAATGAGATTTGCAGTCCGGACGAATTGTAACAATAAATCTGCCTGCGGATTCCGAGAAAAGGGATTTGTCATCGCGCAATCCGTCTTCTCTTAAAATGTTTGAAATGTGAATGTGTGCGCCAAGCTTTCCGCCTATTGCGCTTTCCGCCAATGCCACTCCGATACCGCCATCAGAACAATCATGGGCTGACTGCACCAAATCTTCACGAATCGCTTCATGCAACTTTTTGTAAAGATGCAAATTATCTGCGGGCAAAACTTTTGGCACGCTTGAACCCTGTGCAGAATGCATCAGATAATATTCGGAGCCTGCCAATTCGTCAAACGTTTTGCCAAGAACATAAATCAAATCGCCAGACTGTTTGAAATCCGTGCTTATGGAGCGTCGTGCATCCTTTGAAACACCGCAAAGAGATATTAGAAGAGTTGGAGGGACAGAAATTTTTATTCCGCTATGCGAATAGTCGTTTTTCATTGAGTCCTTGCCGGAAATTAAAGGAAGGGAATATGCTTTGCAAATATCCGCCAATCCCATGTTTGCCCTTACAAGTTGGGCAAGCTTGTATTCGCCGTCTTTGTTGCCTGCGGATTTAATCGGGTCCGGCCAGCAGAAATTATCAAGCGCGCCCCAGCAAGTCGGATCGCCTCCGGTCGCGATATAATTTCGCACCGCTTCGTCCACCGCCAGTTGTGCCATATTGTAACAATCATAATCGGAAAACTTGGGGCAAATTCCGTGAGACACAATTATCGCAAGATGCTTGTGCGGGAACGGCTGCAAACATGCCGCATCCGACGGACCGTCTGCCTCAACTCCGCACAATGGTTTTATTACGCTCATCCCCTGCACTTCATGGTCATATCTTCGGATTGTGTTTTCTTTTGAGCAGATGTTCGGACGGGCAAGAAGAGAAAGCAATTCGGATTTTAAGTCCGAAGGAAATGTTAGTGTTTCTTTTTGAGAATGCACTTGCCTGTGAACGGCGTTTAGTTTCATTCTCGGCAAGCCATTGTGCAAAAATTCCAATTCAAGATGAAGAACGGGCTTTGAATGATATTCCACGCGCAAAAATCCCGAATTTGTAAATTCTCCGATATCGGTGGCTTCAACGCCGTGCTGTTTTGCAAGCACTACGAATTCCCCCGCTTTTTGCAATGGAACGGCAAGCGTCATGCGCTCTTGTGATTCGGATACAAATATTTCCCATGGGTCAAGCCCGGGGTATTTTAGAGGGCAGCGCTCAAGATGCACAATCGCCCCGCCTGTAAGTGTCGCAAGCTCGCCGATTGACGAGGAAAGCCCGCCAGCGCCGTCGTCCGTGAGTCCGGAATGAAGCCCTTTGTCCCTT
Organism: Candidatus Micrarchaeia archaeon; assembly: GCA_041650255.1. Lineage (GTDB taxonomy): Archaea > Micrarchaeota > Micrarchaeia > Anstonellales > Anstonellaceae > 1-14-0-10-45-29. Next base: position 118,998 of record JBAZLL010000002.1, on the reverse strand, counting down.
GATTCAAGCAAAAAGTCAATCATTATTTTTTGAGTGAACGGATCACCAAGTTGCACCGCGGATGTCGGCGAGCTCTCGTTTAATTCTGCCGAAGAAAAGGTTGCGCCGTGTATTCCGTCCTTGCCGACTTTACCGCCGACCATGAAGATGCGGTCTCTTGGCTTGATTGTTTTTTTGTGGCTTAAGCGGCCGTTTGAAAGTTTTCGGGGCATGAGCCCGCCGGTTCCACAATACACAAGCGGTTTTCCAAGATAGCGATTGTCAAATACTATTGAGCCGTTCACGGTTGGAATGCCGGATGCATTTCCGCCTTTTTCCACTCCGGCGCGAACGCCTTGGAAAACGCGTTTTGGATGATGAAGCTTTGGCGGAATCTGCCCCTTGTAATCGGGAGGGGCAAAGCAAAATATGTCTGTATTGAAAATCGGTTTTGCTCCAAGCCCGGTTCCAAGAATGTCCCGGTTTACGCCCAATATTCCCGTGAGCGCGCCGCCGAACGGATCCAGTGCGGACGGGCTGTTGTGAGTTTCCACCTTGAGTGCAAGCGCCCATTCAGTATCAATTGCCATTACGCCGGCATTGTCGGAAAATACCGAAAGAAGATATTTTTGCGCAGGCAATATTTTTTTTGTGGTGCCGGAAATATATGTTTTGAAAAGCGAATCTATTTTTATTTCTTTTTTCTTTTCTTTTTTTGACGCCGCAGGCTCGGTGTAAGTTATTTGTGCATTGAATATTTTGTGCTTGCAATGCTCAGACCAAGTCTGAGCGATGCATTCAAGTTCAACATCTGTCGGCATGTTGGGCAGACCTTCTTTTTTTCTATCCCGAATTGTTTTTGGACGCAGGTAATATTTTCTGATTTGATGCATTTCCTCAGTTGAGAGGGATAAAAGCCTGTGCTTTGATATTTTTTCAAGTTCGCGATTATTGTCCGGCAATGAAATTTGAGAAACCATTCCGCGCGAATCTTCGCCTGCTTTTGGAATATAGGATGAAGCGTAAAAGTTTTCGACTCCCACGGGCTCTATGGTGCGCCATTGCTCAATCAACGGATTGCATAAAACATCGGATGCGATTCGTTGCGCGATTTCAAGCGGAAAATCCCCGTAAAAAAGATAGAGCATTGAAGTGTAAATTTTTCCCTCAATCGGCTTTGAAAGCACATCTTCGCACGCGATTTTGGCAGTTTCACCCACATTGTCTTTTACTCCGGGACGAAAACCGATTTCTATTCCCGCACTAAATGATTTGTCGATTGGGGAGTCTATGCAGTATTGTTGATTGAGCGGGTCTGAAAAAACGTCTTGTGCGAATTTGTGTGCGTCAGGCGGAAGAATTTCGTTTTCAAAAGTATATACATTTACCCGCCTTACCATAATAAGCCCGGTAAGGGAAAAATCAGAAATTAGCCTTTGCAAAATATTGTTTGCCGTCGCGTCCTCAAAGTCAGGCTTTAGTGCTACTTCTATTCGCCTTGCCATGCAAATAAGTGGCAAACAAAGTTTAAGAAGGATATAGAATAGAGAAAATATTTGAAATTTGAACCGGATTTAGGTGAAAAACTACTTAAAATCTGGTTAAAAATTTTTAGAATATAATTGCCGGAACATAGGAATAGGGAATCTATGTTCCGGCAAGGGTGGTTGTCTTAGCCTTTTGAGAAAAAAGCTAACTTGATATACTCGTTGTTTCGTTTGCGTGTCGGCAGTTGCATCCGTTACCCATTTCACGTCCGGATTTTGGCATTTCACCATCGAATTCGGGTAATGCACAGTTGAAATCGGCAGATGCGTTTGATGCCTTATTTATATGTTGGCAGTCGAACCCATCATTCATTTCACATCCGAACTTTGACATCCCCCCAATTGTTTTGTTTAATGCTTCCGGAGCAAAATTTCTCTTTCCGCGCATTTTTCGTGTCTGATTTTCGTCATTGAGAGGGGCAGGTATGTTTTCTTTTACCAAAGTTGCAAGTTGTTCCTGCAAATTGACGGCAGTTTGATAATCTTTTGCAGTTATTGCATCGTGAATTTGCCCTTCCAAGTCAAATGTTTTGATTTGTTGCGTGTGCATTTTTTCAAATTCTTCCTGTGTCATGGAATCAAAACGCTTGCCGCCCAATCCATATTGCTTGTGCAAAGCGGACACGACATCCCAATTGCCTTCAAACATCGCCTGCAAAAATTGGGCCTTGACTTCGATAGATACGGAATTAGAATTATATCCAAAATCGCCAAAGTATCCGAGGCCGCCAAATGCAAGTGCAAGACCTGCAAAACCTAAAATTACCGCTAATGCGGCAGTATATTTGCTCATCTTTTATCACCGAGAAGATAATTCTTGCCGCTTATAAAGAATTTTGCCGAAAATTTACCCAAATTCAACCCAATTTGAATTAGAAATGGCAATATAATTCAAAAACCTGAAAAAAATGCGAAAACAAAACAAGAACCGATAAAAAATAAAAAAATAGAGGGGGAACCAGCGTGCGTGCTCGTTTACTTTGAACTTACCCACGCTAAAATTGCCAATGCAATCGTGGTGAAGAAAAGCGGGACAAACGAGAAAATATCTGCCCGGTTTGCATTAAACCCAAACATTGAATGCACCATTGGGTTTGAAGTCAGAGAAAAAAGCATGAGTGCGACCAATGAAAACACGATGCTGAGCGTAAAACTGCTTCTTAGCTCAAGATAATCCTTTATGTAAATAAACATGAGATAAACCGAAAGCCCCAGACATAACGTTGAGAGCACATAGCTGAGTATGCCAAGGAATAGAAATTCGGGCGGAGGCATGAACCCCCCGCCAAACCGCTTTGTTAGCATGAAGTTGTTTGCAAACATAAGCCCGAATATTGATATCAAAACCACCACAGTCGTTATTGCGGCGGATTTTAGCGCATAGTTATTTTCTTTTTTTACCATTTTCAGTCCCCTCTAATATGTTTTTTAGATAAATATTATTCCCCCATTCGGGCGCGATTACATATATTGCGCCATATTTTTTCCCTTCCGAATCCAATATGCCGTTCTCAAGCATGAGCTCGATATGCCCTTGCACGGTTTTGTAATCAAGAGAAAGGCCTAATGAAAGCTGACGCATATTTGCCGGCGCATCATAAAGGGTTCGCAAAATCCTTACGCGCGTAGGGCCGCCTCTTGTCGCAAGAAGCAACCAGTAAAGCAGGCGTGTCTGTGAGTCCATTGACAACTTCTCATCAAAGAAAATTAATTAATTAATGGTTGCATATATTGCGAATGAAGCATTCGATGCAAATGAATTGAATATCTGGTGCAAAAATTAGAATAAATACTTTTGCCCAAATTGGTTTTTTAAAAAAAATAGGTTTGAAAACAAAAAAAATAAATCAGCGCGCGATTGGATTGCAATTTTGAATAATTTCGATTCGCTTATTGTACAACAGCAACTTTTTCATGCGCCTTCTTTGAGACAAAGAGCTTCTTTGCAACTGTTGCGTATGCGGGCCTTGAGATAGATACTCCCAATATGTAACCGATTACGGTTGTGGTTGCAAAACCGATAATCTCCACGAGTCCGGAGAAGAGAAGAAGCGGAAGCATTGCGACTATGGCAACGGTTGCGTTCGTAACGATGATGTGAAATGCGCCATCAAGCTTGTGCTGAATATCGTCATCCTCTCTTTTCTTGAGCAATTCATCGGTAATCACAATTTGCGCGTCCACGGAAATGCCGACTGTCGCGATAATGCCCGCCATTGCCGCCAAATCTATTGAGAACGAGCCGATTATTGCAAGAAGCAAGATAATCTCTGAAATTGAAGTAAGAACGATTGGGAGCACCACTGATGGTTCGCGATATCGCAACGAAAGCATAACCGCGATGCAAATAACCGAAAATACGAGTCCGAGCAACGAGAGATTCAAAACTTCCTGTCCAAGCTTTGCGGGAACTTCCTGCACCGAGCCAAGTGATATTTGAACCGGTAGTGCGCCTCCCTTTAGCACAGACATTATTTCACGTGCACTCAAATCGGCATCAGCAATTTTTTCATTGCCTTTGCCGCGCGCGGCACCAGTAATCACATAAGATTGTGACGGAGCGCCGTTTGCAATTGACGGCGAGAGAATCGGGGCGGATTTTAATCCGAGCGCATCCCATCTATTTACTACAAAACCCAAGTTTGTACCGGATACTGCGTAGACCGGTTGCATGTCGGCAGAGCTTTTTTCTTTTAATTTGAAACCAAGCGAAGTTAATTGTCCTTTTATTTTTTCCGAAGAATTTTTGGAAATTATTACAGCAGTATTCTCATCAAAAGGCTTTAGAGTGTCGGATTCAATCTGCTCGCTAATTCCTTCTTCAAGATAAATCGGGACCGAATGACCTTCCAAATTCAAGGCACTAATTACAAGTTTTATTGCCTGCTCTTCGGTTATATTTTGCTGGTTTATACCGGTGCCAATTGTTGATTGGGCAAGCAAATCTTCTTTTGAAATCACAACTATTGCATTTGTCGGGCGGTCAAGATACATATAAAGCGGGAAATTTCCTTTGCCGCGAACCACTTCACTAAAGTGTTTCTGCCCATCAGATGTAAGAGAAAATGCAACTACCCAATCGACACCGCCATAATATGCGGGATTGTCTCTGCGAACAGTGTCCGGGTATAGACTATCTCCGGATACCGCAACTTTGCCATCCACAATTCCCTGATATACTCCCTGTTTTGAGAGAATGCGCTCAATGTCGGTTACAAGTTGCGGATTTGCTTTTGACACTTCTACAAATATTTGCGAATCTCCAACCGGAGTCACTTTTACCTCGCTCAAGCCGAATGCGCTTGCGCGGGTTTTAATGTTGTCAACCATTTCCTGCATTGTGACGGGGTCAACCGCCTGCTCAAGCAAAATCGGAATTCTTACTCCACCCGAAAAATCTATTCCGAATTTTAGCCCGCCGTTGAATGGTCCGCCGTTTATGAAAATCCAGCCTACGGCACCCAAAGTGAGCAATATGAGCAAAAGCACGCGCTTATCTGTCAATATATCAATAACAACATTTTCAGTCATCGTTCGCACCATTAACTTCGGAATATATAACTTAGAAGAGAACGCTTCATTATTGTCTTTCCTTTCTTTTCCATATCCTGCATATAAGCAAGTATAATCACTGCATTAAATGCCCATGTCGCGATTAAATCGCCGATAAGACCGGCAATTGCAACCGCCGCAATCTCGTAGTATATGCTGATTTGAGTGATATATGCGAGTGCGAGCAATGAGGCAAACGCAACCATTACGGACATACTCATAGTCATACCGGTTTTCATTGATTCATACGCACGGTCTGCCGCACTGCCTTCGGTTCTTTTCACCACTCTCATTGTAAGCAAAATATCGGTGTCCAGGGAAAATCCGACCAACATCAGCAACGCCGCAAAAGATGCGAGGGTTAATGGAATTTGAAATATAGCCATTGCGCCAAGTGCGAATAATACGTCCGCCGCCGCGCCGGAAAGAACTGCGATGGATGGGACAATCGACCTAAAGATGAGAAATACAACGATTGATGTCAAAATGATTGAATATACAACGACCATGAAGGCGCGGGAAATAAAATCATCGGACAAGCTTGAGCTCATTTCCTTAAACGAAGTTGAAGCGTCGGGAACATCAGACGCGAAAATTGAGCGAAGATTGCTGTTCTCTTCATCGGATATTTTTACAAATGATGCCTGAACCTGTTTTGTCAAAAGATTTGTTGTTGAGAATCCGCCTGCGATAGCATTTGAACCTGAAAGCTCAAAGAGACTGTTGGCGGTTTTGTCAAGCTCCAGTCTTTTTTGCTCATATTGCGCTCTGAGAGCAGAATCGTTTTTTATTACAGAATTTGCCTCAAGCTCGGCAACTTCTTTTCTTTGAGTATAATATGCAGATTTCAATTCGTCCGCTTTAAGCATTTTTTTGGAACGCGAAAGTTCTGCCTGCGTCATGTACCCAGCGGGATTTTTGTTTGTTTTGATTTCATTTACAGTATAGCCGCTTTTTTCAAGGTCCGATTTTAGCATTTGCAAATTTGGCGGAGCCGAAGAGAGCATTTCCACGTCAATGCCGCCTTTAAAGTCAATGCCGAGCCGAATTGGCGATATGAATAATATTAGTATGAGCGAGATAATAGCGAGTGAAATCGGTACGATTACCAATTTTTTGTAGTCTCCCTTGTAAGGATTTGGAAGGTCCATAACAACACGTAAAATTAGATATGTGAATAAACATTAAAAAGGGAACGCAGGAGCGATAACGAGAGAAAAATGACTATTTGAAAATGCATGAGAGAATTTTGTTTATTTTATTCTATTCTGCGCGTGTGGCAATACAAATTATATTTTCTTGCTGCGTCAAGCGCGCGAATGGCGGTTGAAGGAGAAGAATAAGTCGGCAGACCATAATCTTCAAGCATTTTCTGGTGCATGCGAGTATAATCTCCACCGGTGCTCACAACAATTATCGGCTTTTGGGATTTGTAATGCGCGCGGGTTAGCACATTAACAATTGATGAATCAAGAGATGCAGTTTGCAAAAGCACAATAACAACAATCGCATCCACGCCTTCATCTTCAATAAGCGCATCCAGCGATTTTTCATATCTTTCCGCAGTCGCATCGCCGATTATGTCAAGAGGATTTTTTGCCTGCGATGTTTTTGGTAGAAAAGTTTTGAGAGAGCGAAGTGTCGCGGGAGAAAATTGCGCCAACGACAAACCATATTGCTCAAGAGCATCCGCCGCCAAAACGCCGTTTCCGCCTCCGTTTGTAAGCACTGCGACACGCGAGCCGAAAAATATGGGCATGTCAAATATTTTTGCAAAATCAAACAAATCGTCCAATCCGTCAGCTTCTATCGCGCCGCATTGGCGCATCGCGGCGGAAAACACTTTTGAAGAACCCGAAAGAGAGGCAGTATGCGAAAGTGCCGCCTGAGAACCAGCTTTTGTTTTTCCCGCCTTTAGCACGGCAAAAGGCTTTTTCATTGAAACACCGGAAAGAACGGACATGAACTTTCTTCCATCGGATACTCCTTCAACATATGCAAGAATTGATTTTGTCTGCTCATCATGTGCAAGATATTGCACCAAATCGGTTTCATTAATGCAAAGCGCGTTTCCATAAGAGACAAATTTTGCCATTTTCAATCCAAAGCTTGATGCCAAATCAACGATACAACCGCCAATTGCGCCGGATTGCGAGATAAATGAAATTGAACCTGCCTGCGGACGAGTAAGTTTGTAAATCGGCAAAAATATTGAATCAACTTTTTTTATCGGATTTAGAACTCCCATGCAGTTTGGACCGATGAGTGCCATCTGCGCATCATCGGCAAGTTTTTTTATGCGAAGCTCTTCGTTTTTATTTCCAATTTCTGAAAAGCCGCCGGTTATTATTATTGAAGAGGGGACTTTTGCTTTTATTGCATCTTGGAGCACTTCATAAACAAATTCTGCGGGCACCGCGATTATTGCGCAATCAACCTTGTGAGGTATGTCGGATATTTTCGGATAGCATGCAAGATTTAGTATTTCTTTCTCGCTCGGATTTATCGGATAGAGCTTTCCTTCATAACCGCCTTGCATGAAATTTTTGAGAATTGCATGCCCGATTTTTGAAGGATTTTTTGATGCCCCGACAATTGCGACCGAAGACGGATTAAATACATAATGAAGATTTTTCACCTGTTGGCGCATGGGCCCTAAGTGCCTTGAGAAAATGTCTGAATATTTCCCGGAAACTGAATACTGATTTTGAGTATTTGAAATATCTGCTCCTGCTTTGGCTTTTGTCGTGTGCACAATTTTGTTTTTTTGCCGGTGAGTGTTTTTTTTCATCTTAGCACCCTCACATCTGCCGCCAAAAGGCCGTCCTTTGTTTGCAAAAGCGGATTGATATCCAATTCCGACAAATGCTCGTGCACCATCAAATTTGAAAGAGCACGCAATATTTTCACAAGCGCAGTTAAATCAACGCCGCTCTGCCCACGCGCCCCTCTTAGGGCAGGAAATGCCTTGAGCCCGGAAATCATTGAGCGGATATCACTGTCGGAGGGAGGCGCCACGCGTATTGAAACATCTTGCATTATTTCGGTGTAAATTCCGCCAAGCCCAATCATTATTGTAGGCCCGAATTGTGCGTCCATCCGCCCGCCGGCGATCAATTCAAATGAGGAAGGAAGAAATTTTTGCACCAATATTTTGCAGTCTTTTCCGCCCAATGCAGACAGACGGGAATATTCTGACGCAACTGCAGATTCGTCCCTTAAATTTAGCGCAAGTGCATGTTGCTCGGATTTGTGCAATATTTTTGTTGAAGCGACTTTTAGTGCAACCGGAAATCCGAGCGCGCGCGAAAAAAGCATTGCCTGGCTTTGGCTGGTTGCAAACCTGTATGGAACCACAGGTATATTGTATTTTTCCAAAAGAGCAAAATCCATTAACGATTCTGCCCCGCTTTTTGAATCCATTAAATTACCTTATGATTATTTTATAGCTACCCTATGACATTTGACTCGCATCATCATCCGACATTGATATTTGAATTTGACTATGTCAAAATGGCAAACACCACTGCCACGATTACCAAGGCAAAAAGCATCAATAGCAAAATGCCGTAGATTGCATATCTTTGCAAATAAAATTCAATTTTTGAAAAAAGCATGGTGGTGCGGTCAAGCCCTTTCTTTTTTTGAACGGCCGGCTGGGAATTGGAACCCTGCGATAGATTGGATTGCACAAAAGATGGTTTTTGCACGGCAGACGAACTGGTAACAGGATGAGGATGATGAGAATATACGGGTTTTACTCCAACAGAAAACGGAGGTGCCGCGCGCGAAGCAGAACCGGATGGGGATTGCACTCCTGTCGAAGAGCGTGTGTTTGCAGATAATTGTGCGCCAGACCGCGCGCTTGCAGGAACCTGCACTCCGGGCGGAGGCTGTATAGATGATGGTTGCGATGAACCGGATTGCAGTTGTTTTGGTTTTCTAAAGCTTGAAAAATTAAACAAATCCCTAATTTCATCCTCTATTGATGTAGATTTCTTATTTGCACTAGTTTGCGCCGAGTTTGCTGGAACGGATTTTTGAGATTGTGTTTGCTGGCTGGATGCCGCCGCTTGAGTGATGCTTGATGCACTGGCAGTCGCGCGATAGCCTCGAGTAAGCAAAAAGCCTTTTTCGGTCAATGAAAATGTCACCTGTGCCGAATGTATTTCGTCGTCTATGTAATCATAAGCCTTAAGCTTGTACAAATGAAATGCCAAATCGCGGCTTCGGATATTGATTACTTTTTGCAAAGCACTAAGATTTCGCACTCCTGTCACAAGCGCATTTAGAATTTCCTGGTCGAGACTATCTATTGGTTCGCCAGCCTTTTGAATAGCACCGGAAATTATGTCCTTTCCTTCGCCGGTTATTGTTATCGGCGATTGCCCACCAAGTGAAGACTGAATATCTATTAGACCTTTTAGTTTCATTGAGCCCAAAATGTTGGCAGTATCAAAAAATGAGGTGTTTATCTGCATTCCGAATTTTTCTACTGATGAATCGGAATCCATTTTTTTAAGTATTAATAAATCCACGTAATTTATGTCGTCTCCCATAAAGGCGGTTAATACTAAAAGCTTTAAAACCATTTTGCAAGACCGCAAAAAGACTATATTCGAAAAAAATAGTGCCAAAAACCGGCAGACGAACCAAAAAACATAGAATACGGATTTTGATTTTTTTAGCGGGACGAGGATTTGAAATGATGCGGCAAACTATTATAAACTACAAAAAGCTGATTTGCATGTTGGAAAAAAGGGGTTCATTTTAAGGCGAAAAACGGCTTTCCCCCAAATGAGGTTTTTTTATGCGATTGGATATATTGGGAGCGGCACAGGAAGTCGGCAGGTCGTGCTTTTTGCTCAACACCGACAAAAAGATTATGCTTGACTGCGGACTGAAGATTCATAATAAATCGGACCCGCAACTTTATCCGATGTCGCCTGAAGGAGGCGTGGATGCAGTGGTCATTTCACATGCCCATCTTGACCATATCGGCTTTCTTCCTTCGATGTTTGATAACTATAACCCGAGCGTGATTGCCACCCCGCCCACAAAGGAAATAGGAGAACTTTTGCTTTTGGATTCGGCGAAAATAATTATTGAGGAATACGGAACATTGCCATATAAGCGAAGCTCGCACAAGGCGGCGATGGACGCGTTCAAACCCGTTGGGTATAATCAAAGTGTTAATGTCGGACAAACACAAGTCACTTTGTTTAACGCCGGACATGTTCCGGGCGCCGCATCGGTTTTGCTTGAGCATGAAAAGAAAAGAGTGCTTTATTCCGGGGATTTCAAATTGTCGGACACCCAGATGCACACTGCGGCGCATATTGAGAAAGACATTGATTTACTCATAATTGAGAGTACTTATGCAAGCCGAGACCACCCGGACAGGCGGGATTTGGAAATTCAGCTTGCACAAAAGGCAAAAGAAATCGTTGAAAACGGTGGAAATTTGCTCCTGCCCGCGTTCGCAGTTGGAAGAACGCAAGAGCTTTTGTGCATTTTGAAAGAACATGCGCCCAATTTGCAGGTTTGGGTTGATGGAATGGGCGTGGAAGCCTCCAAAATAGTTGCAAATTATTCGTCTTATGTAAAGGACATCAAGAAATTTAGAAAAAACTTGAGTGAATGTGAAGTGGTAAACAACTATAAGGATCGCAAAAAAGTGCTTTCAGAGCCCGGAGTGATAATTTCAACTGCCGGAATGCTTCAGGGCGGACCGGCTATGCAATATTTGCTCTCACTGAATCAGCAGTCCGAAATAATATTCACAGGCTATTGCGTTGAGGGCACAAATGGGCATAATTTGCTAAATCACGGTTATGTTGAAAAAGACGGCGAGCGAGTGGTGCCTGAAGTGCCAATCAGCTATTTGGACTTTTCCGCCCATGCCGGAAGAAGCGAATTATTTGAATTTGCAAGAAAATCAAGACCGAAGAAAATCGTTTGCATACATGGAGACGCAAAGGTATGCTCGGAATTTGCTGAAGAGCTTAAATTAGAAGGCTTTGACGCAAGTGCGCCGGTTGCAGGAGATAAAATAGAAGCCTGAATTTTGTTTTTTTTTCTTAATTTTCTATTATTTATGCATTTAATGATTGTTGCTTTTTGTGTAAAATCAAAAGTATTTGGGCTGATTCATATATAATTTTTGCCAGCCAAAAGATGTTGGGAGGTTAGAATGCCGCAGGACCTATTTGATGACTCCCATCTTATTTCGCTCTGGGAGGAGTTTGCAGCCATATATTGCTCGTCCGACCTGCGAGAGCTTGAGGCAAATTATCCGACAAAAAGAAGCTTGATTGTAAAATATTCAGATATTCAAAAATTTAATTCCGAATTGGCGGAATTTGTACTCGACAAGCCGGATATTGCGATTCCCGCTTTTGAAAAATCGCTCAAAAAGTCAACCGCAGGTATAATGGATATCGAATTTGCCCCGCATGTACGAATTTCCGAGGTCGCGGACAACGATTTGTATATTCAGAGCGTTTCCTCAAAACACATTGACACGCTCATCACGGTAAAAGGAGTAGTCACAAAACGCGCGGACGTTATGCACAAGGTAAAAATCGCTCTTTATCGCTGTTTAATGTGCGAGCATGTGATGCGCATACCAATCACAAGAAAAATGGTTCCTCCCGAGGTTTGCTCGGAATGCAAACGCCGCTCGCTCAAATTGGACGAGGAAGGCTCATATTTTGTGGATATACAGCGCGCCGAATTCCAGGAGCTTCTTGAGAGGTTAAAGGGTGGGGCACCGGCATCAAAAATTGAATTGATGGTGGAGGACGATTTGGTAAACAAATTAATGCCCGGCGAATCAATTGAAGTGACGGGCATCCCACGGCTTCGCCCGCCCACAAAAACAAAGGGCAAAGAGCCGGTTGCGGGAGGGGTTTATTCCCGCTATTTGGAAGTAATGCATATAAACAGCCTGAACCGCGACTTTGAAGAAATTAAAATTACCCCTGAAGAGGAAAAACAAATTATTGAGCTTTCAAAAGACCCGAAAATATACGAGTACATACAAAAGGCAGTCGCACCCGGAATTTATGGGCATGACGAGGTAAAAATGGCAGTTGTGCTACAAATGTTTGGTGGTGCGAAGGGCAAAAAAATGCCGGGAGGGGTTCCGATAAGAGATGACATACACGTCCTTCTTATCGGAGATCCGGGCAGTGCGAAATCAAGAATGCTTTTGTATGCAAAAGATTTGGTTCCAAAAGGAATTTTTGTTTCCGGAAAATCTGCAACCGGCGCGGGACTTACCGCATCTGCCGAAAAAGACGAGCTTGGGGACGGCGGCTGGACACTCAAAGCCGGCGCACTGGTGCTTGCATCGGGAGGTCTTGCTTGTGTTGACGAGTTTGACAAGATGGATGAGAATGAAAGAAGTGCAATGCACGAGGCTATGGAAGCGCAAACGGTTTCTGTCGCAAAAGCAGGCATAGTCGCAACCTTTAGGACAAAATGCGCAATATTGGCGGCGGCCAATCCCAAGTTTGGCAGATTTGACAGAAACAGGTTGCCCGCAGAACAGTTCAATTTAACTCCGGCGATTCTCTCAAGGTTTGATTTGATTTTTGTTATTTATGACATATTGGACAAAGTAAAAGACTCGGAAATGGCGGACAAAATATTGCTTGCTCATCGGGACCAGGAAGGGGTTGAAAAAGAACAGCTTATGGGAATTGACAGAATGTTGCTTACGAAATATATTGCGCACATGAGACGCAATACCACACCGCAACTTACCGATGAGACGGCAACAAGAATAAAGGATTATTATGTTGATTTGAGGGTAAGAGGCGCGCAAGCCGGCTCGGTTCCGATTACCCCCCGACAAATTGAAGGAATTATCAGGCTTACGGAAGCTTCGGCGAAAGTGCGCGGTTCGCAAGTTGCAACCATTGAAGACGCAGATAGGGCAATTTCATTGCTTAATTTCATGCATGACCAGATTATGCGCGACAAGGAAACCGGAAATATCGACTCGGATATTATTTCTACTGGAAAGCCAAAGTCGCAGGTGGACAAGATAAATAATATTTTGGCGATTGCCAAGGAATTGCAGTCCAAGTATGACATGGTTGAGATAAACATGATTTACAAAGAAGCCGAAAAAATAAATATCTCAGAAACGGACGCGCGCAGACTATTGGATGAGCTGGTGTACAATGGAGATTTGTACAAGGTAAAACACGGGTATGTAAAAGTCGTTGAGCCGTTCGGATGAGCGAGCTAAAAATTATTTTTGCATTCTTTTTATTGTTTCAAATGCTTTGAGCGCATTTTCCTCTTTCACATAAATAAGCAATTCGGGAGAGCATGTAAGAAATTCCTCGACGCAAATATCGCTTATCGAAAGCGATGCGGTAATGAAAGCGATTATCCCCTTTTGAGATGCGGATTTTTCAGTGAATTGCAGGCTTAATTCCCCGATTTTTTTGCGAATATATATTATTTCGTTTTTTGGAATTGCCGATTCTACAAGCCCGAGATTTTTTTCATCAAGAAAGAGCTTGATTGAGGAAGTTCCAAGCACCACTTTGAAAGTCTCGTTTTTTTCATAAGAGATTTTTGAAGCCATTTTCTGCACTGCTTGAAGCGCCTGATTTGTTTTTTGTAAATTTGCGATTGCGATATTGTCCTTTATTGAAATTTGAATATCGTTTGGAATTTTTACGGATTGACTTGCGCCTTCTTTTTTCGTGCGCCTTAAAATTGCAATTACCGCCTCAAACTGGTTTGGTTTGAGCGCGAGATTTTCCTTGATTATTTTTCTTGCAAGCGCCCGCCGGTTTATCAGCCCTTGAGAGTATGCCTGTCTTATTGCAGGGTTGGCAATCAGAAATGTTTCAACCTCTTTTTCTATTTGAGTCATGTAATACATATTTGGGTAAATATTTAATAAAATATGCCAAATGTGACACAAACTATATATAGGCAAAAAACTACTTTCTTTTCATTCAAATAGAGGTGAAATTATGTTCAAAGATATGATTGGAAAGAGAATAGAAAAAAACACGGGGGGGAATAGTGTGAGTGGTACAGGCAATGCAATAGAAAGGATTGCGAGGAAAAATTTTGAAACCCCAAGAGTGATTCCTGTTGGATATCCAAAACCCGAGCAGAAAAAAGATTACAAGCCAAAAGGCGTATTTTGCTGAATTTTTCTTTCTTATCCAATTAAAAATTCTTTTTTTCATAATATGGTTATGACCTCTGATTCTAAAGGCTCATTTGCCCTAAAGTCCGGCCTTGCCCAGATGCTAAAAGGCGGAGTAATAATGGACGTAGTAAATGCCGAGCAAGCAAAAATTGCACAAGAAGCAGGCGCGGTCGCGGTAATGGCTCTTGAGAGAGTGCCCGCAGACATTAGGCGAGACGGGGGCGTTGCACGAATGAGCGATCCGCTAAAAATAAGGGAAATAAAAAAGGCGGTTTCTGTCCCAGTAATGGCAAAATGCAGAATCGGGCATTTTGTTGAAGCACAGGTGCTGGAAGCCCTTGAAGTGGATTATATTGACGAATCAGAAGTGCTTACTCCGGCGGACGAGGAACATCATATTGACAAGAAAAAATTCAAGGTGCCATTTGTTTGCGGATGCCGAAATTTGGGAGAAGCATTGCGCAGAATAGACGAGGGCGCGGCGATGATTCGCACAAAAGGCGAAGCCGGCACGGGAAATATTGTGGAAGCAGTAAGACATATACGCACGGTAAATGAGCAGATAGATGATGTTCGCAAAATTGATGAAAAACAGCTTGCACAGATGGCAAAAGAGATGAGAGTGCCGCTTGAACTTGTGAAAAAAGTGCGCGAGAATGGAAAGCTACCGGTCGTTAATTTTGCCGCCGGCGGAGTTGCAACTCCCGCAGATGCCGCACTCTGCATGCAATTAGGATGCGACGGCGTATTTGTAGGCTCGGGCATATTCAAATCATCCGATCCGAAAAAGAGGGCATCTGCAATTGTGCAGGCGGTCGCGCATTTTAATGATGCGAAGCTTATTGCAAAAGTGTCCGAAGGACTCGGAGACGCGATGCAAAGTTTGGATGTGAGAAGCATGCCAAACGAGCAAAAACTCTCATTGCGCGGGAATTAGATGGATATAGACTACTTGTATAAAAAATATTCTCAAAAGAAAAACGAAATAGAGAGTAGAATTTCCGAGTTTGATAAACTGAAAAAAATGAGGGGAAATAAACTTCTTCCGGAACTTGTTTTTTGCATTTGCGCCGCAAACTCGTCTGCAAAAGCCGCATATGCGGCACAAAAAGGGCTTGAAAAAACAAACCTGATTAATTCAGAAGATGCCCGAGCCATTTCAAAAATTTTGCTTGAGAGCAAAGTGAGATTTCATAATAACAAGGCAAAATACATTGTTTCTGCAAGAAAAAAGCTGTTTGAACAAAATATGCTCAAAAAATATTTGCAGGAGCACACGGATGATGAAATTGGATTGCGAAACAGGCTTGCGGACGAAGTGGATGGAATCGGGCTGAAAGAGGCGGGGCATTTCATGAGAAATACCGGTCTTGGGTTTGAAGTTGCGATACTTGACAGGCATATTTTGAATAACCTGCACAAATATGGCGCGATTGAGCAGATGCCCAAAAGCTTGGGAAGAAAAACCTATTTTGAAATTGAAGAAAAAATGATAAAATTTTCACAGAAGGCAAAAATTCCGATGGCTCATTTGGATTTGCTTTTTTGGAGCGAGCAAACAGGTAGAATATTCAAGTAGATTTTAGTTATTGACGAAGATTTGACTGATGAAAAGACAAAAAATATGTGAAAAATTGGAACATATAATAAAGTTTGGCTAAAATAGAATGAAAATAAAGAAGCGAAATTGAGAAAATCGGGCGTACAAAATGCTTGATTTGAACAAGAATGGTTGATTTTTATGGAGCCTGAATTGTCTGAACATTTCAAAACAAGAAAGCCGTCAGGAATACGACTTGCACAAATTGAATTTGCAAAGCGTGAAGACGGATGCATGGATTTGAATGTTGCAATAGGAAATGTTTCACTGCCGATGCATCCAAAAATGATTGAAAGGATGAAAAAACTTGCAGGCAAAGACTCGCCTTTTGAAGCGGGAATAGTGAAATATACGCCGACAGTTGGAACAAAAGAGGCAAACGATGCGGCACTAAATATAATCGCATCGTCAGGATTTTCAACAGACGGGCTTTATTCACAAATACTTGATGGTGGAAGCCAAGCGATGGAGCTTGTAATTGTCGGAACTTGCGGGCCGGCGGGAAGTGAAGAAAAACCGCTTTTGCTGATTGACCCCGCATACACAAATTATAATGCATTTGCAAAAAGAGTCGGAAGAAAAACCGTTTCTGTCGGCAGAAAGCTTGAAGAAGACGGAAGCTTTTCTTTACCAAATAACGAAGAAATGGAAAGAGTGATTAAAAAACACAAACCGGCGGCGCTTGTAGTAATACCTTATGACAATCCGACTGGGCAATTATTTTCGCAGGAGCAGATGATTGCACTTGCTAAAATATGCGTAAAGCACAATATGTGGATTATATCCGATGAAGCATACAGAGAGCTGAATTATGCGGGTAAAGATACACTAAGCATTTGGGGATTGACAAACAAGCAAGTGCCCGGAATTGAAGGGCGAAGAATTTCCATTGAAACAACTTCAAAAGTTTGGAATGCGTGCGGGCTTCGCATAGGTGCGATTGTAACAGACAATAAAGAATTTCATGAAAAATCAGTCGCAGAATATACCGCTAACTTATGCGCAAATGCGATAGGACAGTATATATTCGGGGCATTGGCGCATGAAAGCCATGCAGATTTGAAAAAGTGGTATGGAGCGCAAAGAACGCACTACAAAAAAACGATTATAGAAATAAGCGAAGAACTAAAGCATCTGCTTCCGGGGATAATTGTTTCAAGACCTGATGCGTCAATCTATTCTGTTATTGATGTTCGAAATATTGCAAAAAAGGGATTTGACGCGACAAAATTTGTTATGTGGTGCGCACAAAAAGGCAAGGTCAAAATTGATGGAAAAGACATGACTTTGCTGGTATCCCCGATGGAAGGATTTTACGAATGCGCGAATAATGCGACAAATCCGGGAAAGACACAGATGAGAATTGCTTATGTTCTTGAGAATGAAAAAATGAGAGTTGTACCTCAGCTTTTTTGCAAACTGTTTAAACAATACTGCGGACAGGACTCATCAACTTGCATGTGCGATGAAGTTTGCCAAATTAAAGTGAAAAAGAAAGTGGAGGAAGCTTACTCGGAAGGCTAAGCAAAAAAATGACAGACAAAGCAACTGGCAAATGAATTTAGATGACTAGCTTGAATTTTCCCGGAAAACGTTTGTTTTTGAATTGACGAGTGAATTTATTGGTTGATTAGAATGAAAATTGGCGTATTGGCTTTGCAGGGAAATGTGATTGAACATAAAAATTCATTAGCCGACGCCGCCGCAAAATTGAAATTAAAAGTTGAAATTGTTGAAGTGAGAAAGGCTGAACAGCTTGCGGGGCTTTCTGGCATTATATTGCCTGGGGGCGAAAGCACGGCGCATTCTCTTCTTTTGCAAAAATATGAATTACTTGAAGAAATGAAAAAAATCCCGTTCGTTTTTGGAACTTGTGCGGGACTTATTCTGATAGCGAAGGAAGTAAAAGGACTGGAAAAAGGGCAGAAAACCCTTGAATTGATGGACGTTTTTGTTTCACGAAATGCCTATGGCTCACAACTAAATTCATTTATGGGAGAGCTGGAAGGAAAAATATTGGATAAAGAAAATGTTTTGTTCATTCGCGCCCCGAAAATTTTGAAAGTTGGAGCCGGAGTAAAAGTTTTGGCAAAAGTAAAAGAAACAGGCGATATTGCAATTATTGAACAGGAAAAGAAAGAACAGTATTTGCTTGGGGCAACTTGCCATCCCGAAATGACGGGTTCTAAATTAACACAGTACTTTTTAGAGAAAATTTCTAAGAAAAAATAAAAAAACTTAATTAGTGTTAAGGAATTGTTTAGTGCTAGAAAATTGTTTAACTGCGAGAAGTTGTTTAACGCCAAGAAATTGGTTGGTGCCAAGAAATTGATTTTGTTTGAGTGATTAGTTGGCATTAAGAGAATCTATAACTGAATTTACACCAGATAATTTATCGTTTGGCACAAGAATATGAAAGCTCATATATTGAGGACCTGATTTTGGATTGCAGGTTGAGTAAGTGAGTTTGATGAAATTTCCGTGCTTGTTTTTTATTAGTTCTGCCCCATTAAAACGAGTTAGAGGAAGTTTCCATGTATGAAGAGATTTCCCGATATACGCCGCATCTTTTGATATAAATGCCTGGGGATTTGCAACGTTTATCTCTCTTTTCTTTAACATTGGCTGGACTACAAGCACTAAGAAAAATATTAGAAGATTGATTGCAAGAAGCACGCCAAGAACAAAAAGCCCGGGTTCAAAGTCTATTAGAAGAAAAACTACCGAGAAGAATATGGAAAAGCCTGCAAGAAGAAAGAGCATCAACTTTTTTTCATCTGCATCGTATTTGTGATCAAACTTGATGTATTCGCTCCATTCTTGAGGAGTATATATGTAATGGGCCAGCAAATTTTTTTGATTGAACAAATTATCCAGATCATTTGCTCTTATCCAGAAAATAATGGCACTGATTGTTGAGAAAATTAATAGAAATAATGAAGCGAACGCAAACCCGAAACCAAAATCAAACCCGCCTGACGAATCAAGTATCACGGACGCGGGGATTGCAACTACGAATATGAATGAGAGTAAAATGGAAATTATTGCGATTAATCGCTCGGGGTTGCTGTGAGTATTTTCCATATAAATCAAAGTTTGAGAAGTCTATTATCCTTTGCGGTTTTATCGCGGCATAGCAACACAATACGGGAAGGTTCGTGTTCATCGGTGTAAATATAGCCGGTTAACTCTGCAAGTTTTTTTGCATACGCACGAATTTCGTCCATTGAATACATATCTTGTGACCTAAGCCCGCGCTCTTTATTTCTTGCCCAACCTACAAAAGTCATTGATTTTACCTCAACATAGTGGGCTTGTGAGCGGACGATTAAATCCGCAAATCCCTGCACATTTCCATCGTTTAATCCGTGCGCAACTGTCATTCTCAAAACCGTGCGGGTTTTTTTGCAGAGCGAATTTAGAACGTCCAAGGATTTGAGATAATTTTTCCAATTTTGTTTTGCGATTTGCCCGCTTGCCTGCGTTACTTGCGCGTGAGTTTCTTCATCCGGCGCAACAAGCGAGACATACAATTGCGTAGGAAGTGGATTCAGATTTTTTAGCACATTTGGATAAGTTCCGTTTGAGACCAAAAATGTAGTCATGCCTTTTTTATGAAAAATTTCGAGCAGTTTTGAAAGCTTTGGATACATTGTCGGCTCGCCGATTAGGGAAAGAGCAACATGTTTTGGCGCCATTGCCTCTTGAGCCAGTTTTTTGTCCGCTTTTTCATTACCCAAAAAGCCGGACATTATCCGTTTTTGCTCGACTATGAGCCCGTCGGCAATGAATTCCGGCGTATCCCAAGAAAAATCTGCGCCTAAATCCGCCCAGCCGGTTTTTGTTTCCGGAATTAACCTCCAGCAAAATTTGCATGCCAAATTGCAAAATTGCAGAGTGGGGGAACATTGAAGACACCTGTTTGATTTTATCCCGTAGAATTTGTTCTTGTAGCACCAGTTTTTTCCCAAAACAGAATCTTTTGCATATTTGCACATTTTTGCGGCAGAGTGCATGCCGACTTTGTGATAGCCCTGTTTTGTGATGCGACCATCAAAAGTTGATAAGTCAATGTTTTTTCTGGCATTTTTTCGCATGAATACACCGATTTAACGAAATTGATATTATTGATATTTGATATACGAGAAGGATAAAATCCGATTATGATGGTAATGATGCGCATTTAAATAGATTATCTTCGGCACTTGAATTAGTTTGTAAAAAATAGGGTGTGTTGCAATGAAAAAAATATTTGGAATAATGGGGATTACGTTTGTTGCGCTGGTATTTTTTTGTGCGTTTGCAAATGCACAATTAATAGGCGGAGGAGGGGTATTGCCCCCAGTATGCACTCCCGAACAAAGGGAATGTGTTGACACTGACTCATATCATATTTGCAATGAAAGCGGGCAATGGAACGACACAATAATGTGCGGGCTTGGAGCAAGATGCCAAAATGGAGCGTGCACTGGATTTGGAACCCCAGTATGCACTTATGGGCAAAGAGAATGCACGGGCACAACCGAATATAGAATATGCGATGAATATGGACAATGGGGCGATAGCCAATCTTGCGGGATTGGCGCCGAATGCTCAAGCGGATGGTGCCAGGGAATACCCGCGCCGGTTTGCACTCCGGGAAAAACCGAGTGCGTTGATTCTGCCAATTATCGCACATGCACAAGCAGTGGACAGTGGGGGGGCACATTATCTTGCCCCACAGACCAAGTATGCAGTTCGGGATCTTGCGCTTATCCGCCATCGCCACCACAATGTTCAAATGTTGATAGCACAAGATGTTCTCCGTCAGATAGTTACGAAATGCAAATATGCAACAATAATTACAAATGGACGGATTGGAAACGATGTGATTATGGATGCAAAAGTGGAACGTGCGCAGTTTGTGTATCTGGAGAAAGAACCTGTGCATCAAGCAGCAGTTACAAAGTTTGTTTACCAAGCGGGCAATGGGATTATCCGGCATATTGCCAAACAGGATATATGTGCAGCGGCTCCACATGTGTAAGCGCACCGGATATGCAGTGCTATAATACCGCAAGCACCAGATGCTCTCCGAATAATTTGAATATGGTGCAAAAATGCGGCACGAATTCAATTTGGACTGATTGGAAAACCTGTAGTCTTGGATGCGGGAATGGACAGTGCAATGTTTGCACCAACAACGATAAACAATGCTCCGGCTCGAACGGATACCAGATATGCACACAGGGGCAGTGGGGGGCGCAAATGCAATGCCAAGCAGGATATTATTGCCAAAACGGAACATGCCAGCCGCCCGCGGACGCCAGATGCCAAACACCCGGGCAAAGAAGATGTTCCTCGCAAAACCCGAACATGATACAGCAATGCTCGGCGCAATATGTTTATGAGGACATGTCTGCATGCTCGCTTGGATGCTTCGGCGGAATTTGCACTGAATGCAAACCGGGCGAGAAATATTGCTCCGGAGCCACAACTTATAGAATATGCTCGGAAGATGGACAGATGAGCGATGATAACACCTGCCCGAGCGGATATTCGTGCGAAGAAGGAGAATGCGTTGCCGCACCCACATGCTCAAATGGGCAAACACAGTGTGTTGCGGACAACGTATATACTTGTTCGCAGGGACAATGGAGCTTTGGATATCATTGCAACACCAATGAAAAATGCCAGATTTCGGATGGAAATGCAGTATGCAAAAAAGAACAGGCGGCGGCAGATGCAGGCGGCAATTCAACAATTGTTTTGCTTGGCGTGGTTTGCTTAGTGCTTGGAGGAATAGTTGCATATTTGTTGTTTCTCAAAAAACGATAGAGTGCACAACAAAACAAAGTTGGCAAGACAAATGAATGCAAAAATACGGCAAGAAACCTAAGCCGTGTTTTTTGTTTTGCCAAACTTCTTTTATTTTTTTCAGGCTTTTTTATTTTTTCAGGCTTTTTTTGTTTTTCAGGCTCTTTTATTTTGAAAATCTTGTTTGATTGACTTCATTCTGCTAAATCTGCCAAAATTAGAAAACCAAATAATAATGGATAAAAAATAGGCTTATTGTATTGTTCCGTAACAAGAAAGGCGCCATCTCTGCCCGATTCTGCGCGATAGGGCAACCTTTGTTCCCTTGTCGGCATATATTGCGCGCTTAAGCCTTATGGAAAGGCTCTTGCCCTTGAGTTTTACGACCGAGCCGATGGAAGTTGCGGTTCCAACAGATATCACAAGCGGCTCGCCCATCTTAAGCGGCGAATTGTCGAATCCTTCTCGTTTAATGAGCATGTATTCAATGTTTGGCTCGCTCAAAAGCTCGCCCAAATGACCATCCTTTCCAAGAATTTGTCCGACAAGCAAATCACTTTTTACAATTGCAGGATCGAGTTTTGTGCCGACTCCGATTAATCCGCCGGGAATAGCTTCCTCAATCGGACCGCGCTCGCTGTTTAAGCTGACCACTTCAATATCAACAGGAATGAAAACGTCTTTGTCTTTTACTTTTTTCAAAAGTCCGGGGCGCAAAGAAAGCTTGTCGCCTTTTTTTATTCTCCCGCATATTAACGAACCGCCAAGCACGCCGCCATTGAGTTTCTCAATTGCCTGCCCAGGGCGATTTATGTCAAACGAGCGGGCAACATACATTTTTGGCGGCGAATCCAAATCCCTTTTGGGAGTTACGAATACTTCTTCAATCGCCGCTATAAGCGAATCTATATTTGAATTGTAATTTGCGGAAACGGGAATTACCGGCGCATTTTCTGCAACGGTGCCTTTGAGGAATTTTTTTATTTGCTCATAATGCTTTATCGCCTGTTCCTCGGTTACAAGGTCTATTTTATTTTGCACGATTATGACATTTTTTATTCCGAGAATATCAAGCACCATCATGTGCTCAATTGTTTGCGCCTGCGGGCATGGCTCGTTTGCCGCGACTATAAGAAGGGCGGCATCGGTTATGCTTGCGGCGGAAATCATTGTCGCCATAAGCGTTTCGTGCCCCGGTGCATCAAGAAAAGAAACCCGGCGCGAAAGGACGTAATCCTCTTTTTCCTCGGCGGGAATTTTATGCTCCGGCAGATATTTTCCGGTTTTTTTGTTTTTGTAAAAAGCAGTGTCCGCGTACCCGACGTGAATCGTGATGCCGCGTTTGAGTTCCTCGGAGTGGGTGTCTGTCCATTTTCCACTTAGAGCCCGTGTGAGCGAAGTCTTGCCATGGTCCACATGGCCTACCAAACCGATGTTAATTTCAGACTGCATTGTGATGAAACCCCATTACTTTTTGCCTTCCTCTTTCTTTTTTCCTTCTCCTTCTTTCTTCACAAAAAGTTCATTAAGAGGTTTCGGGCCTGCTGTTTCAACTTTGCAATTAATCTGTTCAATTTGATCTGAAATGATTTTTCCCCTTACAACGCGCCTTTGCCTCTCGCCTTTTTGCGTTGAGTTGAATCCCGGACCTTGAGACAAAAGAACCTTTGCCCTTCTTGGACCGTCGATATCGTGGCGCATGGGAAAGCCCGACATGTCGGAGCCGCCAGTAATTTTAAGCGTGTAACCTGCCGCACCAAACGCGCCTGCCTCGAATGAGTCACCCACCTTTTTTCCGATTAGAAGCCCTTCGCTTCCCTTTGGAACTTCGGCAGTATAAGACTTCCCGGATGCCGGGTCGCCAATAACCAATTTCATAAATTCAACCTCGTTGTAGATATTACTCTAAGAGAGAAATACTTGAATAACATATGTGCAGGGGTATTTATATATATTCTGATGAGCGGGCGCATTTTTACCATGTGAAGAAACAAAAGCAAAAAGGGCTTGAATTTGAAAAAATCAGAAACAAACGAGCGATTAGCCTATTTTACTGCAATAGTTTTGCCCCTTTCTTTCCAATTAAGATATTGTCTTCAAAACGAACCCCGAATTGATTGCAATAATAGCCAGGCTCTATTGCAAGAGCCATATTTGGCAAAATCATTTGCTTTGATTTTGAGTATAAAGGGGGGGCATCGTGCACTTTGATCCCTATTCCGTGCCCGAATGAATGAATCATCGGCGGCCAGCCAAGTTTTTTGCATTCCATATCCCCGATTTGGGCAACTTGCCCGATTGTCCGAACAGACGAAAATGAATCTACTAATTTTGAAAATATCAACTTTGCCTGTGCATATTTTTCTTTCTCTTTTTTGCATTCTCCCAAAAAGAAACACCGGCTCAAATCGGAGCAATAGCCTTTGTATTTTACCCCGAAATCAATTAGCACGATACCATTTCCGAGCTTTTTTGCACAAGGCTTATGATGCGGATTTGCGGAGTTTTTGCCGGATGCGATGATTGGAGGAAAAGAGAACTCCACGCCTTTTTGCAGGCAGGCGATGTGAAGTGATTTTTGCACGTCAAGCTCGCTCATTGAAGGCGAGAGCTTAAGCCCGTTCAGAATTGTTTTTGCAATTTTTACCGCCGTTTTTAAATTTGATATTTCTTCTTGCGTTTTTTGCAGTCGCATCTGCTCAAGCTCTTCACTTATATCCACAAGGCGGGGACCGAATATTTTTTTTAGCCTGAAATATCTTGCAGATGAGATTGCCTCGAAATCCAGTCCTATTTTCGCGGTTTTTGATATTTTCTTTTTTAGAAAAGCGGGGACATCGCGCGAAAAGAGGGATTTGACCGCGAATTTGCATTTTTGCCTTGCCTCCCGTTCATTCATTTTATTTGCAATAAGAAGTTTTTTTCCATTGCATAAGAGAAGAATTGAATTATCAATTTCGCAATTTGAATGCTTGTAAAAATTGGCATCCACCCCACTATACGGATCATCGCTGAAGAGAAGGGCACAATTGCATTTTTTGAAAATATCCATAAAATGAGAATGAAGGGATGAAATATAAACCAAATTGTATGAATTTCCCAATTCGGATTTTTTATTTCTCAGCCCTAATTTTTTATTTGCATATGATAGAATGAGTCGTCTTCCTCAAATTCCCCGTCCGTCTCTTCATAGTCCAATCCCGAATCGTCACTAATGGAAAGTTTTTTGCCAATAACATTTTGCACATAATCTTTCTGGCGCTCTATTTTGATATTTTTTCCAAGCGAGGAAAGGGTTAAGGACAGATAAATAAAATTCAAGTCAATTGTCCATTGCCCGCCGTATTCGCGCACGATTGACATGTTCCACATATCTGGCGGGATGACAAAATCCGAATTGAAATAAAATCCATAATCAAATACATCCATACAGGCATTTTCATTGAGCAAACTTGAGAAAAATGCACACGAATTTACGGCGATGCGATTTATCGGTATAAAATAATTTTCCGGTAATGAGAGAATCATCTTTGCCTCAATATCATCCAAAGAGGAACTAAGAGGCTCAAGCTCCGCCTGCATTTTGTCATCCATAAGCACTTGTGATATTTCACCATCAATATTTGCATACAGTTTAGCCGGCAAATCCGAGAAAAGTTCGTTGCATCGAATATAATCATAAGTGCCAAGCTTTTTTGTATCCTCTGAAATCTCTCCGGATTTTAATGCGTCTGAAAGAGACGCATCAAATAAAACTGCATTGATATTGCAGAATTTTTTAAACGCCGCATTCTGAAGTTTTGCTTTTTCAAGCATCGGGGCCGAAAAATCCGCCAAAGTGTAATTGATTTTGTTGAGAATTTTTTCCTTGCTTTTGCCGTCAATTTTTCTTATCTCGTCTAAAAAAGCATAGGCAAATGCCCCGTTTCCGACACCGGTTTCCAATATATTGTATTTGTTTTTTTTATTTTCCGATGCCCATTTGCAAAAAGCTTGCGCATTTGCCCGCGCAAGCATTCCTTTTTCGGATTGCGCATAAGTGGAAAAGTCATCATATATTTTCGTGGAGGGAGATTTGTAATATGCAGTATTTTTCTCTTCCATCCATTCGTCAATTGGTTTTAATTTCATTTGATTACCCTGCAAATATACTTAGAGTGCAAACCATCCTTTGCCGGTCTTTTCACTCTTTCCCTCAAACTCGTGCAAAAGCTCTTTTTGTTTGGCGCTGAGTTTTTTTGGTACATCTATTATTACGCGCACAAATAAATCACCTTTGCCCGAACCGTGCACATGAGGCATACCCTCTCCTTTAAGGCGCAAAAGTGTGTGTGATTGAGTTCCCGCAGGAACATCTACTTCATTAACATTAGACATTGATTGAACAGAAATTTTCCCGCCGAGAGCGGCAGTTGCAAAACTTATTTTTACATCGGTGTACAGATCATCTTCTTCGCGCTTAAAGCGTTCGTCTTGCGAAACATTTAGAATAACGAATAAATCGCCATATCCCTGCGGGCCCCATTCACCGAGCCCTGAAAGCCGAAGCCTTGAGCCGGTGCTTACTCCGGCGGGCACCTGCACATCAATTTTTTCTTCCCGCCTTTGCGCGCGTGCGCCGTTGCATGAAGGACATTCTTTTTCGGGAGATTCGCCCGCACCTTTGCATTTTGGACAGGTTGTGACGGTTGCAAATCTTCCGAAGCCGCCCAATGATTGCACGTGCTGTACTTGTCCTTGCCCGCCGCAAGTTCTGCATCTTTGCATTCTTGAGCCGGGGGCAAGTCCGGTGCCGGAACACTTTTCGCATTCTGCATTTCTTTGAAGTTTTATTGTTTTCTCGGTTCCGGTGTATGCGTCATGCAGTGATATTTCTATTTCCACAGCCAAATTTGAGCCGCGCCCGCTTCTTGCACCTGCACCGAACATTGAGCCAAATATATTCCCAAAGATTGAATCGCCAAAAGATGACTCGCCATATTCCATTCCCATTGAGCGGAAAATATCCTCAAAGTTTGCCCCGCGGAAAATGTCTTCTTCCGAGAAACGCTGGTCAAATCCTGCGTGCCCGTATTTGTCGTATATTTCCCTTTTCTGCGGGTCGGAGAGGGCGGCATACGCTTCGGATATTTCCTTGAATTTGTCTTCCGCTCCACTATCCTTGTTTTTGTCCGGATGGAATTGAAGCGCAAGCTTTCGATAGGCTTTTTTTATTTCATCCACTGGAGCGGTTCGCGCAACGCCCAATATTTCGTAATAGTCACGTTTGGTTGGCACTTAATTAACCTCGGTTCCTTGAGTTTTTCAAATTATTTTTGCTTTTGGCTTTTCGTTTTATTTTTTCTTGAAGTTCGCATCTATCGGCTCATCGTTTGAGCCCGAACCTGCACCCGCACCGGAATCATTTCCTGCAGAAGAGGAGGAGCCATCGGCTCCGCCTGTTGAGGAATTTGGTTGAGCGCCCGATGCACCGCCTTGCTTGTATATTTCTTCCCCGATTTTAGAAAGAATAGGCTTGAGCTCATCAAGTGCGGATTTTACTTTTGATACATCCTTTTTGGAAGACGCATCTTTAAGCGCTTTGAGTTTTTCCTCAATCTTACCTTTTAGCTCCGAAGAAATTTTTGAGCCGAACTCTTGAAGGGTTTTCTCCGTCGAGTAAAGAGTCATTTCTCCCTCGTTTAGGGTTTCTGCTTCCTCGCGCTTCTTTTTGTCTTCTTCCGCATACTTTTCGGCATCTCGCATTTTATTCTCAATTTCGGTTTTATCCATTTTGTTTGGAGCGGTTATGCGCATTTTTTGCTCTTTTCCGGTTCCCTTATCGGTTGCGGATACATGCAAAATTCCGTTTGCATCTATGTCAAATGCAACTTCTATTTGAGGAACTCCACGCGATGCTGGCGGAATTCCGATAAGCTGGAAGCGCCCAAGCTCAACATTGTCGCCAGCCATTGCCCGCTCGCCTTGAAGAACACGGATTTCTACGGAAGATTGATTGTCTGCCGCAGTTGAGAACACTTGCGATTTTTTCACCGGAATAGTTGTATTTCGCTCAATAAGCTTTGTGAAAAGCCCGCCCAGTGTTTCAATTCCTAAAGAAAGCGGAGTTACATCAAGCAAAAGAACATCTTTTACTTCGCCTGCAAGAACTCCTGCCTGTACCGCTGCACCAAGAGCAACACACTCCATTGGGTCCACACCGCGCTCAACTTTTTTGCCGAGCATTCCTTCCACAAATTTTTGCACGATTGGCATTCGTGTAGGACCGCCGACGAGAATAACCTTGTGAATATTGCTTGCAGTCATTTTCGCATCCGCAAGCGCATTCTTCACAGGCTGTGAACAGCGTTGCACAATCGGGTCAATTATTTCCTCAAGTTTTGCACGCGTTAATTTGTGAGTAAAATGCCTCGGACCTTCCTTGTTCGCGGACAAAAATGGCAAATTGATATCGGACTCAAGTGTTGTGGACAGCTCAATTTTTGCTTTTTCGGCCGCCTCGCGCACTCTCTGCATTGCCATCTTGTCGCTTTGAATATTTATTCCGCTCTCGTGAAGAAACACGCCTACAAGATAATCAACAATGGCGTTGTCCATATCCGTGCCACCAAGCTGGGTGTCTCCGGAAGTTGATTTTACCTCAAACACTCCGCCACCGAAATCCATTATTGTAACGTCAAGTGTGCCACCGCCCAAATCAAACACCAAAATGCGCTGGTCTTCTTTCGCTTTGTCAAGCCCATATGCCATTGATGCGGCAGTCGGCTCATTTACAAGCCTTACAACTTCAAGACCGGCGATTTCTCCGGCGTCTTTTGTTGCCTGTCTCTGATTGTCGTCAAAATATGCGGGAACAGTAATTACCGCTTTTTTTATCGGCACGCCAAGAAAACTTTCTGCGTCTGATTTTATTTTTGCCAAAAGCATTGCGGAAAGCTCCTGAGGCTTGTATTCTTTGCCCTGCAATTTGAATTTGAAATTTGAACCCATCTTGCGCTTGAATGCAGCAGCAGTACCATCCGTATTTGAGACTGCCTGCCTTCTTGCCGGCTCACCGACGAGCCTTTGCCCGTCTTTTGTAAAAGCAACATAAGATGGAAATGCCTTTCCGTACAAGCTTGCGCCTTCAGCTGAAGGAATAATTACAGGTCTGCCACCTTCCAATACGGCTGCCGCCGAATTGCTTGTGCCCAAATCTATTCCGATTATTTTTTCATTTGTCATATATAACACCTCTAGAAACATAACTTTTCGATTTATTTTTTCTTTTCAATATTTTATTTTTTCATTTTATTATTTTATTTTTCCTCATTTTGACCGCCGGACTTTTCTGTTTTGTTTTCTGCGGATTTTTCCTCTTTTGATATTCCCGCAAACACGCTCACTTGCGCCGGACGAAGAACATAATCTCCCATTGTGTATCCCTTGCGCAATATTTGCGCGATTTCACCTGCAGGCTCCCCCGGAACCTGAAGCATTACCTCATGATACAGATGATTTGCAATTCCTTTGCAGGCGATTTCTTTTACCCCAAAAGACTGCAAAGTTGAATGCAGTTTTTTGTGCAAAAGTTTTATTCCGTCTTCATAAACTTTTACACCGTTTGCATCTGCGCCGGTTGCATTTTTTTTGTTTATGTGCAAAAGAGCGGTTTCAAATGCATCATTCATATCCAAAAATGGCGCGAGTGCGTTTGCCTGCGCATCCATGCGAGTTTGTTGTTTTTCTTTTTCAACCCTCTTTTTGTAATTATCAAATTCCGCAGCCAATCGCTTGAGGTCGTTTTTGTATTCTTCGCATTTTTCATTCCCACAATTACAATTTTTGTCTTGACTGTCTTTGCATGTGCATTCACAGTTGCAGTTTTTTTCATTACAATTACATTTGCATTTTTCATTCCCGCGGCATTTGTTTTTGCCGGTATCGTCGTTTGTGTTTTCGCCCATTTGCCTCACCTTTTTCGCTTGTTTTCGCCGACTTTGGAAATCCTCTTTTTTGATTTATTTGGAGGTTGTGAATCTAATCTTTGAAAAGTATCGTTTTTTTCCCCGGAACTAATCGCAGGAAAATATTCTTCGTCAATCTTTTGGGCAAGCATTTGCGCCTGTTCAAACATTTGCTCGGTTTCTTCGTGCATTTTTTTTACAAACTCGCCAAAACCTTGAGGCGCAAGCATGTATTTTCGTTCGCGCTTTTGCACTATTCCCGCGCGTTCAAGCCGCTGCAAATGATGAATAACTGTGACTCGGTTGATTCTTAATTTTGAAGCAAGCTCACTGCTTCCCACCGGTTCATCACATGCAGAAGTCAGCATTGCACGTATAACGGTGGTAACTGTGCCATCCAAATCCCTGCGCGAAACTATTTGCAGAGAATGGCAGAGTTGCCCTACTTCGTCCTGCCTATCTTGTGGAACAAGCACCAATGAAGGCATACGCCGTACTCGCACTAGTGTTAATATCATATCTACACTTACGCAGGTGAAAATATATAAATGTATATACCATCTCTACAGATTTTTCAGCTTGAGAACGCCGAGTTAATGCTTTTTCTTAAATACGGATTGAAGATTGGAATAAAGATAGCGTATTATCGACTGGAAGAAATATAGTGCGGACTTGTTAAACCGCAGTATAAGATATACGACTGCAAGAAGCACAAGAATTTCGATGAGAATGACTATCATCTCAAGCTTTTTCTCCTCTTCAAGTCTTTCAACAACTTCGGGGGGAACAGGCACTTCTTCTACACCACTTGTTTGCGGAAGAGGGGCATATTTGCTTTTTAAAAGCCGGATTTTTACAGATGCGTTTTCGTAGGGACTTGAAGCCACGATGTCAAAGTTGGTGTCGTCGGACACGCAGAAAATGCGATAAAATGTAATTTGCGTCTGGTTGAACGACTGATTTTGGTCAAGCGAGAGAGCAAGCGTTTCGTTGTTATCTTCAGCCCGGGCGATAACCTGTTTTAATACCCCGACACGGGGGTCGGTGATATTTATTTCGATGCGATAGCAAGATTCGCCCAAACCGATTACAGATGGCGGGTGAATTTGCAGTAATTGTTCGGAGACTATGCGCTCGGGCGGGTTTGCGGATACGTCAAATGATTTAGTGTATGGATAATCGTAAAGCAACCAAGACAAGTTTAACTCGGCATATGGAATATCGTTGAAAAAAATAAAACCGTACGAGTCGGAAATATATTTTGAGGAATAATCTTTTTGTGATACAGTGAATGGAACCGACGATAGTGCCTTCATGTTCGAATCAAAAATTTGCACCGTCCAATTAAAACGACCCTGACTATCGGTTGGTTTTGGATTTTTGAACGGAACTCGAATAGTCACCAAAGGCAGAGAAGATTGATTTTCCTGAGAAGAAAATTTGAACTCCTGTTTTAAGCCGGAATATTCCACCCATCCGTTAATTGGAAGACCTTTTGGAAACCTTAGAAAAACAATTCCGTTTGAACCGGTTCCCTTCTCCATGAATATCGGGCTCATGAGCTGGACTTTCGCCCCTTTTAGCGGTTTTGAAGACGAATCCAAAACCTGCACACGGGAGGTTTCAAATTCGTACGGAATTGTAAAATTTGCAAAAACTTTTCTTTGCCCGCTTGAGGGTATTCTCGCGCGTATTATGCCGGATGACCAATAAGGCGCATACGCTTCGAGGGAAATGTACTCGGTCGGGGTGAGATTTTCTGCGAATTTGATTGTTGTTTCCCATTGCCCGCCAATATCAGTTGTTCCGCTTAGATTGTTGACATAGATGCTGTTATTTGCAAATTGGGTGTATTCGGCGATTATGTGAACATCGGGAACGACATGCCCGTTTGCATCATACACATTAACCAGCAAATCCACTGGTTCGACGGTAAATGCAAAAGAGAGAGTAAATGTGCAGAGGAAAAACAATAGGAATAATGCCGGCTTGACCTGAATAACCCTGCCCATAAAAAAATAGAAGGAAGCTTAATATTTAAAGGCGAACTGATTGCCAAAAATTGCAATTAGCTTAACCCCAAAAAGAAAGCGTTTTGAATATAAATACCCTATTTGCAATATTATTATCACGGGCCCGTAGCTCAGCTCCCCAGCCCTTTTTCTTTTCAAAAGAAAAAGGTCTCATGAAGCCTTCGGCTTCAAGCTCCCCAACCGCGCGGCGGTTGAGGATATGGGTAACCCCAAAAAGAAAGCGTTTTGAATATAAATACCCTATTTGCAATATTATTATCACGGGCCCGTAGCTCAGCTTGGATAGAGCAGTGTCCTCCTAATGACTTTTTTCTTTTTAGAAAATAGAAAAAAGTTAATTAAAAACGGAGCAAGACAAAGGTCGTGAGTTCAAATCTCACCGGGTCCGTTCCAAAAAAAAAGAAATAACAGTGCGATTTATGGAAACTGGACGGAAAATATATGGAACAAAAATTCCGTATGGCTGGATTATTTACCTAATTTGCATGCTTGCGATAAATGCACTTATTTTCATGCCCCCACTGCTTGTGGCAAATGAACAGGAAAATCTTGCTTCTTCGGCTTATTTTGCATGGAGCTTTACATGCCACCAGCTTGATACAAGGTCATTGTGCTATTATGAGGCAGGATTTTTGGTTAGAGATTGCGACGGAGCGAACACAGGGCAAAAAACAGAGATTATTTTTTCAAAATCATGCCTGAACGACGGAGTGGGGGCTGGTTCTGCAAAATGCACTGCTTCGGATATTGGATATAAATTTCCGGTATGCGCCCGAGACTTTGGAATATATTTGTCAATGCTAATCGGCGGGATTATTTATCCGCTCGTAAAAAAAGCGAATGAACAAAATTGGCCGCACCCGATATGGCTTGTGCTTGCGATGGTACCGATTGCGATTGACGGGAGCGGGCAATTCTTGGGCTTTTGGGAAAGCACGAACACCATGCGCCTGCTGACCGGAGGGATTATTGGAATAGTTATGTCGTTTTACATTATTCCGATGTTAAACCAGCTGATTAATCCGGTAATTGAAAGCATTTTTGGCAGGATGAAAAAATGAATATTTCCGATGCGAAAAAACTTGCTCCGATTTTGCAAAATTCTGTTTTGAAAAATTTGCAGAATGAGAAAAAAATCGCGATTGCTTTTTCAGGCGGGTTGGATTCCACCACAATTGCAAAAATCGCGATGCAAAAATGCGACGTGGATTTGATTACAGTCGGACTTGAAGGAAGCCCGGATGTTGAGGCTGCCAAAGCGGCGGCAAAAGAACTGCAAGTACAAAATGAAACAAAAGAGACACAAATAAAGTTGCATATCATACTTGTGGATAAGGCGGCTCTTTTGAAGGATTATAAAAAAATGTGGGAGCTGATGCCCGGAACCTTGACAGACATTGAGCTTATGTGCGCGATTTATGAGGTTTGTAAAAAAGCACATTCACTTGGAGATAAACAAGTTCTTTTTGGCTCCGGCGCCGAAGAGCTTTTTGTCGGCTATCACAAATATTATGATGCATTTGCAAATGGAGTGGATTTGGACAAACTTTTGCGTGAGGAAATTTCCAGCCTGCCAAAAAGGGATATAAAACGGGCAGGCGCGGTCGCGGATTTTGTCGGATTAAAAGTGCAAACTCCGTTTATGGATAAGGAGCTCATTGAAGCCGTTTTTTTGATTCCGGCAAAAAAAAGGATTGGAAAGATAGAGATGAAAAAACCCCTTTTACGCGAAATTGCAAAATTGCTTTGCGTGCCAAAAATTGCGGTTGAGCGACAGAAAAAAGCAATGCAATACGGTAGCAATATACACAGAATATTTCTTGAGATGGCAAAGAAAAAAGAGATTGAAATTTGGGATGCGCGACCTCCGTTTGTATATGAATAAAAGACGACCTAATTCTTTTTTGCTTCAAATGATTTCTTATCTTCTTCAGTAATAATTGTAAGATGGTTTTTGTCTTTTAGCACCCACAAGCCCACTTTTTCAAAATGAAATGAGTTTAGATGAGGTCGCTCGCTAAATTCGTGGGAAAGCATGTTCACAAGCATTTTTGCCTCTTCCTGGCTGATGACTTTTTCAGCCGAAGTAGTCATGGTTATTTTGTACTTTGGGAGCATCATGTCTTCATAATGCTTGTAAGGCTCAAGTGTATAACTGGGCTTTTTTTTATCAACCATATCAGAAGATGGCACTTGAAAGAATAAAAACAGTTGCGAGTGAGAATTTTGGGTTTTGGCAACTTTATTTTGGTGTATGTGGGGTCAAAATAAAGCGCCAAAAGCCCGAATATTTTGGCTTAGCGATGGAGTTATTTAGCAACATCCACAGCCGCCTTTCTTTCCTTTCTTATCCATTCAAGCACCTCCAAAAGTTATATGTGATTAACTTTATTTAAATATTTGCCAAAATGTTGCCAAAATGATAAAATCAGAGTTTGCGAATATCGTCCACGATTAGATCTTTTGATTTTGAACATGTAAATTTGCTGGGCTTAAATGGATGTTGCTCTTGGAACGGGCATTTGTTACTCGAACCACATTTTACGAGAACGTTTGTTTTAGAGAAAGGCAGCCCAAAAACTATGAATTTGGGATTGCAATTGTTTGTACGAACCCGTAAAAACTCCGACTTTTGCACGAATAAAAGAAAGAACATCGCAGGAGTCAGACTGGCAAATTATAAATAGTTAACGCTGTACAAAGATTTTTCGAATATAAAAAAGTAGAAAATAAAAAGAAAAAGAAAAAACTTTTGGCTTAATCCAAAAAGTCGTTTGGAGTCGGCGGTTCGGGCTTGTCTCCCTTTCGCTTGCGAATTGCCTGTACGGTTTTTAGCAGCATTTCGCGCGGAAGGTTGTCGTATCCCTCGTATTCCTGATATGGAATTGCCCTTCCCTGTGTCGCAGAGCGCAATGCATCCACAAAGCCGAAAAGCTCGGACACTGCGATTTTTGCAATCACGGTTGCCTGTTCGCCTTCCTGCTGTATGTCAAGCACCTGCCCTCTTCTTCCCTGAACAAGTGTGATTACGTTGCTCATGAATTCCTGCGGCACGAGAATTGTCACTTTCTGCTTTGGCTCTTGCAGAGTCAAACCGGCAATCAAAAGAGCGGCATATATTGGTCTCTTTGTCGCAGGAATAATCTGCGCAGGACCTCTGTGTACCGGGTCTTCGTGGATTACGGCGTCAACTATGCTTACTTTTGTGCCAACGACCTTTTCTTTTGCCAACGGACCCTTGTCCATTGCCTCTTCAAATCCTTGTACCACAAGCTCCATAATTTCGTTGAGATACTGAATTCCTCGTGTGTCGTTAATTAGAATGTTTTTGTTGTGGATTGTAATTAACGCTTTTGCCTGGTCGCGCGGCATTCCAAGCTCAATGAGTTTTTCAGTCACCGCTTTGCCTTTTGGCCTACCATCCGGAATATCTCCAGAAATAATTGCGTCGTAAACTGCCTTTTCCAACGGCTCGACCAAGAATTTTAGTTTGGTATGCTTGTTTGGAGATTTTCCTTCAACAGGCCTGTCCACTTTTCCGGTGAGTATCTCATGGTAAACCACGATAGGCGGGGAAGTTGTAATTGCAACCCCTTTCTCCTTCGTGATTTTATACTCAATGATTTCCAAGTGAAGCTCTCCCATACCAGATATTAGATGCTCACCAGTTTCCTGATTGAGCTCAACTCGAAGTGTTGGGTCCTCTTTTGTGAGCGAACGCAATACAAGAATCAGTTTTGCCAAATCCTTTGAGTCTTTTGCCTCAATTGATTTTGTAACGACTGGCTCAGAGTAATGCTTGATTTGTTCAAAAGGCTCTACCTGCCCGTTTGAGATAGTTTCTCCTACATATACATCACGAAGACCGACTATGCCGACGATATTTCCTGCAATAACATTGTCCACCATTACTCGATCCGGACCCATGTAAATTGCCACTTGCTGGACTTTTTCCTCTTTGAATTTTGATGCGAGATAAAGCATGTCGCTTTTTCTTACCCTGCCTGCGAAAAGACGCACAATTGCAACCTCTCCTGCGTGCGGGTCGTTTACTACGCCGATGCAAACTCCGACTGTTTTTGCTTCCGGGTCGCATGTCATTAGCGATTTTCCTGTTTCGGATTCCAAGTCGCCTCTCCAAATGGTCGGGATACGATATTTTTGCGCGAAGTCCGGAGATGGATGATGAGTTACCATCATGTCCAAAAGCACGTCGTCAAGTGGTGCCTTTTCCACGAGCTCTTTTGTTTGGCCATTTTGGCACATTGAAATTATGTCCGAGAATTTGATGTTGAATCTCTTCATTGCGGAAATAGACATTGCCCATTTCTGAAATGCCGAGCCGAATGCGATATTTCCTTTCTTTACATCTATAATCCAGTCTTCACGGTGCTCTGAAGGCGCATATTGTAAAATGAGCTTGTTGATATGTGTGATAATTTTTACGAGGCGTTCCTGCATTTGCACGTCGGTAAGTTTTAGCTCGTTTATCAAGCGGTCAACTTTATTTATGAATACACACGGCTTTGCCTTTTCCTTTAGAGCCTGCCTAAGAACGGTTTCGGTCTGAGGCATTACTCCCTCCACCGAATCTACCACGAGAATGACTCCGTCAACTGCTCGCATTGCCCTCGTTACATGGCCTCCGAAGTCAACGTGCCCGGGAGTGTCAATGAGGTTAATTAGATAATCATCGCCGTTAAGATGGAAAGCCAATGAAATATTTGCGGATTTGATTGTAATTCCTCTTGCCTGTTCTTGCTCGTCAAAGTCCATCATTCGCTGTTCGCCGGCAGTTTCCTTTGAAATGAGACCTGCTCTTGCGACCAATGAATCGGTTAGTGTGGTTTTACCGTGGTCAACGTGAGCGCAAATGGCGACATTTCGCACATTTTTTAGATTGCTCATCATTTTTTGTACTTCGTCCACAACGTATTCCTTTCTGACCATAAAGCAAAACCTCTCAAATAATGAATTTAATCCTCTTAAAAATCTGAAGAATTCTAAGCGGTTGTTGAATTTGATTGGGCAAATTATCTTTAAATAGGTATTGGGGCAAGTCAGAATGATGCAAAAGAAAACAATGGCTGAAGTTTTCATAATTCGTCATGCACGCGCAGGCGGAAACCGGTCTCATATACTTAATGGACGTCGGCGCGATGTCGGTCTTACTTCCAAAGGTGTGAAGGATGCAAAAGCGCTTGCGGCTTCTTGGAATGAAAAACCTGACGTAATTGTATCTTCCCCCATGAAGCGGGCGCGCAGAACTGCATATTATCTTGCCAAGAAGTATAATATGAAAATTGAGTATTTGGATTTGCTGGCAGAGCACGATTTGGGAGACTGGACGGGGCATAGCGCCCTGAAGCTCAGAAGTGAATTTCCATCTTATTTTTTTGATTATGAAAACGGGCAAAAATCGCATTTTCTAAAAAAGGTGCCGGGCGGGGAAAACTGGGCGCAAATTACAAAAAGGGCGAAAAAAGCCCTTGCGGTGATTGGAAAAAAATATGCGGGAAAAAAAGTTGCCGCGTTTGCGCATGGCATACTTGCAATTGCAATGATTAATGAGGTTGCAAAAATAGAACCGCCGAAGCTGTGGGCATACAGACTTAGAAATTGCGAATGGGTCAAATTTGTGCTTTAGGTTTAAGCCCCCGACGGGATTTGAACCCGCGACATCTTGTTTACGAAACAAGCACTCTACCGCTGAGCTACAGGGGCGTTGGAATATAGTTTCATTAGTATTCTTTCTTTTTGGAAACCTACCTTTTTCTTTCTTTCTAAGAAAGAAAAAGGGGGAGCTACAGGGGCGTTAGAAAATGCTAATGCCCTTGATTGGGGGCATAGGAATACAATTTATTATTTCTGATTTATTAAACAACCTTTTAGCTAATAACACAAAATCGCTAAGAACGGTATTTATAAACGAGGATAATGGAAAATAGCCTTGCAACGATTTATAAGCAGTTTGCATCAAAGAGAGAAGATACTAAGGGAATAAACCCGAGAAGACTCGGGCTCAGAAATCCTGAAAAAAATACAATATTTAGTTTACAAACCCTTAGCGGACGGTATAGGTATGCGCAAAGCGCAAATAATAACGATAATTGGAGCCGGAGCAACGGCATCAATAATATCAAGATTTTTGGCAAAAAACAAAGATATCAAGCAAATAAGAATATGCGCGAGAAACATTGAAACTGCCAAAGAGTTTGTTGATTTGCAGGCCCCGAAAATCACATTTAGGGAAGTTGATGCAAAAAATGTCTCGCAAATAGCAGAATTTGCAAAGGGCTCATCTTTGATAATCAATGCCTCATTGCCGGATTTCAACAAAAATATAATGCAGGCCGCGCTTGAAATAGGCGCAAATTACCAAGACATGTGCTCACGCTTAAAGGATTTCAAAACAGTTGAACAGTTGGAATTTTATTCTGAATTTAAGAGGGCGAAATTAAAGGCGATAATCAACACGGGCGTGTCTCCGGGAATTACAAATACGATTGCAAGAAAGATGGCACGCGAATATGACAAGATTGAAAGCATCAAAATCAGGCACATAGAAGACATTGACTCAAAAAAGCCGGTGCTTACATGGTCTCCAAAAGTAATTGTGGATGAGATAACTTCCCCTCCGCTTGTTTTTGAGCAGAATAAATTTGCATTCAGAGAGCCATTTGAGAAAGAGGAAACTTATGATTTTGGCATGCCCTTTGGAAAAACCAGAGTGTATTCAATTTACGGGGATGAAGTTGCCACTTTGCCATATTTCGTACATGCAAAAAATATTGATGTGAAAGCAGGCGGGCGGGAGATTGAATCTGCCCTGAAACTTTATGAAGGAATTCAAAAAACAAAAATGGACAAATACGAATACGCGATTAAGAACGCGGGCAAGATTCCGACCCCAAAAGAGCTTGCAAAAATGATTGGGAAAAAAGAGGTAAGGGAAGGAAATTTTATTTCTGCAATAAAAATTGACGGTTTGCGGGGCAAGCGCGAGTCTTCGCTTGAGGCGCTCGTTGTTTATCCTTCTTTGACAAAAATTCCAAAAGCATTTTGCGGCGCAAACCATATTTCTTATGCCACCGGATTGGCGGCATCTGTTTATGCGACCACTTTTACAAAAATAAAGAAATTCGGAGTTTTCCCACCAGAGGATATAGGCATAGCGGCGGAGAAATATGTTATCTCCAATCTTATGAAAAACGGAGTACAGATTGCTTATGCAAAAGCCGAATCGGCAACCTACGCCGCACAAAATTTGCATATGATTGAAGCGCGTGTACAAAATCTTCGCTGTTTGACGTGGCAAAATCGAGATGTTTATAAACGATGACGGATTAGTCTGAAATAGTAAACAAAGCCTAAAGGTGGAACTACAAAAATGGCATCAGAATATAGTTTGGAATCACATCCTTCGTTTTCTGGCCAAAATATCAGAAAGATTGGCGCGAAGGGGCATCATAAGGCAGGCATGCGCTCAGCATATTTGCCCAGCTTATGGAGTTCAAAATCCCGCCGCGTTTCAAGGCACAGAAGCACATCGAGCTTTGTAGGCATTAGCGCGATTTCAAAATTCCCACCTCTTTTTGAGCAAAAGGCAAAGGAAAGAGTTTATTCATACGCCTTCCAAAAGCAAAATTACTGGCCAAACGACATCGAGTCGCTTATTCGAAGAGCAGTATCGGATAATTATGCGAAGAATACAATTGCAAATGTTATTCAACGGGAAATACCTAGATATAACATGAGCCAGTTCAGGGAAAAGGGCTTGGGAATAACTGTTATTCAAACAGACTACAAAATAAAACAAGAAGTTGCAAAAACCGCTTTTACCCCAATGGAAAAAGCGGTTGGAAAAATAATAGGGCAGGAATATTCGCACTTTCAAAAAGCACAGGTTAGTATGCCCAAATATGCGAAGACAGCGGCTTGGATAAAAACGGGCATAAAAGCCATTTCCAAAATAGTTGACAAATTGCCGATTGAAAATTATTATGGGGCAACCAAAGCAAAAACATTACAAAAAGCAGATGTTTCATTCACGGCAATCAAAATGCCGGTTGCAAAAGCATTGTACGAAGATAATTACATGAACAAAATTATGCCTCAAAAAGAGGAAATAAAAATGGAAATTAAAATTGGGAGTTCACATATTCCCAATTCACCAATTTCCACCAGTTTTGCACGAAGTCCGCGCGCTTATTCTGATAATCAAGATAGTAAGCGTGCTCCCATACATCAAGCACCAAAAGCGGCTTAAAACCGGACAGATGCATCAAATTGTGCTTTTCTATTTGCACTAAAAACAAGTTTTTCTCCTCGTCTTTTACCAACGCCGCCCAACCGGAACCCTCAACGCTTACTGCGGTCTCGGAAAACTGTTTTGCAAATGCCTCAAATGAGCCGAAATCGCGTTTTAATGCATCCGCAATTTTTCCTTTTGGCATATTGTTTTCTTTTGGCGGGCGCATGTTCTTCCAGAAAAGAGAATGCATTAAATGCCCGTTGAGATTAAATGAAAGTTTTCTTAATACGTCCCCGACCGAGCCATTTGTCTGATTGGAACGCAGTTTCTCCAATGTTTCAAGCGCATCGTTTGCCCCCTTTACATACCCCGCATGGTGCTTGGCATGATGAAGCTCCATTATTTTTGCAGAGATAACCGGCTCAAGCGCACCATAATCATAATCAAGTTTTGGAAGTTCGTATTTTTTCATTTAAATCACCCGACAAATGTTAGATGTTTAAAACTTTTATACCTATCGCATCGGCTTTGCAAAAAAAGGTTTTTCCGGGTTTTGCCCGGAATAATTTTCTAATCTTTTATCACTTTGAGCATTGAGAGCAATAGTACAATGCCAGACAATCCGACTAACAGATAGATTACCATTGCAAGAATTCCGGTGTTTCCAGCCATCTTGTCAATCCATGAAACCAGGTTGAAGTTGAATACTGTCAGCCCCCAGTTTATTGCACCTATGGCACACAAAATCTGCGCGATACTTACTACAATATTCATATTACCACCGAAACACTTCAAGAGATAAAACATATAAACATTTTGTAGAAGGCGAACCAAAATGCGGCAAAAGACGAAAATATAACGCCAACGGCAGGATTTGAACCTACAATCCCGTAAGGGATCAGTTATCTCGGAAAAAAGGAAGGCTCATCCCTCTCTTTTCTTTTCCAGGGTTTTCTTTTCTCTGGCGAGAGAAAAGAAAAGCCTTTCGAGACTGACGCACTACCAGGTTATGCGACGTTGGCATGAATAGTATAACTTAAGGATTTCATGCTTTATCTTTCTTTCTTTATGAAGGGTTGATTTAAAATATATAAACTCGTTAAATTTTTCATGGCAGAAGACGGATTTATCGCATTAAACCTGAAAGTGTATGAAGAATCGTGCGGCAAACGCGGCATTGAACTGGCAAAAATTGCAAGAGATGTGTCGCAAAAAACAGGAGTGAGAATTGTTGTTTGCCCGAACGCGACGCTTGTGCGCGAATGCGCAGTTACGGGTGCGGAAGTGTTTGCACAACATGTCGATGGAAATGCGTCCGGTGCATACACGGGCTCAATTACTGCAAAAATGCTTCTTGAGGCGGGCGTATCCGGAAGCCTGATTAATCATTCTGAAAAAAGAATCAATCCCGAAAACGTGAAAGTGTCCGTTGAAGCACTCAAGAAATTTGGATTGGAATCAATGGTTTGCGCAAAAGATGTTCATGAATGCGCGCAATTGGCGCAATTCAAGCCGACATATATTGCAATTGAGCCGCCGGAGCTTATTGGTTCGGGTGTGAGTGTTTCAAGCGCAAAACCACAAATAGTTACTGGTGCAGTGCATGCCGTTCGCGAAATTACTCCCGATGTTAAATTGGTTTGCGGAGCAGGTGTAAGCACTCCTGAAGATGTGAAAAGGGCGTTTGAGCTTGGAGTTGAAGGAGTATTGATTGCCTCGGCTTATGTGAAGGCAACAAATCCAGCAAAGCTTTTGGAACAGATGGCAGAGCAGATAATCAGGCAGTAAAGAGATTTTGCATTTTTTCTATTTTTGCAATTTTGTAGATGACTGTATCGAAGTGCACTAAAATTTTAGAATCCAGTCGTCTTTGTCTGATGCAATTGGATTAGTATAACTCGCGCAGCTGGTTTATCTCATAACCATGGTGCGCTTCTTTTCTTCTGATGGGGTTTTCTTATAAACAGTAGATAAGTTTGACTGATTTTGCACAAAATTATTATATTCGTTTAAATACTGTTTTTTCAACGAAGTCAAGACTTCCTGAATGTAGGGTTTTTCCTTTACCGCAGTATTTTTGGAATCCAAAACATATTGCAAATCATGAATAAGAATAGCCATTGTTTTTGTCTTTTCGTGAAATGCGGACATATCAGTTGCCATATAACCAAAGAGAGAAAGGAGGGAATATTTTAAAACCGAACCCAAATAAGAAAACCAAAATGCCGCCCGAGATGATCTTTGAGCTGCCCAAAATATTTGTTTGTTTTTTTCAGAAGTTGTGGATTTATATTTTTAATCAGCTTCGCCGAAGAGCACCCAGCCCTAAGGGACTGGGTTTGCGGCTCATTCGGCGAAGTCTCGCCAAGTCGGCTGTCGGCGTTCATTCCGCCCGCTAAAGCGGGCGGTTTTTTTGCCGACTTGGCGATAAATTCGTAGCGAATTAATCAAACTTATTTATAAATATGAGAAGGATGCTATTCATGGTATGGTGAGGACAGATGCCTAACAAAAATGTTGAACTTAAAGTG
Source organism: Candidatus Micrarchaeia archaeon (assembly GCA_041650255.1). Taxonomy (GTDB): domain Archaea; phylum Micrarchaeota; class Micrarchaeia; order Anstonellales; family Anstonellaceae; genus 1-14-0-10-45-29. The sequence continues at coordinate 76,573 of JBAZLL010000002.1, read as the reverse complement.
GCTGAAGCCCTGCAAAATGACGTCGGCAGGGGACTTGTGAGGATTGACTCCAAAGCAAGGCAGGAGCTGGATGTATCCACTGGAGACATCATTGAGCTAAAAGGCAAGCGAAGCACTGCCGCCCTTGTATGGCAGGCGCACCCTCAGGACGAGGGAATGGACATTATTAGAATGGACGGCTATTTGAGGCAAAATACCGGAGTTGCTCTGGGCGACAAAGTGATTGTGAAAAAGGCAGAACTAAAACAGGCAACAAAAATTGTACTTGCGCCCACACAGCCAATGAAATATTCGCCTGGGTTTGACCAATTTGTAAAGAAAAAATTAATCGGAAGGGCATTAACCAGGGGAGACACGATTTTTATCGGCGTGTTTGGAACATCTTTTCCATTGGTGGCGGCAGTAGTGCAACCTTCGGGAATTGTACTCGTGAATGAAGCGACGGAATTTATACTAAAAGACGAGCCAGTAAAAGACACCGGCGCGATTGCGACGGCTATTTCTTATGAAGACATCGGCGGATTGAAAGAGGAAGTGCAAAAAATAAGGGAAATGGTTGAACTGCCGATGAGGCACCCCGAGCTTTTTGAAAAATTGGGAATTGAAGCTCCGAAAGGAGTGCTCATATATGGTCCGCCCGGCACAGGAAAAACATTGCTCGCAAAGGCAGTCGCATCCGAATCGGAAGCAAATTTCATACATATTGCAGGACCCGAACTCGTGTCCAAATTTGTCGGAGAGAGCGAAGAGAGACTTAGACAGATTTTCAAGGATGCGGAAGAGAACGCACCCACAATTATTTTCATGGATGAGATTGACGCCATCGCGCCAAAAAGAGAAGAGGTAAATGGCGAAGTTGAACGGCGCATGGTGTCGCAATTGCTTACTTTGCTTGATGGAATGAAAACCCGAGGCAAGGTAATTATTATCGGCGCAACCAATCGACCAAATTCAATCGACCAGGCGCTTAGAAGGCCGGGAAGATTTGACCGAGAGATTGAAATCGGAGTACCAGACAGAGAGGCAAGACATGAAATAATGCAGATACATACGCGAGCAATGCCTATCGAGGAAAAAGACAATGAAGATGGAAAGCTTATCAGCGAGCTTGCAAATATCACGCACGGATACACCGGCGCAGACATACAATCATTGGCGAAAGAGGCGGCGATGAAATCGTTGAGAAGGCTTTTGCCACATATTGATTTGGAAAAAGACATTCCCCCGAAAATATTGGATGAGCTTAGAGTCACCCGCGATGATTTCTTTAACGCCATGCGCGAGATTCAGCCTTCGGCGTTGCGAGAAGTTTTTGTTGAGAGACCAAATATCAAATGGACAGACATCGGCGGACTTGAAAATGTTAAATCGGAAATGAGGGAGGCAGTTGAACTGCCGCTCAAGCATCCAGAAGTTTTCAAGAAATTCGGCATACGCCCAATCAAAGGCATATTGCTTGTGGGATTGCCCGGAACTGGAAAAACAATGTTTGCAAAAGCGGTCGCAACCGAAACCGAGACAAACTTTATTTCCATAAAGGGGCCCGAAGTTCTTTCGAAATGGGTCGGCGAATCCGAAAAAATGATTCGTGAAATGTTTAGAAAAGCAAGATTGGCGGCACCATGCATTATTTTCATTGATGAACTGGATTCAATTGCAATGCACCGTGGCGGGGATGAAGGCGGAAGTCATGTGGGCGAACGGATTGTAGATACGTTGCTTACCGAGATGGACGGACTTAGAACCCTCAAAAACGTGATTGTGATTGGGGCAACAAATCGCCCAGACATTATGGATCCGGCGCTTATGCGCGCAGGAAGATTTGACAGAATTATAGAGATACCTGTCCCGGATTCGGATGCCCGTCTTGAAATATTTAGGGTGCATACAAAAGGGATGCATGTTGCAAAAGATATATCTCTTGAAACCCTTTCAAAAGCGTCCGAAGGCTACACAGGTGCAGATGTCGAGAATTTGTGCAGAGAAGCCGGAATGGAAGCAATAAGGCGAGTTCGCCTCAAGACCGGAGACAAGATTGACTGGGAAAAGATTGACGCATCCGAGCTTGTGGTTCTGCAATCCGATTTTGAATCCGCCGCGCACAAGATAAAACCGTCTTTCACAAAATCGGATGTTGAGAGATTGGAAAAATTCAGAACCGGCAAAGACGAGAACATGTACAGATAAATCGTGCATGCCAAAAAAGGATTTGCAGGCGCCAAAAACCGCGCCTGCTTAAATCCGTTAATTTGCTTGCAGGAAATGAGGCGAAATAAAAATGAGAATAGTTTTGTTTGCAAAAGCATTTGCGCTATTTACCGTACTTGCCATGTTCGGAGTATTTATTGCGCCAGTCATACTCAAAGAATATGATATGACGAGCATATTGTTGCGCTTTGTTGAGTTTGAGGCGCTTGCACTTGCGCTCTCAATCATTACTACGGCAGTTGTGCCATCCTCATTTGGAGTGCTAAAAGGCGATGGCGTACTCGTGATTTCGCGCGACCCGATAAACGGCGGGACAATGATTAAACTTGGAACCGCACTTGAGAGAAAAAAGCTTGGTGAAACAATTAGGATAAATACGGGTGAGGCTGAGGCAGTAGTCGCAACAGTTGAATCTTATGCGGGGATAATCACTCCCGCGCGCGTTGGAATACGCGCAGAGCAAAACATAAAAGTGATATGAAAATTTATTTGGCGGGCGCATGAAATATTTCGTCCGCGCGTGAAAAAAATTGGTTAATGGTTAATTAGTTGGTTGTAAATTGGTTAGCAGTTAATTAGTTAGAGGTTAATTGGTTAGTGGTTTTATGGCGCTTATTCCACCCGGCTTTCGCATTGATTTGGATGAATGGTCAAACATTCTTACGTCGATAGTTGCAATCGCACTCTCGCTTACGTTTGCAAGCGGGGGAATACAAATCAGCCCTTCGGAATTTGTATTTTTGATGATTGCGTTTGGCATTACTGTCGGAAGCGGGTTTTTGCTCCATGAGCTTGCACATAAATATACCGCCATTCGCTTCGGATTGCGCGCCCGCTTTGAAGCATGGGTTTGGGGTCTTGTGCTCATGCTTGGACTTGCGATAATTCCACAGCTTGTGGGATGGGGAATGTTCCCGCTATTTCTTGCACCGGGCGCAGTAATGATTTATGGCAACCGGCAAATAAGCCAAAAGGAAAACGGGATAATTTCCGCAGCCGGACCGATTACAAATATTTTGCTCGGGCTTCTCTTTTTCGCGCTTGCGGTTTTAATCGTCGGAATTGGGGCATTTGGAACAGTAATTCCTTATGGCGAAACGGCGGCATATGTAATGCTTATGGGAACGCAGGTAAACATGTTTTTGGCATTGTTTAATTTACTGCCGATTTTCCCTCTTGACGGCTCAAAAGTGTTTGCATGGAGCTGGAAAATCTGGCTTGCTCTTTTTGCAATTGCGTTTATCGGAAGCGGAGTTTTCGGATTTTAGTTAAGTTTTTTCTGATTTTGCATCCGGCTTTTTCCTTCTGCAAAACATAAGTTTTTCAATCGGGCATGAGCAAATTTCTTATGAAAAAAATGGATGAAGGCGCGGAAGCAATACTTATTCCTGCAAAATTTGCAGGGTTTTCTGCCCTGAAGAAAGTGAGAGTGCAAAAAAAATACAGACCAAGCGAGCTTGATGAGAAGATAAGATTTTCAAGAACCAAAGTTGAAGCGCGCCTTTTGCACAAGGCAAAAGAGGCGGGCGTTTTATGCCCATATGTGTTTGCAATTGGAGAGGACTTTATTTTGATGGAGAAGATTGATGGAAAAACTCTCAATAAAATTGAGAAGAAAATTGATTTGAAAGTGTATAGGCTTGCAGGGGAATATTTGGCAAAACTGCATTCGCATAACATAATGCACGGAGATTATACTCCTGCAAATTTGATGCTGGATGGAAAGGGAAAATTATATGTGATTGATTTCGGGCTTGGCTTTTCAAGCCATGACTTTGAGGATATGGCGGTTGATTTGCTTACGATGGAAAATTCTCTTTCTGATGAAAATGCAAAAAAATTTCTTTCCGGCTATGAAAAAATCGGAAGGAAAGAAGCGATTGTAAGGATGGAAAAGGTGAGAAAAAGGGCAAGATATAAAGATAGAAAAACTATTGTTGAATAAATGGACTTAGAGATAAAGTTTGAACGGGAAAAGAGAAAAAAACGATAAAAACGTGTTCGAAAGAGAAAAAATTTTGAAAAGAAAAAGCTTGAAATAAAAAGAATAAACAAGCCTATAGCTCGCCTACTCTTCGTTTCATTCTGCGCTTAAGCCGCTTTCTGCGTTTCTTGAGCCACTTCCAGCGCATTCTTCCTTTTTTCTTCCATTTTCTTGGTCTAGAACCCAATATAACACCTAAAGTAAAGTAATTTTAGAATGTTTAGTTAATGCCAATATATATTTATAAGCGTAGTTATTAGACAAATAAGTGTCGTTGTAAAGAAAACTAAGCAAAAAGGATTTGAAACAATGAGTGAAAGTTGCAAACAATCTAAAATGAAAAGAGAGGCGGGCTGGGAAAAGGTGCAACAGGAACGCTGTCTCTCGGATATTAAACAATTTTATGAAAATGTGAAGGAAGTAAAGCGGACTGCCTCGAATTCTTATGTTCTTGATTTAGCATCCCAGTACTGTGAGGATACGAAATTCTTTTTAGAAAAGAAGGATTATGTAACGGCGTTTGGCGCAATTAACTACGCCCATGGATTAATTGACGCATTTAGGAAGAAAGCAAAAGAATAAGACAAAACAGTTATCAGCCTATTTTTACATTCGCTCCAAGAGTTTTCAAATCTTGCCAGAAATTCTTATTATACTTATCAGACGCATCTGCGTTTGCAATTTTTACAGGAGATTTTGCAATAAGCCCTGCAAGACCTAAAGCCATCGCAACCCTGCCATTTTTTTGCGAATCCACTATTCCGCCACTTAGAGGCGAGTAGGGGATGTTTATGTGCGAGCCTTCAAATGTTATTTTCGCGCCCAGTCGATTCAATTGAGCCGCCATTATTCGGGCGCTTGCAAGTGCGGGAGCGGAAATGGGCACAAGAGGCCCGATTTTCGTGCTCTTGGAAGACTGTGTCGCAAAAAGCATCATCAGCGGAATAAGAGACGGGAACGGGCGGGGGTCTATCATTGGCGGCAGGCTTAATGGCAAAGAGGATTTTGCAATAATTGTTTGGCCGTCGCTTGAAAATGCGATTTGCTTATTTGCAAAAATAATTTTCCAAAATTCCCGTTCGGGCTGGTTTGAGCCCCACGAAAGGGCTACCTCGCCTTTGCCGCAAAGGACGAATGCACCAAGATAATACGAGCCTTCCCTCCAGCAGGCAGGGATATCCACATAACGGGCGGGATATGCCTGATACGGCGAAATTGTCATCGTGCCCTCCTCGGTTTGGAAAGAATAATCTATTCCAAAAAGCGTGAGAATCTCAAAGGTATTTATTACGCTAGGATGAATGCGCACGAAATCATCCATTGCAAGAACGGACGCCTGTTGAGAAAGTGGCAATGCCATCATGAGCCCGCTTGCCCAATATGCTCCGGCTCGATTGTCAAGGGGAATGAGGGTTTTTATTTGAGGTCCGCTTACGAAAATTTCATCGGGCGTTTTTGTAATTCGCACACCCATATCCAATGCGATTGAATCCATTCCAGAAAGCGCGGATCCGGCAATTTTGAACTCTTTTATTTTTACTCCAGAATCAAAAATCGCGGCGAGCGGAAATGCAACTCTGGATGCACGAGAAGAAAGAGAGCATGTGAGCAATTCACTTGGAAAAGGCAGACCTTCCGCCAAAATGTCGACAGTATTTCTTTCCACAGTGATGTCCGCGCCGAGCTGACCTCCCAGGCGCAATATCGCTTTTATGTCCGAGTGAGTGGGGCAATTTCCGAATGCGCCGCCCTGACCTATGGATGCGCACCAAAGAGCCCTCCATGCAAGTGGAATGCTCGCGGGCGGAGTGAAATTGCCTGAAACAGTGCTTTTTGATATTGTGCAATTTGACATTGCAATGAGAAACGGATAGGAGGTTTTAATAGCTATTTTTTGCCATAAATTTACATGAACTCTAAAACCGTTAATGAAGGGCTTGCAAAAATATCCCTAGGCGACGGGCTGTTCTATAATCCGAGAATGCAATTTTGCCGGGACATAAGCTCGCTTTGGGTTGGCACACTGCCTCAATTGCCGGTTCTTGTGGACGGATTTTGCGCAAGCGGGGTAAGAGGTATCCGCTACAAACTTGAAAATGAAAATGTCGGCGAGCTAAAGTTTTTTGACAGAAGCAAAACTGCATGTGAAATGACTGAGAAAAATTTGAAGCTGAATAAGATTAAAGGAGAAGTGAATGAAACAAATTCGCACAAGTTTTTTGCACAGGAACAAAATTTTGATTTTTGCGAAATTGACCCGTTCGGAAGCCCGGCGCATTTTATAGATTCGCTCTTTTGGGCGGATTGGAAACAGAAGCAAAAATTTATTTCCATAACCGCGACGGACACGGCGGTTCTTTGCGGCGCACATGCACAGGCATGCTACAAAAATTACGGGGCAAAACCAGGGCATAACGAGCTTTGTCATGAGAACGGGCTTAGGATATTGATGGCGTTCATTGCAAAAACCGCATCCAAATATGAATGGGAATTTGAGCCGCAATTTTGCATTTCGCACAGGCACTATTTCAAAATATTGGCGAGAGTGAAAAAGAGCGCAAAGGGAGCGGTTGAGTCCGCGAAAAAATCAATGCACTATTCTTCTTTTTGTCCGAGTTGCCTTTTTCATGAGATAAGCGCACAATTTCCCAATGAGTTGTGCCCTCAATGCGGCAAAAATATGACTTGGGCGGGACAGATGTGGGGCTCAAAATTATTTGAGCCGCAAACAGTTGAGAGCATGATGAAAAATCTGGCTCAAAGAAAGTATATGGATTCAGAAGTGCTGGCAAAATATTTGCAGAGAATATATGAGGAGTCGCAGGCAGGGGCGTTTTATTATAATCTGCATACGATTTGCTCAAAATATAAGGTGAAGCCGGCAAAGATTGACGATGTTGTTTCCCGGCTTAAAGAGAGCGGATTTTATGCGTGCAGGACTACTTTTAAGGACACGGCGATAAGAACGGATGCGTCGATTGAAGAGATTGTAAGGAAGATGAATGAATAATTGGACAGGTGCCGAAATTTTGGGCGGTACTAACGAAGGTTTAATAGCCTGTTTAGGAGTAAGTTTTTCAGATGAAAGTGAGTTTTTCAGGTGAAAATGTGACAGATTCAAAATGGTCGGGTTTTTATAAATTGAGCATTGAGGAGAGGCAGAAAAAAGTTATTGCCGAATTCAAGCTTGATTCTTCCGAGCAGGCATTGCTAAAAAAACAGGGACCCTTGCCGATTGAAATTGCGGACAAGATGAGCGAAAATGTTATTGGCACAATCGGTTTGCCGCTCTCCATTGCACCCAATTTTATCATTAACGGACGCGAAACAGTTGTTCCGATGGCGATTGAAGAGGCATCCGTGGTTGCCGCCGCATCCAATGCGGCAAAACTTGCAAGAGGCACGGGCGGATTTCGCACTTCTTATACGGGCTCGGTCATGATTGGACAGGTTCAGCTTGTGGGAATGAAGGATGTGAAAAAGTCTATTGAGAAATTAAATTCCGCGAATAAAAAAATATTTGAAAAGGCGGACGAATACGCCTCCCATTTGCACAAATACGGCGGCGGAGTGAAAGAGGTAAGTACGCGCACCATTGCAACCGACAGGGGAAAAATGATTATTGTTGAATTTGCGATTGATGTTTCCGACGCGATGGGCGCAAACGCGGTGAACACACTGCTTGAAAAAATTGCGCCTGATTTGGCGGAAATTTCGGGTGGAAACGTTAGGCTCAAAATTGTGTCAAATCTTGCAACGCGAAGAATGGCATCTGCTATTGCTGTTTGGAAAGCAGAAGATGTGGACGGAGATGAAGGCGTTGAGGCAATACTTGACTGCTGGAGCATGGCAATGGCAGACCCGTATCGGCGGGCAACTCATAACAAGGGAGTAATGAATGGAATTGACGCCGTGCTTGTTGCCTGCGGAAATGACTGGAGAGCAGTGGAAGCCGGCGCGCATTCCTATTCGGCTCTGAAGAATGGGGCGCTCACAACATTTAGAAAAACCCCGGACGGGGATATTGAGGGAAAAATACTTATTCCGATGCCGGTCGGAACAATCGGCGGCTCCTTGGGAGTGAACTTGACCGCCAAAATGTGCCTAAAGATGCTCGGAGTAACAAACTCCGGCGAGTTTGCACAAGTGCTGGCATCTGTCGGGCTTGCGCAAAATTTTGCGGCTTTGCGGGCATTGGCGCTTGAAGGAATACAGAAAGGACACATGAAGCTTCATGCAAAAAACATCGCAACTGCCGCCGGAGCAAAAGCTGGCGAGATGGATGCGGTTGTACAATGGATGCAGGAAAATAAAATGATGAATGCGGAAGGCGCGAAAAATGCGCTGTCGCAAATAAGAAAGAAACGGTAGAGGAGTGCAAAATAAAATTAAAATGAGGCATACAAATGGAACAACTTGTTTTTCTTGCAATTGTGTTTTTTAGCGCGGTTATCTCAACCATGTTTTTGGCTGGCAAAGTGATTGCAAAACTTAAGCTTGCCGGAATTGTCGGCAAAGACATGCACAAGGAAGAAAAGCCCGAAGTGGTTGAGATGGGAGGCATCGCAATCGTTGCGGGATTTGTCGGCTCCGCTTTGGTTGGAATTATTTTGCACTTGTTTTTCGGATTCAATTTTGAGCTTGCGGGTATAATGGCGGCATTGCTTACTGTTTGTATCGTAGCTATTATTGGAATTTATGACGACCTTGTGGATGTCGGACAAGTTGTAAAAGCGCTTCTTCCCCTGGCGGCGGCAGTACCTCTTGTTGCGATAGAAATGGCAGGCGGGCAGAGCATTATTTCAATTCCATTTGTTGGAGGAATTGATTTTGGCATTCTTTATGCGATTTTGCTTGTCCCGCTGGCGATTGCCGTTTGCTCAAATTTGACGAATATGCTTGCCGGATTTAACGGGCTTGAAGTGTCAATGGGAATTATTATTTTCGCGGCATTGTCAATTTTGTCGTTTATGCATGGGCAGATTGAGATGTCTGTTTTGTCCGTTGCGATGCTTGGAGCACTCATTGGATTTTTGAAATTTAGCTGGTATCCCGCACGCGCCTTTTTGGGAGATGTCGGCACGCTTACAATCGGAGCGGCGATTGGGGCGGCGGTAATATTGTCAAGCTTGAAATCGGCAGGAGTTATTTTGATGCTGCCCTACATTATTGACTGGTTTTTGAAAGCATTAAATGGATTCCCAAAAAGCTTTGCGGAGCTTGGTAAGGATGGAAAGCTTCGCGCGCCAAAAGGAAAAATTCGCGGCTTTGCGGATTTGATTTTAACCATTTTCGGCGGGCTGACTGAAAAGAATTTGGTGCTTGTTTGCGTTGGAATTGAAACTGTGATTGCGATTTTTGTCGTAATATACTTTGGGAAATATTGAGTCTATTTTTTTCAAATTTTTTTTAGTTTTATTTTTTCGCTTTCTCTTTTTCAGTAAAAAGTTTATGCGCCTTCTCGTAGTCTTCGGCTTGCCCGATGTCCAGCCATCTTTCCTCAAATGAATAGCCGTTGATTTGTTTTTTCTCTTTTAGAAGGCGGGGAAAAACGTTTTTTGCAAAGTCCTCTTTCTCTTTTATGTAATCAAATATTTGCGGCTCAAAAACGTATATTCCGGTGTTTATGTAATTTTGGATTTTCGGCTTTTCGATAAATTGTTTTATGTGGCATTTTTCATTTATTTCCACAACGCCATATTCTATCTGGGTTTCGATTGATTTTAGTCCCATCGTGGCAATGCCGCCCTTTTCTTTATGAAATTTCATCATTTTTCTCAAATCAATTTCCGTGAAATGGTCGCCCATCATTACGATGAAAGTGTCCTTGAATTCGTTTTTGATTGAGAGAGTGGAACCTGCAGTATTGAGATTTTCCTCCTCTTCCGCATAATGTATGCGAACGCCGAATTTTGAGCCGTCGCCAAAATAGGTTTTGAATTGTTCTTTGAGATAGCCGATTGTGAGATAAATATCAGATACTCCGTTCTTTTTGAGAAGCTCAATTAGATAATAAACGATTGGTCGCGAGCCTAATTTGAGCATGGGCTTTGGAGTGCTAAGAGTGTGAGGCCGAAGCCTTGTTCCGAGCCCTCCACATACCAGAATTGCTTTCATGAATAAATCACCGTTATTTGCTAATTTAGATTTTGTTCAACCAACTTTTTATATTCATTCATAAGCTCTTGCGCTTGCTTCTCGCTTTTTCCTTCCGCGAATATGCGAATATAATCTTCTGTGCCGGATGCACGGACAAGCACCCATGAGTCCTTGAAATTTAAGCGGAAACCGCCGATGAGGGGGATGAGCGAACCATTTGCATTTGATTTTGCTTTCTGAATAATAGAGTTTAGCGCGGTTTGCTTTTGCTTTGCGTTTGCACTTATTTTTGTCTTTGAATTGTAATAGGAGGGAAGCTCATCGAGCCACTGCGAGAGCGGCTTTTGGGAAACTATTTCCATTAATTTGCAGGATGCAAATATTCCGTCTTTTGCAAGGGAGAATTTAGGATAAACGATGCCGCCGACTTCTTCCCCGCCGGATACCATTTTTGAAATAAGTTTGCACATCTGCTCAGCCAGATAGGGGGCGCCAACGTCGGTGTATAATGTTTTTGCCCCGAATGCGGATGCGATGTCTTCCACTACTTTTGAAGTGGCGGAAGTGGTCGCAACCATTTTTTCTTTTGCATTTTTTTCGTTCATTAAAGCCCATTTGGCCGAAATTGCAACGCATTTGTCCCCGACAATCCATCTTCCCTTTTCATCTACAAATGTTGTTCGGTCGGCATCGCCATCCCATGCAACTCCAAAATCGGATTTTGTTTCCTTTACTTTTTTTATGAGTTGCTGCAAATTCGCCTCTGCCGGCTCGGAAAGCCGGTTTGGAAATGTGCCGTCAAGAGGTTCGTTTATCACAATCACTTGCGCGCCAAGAGAGCGAAGAAGAGCGGGTGCAATAAGGGTTGATGTGCCGTTTCCGGGGTCCGCAACTATTTTGAGTTTTTTTATTTTTTTCTTGTCAATGTTTGCAAGCACGTCTTTTGAATAATCATCCAAAACCGTATTTATCTTCTGAATTTTTCCAATTTCTTTCCAGTCAAGGGCCGGAGCGTGCGGCTTTTCCAAATATTCTCCAAAATTTTCCCCGCGCTCGCGCGAAACCGCGACACCGTTTTTATCCACGAACTTTAGGGCATTCCACTCCGGCGGATTATGGGACGCGGTGACTATTATGAGCCCGTCTGCTTTGTAGTGCGCAAGCGCCCATTCCGCAACCGGAGAGGGAATAAGCCCGAAATCCAAAACATCGCATCCTGCTTCCATTATTGCGGATGCAACCGCGTCAAAAAGGCAGGGAGAAGTTTTTCTCATGTCGCGGGCAAGCCCTATTTTTACATTTTTCTTTTGCCCGAGCCCCAATTTTACATTTTTCTTTTTTGCCTCTTTTATGCAAAATTTGGCAAATGCGTATGCAAAATCAGATGCGGCACCGGCATTTAGTTCGTCAAATTTTGCCCGCACTCCGTTCGTGCCCAATGAGAGAACCATGAGGCGTTTTGGCAGATAATCGTTATAAAGCATAGCAGGCAATTTGATATTCTACAGATTTATGCCAGATAAGAGGTTAATTGATAGAAAGATTTGGATTTGGAAGATTTTGGTAGGAAGATTTTGGTAGGAAGATTTTGGTAGGAAGATTTTGGTAGGAAGATTTTGATGGAAGAGATGACTGCACCGCAAAAGGAGAAACACGCGCTTGTTGACACATTTGCAAAAGGCACGCTTTACAAATTCGGCTCTATGGGGATAATTAAGGCGATAAGTTTCATCACCACCCTTCTTATAATCAATTTTTTATTGCCCGCGCAGGCAGACTTGTTTTTTGAGGCAAACGCGATTGCAATTACACTAAGCTCGTTTTGTGGGCTCGGACTTTCGGTTGCGGCGATAAGATACATACCTGCATATATGGTGAAAAAAGAGTTCGGCAAAGTGAAAACCCAGATTTGGACGTCCATTGCCGCGCTTGCGGGTATTTGCATAATTGTCGCGATTTTTGCAGTAATATTCGAGCAGACTTTTGCAGATTATTATGGCGCGGGGATTATTCCGTTGATACCACTTTGCATGATTGGAATGACAGGTTTGATATTTTTGGTTTATTTGGGCTCGACACTCAATGCACTCAAGCAGTTTGGAGTTTCATCGGCGGCTAGTGCGGCAATGGCAGTACTCAAAGTAATTCTTATCGGCGGAGTTATTGCCGCGGGAATTGGAACCGCTTATACGATAATGGGTGCGTTTGCCGCATCACAGGCAATAGTTGCCATGTATATGATGTGGCATATTTACGGCAAATTCAAAGAGCATGAAAATGCCGCCAAATTTGATTTTGGAATTCTGAGAAGGGACGCGGCGTTCGGCTTGCCGGTTTATATCAGCGGAATGCTGGACACGCTTGTGACACAGATTGATGTGCTCATGATTGGCATTTTCCTTGGGGAAAACCCGGGAGTGGTCGCCGGATATTCAGCAGTTGTACTGATTGTAAGAAATATCGGACCGATGATATTTTCTCCAATTAGCGATGTACAACAACCAATGCTCGTTGAACATTTTGAAGCCAAAAATGAATTTACAAGCAATATAATTCGCGAAACCACGAGATGGACGATGTATCTTGGAATTCCGTTCCTTTGTATGTTCCTAATTTTCTCCGCCCCGATTTTGCAGATAATGGCAAAGCCTTATTGGGAAAACGCATGGCTTGTATGGGCATTTGCGCCGTTTGTGATTTCGACTCTTGTATCCATTTCAAGCAGAAACGCATTGCTCGCGCGTGGACACGTAAAGATATTGCTTGTGGTGAGTGCGATTGCAGTAGGGCTGAACGTCGTACTTAATATTGTGCTTATACCCATAATTGGGGTTTTGGGTGCCGCGATTGCAAGCTCGATTGCCGCAGTCATAGGAGAATCTTACGCCGTGATTAAGGCAAGGCAAATGGTTGGAGCAAGACTTCATCCAGACATTCTTAAAGCGTTTGCCGCAGGCGCGGTTATGGTCGGATTGAGCTTTATCGCTTTGCCGGGAATGGGCTCAATATTTGATTTTTCAATGCAGGGAATAATTCAGCTTGTGATAGCGGTTTGCATAAGCTATGTGATTTATGGCATTGCGTTCCTTGTCGTGAAAGGTATTAATGCAAAAGACTGGCACATGATTTATGTATTTTTGGAAAAGAACAAACTTGGAATCGTTGTGTCTTATTTGAAGCCGGTTTCGGATGCGCTTTGTAAATATACGGGATGAAAAATATTTTTAGTATTTTTGATTTATTGTTTGAGAATTTTTCCCAGTTGTACAAAATCAGACTTTAATTCCTCAATCAACTTTCTATTGTAAATTGCCGCCGCCGGATGATACATCGGATAGACCAAAATTTTTCGGCTCTCAAATTTTACTTCAAGTTTTTGTCCGTGCAATTTTGAAATGCCCTCAACATTTTTCATTCCACCCGCAGAAAAACCGCCCAAAACAAATTTTGCCGCAAAATTTCCAAGAGGCACCAAAACATCGGGCGAAATAATTTTTATCTGCTCCAAAAGATATGGAGTGTGCCCTGCGATTTCGTCGTTGGTGGGATTGCGATTTTGTGGCGGGCGGTACTTGAGAATGTTAGCAATATACACTTTTTCAAGGCTCAAATTTGCAAACTTTAGATATTCGTCCAAATTTTTTCCCGCCTTTCCCACAAAAGGAATTCCCTGTAAATCCTCGTTCTTTCCGGGAGCTTCGCCGATAATCATCACTTTTGCATTTACATTTCCCTTGCCAAAAACAAGATTGGTTGCACTGGCTTTGAGAGGGCATTCAAGCTCCTGCAAAATTTTTCCTTTTGTTTTTTCAAGCTCTGAAATTTTATCCATATTCAAAACTCCACAAATTGGATTTTTGGCTCAAAATTAAAAACAGTATTCAAATTGAGTAATTTTGCCAAAAAAATATGGGAATATGTGATATATGGTGAAATAATTGGGTTATCCCGTACTTACGAGAGCCGAATTTGACACATATAATTTTTTCTTTAACCACCGTTTTACCCAGTATTTATATTGGTTATTGAAGATTATGCTTTCATGTCGGATGGGCAAATGACAGGCGTACAGCGCGAGCAGACGCTGACTGAACAGATTTCAAAAGAACAGCTTCAGGACACAAACCTTGAGCGCATGGTGCAAATTCCCACTTGGCGCGAGCTACTTTACGAGATGGTAATGCTAAACAATATTGACCCGTGGAATATTGATGTTGCACAGGTGACAAACAAATATATTGAAACAATTCGAGAAATGCAAATGGACGATTTGCGCATTCCTGCAAACCTTATTCTTGCCGCATCTATTTTACTTAGATTCAAATCGGATATGATTAATCTTGACGAGCCGGTGCAAGCAAGCCTTGATGAGTTTGTGGAGCCGATGCATTACAATCAGATACAAACTATTGAATTAAAGGGCAGAATTGCACCGAAAGGAAGGGTAACACTTGACGAGCTTGTGAAAGCGGTTGAAAAAGTATTTGAGGAGCAAAAAGAGAGAGAGGAGAAAACCGCGCAAAAACAGATTCCCCCGATGGACGTAACTCCGATTGAGATAAAAATGAGCGAGTTTAACATTGACCAGCAAGTGAAAATACTTTGGGATAAAATAGAAAACAGACTGGATACAGAAGGACTTGTGACATTTTCAAATCTCTTGGACAAAAAAGACCGACTGGATGTCGTATATACATTTTTGCCGCTTTTATTCTTGGCAAACGAAGGAAAGGTTTCAATGCGCCAAGACCCGTTCTTTGGAGAAATTTTCATAAGATTGCACGAACAAAAAAAGAGTGGATGAGAGTATGACTACCGGAAAAGTTCATGTTTATATAAAGCCGAAAACAGATGTCGCGACAGGACCGATTGGAGTAATAAAAACAAGCGCAATGGGAGAAGTCCTTGACAACAAGACAAAGGCAAAAAAAGAGGAAAAGGAGATTGACAATCTGGAACTAAAGGAAATTGTTGAAAAAACTTTTTCGCCCGAGAACGGCGCACAAAAGAAAAAACGGGGAAGAAAAAGCAAACTTGCAAATGAGCAAACAGTTGACTCTTTGGAAAAGGGTCCGATGGAACAATCTGCCAAAAGTTTGGATGACGGTGCGCTTGAGCAGAAAGATGATGGGGGCGTTAATCCGAATTTAGCAGAAAATAACCAAGAGCATTATGCAAGCTCTATTCATCAGTTGGTGCATGAACAAGAACATATAGACGGAATCGTGCAAACTCAACAGCTTAGCGCAATGCAGGAGCAGATGGGCTCGCTTGCGCAACCGGTTCAAATTAATTATGCGGCAGAGCCAACGCAGAAAAAAGAAGAACCGCAATTGCAAATACAGCTTGATCCTTACATTTCACAAAACGAACCTTCCAAAGTAATGGAGGCGGCTCTTTTCATGGCGGGACAGGGAGTTGACAATAGCTCTTTGGGAAGATTAGTCGGAATTGCGGCTGTTTCGCAAGTGCAAAAAATGATGCAGGCGCTTGCTACACATTATGAGGAGAAGGGCTCGGCGATAGAAATTGTGCAGGACAATGGAAAATGGGCGATGCGTGTGCGGCAAAATTATGCCCCAGCAGTTCGGCAGTTTGCGGGAGAAGCGGAAATTTCCACGCACTCTCTAAAGACGCTTGCATTTATTTCCAAGAATAACGGAATAACAAAAAGGGATTTGTTCAGAAAGCTTGGAAGCGCGATTTATGTTGATGTTGCAGAGCTTGAAGAAAAAGGATTCGTGGAGCTTGTTCCTTTAGGCAGGACGAATAAAGTGATTGTTACTTCCAAATTCAAGCAGTATTTCGGAGTATAATCAGGCATATTTGGTTGGTTTTAAATTCTCTTTTAGGCTAAGCTTTTAACATCTTTTTGAGTAAGAGATGCTGATGGGGTGTTTTTATGGCGGTGGAACTTACTGAAGAAAATTTTAGTGCGCATATAAATTCAAATTTGGCGCTCGTGGACTTTTGGGCACCTTGGTGCGGTCCGTGCCAGATGATTGGACCAGTTATTGATGAGCTTTCAAAAGAAATGAAAGATGTGAAAATTGGCAAGGTAAATGTAGATGAGAATGACGAGCTGGCGGCAAAATATCAGGTGTCGGGCATTCCTACGCTTATTCTCTTTTCAAAGGGAAAAATAGTTGACAGAAGAGGGGCGGGCACCAAGGCGGCGCTGAAAGCTTGGATTGAAAGCCACAAAAAATAAATTAAATTTTTATTTTAAATGTTTATTTTGAATTTTTTAGTTTAAATTTTTTATTTTAATTTTTTTAAAAATTTAATTTTTGTATATTTGTTCCGATTTTTCCAAGTACAAATTCATATAAAGCGAGAGCGAGCTATACCCCTATGGCAGAATTCCAAACTCCAAAAGGAATGAAAGACTGGTCCGGCACAGAGATGATGGCGCGCCAGAAAATGATTGACACGATTGCATCAGTATACAAATCTTGGGGATATCAGCCACTCTCAACTCCTGCAATTGAAATGGAGAAAACCCTAACTGCAAAAGCGGGAGATGAAATTGCAGGTCAGCTTTTCAAAATTGAAGAGTCCGAATATGCACTTAGATTTGATTTGACAGTTGGCACCGCAAGGTTTGCGGCAAATAACAGTATGCCAAAGCCTTACAAAAGATATTGCATCGCACCTGTTTGGAGGCGCGAGGAGCCGCAAAAGGGCAGGCTTAGGGAATTTTTGCAGGCGGATGCGGATATTGTAGGCTCCCCTTCAATGAGATGCGAGGCGGAACTGATTGCACTTGCATGCCAATCTCTTGAAAAATTGGGATTTAGTGGATTCAAGGTGCTTTTGAATAACCGAAAAATTCTTTCGGGAATTGTAAAAACCCTCGGCGTTGAAAAGAAAGAGGGAGTCGTTCTTAGGGCTCTTGACAAGTTGGACAAAATCGGAAAGGAAGCAGTTGCATCCGAGCTTGAGAAGGGCGGAATTTCCAAAAAGATGGCAAACGAACTTATGAATAGCGTTCTTGAGAGACAGGAAACAAATGAAACTGCGCTTGAGATTGCCAAAAAATATTCACAGGAAGGCGCGAACGAACTTGAAGCGTTGCTTAAACTTTTGAGAAATGATTATGGAATTTTGAATGTTTATGTTGAACCAAGCCTTGTGCGCGGTCTCGGCTATTATACCGGACCGATATTTGAGATAAAAGCATCGGATGACATCGGCTCGGTTGCCGGCGGTGGAAGATATGATAATCTGCTTGGGCTTTACGGGCAAAACGATTTTGCAGTCGGCATATCGCTTGGAATTGAGCGGCTTTTTGCAATAAGAAATCAGGGTGCGGATCCAACATCACAGACAGATGTGATGATTGTCTGCCTTGAGGAAAAATATTATGCGGAATGCGTAACGCTTGCAAACAGGCTTAGACAGGCGGGCATAAACGTAGAAACCGATTTGAACGAGAGAAAAATGCGCGGACAGCTTGAATATGCGAATGCCTGCAAGATTTTGTTTGCGATTATTATGGGCAAAAAAGAAGTGGAAAGCGGGCTTTATACTCTTAAGAACCTCAATAGCGGCGAGCAAAAAGAGCTGAATTTGGAACAGGCGATTGAGAATATTTTAGAGAAGAAAGAAATGAAATAAAGAGCGCTTGAGCTTTGAAAATTATTATGAGTTGAAATAATGAATTTAAAAAAAATTATATCCGACTTTAGAGCCGGAACTCCGATTATTATTTTTGACGACCCCAAACGCGAGGGCGAAGCGGATATTGTAATTCATGCAAAATATTGCACTCCGGATAAAATCCGGCTTTTGAGAAAGGATGCCGGCGGACTTATTTGCCTTGCAACGGATGAAGAAATTGCAAATGTGCTCGGAATTGAATTAATGGCAAAAAGAATGGCGGATGCGGGCTTGCCGACTTATAGAAAACTTGCGATAAAAAAGACGGCTTATGGAGATATGCCTTCATTTTCAATTTATATCAATTCGCGCAAGGTGCGCACAGGAATTACCGACAATGACCGCTCAAAGACAATAATGGAATTTGAGGGAATCCTTTCTTTGAAAAAAGAGAAGATGCAGGAAGGATTTGTTTTGTCCTTTTGCTCGCCGGGGCATGTTCCGCTTCTTATATCGCAGGGGCTTGAAAAGAGAAAGGGGCATACGGAATATTCCACTACATTGGCACAAAAAGCCGGCATGAGCTCGGCAGTGGTGGTTTGCGAAATGCTTTCTGATGATGGAAAGGCACTCTCTTTTGAAGATGCAAAAAAATATGCCAAGAAAAACAAGTTTAACATGATTGAGGGAAAGGAGCTTGCGAAGATGCTAAATGATTGATAAAAATAGATTTAGAGGAGTATAATTTTGTTTATCTCATAGGCATAGGCTTTAATTTTTCGCATCCGCATATATTTACATGAAACTTGGCATAGTGGATACGACATTCTCGCGCGTTAATATGGGAAAAATTGCGCTGGATGAAATTGCGAAGAATAAAGGCGAATTTGACACGCTTAAAGTTGTTAGAAAGACCGTTCCGGGAATCAAGGATTTGCCGGTTGAATGCGCCCTTCTTTTTGAAAATGAAAAATGCGATATCGTAATGGCGCTTGGAATGGTTGGCGGGGCGGATATTGACTCGGTTTGCGCACATGAGGCATCTTCTGCAATTCAGGCCGTGATGCTCAAACATTCAAAGCACATAATTGAAGTTTTTGTGCACATGAAAGAGAGTATGAAAAATGCGGTATTGGATGAAATGGACTTGTATTTGCTCACTCAAGACAGAATTAGAAAACATGTGCATAATGCAATTTGGCTCGTTGAGAATCCGGCTAAACTTGTGGAAAGAGCAGGAACGGGAAAACGGCAGGGAAGAGAGGATGAAGGAGAGATAAAGGGCTGAAATATTATGGTAAAAATCGCGATTATTGTATCGGAATTTAATAGTGAGATTACACAGAAGATGGAAAAAAGCGCGCTTGAAACGTGCGAGCGCAAAAAAGTTGAAATAGTAAAATTGGTGCATGTTCCCGGCGCATATGACATGGCGCTTGTCGCCTCCGAGCTTGCCAAAAAGACAGAAGTGCAGGCAGTTGTTTGCCTTGGCGCAATAGTGAAGGGAGAGACAAAACACGACGAAATTATAGCGGGGGCGCTTGCAAACTCGCTTTCTCGCATTTCTATTGAAAGCCGCAAGCCCGTTTTGTTTGGAATTATCGGACCTGGGGCGACTCAGGAGCAGGCACATGAAAGAGCCTTGGAATATGGAGAAAGATGTGTCATAAGCGCGCTTAAGATGATTGGGAACATGAAGGATTTGGTGAAATAAATGAATGAAGAAACAGGCGAGCGGGAAAGGACTGAATTTATCTCAAAGGCGAAACTGCCGACTGGGTTTGGCGAGTTTGAGGTATATGCTTTTGAAGACCAAAAAATGAAAACCCATTTGGCGCTTGTAAGAGGGGAAGTAAAAGGCAAACAGGGCGTGCCTGTTCGCGTGCATTCTCGCTGTTTGACCGGAGATGCGCTCGGTTCACTGCGCTGTGATTGCAGGCAACAATACGAGAAGGCAATGACATATCTTGGAAAACAGGAAATTGGAGTTTTACTTTATATGAATCAGGAAGGGCGGGGCATTGGGCTTGCAAATAAAATCAGGGCTTATGCTTTGCAAGATGATGGAATGGACACTGTACAGGCAAACCATCAGCTCGGATTTGCAGATGATTTGCGAGGCTATGAATCTGCGGCAGACATGCTCAAATATATCGGAGTGAAATCAATTATTTTGATGAGCAATAATCCCAAAAAAGTGATTGGGCTTGAGAAAGAGGGGATAGTTGTTGATGAGAGAATGTCTTTGCAAGTCGCACAAACGGGTTATGATTCGGCTTATTTGAAAACCAAAAAAGATAAGATGGGACATATAATGGATGAGCAGGAAGATTTGTAGTGTGCATTTAGATTTATCCGATTGCAAAAGTTTGTGTGATATTGATGCCTGAAAATAACGAGCAAGACTTATTCTTTATGCAACAGGCGCTTGAATTGGCGGTGCGAGGCAGGCCTGCGCCGAATCCATACGTTGGCGCGGTTATTGTAAAAGAGGAAAAAATAATCGGAATGGGATTTCACAAAAAGGCAGGGGAAGCACACGCGGAAGTTGAAGCCATTTTTGATGTGAAGAAAAAAAATCCGAAAGATTGGAAATCTCTTTTGAAAGGTTCTACTCTTTATGTAAATTTGGAGCCTTGCAACCATACGGGGCGGACTCCGCCGTGCACGGACGCGATAATTGATGCGGGCATTGGCAAGGTTGTTTTTGCAATGAAAGACTTGAATGCAAAAGTAAAGGGAGACGGGGAGAAAAAATTGCGCGAGGCGGGGATTGAAGTTGAATCTGGCATCTTGGAAGAGGCAGCACAAGCCGTGAATTCTGCATATATAAAAGCGCTCAAAACAAGCATGCCGCTTCTGACTTTGAAGATGGCGATTACATTGGATGGAAAAACCGCTACTTCTTCCGGAGATTCAAAATGGATTTCGTGCGAGAGGTCCAGAATGATTGTGATGAAAATGCGCGATAAAGCAGGTGCGGTTCTTGTCGGAGCCGGCACGGTGCTAAAAGACAATCCGCAACTGACTGCAAGAAAATTGGAAAAGGAAACGGATGCGAAGAAATCGAAAAATGCGCGGGCAAACGAATCCGTGCAAACTGATTTTGATGAAATGGAGTTTGTGAGTCCACTACGAGTTATTGTTGATTCGAATTTGTCTGTTTCCGGCGATGAAAAAGTGTTTTTTGATAAAAACGCTCTTGTTGCATGCACGCAGAAAGCGGACAAAAAAAAGATTGATAAATTGCAAAAAAAAGGAATTGACGTGCTTATGTGTCCGGCGGATAAGAACGGGCATGTGGATTTGAAATTTTTGCTTATGCAATTGCAAAAAAGGGAAATTAATCAGGTGCTTTGCGAAGGGGGAGCAACCTTGGCAAAAGCATTGCTTGATGAAGGGCTAATTGACGTGATGATATTGTTCGTTGCTCCGAAGATTATTGGAGGAGATGGAAAATCTCTTTTTGAAGGAAAAGGGGCACTTGAGATTGCGAATGCGACCAATGCGGAGATAGTGAATGTTGCAAGCATTGGAACGGATTTGATGGTTGTGGCAAAAATTGCGCACAAATAGATATGAATTGATAGATATAGTACTAAATTTTGCAGTTTGGTTGCTTTTTGCAGTTTGGTTGCTTTTTTGCCATTCATTCACTTTTTATATCCTGCCTTCGTTAATTTTACATAAATTTTGCTTCTAAGGTAATTTCTATGGCAGACATGAGAAAATTTGAAGAGCTTAAGTCAAATGTGCTAAGGCACGGCGGGTTTTTTGTGCATTTTTATTTTGACATGCACTCTGACAAGATAGACAACTTGCAGGAGATGATGGTGGGCTTTACTAGCAAGCTTACTAATGAACCGGGAGTAAAAATGGCGGTCGCGGAAATTGAAGCGCCGCTTGAGCGCGAAGGAACTTTCTCAACTACTGCAAAAGTCAGCATGCTTATTTCGGATTTTTCAACCCTTTTGAGGCTCACAATGAGTTACACTCCGATTGGAATTGACATAGAAGAGCCGCTTGACGCGAGAATAGATGCGGGCGAAATGCAAAATGCGCTCATGAATATTTCGGCAACAAGCCAGGAGCTTACCCATCACATTCTTTCAAAATCAATGTCTGAGGAAGAGCGCAAAAAGTTTGTAAAACAAATGTCAAACAAGGCGGAGCTTGGCAAAAGGATTAAAGAGATGAGTGATGATTCAAAGGACAAGAAGAAGTGAACTACGATGAGCAGCATATTGTTTCCCAGGGTAAAAAGCGGTATTCCGGGGCTGGATGAAATTATAGGCGGCGGATTCACCAAAAATAATCTTATCGCTTTGTCCGGAAGCACGGGCTCGGGAAGAACGACTTTCGCAACGCAATTTCTAATTAATGGATTCAAAGAGGAAAAGGAAGTCGGACTTTATCTCTCGTTTGACGAGCCGAAATTCTCGATTTTTTCAAACATGACAAGCTTTGGTTGGGACTTGCCGAAAATGGAGCGGGAAAAACAGGTAATATTTATTGAATACCCGCACAACGAACTTTCAAGCTTTGTGGAGCAGGAAAGCTCCATTCTGGAATTGATTGACACGCTCGGAGTGGAGCGAGTTGTTTTTGATTCAATTACCCCGCTTGCCAGCCTCGCAATGGGAGACGAGCGAAGGCAATTTTTGCAAAAGATTGTGAATATCGTGAGAAAATGGGGCGCAACCACGATAATAACTGCGGATGATATGGTGCCCCCGGACCCGAATATTCCGCGCACAAGTGTAGGAATAGAAGCGCTCACTGATGGATATGTCCATCTTGGATGGATAAGAGAGGGTATGAAAAGAACGCGCACGTTTGAAGTGATAAAACTTCGCGGAACACAACACATGCACGACATGCACCCTTGCATCATTGACTCAAACGGATTTAGCATTAGCACGCAAAAGCCATCTGGCAAAAAATTGGGGAGAAAATAATGAAAGACAAAATAGACCCGTGGAGCTCGGATATTTGCGAGGACGTTTCAAAGCTTTATTCTGAATTCGGGCTTGAGCACATAAGCCCCGCGCTTAAAAAAAGATTTGCGCATTCGCATCTTTTTTCGCGCGATATTGTGATTGCCCACCGTGATTTGGTTCAGTGGATAAAAGCGGCAGAGGAAAAAAAAGCGGCGGTGATGAGCGGAATAAAGCCGTCCGGCGATTTTCATCTCGGAAGCAAGCAGACTGCCGAGGAGATAATATTTTTCCAAAAGGAATTCGGCGCAAAAGTTTTCTATGGCATTGCCGATTTGGAGGCGCACGCGGACAACGGGCTTAGCCTTGAGCAGTGCAGGCAAAATGCAATATCAAATGTTGCCGATTTGCTTGCACTTGGGCTTGATGAGAAGAACGCTTACATTTACCGCCAATCAAAGGAAAGCAGAGTGATGAACAAGGCATTTCTTCTTTCTGGGAGAGTAACCCGCGCAACCTTTGAGGCAATTTACGGCGAGAAAGATATGGGCCTTTACATGGCGGTTCTTGCACAGATAGGCGATATTTTCCTGCCACAACATGAGGATTTTGGCGGTCCGAAGCATGTGCTTGTGCCTGTCGGGCTTGACCAGGACCCGCATATTCGACTTGCGCGCGATTTGGCATTTAAGGAAAAGATTGTGTTGCCGTCTGCAACTTATCATAAGTTTATCAGAAATCTAAAGGGCGAGGCGAAAATGTCAAAACGCGAGCCCGATTCCATGATTTGGCTTTCTGAAGATGAGGAGAGCATTAAGAGAAAGCTTATGCGCACACTCACCGGCGGGCGGGATACTGCCGACGAGCAAAGAAGGCTTGGCGGGGATATTGCAAAATGTGTCATATTTGATTTGTGCAAAACCCACTTTGAATTGGATGATAAGAGCCTTGAGAACAGATATGCAAGATGCACGGGCGGAAAGATGCTTTGCGGCGAATGCAAAAAAGAAGCGGTTGAAATTGCACTTGAATGGTTTGCAAAGCATAGGCAAAAACGCGAGAAAAAAATGAGCATTGCGCAAAAAATAATTGAAAGGCAGGATTAACACTAATTTTTATTTGCATTTTTATGAAGAATTGAGGGTTGTGCGAAAAATCGGGCGGAGTTAGGTTTTTAATTGATATCATAATAGCTTTTCTGATAATTAACCAAACATGAAGGTGTGTAAATGGGGAAAACATATTTTGATATTATAGGTGGCATAAAGTTTGCCATTTCACAAGTGGGCAATATGGAGATGCTTAAGCTTGGCGCGCTTTATGCGTTCCTTGCGATTATTCCGTCGTATGGGATGGCGATGATTACGGGTTCATCAAGATATGCACCCTATTCACAGGCAACAACGATTTCTCCGGGCGCGAGTATGGCAGTTCTTGCGTTAGGATTAGTTGCAGTTGTGCTCGGGCTTTTCAATTTCTTTTATGTATTGCCGCGAATTATGCGAACGGCGATTAAGGCAAACGGAATGGGTGTACCGCAAAAAGTTCCGGGTGTGGTCGAATGGTTTATGCTGCACCTAAGGCTCTTTGCGGTTGACATTACCTGCTGGTATGACAAGAAATTGCTTATTCCGACAGTTGTTTTGCTCATAATTGGAATCGTAGCGGCATTTACATTTGTAGAAGTCGGAATCCTGTTCTTCATGATTGCAATTTTTGCATGGATTATCGCGATGATTATTCACGGCATAAGAACAACCTTTTCGCAATACCTTTTGCTTAGAGGCGATGGGCACGAGGGACAGATGCCAAGAAAATCGTTTGACACAATAAAGGGTCAGACAGTTGAGGTGTTCATACCGCAATTTGTTTTTGGAGTAATCGCATTTGTTGTGGCGATGGTGATTGTTTTTGCAACTGTGTTTACATCAATGATTCCGGTTGTCGGAACAACTATTGAATATATAGTGATGTTTGCACTGGAAGCAGTAATGATTGCGATAGGAACATCGTATATGGCGAACATGTTCAAGTTCTTCTTTAATGAAGGACATGCAAGACCGTCGGTTGCTCCGGCGGCTGCAACCCGCAAAAAGACCCATGCGAGAAAGGGGGGAAAGAAAAAATGAAGGCTCAAGGATCACTTGAGCTTCTTCTTTTATTTGCGGGGGCATTAATTGCCCTCTCAGTTGTTGTGGCGGTTTTGCCTAGTGAAGCGATAGGAAGCCAGGCAATAAGAGAGAAGGAGATTGCCAAAAGCTCTGCCTCAATAGTTGCAAATGCGGCGGATGAAGTGTATTTGGCAGGGGATGGTGCATCCCAATATGTTTGGGTGGATATGCCCGAAAGCACTAATTTTAATGGCTCGTTTATCGGTGCGCCTTCTTATGAGCTGAATTGGAGCAAGAGAAAAACCACAAACATTAACGTGCTTAGCGAAGGAGACATGTCTGCCGGCTCTCATGCACCCATTTGCGGAAAATGGCCTTCAACCCCGGGAAGACACAGGATAAAAGTTGCGTATAATGCAACAGGCACGGCACATGTTGCGATAAATGATAATTGCTAAATTTTGATATGGATACTGCCAAATACAGAAGAACAATTTCGGGGCAGGAGTTATAAATATCCAAACACAGATAAGTTTGGTCGTTGATGATTTGTTGAACAACCTCTGATATATGATGAGGCTAACAGCGTCTGAGACCATTTATTTTATTGCAAATGGCAGTGAATTTCATGTCTAAAATAATAGGGAAAGTGGTATCAGGCAGGGGCGAGGGGCAGTTCTTTTTATCGCTTGAGAAATATGCACAGGAATTTGAAAAATTGCTTGGGCATGCACCTTTTGCAGGAACGCTGAATGTGAGAGTTTTACCCGAATATGAAAAACTGGCGTTGGAATTGAGAATGGGCGACGGACTTGTTGTAGACGGATTTGACGTCGGGAACAAAAAATATTTTCAGATTAAGTGCCATAAGGCAAAAATATTGGGAGAGCAGGGAGTGATTATATTCCCGTTTTTGAACCATCACCCGCCGGAAGTGCTTGAGTTTGTGTGCGCGGAGAATATGCGCAAGAAATTCGGGCTTAAAGACGGGGCACAAATTGAGGTTGAAATTTTGCCATTATTATAAATTTAAAAAAGTTTTTGGCAAAAAGCGCGTTGCAAGTAATCGGATGCACGGTTTGCAAAAGGTTAAAATGCAAACATGATTATCTTTTTTATGAAAATTTCCGGGACAGTTGTGAAAGGAATGGGTACGGGAAGATATTTCATGTCCATTTCACAATACAAAAAACAGTTTGAGAAAAAACTGGGTTATATTCCTTTTGAAGGAACACTAAATATCAACATAGCTGAAAAAGATATTGAAAAAATTGAGAAGATGAAAAAACGACCGGCGATAATAATAAACGGGTTTGAAGACGAGCAAATCAGGTTTTGGAATGTTGATGTATATCCAGTAAAAATAAAAGAGAGCAAATGCGCAGTTGTTTTTCCAAAAAACAATGTGCATCCAAGAAACATTTTGCAAATTATTTCCGCAGATTATTTGAAGAAAAAATACGGATTGGAAGAAGGAAGCGAAGTGGAAATTGAAATTTAGAAAAACGAATTTTTGGATATTGAAGTTTTTCTTTATTATTGTCTTACCAGTCGCCAAGCTTTGTTTGCCCGCCATTCTCTTTTTGCGCCTTTAGATACGCGCCAAGTGTGCGCTCCACGCGCTCGTGGGAAAAATCGTATTCGTCGCACAAAATTGCCGCGACTTTTTTCTCATCGGGGATGGAATGCGAGATTTTTGTTGTGCCGCTAACAGGGGGCTTTAGGAAAAATTCTTCTATTTTTTGCCAGCTCTCAAGCCCGATTATTTCGTTGTTCTCGTCTTTTTTTGCCCGCGCGGATTCTGGAAGGCGGGCGATTACATCATCAAATGATTTTGCACCAGACACAATTTTGAGCGCTTTTTTCGGACCGATGCCAAAAACACCCGAATTGAAATCGGTGCCTGAAAGTATTGCAAGCCATATGAGCTGGAAATTGTTTACATTGTTTGCAGAATAGACTTCCTGCAAGGTTATGAGCTCCGGCTCAATTTGCATATATTCGTTTTTTCGGGGTACTTTTCTTCTTCCGGTTGTTGAGAGATTTCTCAAAAGCTGGGGCGTGCCAAATAAAAGTGAATCGAAATCCTGAGATGCGACAGCCCATGCAACGCCCCGCTTCACTAAATCGGATGCTTCCGCCTCTCCTTCGGAAGGAGCCTGTATGTGAGCGATTCCGAGTGCGTCAAGAAGATTTTTCGCGCTCTGCGCCATTTCCGGAGTGAGTTTGCTTGTGGCTTGCGCGTATCGTTTTGCAGACTCGATATCGCCCTCATCAAGGGCTTGCTGCATTTTTTCCTGCGCTTCCTCTTTTCGCTTTTTTCGCTCTTGTAAAGTTTTTGCCTTTAGTTCGGGCGGTTTTCCATCAAATACAAAAACGGGTTTTATTCCGGCTTCCAGCCATTTTATTGAGCGGTAAAAAAGCCCGGTGAGATGTCCGGTTGGTCTCCCTTTTGTATCCATTAAAGGGGTTCCGTCCGCCTGGCGAATTGAAGAAAGAAATTGATATAATGTATTGTAGGCATCAACGGCAATTACCTTTGAAGATAAATCGGAAAATGACACCTGTTTTGGATTTGTCAAATCCGCCAAATTGCAACCCATTTTGAATCACTTGCTTTTAATTTCTTTTTTATTTTTTTATTTATTTTTTTTCTTCTTTTGCTCTATTTCCAAAATGTCTCCGAGCGTGAGACCTTTTTTTGAGCCTGAGGGCTTGAATTTGTCATCCTGCATTGGAGCAGAAGAACTTTCTTCAAGAATAATTATGCCAAGCTCTTTTTCAATTTTTCTTGCAAGCTCCTGCGAAGGATGAGTCTTTTGATTTTCTATTCTGTCAAGAAAAGATTCCTTTTCCGCCAATTTTTCAGCCAATACGGAAAGCGGAAGTTTCATCTTGTTTCTTGCATCGCGCATCTTTGAGCCGAAATTTTCCACCAGCTCAAATTCCGGCTCGCCTCTTGAAGAAGAACCGCCGCCAATTGATGAAGAGAACGTGCCACTGCCGGACGAGCCGCCAAAAGATGCCCCGCCTTTTTGAGAGCCGCGCGAGCCCTGCTGACCTGGACCGCCGATTATTTTTGCGCCGCGCGCGCAGGTAGGACATGCGTTAAGCCTTGCGCCTTCCATGAATACTATGTATACAGCTTCGCCTTTGCCGCAGATTTCACATTCCATTAAAACAACTCCGACGAAAAATTTTAGCCCCAAATTAAAAAGTGAGAGGCAGATGCAAGAATTGGTTGGCGACCAAATCTTATATGTGTTATGATTCAAACTAAGCTATGGCAAATGATGAACTCTTAGCTAACAAACCAAACAAAGGAAATGAAAACACGGATATTAATGCAAATACACAGTCCGCAACCCATTTAGTACACAAAAAAAATTTGGAATTCGCACCGGACCAAAAAAAAGTAGGAATAGATATTTCGGATCCGTTTGCACCGATGAGAAACGTGATTGAAAAAATCAGCCCGAAAAATAAAACAACAAGATGGATTGGAATAATATTGTTCGCCGTCTTGGTGGCATTTACATTCACAAAAATTCTTAACGGCGAATTCTCGGCGATGCAAAAGGCAATTTCGTCCGCATTGCTATTTATTTTAAGCGGTGAGATTGCGCGGGCGTGGATGGGCTGGGAAGGAACATGGGGGCTCATACTCTTCAAAGACAGAAGCACACTTAGCTGGATTGACAGGCAGGCAAAAAGATATGAAAAAATATGGGTTGCACTTGCGGACGTCGGATTAGTACTTGGTTATGGGCTTTTCAGCTATTTTCTTTTTGCACCCGAGAGAAAAAAACTCACAAGCCTGATTCCGATTTACATCTTTGGCATTTTGCTTCTTCTGCTTTTCTCAAGCGTTGTGGCACCTATGGCGTTTCCGGTTGTTGCGGGAATGATTAGCGGGGGAGACGTGCACAGCGCATCAAATTATTTGCGCGAAAGTGTATCAGATATCGGCGGATTTAAGGCGAATGTCGCCGGAAAAGATTACAATTTTTCTTATTTTGGAATATTTGCAACATTGGTGTTGATAATTTTCGGACTTGCCGGATCGGTAGTACTCTCACTTGTGTATTATTCACTTATCATATTGCCGGCGCTCCTTGGAAAAATCGGCGCGGGAATAATTGCACTGATTACCGGAGGAAAATTTAACTCCGACGGGCTTCCGCCACCGGGGGGCGCACCCATAATTCCGGGAATAAATTTGCCTCTTGTTGAGGGCATAATCGCGCTTGCGTCCCTGCTTGTAGTGCATGAGATGTCGCATGGATTACTTGCAAGAATATACAATGTAAGACTGGATTCTGCCGGAATAGTTTTCTGGGGCATATTACCATTTGGCGCGTTTGTGGAGCCTGATGAAAAAGATATGAACAATATAAAAACGCACGAGATAAACCGCATACTTGTTGCAGGAAGCGCATCGAATCTGATAATGGCAATGATAACGTTTGCACTTCTTACCGGAGTTATTGCCATGACACAGGATATTAGACTTGAAGGATATTTTGTTGAATCCGGCCCGCTTCCGCAAGGTGCGGCGATTTATTCAATCGGCGGGGAAAAATATTACGGACAAAATGTAAGCCTTTCTGCAAATACTAATGTGCAAATCCAAACCAGCGCCGGAACATTTGACAGGGTAACGGATTCGAATGGAAAAATCGGGATAAGTATGAGTTATTATGATAAAAGCGGACTGGGCTTTAGATACAAATTTATTCCGGGCTTTGAATGGATGGGATTTGTGCTAAATACGCTCGGGCTCATATTTGCAACAAGCGTGCTTGTGGGAATTGTGAATCTTTTGCCGATTCCACTTTTTGATGGGAACAAGCTTATGGAAAACGGAGTTGGAAACAAAAAGATCGCGATGGCAATAGCAGTAATTGCTTGTGGCGCGTTTATAGTAAATATACTGCCATGGATATTTCGCTAAATAAACAAAATCTTGCGGGCGCAATGCAACGCTTGTGTTAAGTTTATAAAGTATTTCTTGATTTGAAGTTCATGGCAAGCAAAAAATCCAAGACAGGGCACATCGAAAGATATAATGCAGGAGTTGTATTTTACAATAAGAAAGATTATGACAAAGCCATAACCGAATTCAGGGCTGCGTTGAGCGGGGATTCGAAAAATCCCAAGTACAAAATGGCTCTTGCAAGTTGCTACAATAACCGGGGCGTCGCAAAATATGATGCTAAAAAATATGAACAGGCGGTCAATGATTTTAGAATGGCAAAGGATTTTGAACCTACAAATAATCAGTATTTGCAAAATCTCAAGCTTGCGCAGGATTCTGCTAAAAAAAGCGCCATTGACAAACTTTGCAAGAATGCGTATGAACTTTATAATAACAAAAAATACGGCGAGTCAATAAAGAACCTGCTTGCCGCGCTTAAGATGGACCAGGATGATAAGGAGCTGAACCAAGCGCTCGCGGTCGCATACAACGGGCGCGGAGTGATGTATTATTCACAAACCCGATTTGACTTGGCGGAAAAAGATTTTGCGATGGCAAAGGGAGTGTGGCCGCACGAGCCGCAATATGACAAAAATTTGGAACTTGCACAAAAAGCGGCAAAAACAAAAGTGAAGAAGAAAAAGTAATTTCTATTTTTTATATATTAATTTCTAATTCCGATTTCTTGCATTTTTGGGAAAAAACTTGTTTTTCCTTTTGAGGGATGACACAGAACCAACGCATCGGTTTTGGCACCCTATTTTGCAAAACAAAATGAGCCTAGCAGACCTTTTTTTCTTTTCGCAAAAAGAAAGAAAAGGGCTTGGTTTTAAATTTTTATGAAGAAAGGTTAGGTATGACTGGGAGTATCAAAATCATATTGCCGGACGGCAAACCGCTTGAGATGAGTGCGGGCTCAAGCGCGCATGATGCGGCGATGAAAATAAGTCCGGGACTTGCACGCGCAGTTGTTGCCGCGAAAATAGATGGCAAGATGGCTGATTTGAGTGCAAAATTGCACGATGGCGCGAAACTTATTTTGATAAAACCGCAAACTCCCGAAGGGCTTGAAGTGGTTAGACATTCAAGCGCGCACATTATGGCGCAGGCGATACAAAGGCTTTTTTCGGATGCAAAACTCACTATCGGACCGGTTATTGAAGAAGGATTTTATTATGACGTTGCAAGAAAACAGCCATTCACTCCGGACGACATGATAAAGATTGAAAATGAGATGCAGAAAATTGTTGAAGAAGACCAGCCATTTGTGCGCGTTGAGGTTGACAGGAAAAAAGCGCTTGAGCTTTATTCGGACAATGTGTACAAGAGAGAAGTAATCAACGCATTGCCACAAGAAGAGGCAATTTCAATTTATTATAATGAAAAAACTCCCAAAAGCCCGAAAGATGCAAAAGAATTTTTTGATTTGTGTTCCGGCCCGCATTTGCCATCTACGGCAAAGGCAGGCGCGTTCAAGCTGATGAAGGTCGCTGGTGCATATTGGAGAGGAGATGCCAAAAACGACCAGTTGCAGAGAATCTATGGCACTGCCTATGCCACAAAAAAAGAACTTGACGATTATCTCAAAAGGCTTGAAGAGTCCGAAAAACGCGACCATCGCAAAATCGGCAAGGAGCTCGGACTCATAATGTTTAGTGAGCTTGCGCCCGGAATGCCTTTCCTGCTTCCAAACGGGGCGATTATTAGAAACGAGCTTGAGGCGTTTTTGCGTGCGGAGCACAAAAAGCGCGGATATGTAGAGGTAAAAAGCCCGATTATTGTTAACAGCAATATTTGGCACACATCGGGGCATTGGGACCATTACAAAGACAATATGTATTTCACAAAAATTGACGAGCAGGATTACGGCGTAAAGCCGATGAATTGCCCGGGGCACATGCTCGTATTTGCAAATTCCACCCGAAGCTATCGGGACCTGCCGATTAAAATGGCGGAGTTCGGACTTGTGCATCGGCACGAGCTTTCCGGCGTTCTTTCCGGAATGTTTAGAGTAAGGGCATTTACGCAGGATGATGCGCACATCTTTTGCACGCAGGAACAAATTGAACAGGAAGTAATCGGCGTGCTTGAGCTGATTGATGTTGTGCTCAAAACTTTCGGATTTGAATATACTGCCGAGCTTTCAACCCGCCCGCAAAGTTTCATGGGCGAAATTGACACTTGGAACAAGGCTGAAAAATCGCTTGGAAATGCACTTGACAAAGTGGGCATGAAATATGAAATAAACGCCGGAGATGGCGCATTTTATGGTCCGAAAATTGACTTTAAAGTAAAGGATGCGATTGGAAGAATATGGCAGCTTTCCACATGCCAGCTGGACTTTCAGATGCCTATGCGCTTTGGTCTAAAATATGAAGGGGCTGACGGACAATCCCATATTCCGGTTGCGATTCATCGCGCGATTTACGGCTCAATGGAGAGATTCATGGGCATATTGATTGAGCATTATGCGGGTAAATTCCCGATTTGGATTTCGCCGGTGCAGGTCGCGCTTCTTCCGGTGTCCGACGAATATTTGGATTTTGCGAATATATTCGCACACAAATTACAGGAGAACGGATTGAGGGTTTTTGTCAATGAAAAGACGGAAACCATTAATGCGAAGATAAGGGACGCGCAATTGCAGAAAATTCCATATATGCTCGTGATTGGAAAGAAAGAGCAGGATGGCGGCGAGCTTCAGATAAGGGAGAGAAACGGCAAGCAATACAATTTGAAGGCAGAGGAATTTATTTCACACTTAAAGGAGATTGTTGAGAAGAAAGGGAATGTGGAGTAGAATTGACAGATGATGGGTTCGATGATCAAGATTTTTGTCAATGAATAATAAATTTGTTGAAAATGGGAAAACCATGCTTAAAAAATCATTTTCAAATTTTCAGGAAAAGCTCGGGGAGATGCTAAAACCGATTCCACTGCACCCGAATCACATAACCGCGTTGTCTGTTTTATTCGCAGGGGCGGGGACATATTTTGCATTCGGGGGAAATTTGCTTGCAATACCCATGTTTGCAATTTCGTTTGCGCTTGATGCGATTGATGGCGCGATTGCCAGGGCAAAAGGGCTTACATCAAAATTCGGCGCATATATGGATGGAATTTGCGACCGACTTGTTGAGTTTCTTGCGCTTTTGCCGCTATTTTTATTTGCCGAGTTTGTTTTTCCGGCGCTTATTACACTGTTTTTTGGAACCTGCATGACAAGCTTTTCAAAGGCTTATGCAAGCCACAGAGAAATTGCCGACAATAAGGAAGCGGCGCAAATGAAAACGATTATGCCCAGAGCGGAAAGGGTTATTGCGATATTGATTGTGCTCGCGCTTTTTCTTTATGGAGAAGTGATGTATGCATGGTATTTGCTTTGGGCGGTTGCGGCAG
Organism: Candidatus Micrarchaeia archaeon; assembly: GCA_041650255.1. Lineage (GTDB taxonomy): Archaea > Micrarchaeota > Micrarchaeia > Anstonellales > Anstonellaceae > 1-14-0-10-45-29. The sequence continues at coordinate 43,255 of JBAZLL010000002.1, read as the reverse complement.
TATCTGTAATCTCATTTATATTTTTGCAATTTGAGGCAAGAAGGATTTCTAAAGAGAAATAGGCGTTAAAAATCAGAATTTGCGGGGTTGAATACGCCCTGTTCGGCTTGGCAAAAAAAGTTTTGGTGTATATTTTGCTTGAGGAGAGTGCCGCTTTTTCCATTGCATTTATTAAGCTCAAACCTGTGATTGAGGGGGTTAAACAGGCGATAAATTGGGGGAAAAAGCCAAAGCTGCAAAAAAGATTGTGCAAAAGCTTAGTCTGCGGCCTGCAAAAGGGAAAAAATATAATCGGCTTGTGAGCGAATCGCTTGCTCAAATTGGAAGCAGTCAGGCAAAGAGGGGAAACCACGCCCTTGCGAAAAAAACATTTGGAGAAGCGAAAGCGTTTGCCATTGATGAAAAGGATGCGCTTGAGCGGGACCTGATTTTGCGCGAGATTGCGTACAGAGAAGCGGAAGCGGGATTGTTTGATGACAGCCACTCAACGATTGAATGCATTAAATGGGATGAAAATAAAAATTGGGCACTGAACAGATTGGCAAGCCAGCAGGCGCGCGAAGGAAAATATTCAGATGCGAAAAAAACTTCGCGCAAAATAAACGATGCGGCGATTTTATGCCCGATTTTAAGCGAATTGGCCGAAGTAGAAATTTATGACGGGAAAATAAATTGTGCGGTCGCAACAATTTTAGAGGCGAGAAAAAAGGCAATGGAAATTGAGAATAAGATGGTAAAACAGGTTGCGCTTGAAATATTGGACGATATTGAAAAAGGGATGCACGCCGATTTGATTACGATTCAAAAAAGGCTCAAGCTGTAATTTTCACGCGAATTTGAATATTTTGAGAGAGGCTCAAACTATTGTTTTGCATGCGGATTTGAATGCAGTTTGAGAAAGGTCGAATTATAACTTTTTTTAGGCATACTATAATGTATGGAAATCGCATGCGATTCGTCTCGCTTGCAATATATTGCGCTTGCGGTCGCACTTCTTGGAATATTGATACTTTATTTCTGGCCGGCACAATCGGGCTTTGCAACCGTTGAAATAGCAAGAATTAATGTGATGGACGACGGGCAAAAAGTGCAGTTTGTCGGAACTGTGCAAAAAATAACCGCGAAAAGCGGAGGCAATACGCTTAGTGTTTGCTCGCTTGATGAAGAGTGTATAAGCGTTTATGCGCCGGATGAGATTGTAGGTGATTGGAGCGCGCAGGACCCGATTTATTCCCGCGGCGAAGTGAATATTAGCGGCACAATTTCTGCGATGTATTCAAATCGGTTTGTAAGGGCACAAAAAATATTCGTGATGAGATGAGCGAATGCAGTTGCCTTTTCTTCTTTTAATCGGGGCGATTGTGCTCGGCGTTCTTTCCGGGCTTTTGCCGGGATTGCACCCAAACAGCATCGGCGCGGTGATTATACAAATATTCGGGCAAAATGTTGAGATTGCGTATGCGCTCATAATTATTGCAGGAGTGCATTGCGCCCTTGCGTTTTTGCCGTCAATATTTTTGGGCGTGCCCGAAGGACAGACACAAATTGCGCTTTTGCCGGGGCAGAGGATGTTTTCACTTGGGAGGGGCGAAGAAGCGGCAGTGGTTGTTGCGGTTTCGGTAGTTGTCGCAAGCATTCTAAGCATTTTGGCAATTCCGTTTATTATTCCGATTTTGCCGTCAATTTTTTCTGTGGTGGAGCCATATATCGGATATATTTTACTCATTGCGGCCGCCGCGTTGCTTGCGCATGAGATTGGAAGGGAGAAAATTTTCAAAGCAGGAGTGGTTTTTTTGCTTGCCGCTATTCTTGGGAAAATGGTTTTAGATATGCCAATGCATGAGCCGCTCTTTGCGCTCTTTGTCGGTTTTTTCACAATGCCCGCGCTTTTGTCCGGAAATTTGGCAAAGCCGAAAATTATCAAAAATGAAAAACAGGATTATTCCCTTTCATATATGCCGTATGTTTTTGCAGGAGTTTTGCTTGGAGCGCTTGCGGATTTGATTCCGGGAATTTCCACTCCGGCACAAATTGCCGTGTTCACTTCGATGTTTTTTAAGATGGATTCCGCGCGAAACTTTCTTGCGCATGTAGCGGCGATTGAGGCAAGCCATACGGTTTTTGCAATTGCATCCGCCGCCTCAATTAAAATTGCGCGGGTTGGCACGATTGCGATGGCACAGGGAATGGCGGATATTAATGTGCAAAGCTGGCCCTCGTTTGCGGGTGCATTTTTGTTTTCCGCCGCGTTGGGCGCGTTTCTTTTGGCAAGGCTTGCCGGCCCGATGGGAAGAAAGATTGGACAGATAGACATGGACCTTATTGCGAAAATTTTGGGGGCATATCTTATCGTGATGACGTTTTTCTCGGACGGAATTCTTGGGTTGGTGGTGCTTGCAACCGCGTTTGCAATCGGATATTTACCGCTTGTTTGGAGAGTGTCGCGAACCCATGTTATGGGAAGCCTTATCGGCCCGTCAATTTTGCATGCATTCGGGGTATGAATTTGAGACATGAATAATGTCAGAATTTGATGTGGACGGTCTGGGAATTTGATGCTTTTGGGATATAAACCTTCATTTGCAAATATTGCATGCCGATGACGAAAACACAACCTGAAAAGTGATGATTATACTAAGATCTGAGGCAACCTTATACTTGCAAACAGGGCAACCAAAGGGTTAAAAAATGCGAAATACATATGGTTGATAGGAACAAACTTAGTTTGATTGCTGAAAAATGTTTTAGGTGAATGTTATGGGTAATTATCACAAACCAGTAAAGACAAAATCAAGTGGAACAGGTGGAAAGAGAAAAAGCATGGAGGGCAAAAAGCTCTGTTATGTTGGTAGTCCGCCCACCAATGCAAAAGTTGCGACAAAGGATACCCGCGTCATGAAAAACGCAAGGGGAAATATCAGAAAAGTGAAATTGAAAGGCGCGCTTTACATGAATGTGAAGGGCAAAGACGGAAAAATTTCAAAAGTAAAAATAAAGAAAGTGACTGACAACCCTGACAACCGCCATTTTACAAGACAGAATATTCTTACAAAAGGCGCAGTTGTTGACACAGACGCAGGTCCGGCAAAGGTTACAAACCGAGTTGGCCAAGACGGCGTAGTGAACGGCATTCTGATTTAGAATAGTTTGTTTGACAATAGACCGACGCAATTTGCGCGGGCTTCTTTTATCTATTTTTGATTTTTGGCCGAGGGCAACCAATAATAAGGATATTGCATTAATCAGCGCATGACATTCGTGTTTCAGTTAGTAATGGCAGATAGACATCAGCCAATACAAAAACAAGACTTTACGAATGAAACACAGACCGGAAATTATATGAATCCCGGAATACTTGACATGAAAAAATATGCGGATACAGACATATCAATGCTAATCTCGTTTTTGGCATCAAACAAAAGCAAATACGGGTCTGCCTGGCTTGACATCAAAGATATACAGTGCATTGTGTTTGGTCCTATTGCGGTTCAGGAAGCAATGAAAACGGGCAGTGAAAAAAGAAAGAAAGTGTCCGGACCTGCGGATTTGAATCTAAATTTTGAAACAGACAAAATAGCGAAAAAGGCAAAAGAGATGAAAGCCATAAGCCTTGTCGCGTGCGTTCCGTGCGAGGACATTGAATTATACCAATTAAATATTGAAATTGAAAAAGAAATGAACAAACAGCTTGGGAAAAAACTCTTGGGCGTGGATGTGAGCACCAAAACAGTATTGATAACCCCCCAGATTCTTGCGGAATATATGGCTCCGGGGGAAGAAGAGCAGATAAAGGCTATTTTTGCAAATGCGAAAGTCAAAAAATCGGACGGAACTTACGAGGATTTTCTTGCAAGCGAGTATGCGGGCGAATTTGGATTTGAGCAGGTGCTTAAGGCAAAAACATTTTCCAAACTTTTTGGCGCTCTGCGAAACATGCAACAAATTCCGATGTCTTTTCCAAACCATTCCGAACTTATTTTTTTCACAAAAATCTGCGACAGAATTAGAGAGGTAAGAATTGTTTCAAAAAACCAGCAGGGAAAAGCAAAAAATATTGAAGAAAGGCTTGAGGCATTAAACAAAAAAAATGTGGAGGCAAACCTTGCGGACGGGACGCGCATCTGGGGAGAGGCAACTTTTGACAAAAAAAGCGGCAGGATAAAAATCGGGGAAAATTACGCCGATTCTTATTTGAAACAAAAAGGGGACAGGGTGCAAATAACTTCCAAAGCGGGTTTGGAATTGACGATTCTGAGATGCACCAGCCGGGGATTGGGGGAGAAAGTAGGTGAAAAAATAAGCAAAAAAGAAAAAATTAGTTTGCATGAAATAATTGACCCGTCATTGTCCAATGAAAAAGAGATGCAGGAAGTCTTTGCAAACAAAGACGAAATATATGACATACTTACACGCAATGGAAGCAAAATAAGCATAGGCTCCGGCAGAACTGGGCTTGAGAAAAACAATCCACTTAACATAAACAATTATTTTGAAGCGCTTATGCAGGATTATTCCGCCGGGAAAAAGAGGCCTGAATTTGATTCAAAGGCGATTTTGTTATTTACAGACATGGCATATACTGACGTGCAGGGGATAATAAGATCGCAGAATATCGGCAGGATAAATAAATTCCTGAAAGAGAGCAAAATAAAATTATTCGTCATAGCGGTTGCCCCGCAAAAATGTTATGATTATCGTTATGTTACTCTTGAGAATCAAAAGGAAAATAGAAATCCGATTCCCGAAATGTATAATGGGCAAAAAAGATATTACCTCCCGACCGAGGGGCAATTCTCCATACTCGCTAGAGGAATTGTCGGTGCAGGAGAATATGACCGGTCCAAAAATCAGGATAATACCGAAGAATATGCTTATGGTACAAATGGAAGCATTGTGTGGCTGAAATATCCTATCGGGAATGAAAAAACTCTTGATAGAATTCTGGATGAGCTTTTGGAAGTGGTCAGCCTGATAAAAGTATTCAAGGAAAAATAGCTATTTAAGCGGCGGTTTCCAATTATGAGTATGTATTTTGCAATTGCAAAAAGTGCGCTTGAAATAGAGGAATTGCTCTCTCGGATGAGAAATAAAAAAATTCCCGCCACTTTGCTTAATGAAAATTGCGCCGAATGCGAAAAACAGCTTGAGGCGGCGTACGAATTGGCGATTAATGCTTTTGAACAAAAGGCAAATGTTTCGCAGGATTTGCAGATGGAATTTCTTATGTGGCTTTCTGCAAGTGCGCACGCACATACGGCGATTGAAAAATGCGGCGCAAAAAACAGACAAAGGTTTGTATTTGCTTATTTTGGAAAAGAGAATGGGGAAAAAATTGCAAAAGAAAACGCAATAAATATAATTGAAAAAATCCCCAAGAGAATGGATGAGAGCCGGCTCAAGAAAATAATTGAAGAGATGGCGATATCAAGAATTTAGATTGAGAATGTGCTACTTTAAATTTTATTTTTGTAAATAATCAGATTGAGAAAGCGGTGGGCTGATTTGTTTTTTTTTTTTGCAGACTGGACATTGAATGGTGAGGCAGACAATTTGAATGCTAAGCCTGCTTTTTTACATAACGATAAAGCATGTCTCTGTCCAGCGGAATATCAAGCCCAAGCATCTTATGCACGAAAATGATTATTTCAATTGCCCGCTCCACTTCCACCTTGCTCTTTGCGATTATGTCATGTATTGAGTTTGATTTTCCGATTAAGTAGTAAATCAGCAGTCCGTCCCGACCATATTTTTTGTACACCGAAAGCCCGTCATCTCCGTAGCGATGGGCTATTTCTTCACGGGCAAGTGGCCTAAATTGCACAATGGATTGCTTGCCAAGCTCGCCGAGCATTATATCAAGGTCGCTAAGCGCAAGCCCCGTTTCGGTTGAAATTTGCACAAAATCTTTTACGCCGTCAATATGAGAGATTAATTCGTTGCCCGCTTTGCCGAATTTTAATGAGAGAATCGCGGACATTTTTGCCCTACCAATAAGCGAAAGATTGCCCGGAATAACCGGCACATCCACGGGAATTAAATCCGGGGAAATTTCCACGTGTGAATCGGATTGGTCCGATTCCACCATCGGTTTGAATCCAACGCCGTCTTCATCTTCGGATTTTCTGCTTTTTACCTGTGGATAACCTCTTGAAGCAGGAGTAGAGGTGGAAGAAGAACCTGCACCTTGCTCGGAAGGAAAATTCTGCCGACCTTCATTCGCGCCCCATTTTCGCTGGGATGAAATTTCCTGGCGTGGAGGGGGGGCTCTTGAAGCCGGCGGCTTCTCAAGTTTTATTATGCCCTTTTGATTCATGAATTCCAAAATTTGTACGAGCATTGTCTCGGAAATGCCAGTCTCGTTAAGTATTTGCTCGGCGGTTTTTTCCCCGTCAATGAGTGCATACACTCTTAACCCGATGTCTCCGAACTGGTCAAAAATCATCTGCTCCATGTTTGTGAGATTTCCCTGTGCCCCGCCAAAATCCTCAGATGAAGCGGATGGAGGGCGCGAAGATGAACGAGATGAGTATTGCGCACTTGTACTCTGCCTTGCAACAATTCCCTCGCCTTCTGATTCGTCCGATGAAAATGAATTTGTATCCGAGTCTGACTCTGATTCGGAATCGGATTCAGGCGCACCCCGTGCATTTGCAAACTCGGAGGGCTCAATCATTGAATTCTCAAGCAAAAAATCCATTACTTTTGAAAACTCGGCGCTCTCAATTGAGAGTATGGATTGTATTTGCATCGCGCTTTTTGTTGAGTCAAAAGCATTGTAGATGCGAACTGCGTTCGGCCCGAACTCCTTTAGAAGCCTGCTCTTGTTTCGGAACTTGTCTATCGGCTCTTTTTCCACTCTAGTGTAAGCTGTGTCCCAGTTTTCAAACCCCATATTTAACCCGATAATAGGGAAGAATAGCAACCTTTAAAAGGCTTAGAATGGTCGCCAAATACATATGGGTTTGGACGATTTTCTTATCAGCACTGGAGTTGACGGACTGATAAAACTTGTGCATGACCGGGGAAAAATAGAGGCAAAAGATGCGGCGCGCGAGCTTGGCATTCCGCTCTCAACGGTTGAAGATTGGGCAAAAACACTTGAAGCCGAGAGCCTGATTAGAATAGAATATAATCTTACAAAAGAATTTCTCGTCTGGACCAGCATGAATACGGCGCAATATCAGCAGACAAAAGGGGAGATTGGTAAAGAAAGAGAAGCGACGATGCAAAAACTTGAGGGTCTCAAAAAAGCGGTTGACCAAAATGTTGAGGAGATAACAAAAGTTGAGGGCGAATTTGGCGCAATGAACCAAAAAACAATTGATGCTCTTGGAAAAATCGGCGGGGACTTGCACGAGGCGCAAAGGCTTGCAATGCAGGCGGATCAGACTATTACTCAGAAAAAACAAAACTTACAGGCACTGAAGGCGGAGCTTGACGAGGCGCGACAGAGTTTTGAATCACTGAAATCGGTTATGAAAAAAGGCGGCTCGGTTAAGGGAGCAAAAGACACGCAGGCTCTCATGAAGGAACTTGAGGAAGCATCCGCATCTCTTGAGAAAAAATTGCAGAATACGGCTAATGAATTTGAAAAGATTAATGAGAGAATTGAAAATATTCGGGGCCAACTGGTGTCAAACAAGAGCGTGCAGGAAGTAAATCTGGTGCAAAAAGATATTGAGGATTTGAAATTTGCGCGCACCGAACTGCTAAAGACTGCCAAGGCATTGCTTTTGGAAGTAAAGGAAATGGGCGAGCGAATCGGCGGGATGGAAACAAAACTTTCCGAGCTTGAAACCCAGAAAAAAATAAAAGCGGACCCGCAAAAACTGGCGGCGGAGATTGATGAGCTTCAAAAGAAGGCGGTCGCCGGAAGCCGTGAAATCGTGGATGAGTTGCAGGGAAAGCTCATGTCAATTAGAAAAGAGGCGATGAATTATTCGCAGGCGGCATATCAATACCAGAATGCTACCGCCCATTTGAACAATGTGCAAAGCCAGTATTCGTCCGAATCCGCCGAGCTTGACAAAATGATTTCTGTGCTTGATGCGGCCAAAGACAAATATGCTCACGACCTTGAAGAGACAAAACAGGCACTCGGAAGCCAAAAGGATAAGTTTGAGGAGCTTGCTTCACGGGCAAAGCGCATTGAAATTATGCTTACAAATATCAATGATTTGAAAAACGAGGGAAAGACACTTTCTACAAAACTTAAGGGGCTTATGATGGAGGCGCAGGTCGTGGATATGGCGGCGCCTGCGGGCACCCCGATACCGGGAAGACAGCAGGTTATAGGCTCATCTAAGGTTCGCCAGAATGCGAATAGGGCGAGCGGCGCCATACCCGAGGCGTCGGGGGCATACGGCTCGCTACCCCCAGAGCTTGTGCAAAAAATTACCATGACCGAGTCGGAAGAGAAGGCTTTTGAGAAGAAGAGGGAAGAGCTTCGCTGGCTGATTCAGAAGATGTGGGAAGACGACCGAAAGGCGGCAGGAGCATAGAATAATTGACTGTTTTTCATACATATTCGCTCTTTCCCCCTCTATTTTGCGTTAAGTTAATTAGATTTGCGGTTGCAAATACATAAACCGAGTTTGCATTTTTGACAAAACCAGCTAATGCTTTGACGGGCAGATGCTATGTGTTTGCAAATTTGCAATTTTATCAGGTGCAAATTATATGTCGCAAGAGTACGAATTAAAATCTGAATTTTCGCCGGCAGGGGATCAGCCGCAGGCGATTGCCAAATTGGTTAAGGGAGTTAATTCGAGTGGAAAACAGACATTGCTCGGAGTAACGGGCTCGGGAAAAACATTTACAATCGCAAATATGCTTGTAAAAACCGGAAGGAGCGCGCTGGTGATTTCTCACAACAAGACATTGGCGGCACAGCTTTATTCGGAATTCAAGGAATTTTTCCCGAACAATAAAGTCGGATATTTTGTTTCTTATTTTGATTATTACCAGCCGGAAAGCTATATGCCCGCATCAGACACTTATGTAGAGAAAGATTCGCAGGTAAATGGAAGAATAGAGAGGATGAGATTGCAGGCAACGACGCATCTTATGACTCCGGGTCCGAGCATTATTGTCGCAACAGTTTCCTGTATATATGGATTGGGAAATCCGGAAGAGTACAAAAAATTCTCGGTCGGCTTGCAGGAAGGTCTTGAAATTTCAAGAAAAGAGTTTGCGCATAGATTGCTGGATATGAGATATGAAAGAAATGAGAAAACCCTTGAGCCCGGAAAATTTCAAATAAAGGGGGAAACATTTACGATTGCTCCGGCTTACGATGAACATCTTTTGCGCGTGATTATTGAAGATGGAAAAGTTAGAAAAATAAGTTTGTTGGATCCGATTAATCTGACGCCTCTGCAGGAGGTTGGCGCATATAGGCTCTTTCCCGCAAAACATTACATGGTTTCGGATTCTGCAAAAGAGAAGGCAATGAAGGAAATTAGAAAAGAGCTTTCAAAAAGATTGCCGGAGCTTGGAGCGCTTGAGGCGCATCGGTTGAGGCAGAGAACAAATTATGATTTGGAGCTTATTGAAGAGATTGGATATTGCAATGGAATTGAGAATTATTCAAGGCATTTTGACGGGAGAGGCGAGGGGGAGCCGCCATTTTGCCTTCTTGACTTTTTGCCAGAAGATGCGATAATTGTGATTGACGAGAGCCATGTGACATTACCTCAATTGCATGGAATGTATTACGGAGACAAAACGCGAAAAAAGAATTTGATTGAATACGGGTTCAGGCTTCCTTCCGCATACGATAATCGCCCGCTTAAGTGGGAAGAATTTGAAGTAAAAATGAAGAATGCGGTGTTTGTATCCGCAACCCCGGCAGATTATGAAAGAGAGGTATCAACTCAAATTGTAGAGCAACTTGTTCGCCCGACAGGAATTGTTGACCCGCCAATTATTCTCAGACCAAGCGAGGGACAAATGGACGACTTGCTGGTGAGAATAAAAAGCAAAGCGGAGGCAGGATTCCGAACGCTTGTTACAACGCTTACAAAAAGGATGGCGGAGGATTTGGCGGAATATTTGTCCGCGCGGGATGTGAAAGTAAGATATTTGCATTCTGAAATTGACACGATTACACGCGCCGAGCTTATACGGCAACTTAGGCTCGGAGAATTTGACTGCCTTGTCGGAATTAATTTACTGCGTGAAGGACTGGACATTCCGGAGATTGGACTGGTTGCAATATTGGACGCAGACAAGGAAGGATTTTTGAGGAATGCGACATCCATTATACAGACTTCGGGCAGAGCGGCAAGAAATGCGCAAAGCGAAGTCGTATTATATTCCTCCAAGATGTCGGGCGCGATGAAAGATGCGATTTCTGAAATGGAAAGAAGGCGAAAAATACAGATTGAATTTAATGCCGAGCATAACATTGTGCCGATAAGCATAAGCAAAAAAGTGCGCGAGCGGCTTGGACCGGATGAAATGAAGATTGAGACTCGGCATCTTACAAGCTCGGATGTACAGAAACAAATAATCGTGCTTGAAGAGCAGATGAAAATCGCGGCAGAGAAGCTGGAGTTTGAGGCCGCAATTGCGATTAGGGACCAAATTTCGCAAATGAAGAAAATGAATAAGATAAAAGAGGAGAAAAAAGGGTACGAAAGGAATAAAAGAGCCAAGAAGAATGGAAAAATAGAGGGTGATGCAGATGATATTTCAGGCGTATAGGGAAAAAGTCGAGCAAAATGCGAACAAGAAAAACGAGAGTGGGGCGGCAATTCCCATAGAAGTTAAAATGGACAGGGACGCACAATGGAGATGGCTCTTTGACAGATGCAGAGGCGCAACAGTAAGAGCGGATAGTTACAAGATTGAAAAAAACAAGGATGGAGACACAGTTATAACATTGTTTGATGGCGCGGAAAAGACGTATGAAATGAAAATTTCAAAGAAGAACGCCGAGGGCATCAGCATTGAGCCGATTATCTTTTCAAAGAACAACAAAAACGTTGTTTTTGAGGTAAAAGGCGCGAAGGAAGGCACGGAATTTTATGTAACCGAAAAAGAGAAAGTTGTTGGTTCAAACGTTCTTTATTTGATGCCGTTTGGAAAAGAAGACTATTTGAAAATGGTTTGGGACAACAAAGAAAAGTATGTTGAAACGGTAAAAGACACCCTTGATAATGTGATAAAGGATGCGAGGCAGAAAAAAAGCTGAAGTAAAAAAAATTATTTTTTTATTTTTTAAAATGGGCGAAAAAGATGGCTGAGAATTTCATAAAAATAAGAGGAGCTAGAGAACATAATCTCAAAAATGTGGATATTGACATCCCAAGGGATACGCTAAGCGTTTTTACGGGCATTTCCGGTTCCGGAAAATCCACTTTGGCATTTGACACTATTTATGCCGAAGGGCAGAGAAGATATGTTGAATCGCTTTCCACTTATGCACGACAGTTTTTGGGGCTGATGGGAAAGCCGGACGTGGATTTGATAGATGGGCTCTCGCCGGCGATTTCAATAGAACAGCGATCTGCACCGCACAATCCGCGCTCAACGGTTGGCACCACCACCGAAATTTACGATTATTTGAGATTGCTTTTTGCGCGCGCAGGGCAGATAAATTGCCCCGAATGCAAACTGCCGATTTCCTCCAGAAGTCTGGATTCAATTGTTGATGAAGTGATGAACAGCCCTGAAAACGGACCAATTAGCATTTATGCTCCAGTAATACGCGGGCAGAAAGGCACATTTGAAAAGATTATAGAGGAGTTTGGAAGGTCCGGATTTACACGAATAAGAATAGATGGCGAAGCGGTAATAATTGACAAATATGTGGGCGCCATTGACAAGAACAAGAAGCATGATGTTGATTTGCTTATAGATAGGATTACTGAAAAAAAGGGAGAGAGGGACAGGATTGCAGAAGCAGTGCAATCTGCGGCGGAACGCGCGGACGGGCTGATAAAAGCGGAAATTGGGAAAAGCTCGATTGTGTATTCGCAGAAGAACGCATGCGCGAAGTGCGGATTTTCCTTCAAGGATATTGAGCCGAGGCTGTTTTCGTTCAATTCTCCTTATGGCGCATGCGAAGAATGCCATGGACTGGGAGTAAAAATGGAGATAGACCCGGATTTGGTTATTCCCGATAAAAGCAAGAGCCTGCTTGACGGGGCAGTAAAACCCTGGAATTCAAAGTTCCAGAATTACAGAATGCAGATGCTTGGAAGCGTGGCAAAGAAATACGGATTCGGAATGACTACTCCAGTAAAAGATTTGAAGCCTGAACATTTGAAAATAATTTTATACGGAAGCGAGGAAGATATTGAATTCAAATACTCCGGCAAAGATGGAGACATAATGCACCGAAGCGTCACGAAATTTGAAGGCGTGATTCCTATTCTTGAGAGGCTTTTCCACGAGACGGATTCGCCTGCGAGAAGAGAGGATATAGAAAGATATATGCGCGAACTTGACTGCCCATTATGCAAAGGAAAGAAACTCAAAAAAGAGGCTCTCGCGGTTTTTGTGGGAGGAAAAAACATAATGGAAATTAGCGACATGCCGGTTAAGGATGCTTATGGATTCTTCACAAAACTCAAGCTTGAAAAAGAGGAAGCGATGATTGCAAAGCCCATACTCAAAGAGGTAAAAAGCAGGCTTGAATTTTTGCTAAATGTCGGATTGGATTACCTGACGCTTGGGAGGGCTTCTCGCACTTTGTCGGGCGGAGAGGCACAGCGCATAAGGCTTGCAACCCAGATTGGGGCAAATTTGACGGGCGTTCTTTATGTGCTTGACGAACCGTCCATTGGATTGCATCAGAGGGATAATGCAAAATTGTTGAACACTCTCAAGAATTTGCGCGATTTGGGAAATACGCTAATTGTAGTAGAGCATGATGAGGACACGATGCGTGCCTCCGATTTTCTGGTTGATATAGGCCCGGGAGCAGGAAGGCATGGAGGAGAAATCATTTGCTCTGGAAAAATCACGGACATAATGAGTTGCAAGAAATCCATTACGGGAGCATATTTGCGCGGGGACAGGAAAATAGCCGTGCCTGCACAAAGAAGAAAGCCAAAAGGATGGCTTGCTATAAAGGGTTGCACGCACAACAATCTCAAAAATGTGAATGTGAAATTCCCGCTTGGAGTGTTCTGCACGATTACGGGCGTGTCGGGTTCCGGAAAATCCTCACTTATTAGCGAGACATTATATCCCGCGCTTAAGCTCAGATTCTATTCAAGCAAAGACAAGATCGGCTCGCATACGGATTTGCAGGGACTTGAGCTTGTGGATTCCGCGATAAGTATAGACCAAGCCCCGATTGGCAGGACGCCGCGTTCAAACCCGGCAACGTACATCGGGGTTTTCACTCCTATAAGAGAATTATTTGCCCGCTTGCCGGCCTCGCGCGCAAGAGGATGGGAATCGGGAAGATTTTCATTCAACGTCCCCGGAGGCAGATGCATGAACTGCGAGGGAGATGGGCTTATCAAGATTGAAATGAACTTTTTGCCTGATGTTTATGTCCCGTGCGATGAGTGCGGCGGGAAACGATACGACAAGGAAACTCTTTCGGTCAGATACAAAGGAAAAAACATATCCGAGATTCTTGAGATGACCGTTGAGGAAGCATTGAAATTCTTTGGGAACATGCCCTCGATTTCCTCAAAATTGCAGGTTCTTTCCGATGTCGGGCTTGATTATGTGCAACTTGGGCAGTCTGCAACTACATTGTCCGGAGGAGAGGCGCAAAGAATTAAGCTTGCGGCCGAACTTTCAAAGCGTGGAACCGGAAAAACAGTTTATATTTTGGATGAGCCTACGACCGGATTGCATTTTGCAGACGTGCATCGTTTGCTTGAAGTGCTTAACAGGCTGGTTGAAAAGGGCAATACGGTAATCGTAATTGAACATAATCTTGATATGATTAAATCCGCGGATTATGTAATTGACCTTGGGCCCGAAGGAGGAGAAAATGGTGGTGAAATAGTCGCGACCGGCACTCCTGATGAGGTTGCATCTATAAAAGAAAGTTATACCGGGCAATATCTCAAGCCTTATTTGAAAAAATAGATATTGACAATTTAGTCTGTTGAAAAAATAGCTATTGGCAATTTAGTGGAAAAGATTGTTGGATTATTTTACAATTCCTTTGCAAAAACAAGTTTAGTTGTTTTTCTCTTTTGTGACAAAAAACGAAAAATTATTTGCATTTTCTCCTTAGTGGCAGTTATAAATTTTGCCGCAGATATATAGGTGTGAATAGAAAGGAATGTATGGATATTACTAATTAGAGGCGAAATAGATGCGGGCTTATGATTTGCTATTAAGGAAATACATCAACATTCAGACTGTAGAAAAGAGATGCACTAATCCCTATAATACTAATATTATCAAAAATATGCAAACAAGAAAAAGATTCATAGGGGCACTTACATTGCTTGAAAAAAGAAAAATAATAGTTGAAGAGATAAATGCCAAATGCCCGGAAAGCGAGCTTAGAGACATAACAAGAAAGAGCATACTTGAATTTACGATGAGCTTTCCGTATATGTATAAAGGCGAAGGGGCAAGGTATAATTTGAATAGTTTGCACGGTCCGGAAGATTTTCAGAAAATCTATAGGGAAGAAATTGGATTTGCCACTATTATCAAATATGCAGTTAGTTATGCATACGAAGAGATTGACGCAAAAAATGCCAACAATAACGGGCGTTCTGCAAGAATAGACTTGATAGCAGTAATGAATTTTCTTGGAGATGAAATTGCGATATTACAGGCAAATGACAGTGATAAGCCTCCGTTATTTGTGCTTGGACAAAAAATGTGGACAAATTATTCGGTTTTGGACGTTGCAAACGTCCTTGACGAGATTCATTATGGAAAAACATTTTATTCTGAAATAGAACAGATTAGCATTGAACAGGCATTGACGATTATTTGCAAAGAATATGATAAAATTGCAGGGGAAAATAAGATAGAAGGGCACGGCTCAAAGCTTGAGAATCAGAGTTTAGAGTTGAGAAATGCCGAGCTTGAAGAGATATTGAAAAGGAGAGATGAGGAGAAAGGCTCGCTTCTTGCTCAAAATGACTTTTTATCAAGGGAAAATAGAAATCTTAAAATCGAAATAGAGAAACTGGAACTCCCGTATATTATTGACAGAAAAAGGTATGGAAATGGAATAAACGGCGCGTAAATTTGATAGAATGCGCAAAATGATTGATTTTAAATGAAGCCGGTTCAACAGAATAATATGCAAATTCCATGCAACCGCCCAATTCCGCACGCACCGGGAGTTTACTTATTCAAAGATGAGAAAGGCACAAACATATACATAGGCAAGGCAAAGGATTTGAAAAAAAGAGTTTCTTCTTATTTTAGAAAAAGGCAGGAAAATGACAAGACTGCCGCGCTTGTGAAAAAAATTTCTTCAGTGGATTTTATTTTCACGGACAACGAAGAGGAAGCGATACTTCTTGAGGGAAATCTCATCAAACAGCATTACCCAAAATACAATATAATGCTAAAGGACAATGCCCCGCTTACTTACGCACTTATTACTGATGAAGAATTTCCACGGCTTTTGCGCGTGAGAAAGGATAGGTATGGAAAAATTCGCGGGCCCAAGGGAAAGGCATACGGGCCATTTATGTCCGGCTCCGCAAGAGGAATGGCACTCGGGCTATTGAGAAAGGCATTTGGCATACGCACCTGCAATTCGCCCATTCCAAAAAGAATTTGCCTGCAATTTCATCTGGGAAATTGCCCCGGTCCGTGTGAGGGAAAAATTAGCAGGGAAGAATATAGTTTGCACGTGCAAAAGGTGCGCAATCTTTTATCCGACCAGAAAAAATCGGAATTTATCTGGATGAGCTTGAGCAGGAAATGCGCAAAGAATCCGCGGCGCAAAATTTTGAAAAAGCGATTATTTTGCGAAATGCGTTGCACGCTCTCGGCGGGCTTGGCACAAAGCAGAAAATGGATGAGATAGAAGATAAAGATGAGGATTATATTGTGATTTTTGAATCCGATGCGAATGCAAAAGTGCAGGTATGGAAAATGATTCATGGCGTGATTAGGGACAGGCAGAAATTTGATTTTGAATTTGTTGGGCAAGACGCGATTGGGCAATTTCTTTTACGCTACTACGAAGCGCGGATTCCTCCAAAAAATATTTATGTGAATAAAATGCCAAGTGAGCCGGATGCCCTTGAAAACCATTTTTCCCGCCTGCGCAACGGCTCGGCACACGTGAATAAAATGCCTGCCCACGGACATCGGGCAGAGCTCATGCAACTTATTGAGAAAAATATTATGCTTGAGAAAGCCGGCGGCGCAGATGTTGCGCTTGTACAGTTGCAAAAAGAGCTTTCGCTTTTGAAATTACCACTTGTGATTGAATGCTTTGACATTTCAAACCTTGGGGAGAATGACGTCGTAGGCTCAATGGTGCAGTTTGTGAATGCAAAGCCCAAAAAAGAAAATTACCGAAAATTCAAAATTCGCAGTGTTGTGGGACAAGATGATTTCGCATCCATTAAGGAAGTGGTGTTCCGAAGATACCGCAGGCTTTTGGATGAAGGAGAAACCATGCCAGATATCATACTAATTGACGGTGGGCTTGGACAATTGCACGCGGCTAAAAACGCGCTTGAACAGCTTAATTTACAAATTCCGCTCTTTTCAATTGCCAAAAAAGAAGAGTTGGTGTACGGGATAGATTTGATTGTTCCGATTAAAATGAAGAAAAATAATGAGGCACTACACTTACTGCAAAGATGCAGGGATGAGGCGCACAGGTTCGCGATTTCGTATAATAGAAAATTAAGAAAAAATATAGGATAACACGGGCAAAACTATTTTATAGTGTGTTAGCATAGATATAAACATGAAGATGACTTCGGATGGACAGATAGTAAGAACTAATGCCTCGAAGAGAGTATTCTCACAAAAAACGCCTGTGGGCCAGAAAATACCTGCAGAAAAGGACAGAATAAGGCTCAAAGACCCATATAGTGGAGAATGCTTTGAAATTGAAAAACTAGAAGACTATAGTCATAACGATAAAAAAATAATTAAGCTGATTAGGGAAACCAGGTTTGAGATGTACCTGAAGCTTCTTACAAAATTCGAATTGCTAAGATTCGTAATTTATTATATAGAACAATGCGAGAAGTGCGAAAAGACGAAAGAGATGGCGGCTAAAACAGATATTATTCAAAGACCAAATGTTGCTCAAAAAACAAAAGATGCAAAGAGCAAGTATTTGCCTGAAGAAGAGTCAATTGATGCGTTGGAGAGGGCAAAGAATCTTCTGGCACAAATTCGGGTTGAAAATGAGGAAATAGATAGCTGGAATGGCTAAAAACTAATTATGAAATCTGCTTCATTAGTGCAACGAGCTTGGGTATTTGAGATATATTTACAATCGGCTTTTCAATTCGTTGAAAATCATCCACGAGGCGAGGGCAGGCAGTTGTGATAAACGCGTCAAACGCATTGAAGTCCTTTAGCGAGTCAAAATCTATTTCTGAAGAAACTAAAATTGCACAATTTTTCCCCAATGATTTGAGCTTTTTTCTTATTGTCTCTGCTTGCGCAAGCCGAAATTGCCCGGATTTGATGCTAAGCAAAATGCCAAACGAATTTGCCTGCGAAGCCGCGATAAGCATGCCCATTTCTTTTTTGCGCTTTTTTTCCATATTTTCATTTAGAAAATAGCTTTCCTTTGCGTATGGATTTACCGCCAAAACCGGTTTTTCGCCGCCGATTCCGAGAGGATGAAATTCGCCACCGCCGATATATACAATCGCATCAACATCGTCTTTGAGAGAAGATGCCGCAGATGTATCGCATCCAAGCACCTGCCCCTGCATTGTTGCCAATTTGCCCTTGGAAGTGAAAACCTCGTGCCCTGCATTTTTCAATATTTTTTTCATTTCATCAAGTTGATGAATATGAGATACAGTAGTAACCAATGCGATTTTTTTGTACTGCTTTATTTTTGGCAATGATTTATCAAGAATGGACAAATCAATTGTTATTGGGTAAAGCCGATATTCTATTTCAATGCCTTTTTCCGTCGGCTCGTGGTATTTGCAATGTCCGTAATGAATCAGCTTTTTTGCACCCAGCTTTTTTGCCTCGTCCAATGCCAAATCGCAAGCGCCCCAGCAAGGAGAGGAGGAAAGAAACACCTCGTGCCCTTCTTTTTCAAATTTTTCAAGCTCTGCAGTTGCATACTGCTTGAGACCTTGTGGAAACTGCAATAAAATTCTCATATAAGTCCGCACCTTCAATTCTTATAGATAATGGAATTTTGAGTATTTAACACTTTGCCCGAATATTCATTCAGTAATGCCGTTTTCTGATGCTTGAAAACTTTGTAATAAATGCGGATGCGCTGTCCCATAGAAGCACGAGCATTCCAAACAAGGGGATGAAAATAATCGGAGAGAGCTCCGAAGGGAGCTTTAGGATGCTAAAGAATGGGGGCAATAACAAAAAGCATGCCAAAAAGAATATGAATAAAACCGCGTTTCTCAAAAGCCTCCAGCCGGTTGTCGTGTCACCTGGATGGGTTCGGGTAAATACCACCACAATCGCGTTTGCAAGAAGCGAAAATTGCATTAATATTTGCACTACTGTCGGCAAAAAGAGAAGGCTGATTATAAGCAATATGATGTAGGAAATATGCAAATACAAACCAAAGAGCACTACGCTGATATTTCCAAATATTTTCAAAAATACAAAAAGGAAAGCGCCGAGCACGACAAAATTCTTTGTGTATTGCAGGCTTGATACGAATATCGTGCGTGCCTGCAACATATATTGCCCGCGCCCTTCAAACTCGCATATAATATCCCCGACATATTTTTGCATTGCCGGAATTGCGGAAAATATACGAATTGACTGAAATCTGGTAAGATACATGAACAAGCCCTGCCTTGCGGCAAGTAAGATGGAGGAAATGAAGGTGGTTATGAGAATCATTACCGAAAGTATGGATATAAGGTCAAAATTTGGCATAAGAGGCGCAGTTTCTTTTGCAAGCAAAAGCGAAAATTCACTTATGACCGCAAACGATACTCCGGATACGAGCGCATGCTTGAAATTAAAGCCTGCAAAATAAACCATAATAGTTGTAATTGTGAACGCAGCTGCAGCGAAAAGAATCGACAACCCCAATATCGGAAAGAAGTATGCGAAAAAGTTTGCGGGAGAAATAAGAAGCCCGAGCGAGAGGAAAAAGTAGGAAGAAAATGCAAGAGAAAACGGAGACATACTTTTTTCCACGGCATTTCTGATTGATAGGGAAGCAAGAATGCTACCAGATATAAAAGCTCCGATTGATGGTGCAAGCCCGATTACTGCGGAGAGAAGAGAGAGAAGGACTGTGAGGCCCAATGCAAGCAAAATAACATATTCATCAGTCAGATATGGAGAAAAGACTTTTACAAATCCCTCAAGCAGGCGTTTAAGCACAAGATATACAAACCCCATTATTATAAGCGAGAAAAATATCGGAAGGAGCACCGAATTTAACGAGGGGAGAGAACCTAACGATTCGTTTTTTATTGAGGAAAAAATTGTGAGGACAGTGACCGCGACTATATCTTCAAGCACGAGCACGGATATGAGCAGTGGCACCTGCGGAGAGTCCAGCAGTTTATGATGGTTCAAATTTCGCACAAACACCGCAGTTGAGGAAAATGAAAAACATGCGCCGACTATGACGCTCTCAAAATAACCCAGCCCCAGGAAAATGCCAGCTTCGTAGCCGGCTATAAAAAGCACGAACATAATTCCGGACGCCACAATCATTGCGCGTATGCTTGAACCAAGAAGCCGGCTTAATGAGAACTCAAGTCCGATTGAAAACAATAAAAGAGCGGCACCAAATTCCGCCAATAATTCTATTACTTCATTGTCATTTATGAGCCCGAGCATATTCGGACCGACAATCGCACCGACCAGCAAAAAACCTACGATTGCAGGCTGTCTCCATCTTGCGGAGATTAGTCCTCCGAATAGGGCGAAAATGGAGAAAATCCCGAATGAGAAAAAAAACTGGTTTATGAGGTCCATTACGCACCTTTACTTATGATTGGTCGCCTTATTTTACTATTTTATTTTACTATTTTTATTTTACTATTGAATTATCCGGTTAATGCCTAATTATGTGTTTATTTATATTTCTATCAATCTAATCATCGGATTCCAAATGTGGCTTTGAGGATGAGGATTTCTCCTCAAGCCTTGAAAGCCGCTTTAGAAGCACCTTCATTTCGGCAGATGCAACAATTCTTCTTGTGCGCTCTACAGCATCAGGGTTCACGGACATTGAAGTGATTCCGTATTCCACAAGCTTTTCCGCAAAGTCGGGATAAACGCTCGGGGCCTGCCCACACAATGATACGGTCACGCCGTATTTGTTGCATTCTTTTACCACGCGCTCGATTGATTTTAGAACTGCGGCATTGCGCTCATCAAAGCCTTCCGCCAGTGTGGCATTGTCCCTATCCATTCCAAGAGTTAATTGAGTCAAATCGTTTGAGCCGATTGAGACTCCGTCAATTCCCTCCTGGCAGAACTCGTCAATGAGCACCACCGTGGATGGAACCTCGCACATAATCCAAAGCTTGAAATCGCGGGTGCGGTGTATTCCGTTTTCCTTGAGCATGTCCTTTATTGCGCGAATTTCGCCGATTCTGCGTACAAAAGGAATCATGAGCCAGAGATTTTTCATCCCGAATTCTTCACGCACTTTCTTTATTGCCTGAAGCTCCATTGCAAAAACATCCGGCTCGGCAATATATCTCGCACAGCCGCGGTAGCCCATCATCGGATTGGATTCTTCGGGCTCAAATTCGGCGCCGCCCTGCAAATTCCGATACTCGTTTGTTTTGAAATCGGTTGCGCGATACACTACGGGGCGGGGATAGAATGAGCTTGAGAATATGCGCATCTTCTCGGCGAGTTTGTCAATGAATTCTTGTTGCCTGCCTTCGCGGATTATTTTCTTTGGATGCTGACCAATGTCCGCAATCATGAATTCTGCCCGCAAAAGCCCGATGCCATCGCATGGAAGCTTTGAAACCTTTTGAGCCAAATCCACTTCCGCCAAATTCACATAGATTTTTGTGCCGGTTGGGACGTAGGTGGAGCCTGCAAAACCAAGAGGACCGTGCGCGCCTGCCTCATCTTTTTCAGGCTTATGAAGCATGACTTCGCCATCATATACTTTGCCCATTACCGCATCAACGGTGATGAGCTGTCCGTCGTGAAGAACGGAAGTTGCATTCTTTGTACCGACGATACATGGAACGCCCAATTCTCTTGAAACTATTGCCGCATGGCATGTCATTCCACCAGTGTTTGTTATTATTGCGACCGCCTTTTTCATTGCCGGCACGTAATCGGGAGTGGTCATTTCGGTTACAAGCACTTCGCCTTTTTGCATTTTACCCATTTCTTCGGGAGAGGCAAGTATCCTTACTCTACCAATGCCTACTCCGGGAGCAGATGCAAGACCGGAAAGAATTATTTTTGCATTTGCAATATCTATTGCACCCGCGTCTGATTGAGATTTTTCCTGCACTTGCTCACCTCCTTTTGAATAGCTTTCATCTATTTGCGAACTGCGCGAACTGCTTGCTTGCGAGCCGCCCGAATTTGTGCTCTGGTTTGCCGATTGATTTCTTGCGGCATTTGACGCTTCCCGTTCGGTTATCGCCTGATTAACAGTAACTTCCATATTGCTGAAATTGTTTTGCAGCATTTTTTCAAATGCCCCGCTTTTTACCGCTTCCAGCGCTTTTCCAGTAAGAGTGGTGACTGGTCTTGATTGCACGATGTATAATGTGCCGTCTTGCAATGCCCATTCCATATCCTGTGGCTTTCTGTAATGGGATTCTATTTTTGCACCGATTTTTGCAAGCTCGATTACCTGATCATCAGTAAGCTTTTGCCGCTCCATCATGTCTTTGTCAACATCCACTTTTTCATTTTTTGTGCGGACTTTCATCAGAGCCCATGACTGACTGGCAATATCTTTTTGCACGATTTCAAATGTGCCTTTTTTCACGAGATATCGATCGGGGGTGACAGAGCCGGACACGACCACTTCGCCCAATCCGTACGCGCCTTCAATTGAGATTGTGTCCAACTTTTGCGAGAACGGATCCACTGAAAACATTACTCCCGCAACCTCGGACTGCACCATTTCCTGCACTACGGCGGAGAGCCCGACTTTTAGATGATCGAATTTGTTTGTGGTTCGGTAATAAATTGCCCTTGCTTCAAACAGGGATGCCCAGCATTCTTTTACCGCCTGCAATACTTCGGAGCCGCCGGACACATTTAGAAAAGTGGATTGCTGACCTGCAAAAGATGCTTCCGGCAAATCTTCCGCGGTTGCAGATGAGCGTACGGCGACATAAACGTCGTCTTCCTCGCGCTGACCGCACATTTTTTTGTATGAAGAGATAACATCGTTTCTGATATCGCTTGGAATGTCTCCGGAAAGGATTCTGGATTTTATCATTTCTGAAGCTTTTGTGAGTGCGGCTGAATTTTCAATGTCAAGATTTTCAGTCATTTCCCGAATAAATCGCTCCAGCTGGTTTTTTTGTATAAAATTGAAATATGCCTGCGCGCTTACGCAAAACCCGGGCGGAATAGGAAAGTTTGCTCTTGCCATTTCTCCTAAATTCGCGCCTTTTCCCCCGACGAGAGGAATGCTTGACTTGTCAATCTCGCTAAACCACAGCACATTTTTCATAATTGAGCACCCCAAATATGAAAGTAGAAAGGAGGATAAGATTTAAAAGACAAATGAATTTTTAACGAGGAGATAATACAAAATGCCCGAAAAGAAAAAAGCTGGGGAGTTAACCCCAAAAAAAGAAAAATGATTATCTTCTTCCATGCCAGAACATCCCCAGCCCTTTTTCTTTGAAAAGAAAAAGGTCTAGGGGTAACCCCAAAAAGAAACAAAGTGCCAACCGCGCGGCGGTTGAGGATAGGGTTAACCCAAAAAAAGAAAAAAATTACCTTCTTCCATGCCAGAACATGTGGTCCTTGTCATAGGGATCCAAAATTAGGGTTTGTAGAGTTTCAAAGTTTGCTTTTTCCAAAATTTCCAATGTTTGCCTATAAGATTCTTCGGGCGTTTGCGTAACGTCTATTGACTGGCTTTTTATGCAAAGCATTGCCTCGCCGCCGGATTTTAGATATGCATTTGCGTTTTTTACCAATATTTCCGCCTGATTTGGCTGTGCGACATCTTGGTATAATACGTCCACTTTCTCGTTGATGTATTCAGAATATAGCTGAGGTTGATTTGCATCCGCAAATATCGGAAGCATATTTTTTCTCTGCTCGCAGATTTTTACCAAATCGCGCATTGAGCGTTGTGCAAATTCAACTGCAAATACGCCGCCGTCTTGCCCGACAATATCGGATACATGAGATGGGGTTGTGCCTGTTGATGCGCCCAAATATAGGACCAAGGAGCCTGGTTTTATCGGAAGGGACTTTAATCCCTTTTTGATTGCACCTGCTAATTTGGATTTGAAAATGTCCCATTCGCGATATTGCTCGTTATCGTATTCCAATATTCGCTCGCCATATACCCTCGTGCCGGGGGCAAAGCTTTTTGTGTAAAATCGGTTGTTTGCCTGATACACGCCTTCAAAGATTTGATGCATAAAAATCAACTTTTATTCATTGAATAAATTACGATTAGTAGATACATAAACCAGACGGTAAATTAAAATACCGGAAAAAACCGAGTATTTGCGGACTGAGAAGCCTTGTTTAGCTTTTTATATATTTGTTTTGCATATAGATTGCATCAGAATGTCTTAATTGGTATTCTGTTTCTGGGCTCGTAACTCAGCTTGGCTAGAGTGTCTGGCTTTTATAGCACTCACGCAATTGCGCGGAAAATGCCGAAGCAACCAGAAAGCCGTGGGTTCAAATCCCACCGGGCCCGAATCTTTTTTTTATTTTTTACTTGTTGAGTTCTTTGAAAAAACCAATATGCTTTTGCCATCGTTTGGAACCAAAGTGATATTCTCGCTTACGAGATAATCGAATTTTTTAGAGATATTTGAATAACATATAACAAAGTCCTTGCCCTTGTCGGAGTACGGGCTTGGCAAAAGATATTTTTCATCAAAAACAGGCATATTAGAGCGCAAAATAAAAGTGTCTTGAGTGAGAAACATGCCTGAAACATATAGGGAGGGATTGTACGCAAAAATGAGCGCGTTGTAATGCGCGTTTTTGTAAAACAGATACCCTTGCTCTTTGAATGGGAAGTTCCATTCCGCGGGAATTATAAAAAGAGTTGAACCTGATGAGGTAGAATTTGCAATCAACTGTATCTTTGACAGTGTTTGGGTTTGCAGAGGCAAGAGCGAATAAAATACATTTGCCTGAAAGATTAGGTTGATTATTATGATAGCTATGGATGCAAAAAATAGGGCTTTTGCAAATTTTTTGCTTTTTATGGATAATATGAGGAACACAAAAAAGAAGGGAATGCTTCTTGAGTAAATGTCGCAAACTATTACGCAGTCGGGCATTATGAAAAAATGTAAAAGCATTGCAAGCGCCACTGCCAGATATGCAAGATTAAATTCTGCTGAAAGCTCGCCTGATTTTTTCAATGCAAGCACATAGGATTGTTTAACCCCGTACTTTTGCAAAAGCACGATTGTAAAAATAAATATTACAAATGCAAAAAGAAGAAATAAATGCTCAAGCGGAAATACTGGATATAGAAAATGGAATGGATTTCTTATTGAAAGAAGACTGCCCAAAAAAAGCTTTGGAAAAGCGGACGAATCAAAAGTCGCTTTCAAATCGTTTTCGGACCAGAGCGAACCCGCGCATTTGTATATCTGAAGCTGATTGGACAAATCCCGCTCCATTGTCGGATTGGTCAGCGTATTTATCATCGCAAACAGCACTACGAGCGTAAATGCAAGAATTTGAACCGATGATTTCTGCCCTTTTATGAAATGATAATACGCCCAGAAAGAATAGATTATTGCACATGAAATGAAAAAAGTATAGCCGTGCGCCATGTAAACAAGCAGTGCAAGCGCCATGAAAATGAGCGCATTTTGCTTTTTCTTATATATTATATGCGAAAGGGCAAACGCTATCAAAACAAGCGCAAGATTTATTGAGAGAAGAAAATTAATTGTTCCCAGATAGAAAAACATTGAGCTGTTTAATATCAATGACAATACCCACAAATTTTGTTTTGAAGGGTCAAGTGTTTTGAAAAAATAATACCAACAAATTGGACCCGTGAGCAATATTATGCTTAACACTATTTTTGCGGAGAATTCAAGACTGAAGAGAAATTGGAATGCAACAAGCATAAGGGTTATGAGAGAATAACCCAAAAATCCGAAATAAGTGTAATAATATTGATTTACTCCGTGCCCGATTAATGATTCAAAAACACCTTTTGCTATTGCCATGTGCGCGGGCCAATCAAGAAGAGGTGCGACCGGAAGAATCCAGATTGGTAGTATTGAGAGAATCGCAAGAATTGGGAGAAATTTTTGCAACTGCATGAGCATCAACATAAATGTAAAAAATAAAAATAGAGGCTAAAGATTTAGTCTGTTTATTTTTGGACGGGGTTGGTTATTGTAACGCTAGGCATTACTTTAACTCCCTCAATAAACTGGTCTTGGGTATTGAAAAGCCTGTTGAATTCCTCTGATGTGTTTAATATAAGAGTTTGCACCCTCTGTCCATTTGCAGGATTCTCAAGCTCAACCCTCTGACCATTTTGATTAAATACTTCTATTCTTGCCATTCTCGGATTTTCTGCGGTTGGCGGAAGAATTGTTATTGACGCCCAGTAGAATTGACCTGCTTGGAATTTTCCGATTGTTGCCTTTTCGCCAAATTCCCAAGTTATGCTTCCATCTGATTGGAAACCTATTTGAGGCATGCCGGTGCTTCCGGGCTGTACTCCGAAATAGACACTAAAACCGGGTTCGCCGGGTTTTTTTACAGGTACGAAAATAGAAGCTTGATATTGTTTTGCATTGTCTTTTACAAGCTGGGATGCGGATTTATCAAAGCGGTAGAAACAGAACTGTTCGGTACTGCCATAGTTTGCTCTCTTCACAAAGTCAGGCTGGCTCTTGCCAAGGGAGGCGTTGAGAAGGAATTTCATATCATTGTAAGAATGGTAAGCCGAGACATATTTTAGAATATCCCCGAAATTTTCAAGTTTTGAGATATCTAAAAGCGCCTTGGTTTTTACAGAATCTGTTTGGGCTTGTTTGCGGGTTTTGAAATCGGGGGTTTTAACAGTTTTCTCAGATTTGGAGTCTTCCGAAATACTGCTCACAAGATAATACACACCTGCGGCCAGTGCAACTGTGCCCATAGTAGTTATAACCGTTTTCCCCCATTTGTTCCAAAACGGGCGAGCTCTTTCCAAGAAAAGTGCGTTTGTTTCCGTATTTTTAAGAAGTTCTTCTTGAACGGTTTTATTTTGTAAGTGATTAGTGTAGAAATTCGCATCGCGTACTTCTCCTTTTTTGGCAGGGTAAGTTTGATCTATCCATGTTTTAACCTTTTCTTCGCTTGCGATCTTTGCCCAAAAACCATCTTTAGCTATTGCAGTTGCAAGAAAGTTCATTGCCTTTTCTCCCTCTAATCTGGAAGGCAAATAAACTGCCTCCAAAAATTTCAGAGCCCAGTCACCGGCACCTATAGCAAGATTCTTTAGTTCGGCTCCATAGAGAGATACAAATTTCACTTCCCGAGCAAAACTTTGCATCTCGCTTACTAATTTTAATGATTCGGAGCGCGCACTGATAGTATAGATAGTTGATTCAACACCTACATCTGTAAGAGCCCGGGTAAAAGCGGTTGGTAATCTTGTTTTGAGAGAATACCCGCCCCTTCCATTGAATTTTGCACGGATGTTTTTTGTTTCATCCATGATATGGTGCTCCACCGACTCATAAAGCCTGGCTGAAACAACGGCACTACTGAGAGTAGTATTTGCATCATTTGTAGTTTTAGCCGCATTTTCCAACGCAGACCATTCGGCCGGTTTGAAGAGTAAATTTTTGGTCGTTTGAAGCCACAACTGATCTTTTAGAGCCTCTATGGTGATACCTTTTTTCTTTGCTACGTCTAACAACCCAGCTTGTATTTGAGGATTGTTCACAGTTGCCGCTTTAAGTGTTTCTTCGTATTTCGCAAAAAACGAGGATGCATATTGTTCCTTTCCGACAGCTCTTACATCAGATACACGTTGCCTTGCAGACCTATAAAGAGATAACGCCATACTACCCAATACCACAGCCTCAGCTACTGTTTCGACACTTGACCAAAAACTTCCAAAAAAGTTGCCGGCAAGTATACCTGATTGCTGATATTGAGGGGTATTTGTTTTTTGAACTGAAACATCTTTGTAATAATCTAAGCCCCGTGAGTGTTCTGGCTTCTGCATCGAGCTCAACTGAAACAGCATGGAATCCCTCTGTTGGCGATTAGGGGCGTAATCTTTATAAATTCCGTCATTTAGCGGTTTGGCTGAGGAAAAATACCCCATCGTTGCTAACAAAAACAGTTTTGATACTGCGTTCAGGGTGTTTTTTGATTTTGACATATTAACAATCCAATTAAGTGTTATAGAATGAAATAGTATATGTTAATTTAAAATAAAAATGTTTGTATTCCGGAACAAATGAATGCGAATTATTTGTTTTCATGTAAAAATCTGATTTGATTATAGGATGCGGTTTTTATATCAGATGTAGGTAGCTCGCCACGTATCCATCCGAGCTCGAGATCTTCTTTTATTCGATTTACATTGACATGAAAAATATCTGAATGTTTATTTGAAAGGTATTCGGCAGAGAGTTTGAAATTCTCATTTCCAAGACCAGTTAGATTGTTTATCTGCCCCAGAGTAGATGATAATGAATTTTCAGTTTTTGGACCGCCAAACATCAAAACTTCAAGCACAGTATCACTAACAGACCAGTTGAGCAGTTTGCTCATTTGTTCTATTGACACCCAGTTCTTCTCAATCCAATCTATACGACCCAGCAATATAGCGCGTTCGAAAGCCCTGACTTCCAAACTTTCAAGACCAAGAGGAGTTTGTGAGGATAGAGCAGATTCAATATATCGAATCCAGTTTGATTGCACCTCATTAACAAGCGCTACCTCATTTGATTCACTAAAAGATTTACCATATACTGATTTTGAATAGATATTAAGAAGATTATTTTTGGTATCCCCCAAATTTCCAAGGAGCCCTGAACCGTAGGACAGTGGTTTTCCATGATTGGATTTTTCTTCAACGATTTGTTTGTTGAATTCCTTGTAGTCTTCAGATATACCAAAACCAGTTAATATGGCGAACCCACCAAAACCTGCAAAAGTTGCAATTGGTTTGAGTTGAGGCACTGCTGAGAGAAATGAGAATCTGGATAAACCTATAATTGCACCAGACACAAAAAATGCATCTGCAGCAAGAAAATAGCCATCGCCACTTTTCCATTCGAATTTTTCTCCCTTATGAAAAACTCTATCCTCACGGTCAACACTATCCTGAATGGTGCGTATTACAGAACCGGTAACCCCTGCAATTTGAGCATATGGATTATGCCTGAAAAGATAACCGGCAGTGAGAGTAGATGATAGAACCTTGGAAACATCGTACACCCAGCTGTTTTCTGCAGGCACGGCAACTATTTCTACGGGTTTTCCTTTAGGTTCAGAACCATAAGGTTTGTCAAAATAGTAATAGACACCGCTATTGCAAAAGCCAGAGGTTGCCATGTCTTTCATAGCTTCAATTTCGCTTTTTCCTTTTCCTCTAACTGAAGATTGAGAATCAACTACAAAATAATCATCCCCGGATTTGCCAAATACAAGAAAATGATTTTTTGAATAAAACTTAGAAAAAGAATAGAATGGTACTGATTCTATCCAGACAGAATCCATTTTTGAAGCGTTCTCCGAAAGAAGATCTAGAGCAGTATATATCAAAGGAACAAAAAGAGAGTTGTCTGAAAGAGATGCTTGAAGGCTTTCAAACTTTCCTGCAGCCGAAACCATTTTCTTAGAACGAGAAGAAATATTTAGACTCGCACCGAAATTAGACTGAGACAACAAATATTGCACACTGTGAATATCTGACAGATAGATATTTCGAATCTGATTGAGAGATTCCTCATTTATCAAGCTAGTTTGAATCCATTTGCCATTTTCAGCCTTTCCTTCAAGGAGAACAACGCCTCCGGTAGGCATGGTAGTACAAACATAAGATGGAAAAGAAACTTCAGTATCATGAGAAAGTTCGTGCTTTGTGATTTCGTCTTTTGCATTTTTATCTATGAGCAGGAATGGTCTTCCGTTCCCATCAATACCTGTCTTTGCCCATTTAAGAAATAAAATGTTGTTTGCAAATTCCCCGGAATTTGCTTGCCCAAATCCTGAATTATATAACGTATATTCCACATTGCCAGATGAAATTTGAGTTAGAAAACCCACGGTTGCAGTTATATCTTTTGTATAACGAGATTGCAGTGAACGAATAAAACTGCCAAATTCCGTATTTGGAAGAGTCTGCATTTTCTCTTTTGGAAATATTAAATTCAAAATTGAATTCTGAATTGTTGAAGATATATTCTGCGCTTGAAAAGTGGGCAATTTCTTGTCTTCAAGTTCTATTTGCATTCCGTCATTGTTCACATAATAGAAATTTGTCCTCGAGAGCGCATCCGCAGGAGTATCTCCGCCCCGCTGACCAGTTTGGATTTTCACTAAAGACAGTTTTACATTTTTTTGTTCTTCTTTTTGCGTAGTATATTCTTCTCTTCCCTTAGTATATTTGTATGGAGTATAACCTATGCCTGAAGATTCTCCCAGTATCGGCTCGGCATTTGGAATTACCGGCTCGGATAATACGAGTTTTTGCTCGGGCTGATTTATTTTTGAAAAGTCAAGCTTATTTGAAACCGGGAAATTGCGCTTTGCTTTTGTAAATTTAAGCTCGTTCACAGAAATATCCGGCGCAATCTTTGGTTCCGACAAAATTTTCTCCTTTGGCGACAAAATTTTCTCCTTTGGCTTTGGAACAAATTCTGTCGGCTCTTTGGAAATTTTCTCCTTCTTTTGCGGCGGCACTATTTCAAGCGGATGAAATCCGCCATAAATTTTTTTGGAGATGGCATCTTTTGTTTCTGCGGATGCTTTGAGCCAAATGTCAACGGAGATTGTTCCGCCCGGAGGTGCGGCGATTTGAACTTCAAATCCGAATTTTCTCAATACATTGGCCGCATCTTTTATCACTTTGAACTGGTCAATTGAATTGCCGATAAATTCGGTATAAGAAATCGGTTGCCCTTGCACAAGCCGCTGCCAAGTTTTGGAATCGGTAAGCAGGAAATTTATTGCAATATAAGTCTGACGCGGCAAATTTTGCGTATTTAGAATATTTTCAAAAGCCTTTTTCGCGCTTTCGGTATATTTGGAAGTCAAACTAAACTGGTCTGCGCCTGCGTTTATGTTGGCAAATGCCATGCTTTTGGCATGCAGAGGAGATTTATAACCTTAATCAGGTAGATGTTAATATACTAAAACTTTAGAGGGCTATTCATGAAAATGACTGAAGATTGTGTGTTTGAAATTGAAAAAGAAGGGCAGATGAGAGTGCCTGCAAGAATATTTGCAAATCCGGCTTTAATGGAAAAAATGAGAACCGACAGGACCATTGGGCAATTGAAAAATGTTGCGACACTACCGGGAATTGTAAAGTATGCGGCGGTGATGCCGGACGGACACGAAGGATACGGATTTCCGATTGGAGGAGTTGCGGCATTTGATCCACAAAATGGAGGAGTAGTAAGCCCGGGAGGGGTTGGATATGATATAAATTGCGGGGTTAGGCTTTTGTCAACCGATTTGAGTGTGAAGGATCTTTCACCCAAGAAAAAGAAATTGATTGAAAAAATATTTACAAACGTTCCTTCCGGAGTGGGCGTAAAAGGAAAGCTTAGACTTGAGGAAAAAGAGCTTGAGCAGGCAGTAACACAGGGAGTTAATTGGGCTATTGAAAAGGGATTTGGAAGAAAAGAGGATATTGAACTTTGTGAAGAGAACGGATGCATTGCGGATGCAAACTGGAAAAATTTATCCCAGCGTGCAAAAAGCAGAGGCAGGCCGCAGATTGGAACTGTCGGCGCGGGAAATCATTTCATTGAATTGCAAGAAGTGCAAAAGATTTTGATGCCTGACGTTGCAAAAAAATTCGGACTGGAACAGGGAAAAATTGTCGTGATGCTCCATTCCGGCTCGCGCGGATTCGGGCACCAGATTTGCGATGATTCTATTCGCGAAATGAATGAGGCAGGTAAAAAG
The DNA here is from genome assembly GCA_041650255.1 of Candidatus Micrarchaeia archaeon. GTDB lineage: Archaea > Micrarchaeota > Micrarchaeia > Anstonellales > Anstonellaceae > 1-14-0-10-45-29. The sequence continues at coordinate 11,836 of JBAZLL010000002.1, read as the reverse complement.
TATAAAATACAATTGCCGGACCAGGAGCTTTGCTGTGCGCCGATTGGCTCGCCTGAAGCAGATAAATATTTGGGCGCGATGCGATGCGGAGTGAATTTTGCTTTCTGCAACCGACAGCTCATGATGCACTGGGTTCGCGAGGCATTTGATGAAACATTTGGAAATGGCACAAGCGAAGATATGAATTTGATTTATGACGTGTGCCACAATATTGCCAAATTTGAGGAGCATAATGTTGATGGAAAGAAGATGAATGTGTGTGTACATAGAAAGGGCGCTACACGCGCATTTGCCGCCGGAAGAAGAGAATTGCCATCTAAGTATAGAGATATTGGGCAACCGGTGATTATTCCCGGAAGCATGGGAACGGCATCTTATGTGCTTGTTGGAACGCAAGGCGCGATGGATAAGACTTTTGGAAGCACATGCCACGGAGCCGGAAGAAATATGTCAAGGCATGCGGCAAAGAGTATGTGGACTGGGGAACAGGTTGCAAAGAATTTGGCTGATAAAAATATTCTTGTTCGGGCGACTGAGCTTGGGCTTGTGTCTGAAGAGGCGCCAGGCGCATATAAAGACGTGGATGCAGTTGTATCTTCAGTTGAATCGGCTGGATTGTCCAAAGCGGTTGCGAGAATGATTCCACTGGCAGTTGTGAAGGGATAGGGCTTGATTCATCGGGTCTGCCAAAATGAACTGATGTGCAACTGTTTTATTAACAAAAAAAGCCCGTTATGGCAACCAATAAAAACAATCGCCGAGCTTTGTCCTCATGGTAAAAGCCCAAGTCTCAATCGAATTAATTGTTTTTCTTGGCATAATGCTCATCATAACAATTTATGCCGCCTCTCTTTTAGGATATTTTGTTGACTCCTCCGATTTGAAAATAGGACAATCAAAAGCATACTGGCGGGGCACCGCCTCACCAATAAAAGTGAATGAATATGGATTGGTTTATGCAATGCCCCCTGCAGAAAATTCGATTGAAATAAATCTGTCAATGGAATTAATCAATCCGACAAACGAGCCGGTGACAATTAGAAAAATAAATGTTCCATTAGGCAATTTCACAGATGTATACAAAAGCAACGGAGTCTATTTGGGAAAAGCGTCCGATCAGCAAATAGTTCTAAGCCCCGGAAACAAAATAACAATTCTACTTCAAGGCTTTCAATCAGGTCCAACTTTTTACATTCCGCCAAACGTATTTGAATTAAATCTCACATTCATCTACGATTCAACTCTCGCATCTCAACAACAATTCGGTGCAATCCCATTGGTAGAGCGCTCAAACAGATTGAATGATTCGGCAGGATTGGGAAGCAATGGATGCCCCTCGGGCACAATTCCCTGTCCAGACAGTGCGCATTGTGTTCCATCCGCAAATTGCAATAATGGCACCACATGTATTCCTCCAAATTCAATTTGCAACGGCACATGCTGCACTTCTCCTCAAGTTTGCTTTGAAGGCGCATGCACCGCAACTCCTGCCTGCATTTCTCCAAGCAGAATTTGCGGTCCGGATGCCGCAGACGCCTATGAGTGCTGTTCGGCCTCCCAAGCATGCATTGATGGAAGCTGCGTATCGTGCACCTCTCCAACCTCAACCGCTTGCAACCAAGTATGCTGTGGCGATGATGAAATTTGCACATGGGCAACTTCCACTTGTGTTAGCACGTGCACCACTCCAAGCTTTTTGTGCCCTGCAGGCTCCTCAAATTGCTGTTCAAGCCCGACCTATTCTTATTGCAATGAGACTTCCGGAAGCTGTCTTGAAGCCTGCACTGCGCCAAGCATTTCGTGCGGACCGGATACAAATAACATAACATATTGCTGTGATAGCTTAACTCAAAAATGCAATTCAACCTCAAAGACTTGCCAGTCCTGTGCTTCCCCCACTCCGGTAGCTTGCAACTCAACCTGCTGTTTGACAAATTACGATTGCAACTTGACCACTTCCGCTTGCAGTTGCCCATTAGAAAGGCAGTATAATAGCAGTGGAATAATTCTTTGCTGTCCAAATGGGCAGATATATAATGTCACTTCCGACTCATGTGTCGGTTGCGCGGCAAACACAACTGCCTGCGGCACATTTTGCTGTCCTGAAGGCGCAACTCCAACAAAGCAAGTGTGCGACACAACTGCCGCTCCGGTTGCCTGCACAGACTGTTGCCCCGGTACATCGTATATGTGCAACAATGAATATTGCTGTGCCCAAAATCAGTCTTGCAATACAAAATGCGTGGATACTTCTTGCACTTCTACACAAAAAGCATGTGTAAAAGCGGATGGTTCTACCATTTGCTGTTCATCAACACAGCTTTGCGATAAGCTGTCAACTGCCTGCATTGATTCATCTTCATGCCCAGTAAAAAAGCAATGCGGCTCTTTCTGTTGCAAGGACGCTCAATATTGTTATGATGGAGCCTGCGTGGATGTTTTGCCATCTCCACTCAAATGCTCAAATTGGACATTGGTTTGTGATATATCTGATGTGTGTGAGTATACAACGCCTCTTGGTGTGAGCGGTTCGGTTTGCTGTAATGTGGGAGAATATTGTGCAAATTTGACAGGCACTTGCTGTCCTGCCGCAACATGCACAGTAAATGTGAATGGAACGCTGTACACCGAATGTTGTGCAAGTTCAAACACTTGTCAGGCAGATAGGACTTATGGAGCAACCTCCGGAAATCTTTGCTGTCCATCCTCTTCGGTTCTTTCTTATTCACAAACTTATGGAAGAGGCACTGCGACCATTTCGTTTAACAATTCCTGCAATGGCATTTGCTGTGATGATAATGAAGAGACAAATATGACTTGCTTTAATGCTTGCACTGAAGCGAACGGAACCACCATTCAATGTGCAATTGACTGTGCGAAAACAGATTATTATGCCTGCATAAATTCAGGTGTTTGCTGTATTTCCTCAAGAGTTTGTTATACTGGCACTCCTGGAGGAACGGATCCATTTGAAACAATGAATTTGACTTGCTGTGAAGCTGGTTCTGTATGCGGTTCTCTTCCATCTACTGATGCATCCACTCAGGAATTTTTGTGTTGTCCAAGTGAGAGGCAATGTTCTATTCCTGCTGATGGAAGCGCATTAACTTATTCTTGCTGTGCAGTAGGAAAAGAGTGCATAAGCGAAAGCTATGGAGATATGTGTTGCCAGAGAACTCCAGTAGATAAATATTGCACTGGCGCGGATGATACTTCTGCAGAATGCTGTACTGATGAGCAAGATTGCATTTCGGATCCGGATCCAAATACGGATGTGAAGCTCTGTTGCGCCAAATCTCAAGTGCTTTATGGTGAGTGTTGCCCGTCAGTTGTTTGCAACACGGATTGCGCAGTTGTCTATAATGCGGACGGATATCCGATAGGTTGCTCGGGAACAGGAGAATGTGATACTGGTCCGTTCTGTGATAATTGCGGCGGAACTCAAATGGTTTGCTCGGGAACTTGCTGTTACAATTCTTTATGTATAAAAGAGGCGGTGAGCCAGCAGGATGTTTGCTGTGGAACTGCGCCTTACACTGAACCCAGCTATTATCAGTGCGCGGATAACTCTTGTTGCCCACAATCAAGAGCATTGTTGGATAGCTCGGAACCGCCATTGTGTACTGAGTGTTGCACTTTGGGAGAAACAAGTTGCTGGACAAAATCAGCGCCAAATACATATGTTTGCTGTGGAAGTGGGCAATGCTCAGGTTCTGCAGCAAAGGATGGTTCAACGAATAAATATACTTGTTGTGCTACTGGGACGACTGTTTGTGAAAGAGGATCTCCAACTCTTCTTACTGAATGCTGTTCCTCCTCCACGACTTGCGCAGATTACTCATACACTCCCTCCGGAGGCAGTGAAACTTACTGTTGTCCAAATTACGACTCAATCAGCGGAGGAAAAATGTATTGTGAAAATATAGGTGGAAGTGGAATGTCTGGTTGTTGTGCAAATGCAGATTGCACTCGCCCCTATGATGGAAAAGCTTATCTCTCAGAAAATTCAGACTGCTGTTCAAACAAAGGAGGGCAAGTCTGCGCAACCCCATCAAATCCAGTTGGAGCAGATGTGTGCTGTATGCCAACTGCCACATGTATTGATTCAATAGGCAGTGCCACCATAGATGTCTGCTGTCCTGCGGCATGTGTAGATGGACAATATTGCAAGCTTTCACTCTGGCTTGCTCCTGATGGGGCCCCAGGCGCTCCTGTTTGTTGCCCTGATGGACAAAAAGCAGATTCAGATGGGGATGCAGTAGATGATAGGTGTTGCCCTCTTGGTTCAACTCCAACGAAAAATCCTTTGGGTTCGGGAGAAACTTGTAAGTAATTCTCTCCATCAGCTTCGCCGAAGCGGCGAAGTCTGGACAAGTCGGTGGAATAAATGCAGATAACCGACTTGTCCATGTTTTACGTCATTCCCCACAAGTGAGCCTTTATATATCTTGCTAGTGTTAGAATATACATGAAAGCACCACATGTTATAACAAAAGTTGGCACATATGTTGCATTAGGCGCAGTTATAGCTTTCAACACTTTTTTCACAAAATTGATTGCAAAAGATTTTGTTTCAGGAGTTCCTTCTATAAACAAAGTTTACATGGGGGATTCATCAGTTGCCAGAAAGTTCCTATTAAATGCCCAAGAAGCTGAGATAAAGCTAAGATCCAAAGTGGATCAATTGCAGAATGCAATTCCTTCTGAGGTTTCCTATACTGCCAAATTGCCGCACTATTTTGGAGATGCTCAGAAAAACATTGTTCAGCTCTTTCCTTCAGATGCAGCTGCCAAATACAAGTTTGAGGCTTCAGATGAAAAATCATTTACTCTAATTGCTCTGGATTCAAATGCAAAGTTCCAGAAGATAATTGCAGAAAAGGATAAGCCTACGAAAGTGATGCAAAAGAATAGGCAAGTCTTTGAATATGAAAACATAGACTTTTCCTATGAGGGAGCTAAGAGTGAGGATGGCACCGTTTATCGCCTATACTCAATTACAATAGTGCCTACAACTATTCCTAATCTTACAACTACAACTCTTTCATTTGCTCCATTTGATGAGTTTTCAATTTCAGCTTCAAAGGATATGCCTTGGGTTGGAATTGATTTCAGCATAGTTGGCGCTCAGGAAATCAAAGCGTCTCAGTGGTATAATGATGGAACAAAAATTAGAAATTTTGATACGACTATTGCTTCTGCATTACATGGAAAGGTGTATTTGAGAGATCCTGAAGATAAGACTTCAAATAAATTTTATGACATGTCATCAGACGCATGTAATTGTGCAATATATCCAACCGAGTTTTTGTTGGAGATATGGCCAATAAAAGTCAAAGAAGAAGGAAAAAACTACTACAAGTATTATCATTATGGATGGTTTCTTGCAAATGATAAGACTAGAACTCTTGTAGATAATGACAGATGGTTTGATGCGCGTGGTAGTGGCTATGCAGTTGCAAATTCTATTTATCCTCCGCCGATGATTAGTGGGCAGGTAGATAAACAGGATCATATCGCTTTTGATCAAGTTAAGTCATATGATTTCAATGAAAGAAAAACCTCATTGTTTTTCTTCGGTGGGAATTCCCAAGGACAGGCATTGTCGTTAAATTTTGCCAGAGATTCTGTGAGAAATATTGATACAATTGATGTTTCTGGTATTTATGCATTTAAGGTATCAAGCGGATTCCCTGCAATTGGACATGTGCCAGATACAATTTATTCATCTCCAGTTTTAACCTCCAACAACTTCCTCTGGACAATAGAAAATAATCAAAAAATTACAATGAAGTTCTGGGACAATGAAAGAAGAATTCCGACAATAAATTATAATTTCACTTCACATGGCTACGCAAAGGACACAACCGTTTATGATTTCACTTCACCTTATGTGATTGCATCTTCTCCAAAAGGAGGAGAAGAAAATGTATCAGTAAAGGCAAAAATATCTGTGAAATTCTCAGAGCCAATGGAGCCAAATTCAGTTATCAACTCCATAAAGGTGTCTTACAGAGTGGCTCCAGTAGACTCTTCACAACAGCCTGGTCCAGTGCTTCCATTGAATGGCTCAGTGAGCTATAGCAATGCGGATAGCACTGCAATATTCAATTACTCCGACTCTTTGTTCAATAGCTCAACTTATACTGTTTCAATTACTGGTGCAAAGGATTTGAGCAACAATGCAGTTGATACATCCTTTAGCTATGTAACAGAGAAAGGTCCAATTTCATCAGTTGAGGCTACAACTGATAATCACTCAATCAGGGCATTCTATTCGTTTGACAACATTTACATAAAGTCAGATGAGCCATTTGAAACAGATGCAAAGGCAAAAATCTATGACCTTTATGGCAGAGTTGTTGGAGAAGCCCAAATTCCATCAGGAAACACTGAAAGCAGAATACCAGTGGGCAATCTTCCGGATGGAGCCTACTTTATCAGACTCAAAGACAGGGAAATTCATAATTTCAAGATTATGAAACAATAAATTCTTTTTAATTTTGCAATTTTATTTTGGGCGAATGCACTTTGATGGCATTTAGATAGGTTTTTTAGTTTCAGCTTCTTACTTTTGGAACATGGTGGAAGGAAAAATGATGAAAAAAGTTGGGCTTGTTGCGGCTACTTCTCTTGTGATTTCTGCTTTGGCTTTTGTACCTGTGAAAATTTTTTCAAAAGAAAAGGAGAAAGTTAATGGAAAGATAAAACATGAGATAATGGAGAAAACTCCGCGTAAAACAAACTATCTTTTGGCGCTAAATGATGATAAAAAAATTAAGAAGAATTACATTGCAATGAATGATGAAAAGAAAGAAGAAAAAGTTATTGCAAAAAATGAGACGGCAAATGCCGCCAGTACTAGTGCTTCTACTGCGTCATTAAACACTTATGATATAAGCCCGGTGCCGAATAGCACAATCTGCAATGTATATTACAAAAATGGGAATGAATCGAAAGTAGATTTTGCAGAAGCACTTAAGCAGATAAAAGCTCCAATTGTAGATGGAAAGGAAGTTTTTCCACAAAAAATCGAACTCATTCGCTTCGGCACTGGCCCGCAGAAAAAAATCGCACTGCTGATAAACGGCGCAAATGGCCTTTTGATAGTTGATAATATTCGAGATCGGACAGTTGAGGATAGACTCCCGTTCGCGGATGGAGTCGTAGATATACGAAGATACAACACTCTTGGCAAAATCTCCGATGAATATATTCGCCACGATTTCGGTAACGACATTGTGTTCATAATACAAAAAGACAACAGCCTGAAAAACTATACTGGGGACTTAATATTCATCTCTGAAAATGGCGGTGGATTCGTAGCTGCCTTGAAAAATCTGTGCAAATCTGGGGGAGCTGAAAAATTCGAAGATTTGAAAATAATTGGTTTCAGAACTGCTAAGTCGGATGAAGGCAAAACCTATCCCATAGTTGATTTTCAAGGTGTTAATGGCAAAAAAATTTCATATGCGATTGTCTTTGATAAGAATGATCCTAAGAATAACGGGGTATGGGAATGGGAGGACTGAAAACTATATCTGAAGAATTGACGAGCGAGACAATAACACGTTTAGCAAACGAGACCACCAAAGTTGTTCAGGAAAACCATCCCAAAGATGCCAAATTCTCAAAACTCGATGGAATGGAAAAAGTGTCATACGCATACAATAAATATCGAAACGAATTCAAGACTGCATTTGATAATTTATCCAATGGCAACGCCGATGCATGGCTCAGATTCGAACAGCAAATAAAAAATTACGAAGAAAGGAGAATGTCAGACTTTGCAAACAAAGTCCAAACCGACAAATCCACTTCAGACCGACAAGTATCCGAATTTTTGAAAACAACCGTTCCGGTAAAACAACAAACAGAGGCGGAATATTCAAAGAAATTTTCCGAGGAAAGCAAACGCAAATACGACCGGGAAAAAGTTTCTTGATTTTCCATTCACTTTTCAAAACTAATTTTTCAAACTATCTTCAGGACACTTGGAAGCTTATTTGAAATAATGTGAATGAGATTTGAGTTTTCAATTCATTTATTAACCAAAAATTATCGTGCTTGAATTGAAAATATCGAATAAGCCTGTCAGTAAGTTTATATATTATCCATAAATAAGCAAAAACATGCCAGAAGACTATTCCATCCTTGCCCATGAAATTTCAAACATTGAAATTGGCGTGGCAAAACTTCTTGATGAGCTTGTGGAATCGGTGGAAAGAAGCGCACCTCAAAAAAAGATTGAGGAAAAAAGCAAAATTATTGCAATGGAAGCAAGAAGAATTGCAAGCGAGCTTAGAAACGAGGGCATAATGGGCATAAATGAAAAGGCGATTGAGCTTGAAAATCTGCAAAGGCAGACCGACGAGCTTTTGATGCAAATGCCCGACACGATTATTTTTAGCGAACAAAAAAGATGGGCGTGCGAGCTTGAGGCTATTACCGCAAATGTGCACAAGCTAAAGGACGGAATGAATCTACTTGGGCTGGCTCATTTGGAAGGAAGACAGAGGGCGAATGCGGAAGGAAATATGCGAAGGATGCTAAGCTCCACGAAGGAAAGACTTGATTTTGCGGCGAATGGAATATTGCATAAAAAGCATGCGAAAAAACATTTTTCATATTTGAGAATTGAGAAAATCGGCAATGCGATTAAAAATGTGAGAGAACAGGTGAGCGCGGCAGAGAAAGAGGCAAAAAGAAATGCGATTACCCCCGCATCCACGCTTGCGGCAAGGCGAATGAAGGAATTCATTTCGCGCGAGCTTGAAGGAAAAATTCATGTGGATTGGGATGCAATAAGAATGAGCTCGCACTTGACCGGAAGGGTTGAGGAGTGGGCGAATAATGACATTAACCGCCATGCGGTGAAAATGCTCTTTGAAAGCGAGGAAATGAAGAATCTGGTGCAAAAGGCGGCGGGCGGGAAGTCCGCGATTGTCGCGAATTTTGTGTGCAAACAGGAGGCAGGCGCTTTGATGGTGGAATTCGACGCGATGGAGAGAACTATTGTCGCGGACACCATTATGGGCAAGAGATTTAGGGGAAAGACGATGCTTTAGAGTTGCATCTCTTGGCTTTGGAAGAACCGATTTTTAGATTTTAGGAGGCTTATTTTTGGAGAGTCTGACGGCGGGGCAGATTTATATAGTATAAAGGGTTAATGAGTATGCCAATATGTGGGAGTCGTATCTCGAATCGGCACGCAATACGTTGCGAAATTAATTTAAATACGGTGAAAAAAATGGGATTATACCAACACATTAGAGAGACTTTTGAAGGAGAATATAACGAGAGGGCAGCAATTTACCGCGCCAGGCTTGCCAAGTGGAGAAGCGAGGACGCGATTGTGCCTGTGGAAAAGCCGATTAATTTGGCAAGGGCAAGGACCCTTGGCTACAAGGCAAAACAGGGGTATATTGTTGTTCGCGTGAGAATGGCAAGAGGTCAGAGAAAGAGACCAATGCCGCGCGGAGGCAGAAAGCCGGGCAAAAATATAATGTATCTTGCACCGGGCATGTCTTTGAAAAGGCAGGCGGAGCAGAGAGCTGCAAGAAAATACCGCAACATGGAAGTGCTTAATTCTTATTGGATTGGCGAGGATGGACAGAAGAAGTATTTTGAAATACTGCTTGTGGACAGAGACAAATATCCAAACATGTTCAGGCGCTCAAGAGTATATCGTGGACTCACAGCCATTGCCAAGAAGGGCAGGGGCATGAGGCGCTAAATTTTTTATTTTTTTTATTTTATTTTCTAATTTTTCTAAAACTAGTTATATGAAATCTTCGTAGCCTTCGCCCCGTTTTATTATTGTGAAGAGGATTATTTTTTTCATTTCAACCTTTTACTTTTCTATTATGAAATCTATTTCTTCCCCTTGCGGTCCGAATGCATGCAAATTTTGCATTGAGTAGGGCCAGCCTAAAATCAGATGCACGCCGCCGTCTTTTGAATTTGTGAATGCATCTTGGCGGGACGGGCGTGCGACTCCGCCGGGATGGGAATGAAAAGTGCCGATGCCATTTATGCTTGGAGAAAGTTGCCAGGGCGACCATTGCGCTGAATTTGAATTTACAAATATGCCGGGCGGAATTACAAGGCGTTTTATGAGAATGCCCTCTTCTGTTTTTTCGCCTTCAAGCAATGCCAAAAACTCGTTTGGAAATGCGCCTTGAGAGCCGGCAAGCATTGAGAGCCATGCGGAATTTGAAATTATTAACATGAGAATAGAATAGATGGAATAGTTGTTAAATTGTTTGGAAAGATTTGATTTCTAAAAAATTAATTTTTCTTTTTTGGGGTAACCCCTAGACCTTTTTTCTTTTTCTAAAAGAAAAAAGGGCTTGGGTGCATTGAGAGCCATGCGGAATTTGAAATTATTAACATGAGAATAGAATAGATGGAATAGTTGTTAAATTGTTTGGAAAGATTTGATTTCTAAAAAATTAATTTTTTAGTAAGAAGAATAATTACTAAGTATGCGCAATAGACGGTTATTAAATACAGAGAATGAGTAATTTTTTCATGATTGATTTTGTGCGCTTTAAGCCGGCGCAAAAAGAATATGCGGGCATTTCGCTTTATGAAGTAAATTCATTGCCGAGAAATGTTTTTGTATCCGAAGCGGATATTGACAAGGCAAGAAATTTGGCGAAGAGGGCAAAGTATTTGCATTTGCAAAACTATCCTGCGGAAGAGGGAATTCTTAGAACAATGAAGGATAGCAAATGCTCGCTTGTGATTGCACTTTCTGATTTTTTTGGTGTTTCACCGCGCGAAGCGGCAAGAAGAATTTCGCGCGCGAAAACGCTTGCAAGAATTGCGAAAAAATACGGCGTAAATGTACAGATGTGCACACTTGCGCGAAATGAAAATGAATTGAGAGAAATTCATGAGACGTATTTCATTGCGCAAATTATCGGCGTTGGAAAAAAGGAATTTTCATATACGGCAAAAATGCCTATTCGGGGGATAAAATGAAATCTTCAATAAGAGATGATTTTCGCTACGTGTATGCAAAATACGAGGGAGAAAAACTAAATTCGGACGCGCTTGAGTCAAGAGTTGAGAATCATCTTCTCTTGATGCTTGGCGCGCTTGGAAAAGTTGAGGCGGGATTCAAAGTGATGTTTGCAACCGAAGATAACGTCTGCATAAGATGTATCAGAGGATATGAGCAAAAAATTTGCGCGGCCTTGGCACTTGCAAATTCATGGGATGGAAAACCGATGAGATTGAAGGTGCTTAGAATTGCCGGCACAATTAAATCCGGTAATACCAAAGAGAAAATTAAGAGAAAAAGAAAAAGATTTTTGGATACGACGAAGAATAAGGGAAAAACAAATTATACGCAGAAAAAAGCGAAATAAGCCAAAAATATTTTGGTTTTAAGGCTCCAGATTTGAATCAAACTGGCATTAGCAGGCTGTTTTGGATAAATTAAGGTAATAGGTGTTTGATTTTGAATATCCTAGTTATTAGCTGTTTTAAATTGGTTAAAACGGATTGCTAGGCTCTGATTTTGGTTAAAGAAGCTATTAGAGCTTTTTTTTGGGAAATGGATGCTAAAACACGCCTGAAAGGCAAAAAGTTGGGCATATGTTTAAAAAGAGGTTGGATGCAAGTATTGTATTGCGTGCGTATAATGAATGCACGGTGTGGAGGAATTCGAAAGAAATGTACGGACCGCATCTTACCTTGGACATGTATGGCTGCGACAGGAGCAAGCTCGAAAGTGTTGAATATGTTGCCAAATTTTTGGACGGGCTTCCTGCGAAGATTGGAATGACAAAGATTATTCCGCCATATACATTCAGATATGGGTATC
>JBAZLL010000001.1:0-182463 GCA_041650255.1 Candidatus Micrarchaeia archaeon | reverse complement strand
CAATAAAATAATGGAAAACGGCAAAGCGGTGACAGAGCTTGTGCCGGTGCAAAAGCCCGTAAGAAATTATTCGGACTTTTTGGAAGCGACATTGTTCAAAGACCTTGACCAGGCTGTTGAGAACATTATTTACAAAGGATATATGCAGGGAGCTTTCCAGCCTCTTGAAAAAAGCCTTGGGCTCAAAGGATTTGGAACCGTGTCGGAAAAAACTTCCAACTGGGGAGACATAATAGTGGATGGAACATGGAACTATTTGTCGGGCGGAGTGACGCAATTTGAGCTTGGGCGTGGAATACAGCGTGAAAGCGAACGTGTATGGCAAAAAAGGATTGCACAGCTTGGAGAGCAGGCGCAGGATGCTTATGAAAGGTCGGGATTTGAAAAAGTGCAGGAAAAGAAAAGTGATGAATACAAAGAGCTTGTGCTGGGCACTGCACAAGACAAAAAACAAAGAGAGCTTTTACAAGAGGCTCTTGAAAACCCGCATGAGCTCAACAGAATTAGGGATGAATTGCTTGGCGGAGTTGCAAATTACGACGGCACTTATGAAAATATGAGCGGCAGGTCATTCAAATACAAGGATGATGACGGAAATTACCAGAGAATGCGGGTGGACAACTCCGCAGCCATGGCTAATGCGATTGAAAATTATTTGGCGCTTAATGCAAATCCAAACAGAATGAAAGAAGAGTTTGGAGCCAGTTTGCTTGAGGAAATAAACAAGAACAGAAAGCCTGAAAATAAATTTGCATCTTTTGATGATGTGCTAAATTTTGCGCAGAGTGGCACACCCATGAATGCAAAAACAAAAGAAAAGATTGAACAGTATTATTCATTTGTTGAATATCAGCAGGTGCAAAGCACATATGGGGCGCTTAGAGGCGTGATGGGAAGGGATGAGAACATAAGAGAAATGGAGGTTCTCACACTTGCAGACGACCCGAGTGTGCGTGATTTGGCAAAGGCGCAATACAATCTGATAGCGCAAACCGCCGCATATGCAAACGAGATAGCGGATAATGCGTCCAAGATACAAAAGGAGCTCAAAAAAGATAATGTAGATGTTGGAACAATAGCTACACTCAAGGCGGAGATAGAAACAAAAACAAAAGAGATGGACATCGCACAGGCAAAATTGGAGATGTATGGTTATGCCAATGGCGCGGTTGCAAAGGTAATCTCCGTTGGCGGATTGTATAATACAGATACGAGGGAAGAGGCGACTGCGGCAATAAAAGATGTCGCGCTAAGTTGCGAGAAAATCGGCATATATGACCAAGGAATACAGATATTTACCTCAATAAGAAAAAGCCTTGAAGTCATGCCAACCATGCCGACAGATATGGGTGCGCACTTGCTTAACACGCAAATAAGTGGAGAGGATGCGGCGGAAAAAGCAAAGAATATTGCACAAAAAATTACAACCGAAGTTGGAGTCGGATTTGCAACTAAAACCGTGGTTGAAAATAAAACCATAACCGAAGTTGGAACGCAATTGCTGTTTTCAAAAGAAAACATTGATGAAATTGAGAAAAATATTTCACAGGGCAAAAAAGAATTCGTGGTTAAGGCAAAAGGCTCTAATGAATACAAGGTATTTGTCAGAGGAAATTCTCTAAGCGTTTATGGACCGGATAAGCCGCTTGAGGTTAGGCAAGAGGATTATGTGAAGGCGATTGTACTTGGAGATACGATAGGGCTGAAAAAAACAAGGGACGAACTAAAGAAGGCGGCAGGGGTGCCCTAAGGAGAAAGCCCATGATAACTTCCGAAGTTGCCGCATTGTATGGGATTGGCATTGGCGCCGCCATAGTCGCATTTACATATATGGTCGGCAGATTCACCGGCTCGCAAACAATGGCGGCGTATTCAAAAATTGAAGTGGGCGAGCTCTTTTTCGCGGCAATATTGCTTGCGATTGTGCTTGGAGCGCTGGCATCAAATGCATATATAATAAAAGTGCTCACAGGCGGCTCTTTTGAAAGCCCGCAGGATGCAGTTGTGCGAATGCAGGCTATTATGGAGACTCCGCTTGTTAGCACCATAGACGTGATGACAAGAAACACTTTTAGATTTACCAAGGTGGCATCTTACAGTTACAATTATCAGGGTCCGAACATTTACGTCGCCGCGCCGACTTCGTCCGCAAGCCCGGGCGCAGGTGGAAATCCGATAATTTCGCAGATGCTAATGGCGATAGATACAAGCTCGATGACACTTATGCTTGCAAAAGCTATGCGAATCGCGTTTGTTTTTTTCCAGTTCGCGTTCTTTGCGGCGCTCATGCCGATTGGAATTTTATTGCGCGCAATCGGTCCCACAAGAAAAATCGGCGCACTGCTTATCGGCACAGGCCTTGCCCTGCAATTCGTATTTCCGGTTGCGGTTGCATGGAGCACTGAATTGGGTGCATCGTTTGCACCATCTTTGCTTACCTGGCAAAAAGACGCATTGCCTGCAAAAGGTGGGGCGGGGTTGAGCCTGCCTGATATGGGAAACCCGGCGGGTTCGGAGTTTATTGCAAACGATGTTGTCAGCGTGATGTACGGATTTGGAAATATACTCGGACCGGGAGGAGTTTGCACCCTTGCGTGCGCACTTGTTTGCCTGCCGACATTGCCTTATGGAGGATTTCCGGCATGTTATACGTCGTGCTATGGCACACCAAACGACCCGGCACCGACAAACCCGGGCACTGCCTGCGACGGTATTTTGGGAATGGTAATGTATATTTTGCAAATAGGATTTCCGATTGCAACTTCCATTGCCCTTGAGACCAGCCCTCTGAACATGAGCGCGACTGAGATAGTGAACAACTTTTACAACCCGCTTGTGGATACGATTATGCCGATTATTGTGGAGCGCAATTTGGCGATTCTCATAATGATAGTGCTCCAGCTTTCTGCGACAATAGTTCTTGCCCGCGCATTTTCAAACGCACTTGGCTCTGAAGGCCAGCTTTATGGAATTGGAAGGCTGGTCTGAATGGGCAAAAAATTAATTTTTCTTTTGGCATTTGCAATTGCTCTGCCCGCGATTTTTGCGCAGTCGGACATTCTTGGAAACAGCGGAATATGCTTTGGGGAAACGATAAATCCGATTACAAATTATGACAATCCGCTCGTGCTTGTCGGGCTGGCGGTTTGTGCACTGCTTGCAATTGCGTATATGGTTGGCGAATTTTACCAAAAGCCCGAGCTTATTGTTTGGTCAAAAAATGAAATGATTACATTTGTCTGGTCGCTTGTGCTTGTGATATGCGTGTTTGGGGCATTTTTCTTTTCATGCAATTTGAGCATGAATATAATGCCGCAAAAGGCGGGGGCAACCGCCACACCTACACAGGCGGCAACCGCATATTTGGATAATCTGGTGAACCAGTACGGAGTAACGATTGCAACCTCGCTCGTGCAGGATTCGATAAAAGACCAATTCAACTCAATGCCCTACGCCTATTGGGGATTCCCATGGGGTGGAGGGGGCGGAGTGGCATACGTTGCAAATCAGCGCGCATGGTCGGCACACAAAGAGGTGCTCTCAAGCGCATACATACCGCTCATGATGAGCATTAACGCGCAAAGAATGATGCTAAATGTTCTTTTGCTCGGAGTTGTGGGATTGATTCTTCCCGCAGGATTGCTTTTGCGAATGATGTTCATTACCCGCGACGCTGGAAATTTTCTCATCGCGCTTGCATTTTCAATTTACTTTTTTGTTCCGCTAACTTATGTGCTTGCACAAAAGGGAACGGATGAAGTGATTGAGAAATTTTCGGGAACCGGGGCAAATGCGTTTTCCAATTTGCAGTTTGCGAACGATGGAGTTGTCGGGACCGCTTATCAGAAAATAGGGTTTTTAACAACTCAGGCAATACTGATTCCAAATTTGATGATAATAATTTTAGTCACCAGCACTATGGCGATAAATAAGGGATTGAAGGGGCTTGTGGGATGAAAAAAATATTTGCGATTGCATTAGTTTTTGCTTTTATGATGATGAGCGTTGCCCATGCCCAAGATGAAACTTATAATGAGAAATTAATCAAGGACGCCCCGATTGCTCCGGGAAAAGCTCTCAAGGTTGATGAAAAAATCGGGCAGTTTGCACAAAATTGGCTTACGAATTACAAAATAATCGCGCTTTTGCTTTGCGGGATTGCGATTGTAATTACCGTGCTTGTGTATATGGCAGGAAGCATGATGCAAAGCGACGAGCTGAAAGTGCTTGCAAGAAGTGAAGTGATGCAGGCGATTGCAACCATGCTCATTGTGATAATCGTGGTGGGTTCAGTCGTGTTTTTTGACACTTTGCTTGAGGGCACATTAAGCTCGTCCGGATTTTCGTCCCCCTGCCCGCCCGGAACAAAAAATGCGGGCGGTCAATCGCTTGCACTGCTTTATTCCGGCTGTTATGCGGACAATCTTTTTGGAATGGCAAGGGCGCAGGGAGAAGGGGCGTTGCGCGAATCAATTGACGCCGGAAAAGCGGCATACAGAAATATAGGATATCAATCGGACAATCAGGAACTCATATATTCGGGAATGAATGTAAGACCACAGGCATGGAAGAGAATTATAATGGAAGTAAAGGGAGTTGAATTTCAATTCCTCTCAAACATAATGATAAGCCTTTCGGCGCAGGCTAAATTTTTGAACCAGATAATTCCGGCGCTTGGACCGTCCGCGCTTTTGCTTGGAATTATTTTGCGAAGCCTTTTCTTCACAAGAAAATACGGCGGATTGCTAATTGCGATTGGTCTTGCGCTCATGCTTGTATTTCCGGCGGCATATATGCTTGCATGGGTGACACTGCAAGTCGCGGTTTTCGGACCGCAGATTGCGGGCACAGGAGAATCAAATCCCACATGCCCGACAGAATGCAAAGTATTGCCCCCGCTTGCTTATTGCATTAATGAAAATGCGAAAGGACCGTTTGCAGACAAATATTGCACGGCGGCAAATGCAAACGGAGAATATGCGCCTGCGAGCAAAATTTCGGATGCAAATTTCAAGACTTGGCTTGATAAGACCAATAATGACAGAGTGATGGATGCAAAGGCTTCAATTACACTTGGAAGCGAGAAAATCCTAAAAGACGAATATGGAGTACAAACCTGTTTTCCAAAATACAGCTCGGCGGAAAAGAATATGCTAAGCGCCGAACAATCAAAGTTAATAACCGCTTTTGAAAACTGCCCGATTGATTGCAGATATATCCCGACACCTGCGGCATTGCAATGCAACACAACCGCTTGCGATATGGTGCCAAACGCGTGCAAATTCATTCGCGCGATGGGGGCGAAAAATTACACGGACACATACAAGGCAAACGATGAATATTGCCTGAGTGCATCCGGAGGCAATTGCGGAGAAAGCACTTGCCCCTCTTTTTGCAAGCTCAAAACGCAGGAAGTAAAATATTCATCAGGCACTGTTGTTCCAAGCGATAACGCGGGCAAATGCAATGTTGACAAAAAAACAAACGAGCCGGATAAATGCGATGCGTGCCCGTCGCATTGCAGACAATATTTCACAGACTTGAAAGAAAACGCGAATTATCGGCTGATTAGCAATGAGGCAGATGACTGCAACAATGATAATTGCAAGGCTTGCCTTGACAAAGTGGATTCAACCGACAGCGCACCGGACTGTTTGCAGGGCGTACCGATTGTGATGTACAAAGAATGCAATGGAGACGGAGTGTGCGGTCCGGCATTGCCAATGTCATCGGTTGCGGAATTTGATGCACAGACCGGACAAGTCACAAAGATGAAAATGGCAGGAGTTTGCCCGCTTGAGTGCAGAATATTTTACGATGATAAAGATGCTAAATACAAGGACCCGTTCTATGCAAACCTTTGCCTCAATAAGGATATGAAAGATGCTTGCTCCACATGCCCGAATTCTTGCAGGGTGAATGCAAGCAGTGTCGGGGCATCCGGCTCATACGATAAAGTGATGGGAAGCACAACGATAAAATGCGCACAGGCGCCATCATTCACCGACAAATCCGCGGGAGGGGCATGCACACAAATTACCAAGCCAGAAAATTGCAAAATGGATGGAACAGGGGACTGCCTGCGTTGCCCGCTTTCTTGCAGATTCACAAATCCAAGCTCAATAAACGACCAGACAAGCGGATACAATCCGTTCAAATCAAGCGTGCAATATCCGATTGATTGTCAATATTATACGGACAGCCAGGGCGGTTCGGGCAAATCTTGGGTAAATATAGAATATGTAAAATACAACGCAAACAACGCGGTTTGCTTATACAGCGAGCCGGGCGTAAGCGGCACGATAGCAAAAGATGATTTGACACCGAAATTGCCGACATGCTCTCCGTCCAAAAAAGTGTACAAAGGATACGAATCAAACAGCCCGCTTTGTCCCGCGTATGCAGCGGACGATGATAATTACATTTTCACAAGTTCAAAGCAGAAGGGAACAAACGCGGATGGCAGTACATATTATTCAATCACTATAAGACCGAATCAGGATGCATCGGCAGAGTGCACGGATGAGATGGTGCAAAAATTCTGCGCGGACCCGTATTGCACAAGCAAATGCAAAGTGGACAGGTCGCAAAAGGGACCCTATGTATGCAATGCAATTGTTGACGACCAGTATTCCGTGCTTGTGAACAATAGCAGATATTGCAAAGACTGCTATACCATCAACTCGGCATACACGCAGGGACCGCAATGTCAGGTATATTTGATTGAAGCGGATGGAACACTTCACATGCCTGCCGGATGCGATCCAAAATGCGCGGCGGGAATGCTGGCGTCAAATAACCCAAGAAATGTGGTGAATGCAAACATCAATCCGAGTGCAACTGTAGGATGCACAGGATTCTGCTACCCAAGACTTGCGATACCATCTACGACATCCACATGCCAAAATTATGATTCGGCAAATGCGGGGAATGGAAACCGAAGCATGAAAAACGGCGCCGCCTGCCCGGCAGAATGCAGATACGATTATGTTATTGACAAGAGCGGGAATCAGAAAATATCAACAGATGCGATGAACAAGTGCGCATACTCGCTTACATTTAGCGTCGCACCCAAAAATTGTGATACGAAATGCGATGGAACAATTTATACAAGCACGAACAGGGATTGGTGTGCGGTGCCGACGAATGCAAATGCGCAATGCACACAAGGTCGCTCAATAACAAGATGGGTGAATATCACACCAAGCACCAACCCACTGCCAAGAGCCGTCAAATTTTACAAGGATGTTAATCTCAGAGATGATTGCCCCTGCCTGAATAAGGACGGCACTAAAAATCTTGTCGCGTGCGCGGATGGAAATGTAGACCACAAATATGACGATGTTTGCAAACGCGACGGAGTTGTATATCAGAATATAACAAATATTGAGGTTTATTCCTGCGCCCGCCAGCACAAATATATCGGATGGGACGACCTTGTTGACGACACCATAAAGGGATATATTGAATGTGGAATAATCTCGGGCGGAGTTGGAACAAACAACCCCGAATACAATTTCTGCGGGAGCAATGTGTTGCCGGGAGGGCAGACAATTACCGGAATGCAAAGCACGTGCAAGGCAAGTTATAATGCGCGCGCGGTTGAGTGCCTGCCTTATGCAAGCTATGATTCGGATATGAGCACGCCGGGCGCAAAACAAAGCATTGCGGCAAATGAAAACTGCCAACAGTGCCCGACATTTTTGCGAATTGAAGGGATAGATGCGCCGGACCCGTGGCTCTACGGAGGGATTACCCCCGCGTGCACGCAAAGCGAATGCGCAAAGAGCCCGACTATTAAGGCGGACAATCCGGCAAACTCCCCGCCCGGATATTGCGGAGTGAAAAAAAGCGAATTTAAGTTGGTTGAGGATGGGGGAAGTTGCGCAATGCCCATCACCGGCTCGGGAGTCGGATGCCCTGCAAGATGCAGAATAAAAATGCCGGACGGAAGCGTCCCGGCAGGATGCGATTCCGGCGAGATAATGACTGCTTGCGCGACAGAAAATATGTACGATGCGTGCAAAGCGGATCCGAGCCAGCCTCCGTGCGCAGGATGCGTATCGTGCGAAGATGATTGCCGCTCGGTTCCTTATGTGAGGCAGGATTGCTCCGAATTGTGCGAGCCGCTTGACCTTACATCCGGAAGAAGCGACATGACAATGTCCGATTTGACCTCGTCTTACAAAGGTGCAAGTGCGAGTCAGACTGGGTGGCAGGCAATAGGCTCGCTCATGATTCCCGCAATTATTTTGCCGATATTTGTAATCATTATGGCGATTGCGTTTATCAGAATTTTGTCCCCGCTTCTTGGGGGAGATATTGAAATACCGGGATTGTTCAAGCTGATATAAATGAAAATTACAAAAAATGCAAAACTGGCAACCCTCTTGGCGCTTGGGCTCACTAATTGTGCGTGGGCAGAAAATCCGGCGTGGGTAATGCCGGTTTTTTCATCCATGCTGATTGCGATTTTTGTAGTGCTTATCGTTTACATCATTGTGCATGTGCTTCATCTTGAGCAGTTCAAGATGATTTTACGCGATGAGCTCGCGCAGGTGGTTGCCGCAATATTAATGGTAACTGTTTTGCTTTCGGGAATTGTGCTCTTGCAGGGATGGCTCGCACAAAGCCTGTGCGGGGCAATGGACATTGGCACTTGCAACGGAGTGGATTTAGGCAAAAGCGATTTGCTCATGTGCGAGCAGGTGCAAAAAGCAAACGGAAATTGCCCGTCAACTATTGGAATGGGAATGAATGATTGGGCAAAAAGCATAAACGAAAAACAGACAAAAGTTCTCACGGATTTTACTTACGGAGTGATAGGCTATTCGGATAAAGTGGGCGAAGTCAGCGCGAAATCGGGCTTTGCAAACATGCTTGGAGTGGGAATGGGAATTGCGGGATGCTCTGCTTATGGCGCCGTACGGGGTCCGCTTGGGCAACTTCTAAATGCGTTGGGATTCGGACTTATGGATTTGAATGCGGAAATGTTTTTGCTGAATTTGAATGGCTCAAATGCGGGCGTCAGCGTGGTGCTCGGGCTATTTTTGCCTGCGGGAATTTTATTGCGAGCATTGCACTTCACAAGAAAAGCAGGCTCCGCGATTATTGCACTCTCAATCAGTTTATACATTTTATTTCCAGCATCACTGCTTTTTGGGCATTCCATAGTGGACAGATATGTCTCACCCGGACCCGGGGGGGCAAACAATGTGTATTACGCGGCGGACCCAAGCATTCCGGCAAGCAATATGGAATGCGACCCGTTTGACCCAGATGAAAATGTGCTTGTAGGCATTATGAATAATCTAATCACAGGTAGTGTTGACAACATAATATTTTGGATAATCATTCGCACGATGATAATTACCGCGTTTGCACTAAGCGTTACATTGGGCGGTGCGGCGGCGCTTGCGCACATAATGAATACGGAATTGGACGTATCTGCCATTGCGAGGCTGAGCTAAAAATGGGGAAAGAAATTTCTTTGCGTGCAAATTGGGCAAAAACGCGCCTGCTTTTCTCAGTTTTACTTCTGCTTGTTTTTGCAAATATTTGCAATGCAACGATAACGCATTTGGTTAGCGCGCAGATTGGGTATGCCAAGTATAACGATTTTAACAAGCCAGTAAATATTTGCACCACTTCACTGATGGATGTGAATACGGTTGCGGTGTGCAACCCCACATGCAAAGATGGAATTAATGTAAAATATCAGTTCTATTGCAAAAGCAAATTGGTGCTTGAGCGTGAATTTAAAGTAAGCGATTCGGGACAGTCGGAATCGGAATTATTTTTTTCAATGAATTCTTATCCGGTTGAATGTGCGCTTCCGTCCGACTTGCGTATGAGAGTAGTTTCAACAAACATACTGGACCCAAATGAAAAAACAGAATCAGATTGGCCCATAAATGGATTGCAATGCGCAAACCCGAACACGGCACCGGATATCAAGATAACCTCCCCAGACACTTACAGACCTGGGATGGATGAAACACTCAGAGTTGATGCGATTGCCAGAGATTCGCAGGATATGGCAAGCAGGCTGGATGTGGTTTTGGATATTATGGAGAATGGAACTCCCAAAGCCAAAATTTCCTGCCTGAAGGAAAAGTCCTGCACCACTATGTTTGGAAAAGATTACATAGTAGATAATAATGTAGGAATATCGTTTGCGCAAAACATTTTGAATTTGAACTTTCTTTTGGATTTGAAAAAATTTAGCAAGGATATACTCGTGCATGCAACCGTGACAGACCCGGGCGGGCTCTTTGGGGGTGCGGATAAAAAAATTATTTCAACGACGGCTTTGAAAGCGCCGCAGATACAAGGACATGCCCCGACCAATCCAAAAAACACGGACAATATAAAAATTGTCGCGCTCCAGCCAGACGGAGTAAAGGGGGCGGACTGGCATATTTACAGAGTGTATGACAACGGCAATAAATTGATATATGAATCGGACAAACGCCTGCTAAAAAGCGACGGCAGTTCGGATTTTTCATTCACATGCGAAAAAAGCAAGTGCACAAGCGAAATATATGTACAGGCATACGCGCAAAAAGGAAATGATAAATCTGCGGATTCGACTCCTGCATACGAAATTAAAATAATAACCCAAAAGCCGGAGCCCCCCAAAATAGTGTCGCACTATCCAAACGTCGTCAAAAATGATGACGAGATAGAAGTGTTTGCAGAACAAGAAGACAAGGCAGATGGAGTGCAAACACACAGATATCAGATATATTTTGACGGTGGAATGCAAACGCTTGAGGAAGTGCCGCTAACCGATGGAAAATCTTCTTACAAATTTACATGCACCGCGAATAAATGCAAGGAAAAAGTTGTTGTGTACGCTTATGCGATAAAAGAGAAAGAAGTTTCCGATGTTTCAAATCAGTATGTAATAATTATAGGAACCGGAGTGCTGAACCCGCCATCCGATGTAAAGCTTGTACTAAGTGGAACAACAATATATGCGACTGCAACCCAAACAGACGATGAAGCGACAGGACACAGATATGTTTGGTATTATGTTGACAAGAACGGAGATACTCAAACATGGGACGAGGAGAAAATAATTATAGATAATAGAAAATCCCAGACTGCCACAAGAACAATAAATCCGCTTGACGGATGGCAAGTGGTCGCAATAAATGTTTATTCAACAAGAGGGCAGGATGAATCGACAAAATACGCGACCGCAACTCAAAAGCTTGATTACAAGCTTGCGAAATTACAGGTTGAAAGCGCCAGCCCGGACCCGGATGGAAAAATTTTGCTTTATTTGAGCAGTGGAAATTCCGCAAAAATAGCGAAGGATGCGGGAATAGATGTAAAGATGAAAACGACTGGAACAGGATGGCAGGCACCGGATGAATATAGATTTGACACATATGTGAATGGCGTCTTCAAAGAGACAAAGACTGATAAGAATGGAAATCATCTTGTCAGTTGCGTGGATTTGAAATGCGCGGACGGCGACAAAATTGTTGTGAAAGTGACGGGAATAAAAGGTGTGTTGAAAAGCGACGAATACTCCTTGAAATTTTATGTTCCATCCGCGCTTCAACAGCCCATTGGCGCCGATGATATATGCACGGCCGGAAGCGAGCGGGGAGTTATTGAAAACAGCATGAAATATATGGCGATTGGAATTGCGGCGATACTTGCCCTTGTTGTGATAGTATATATGATTGGAAATGCGATTCATCATCCGCAAATGCTTGATTGGGCGAAGATGGAAATATTGCAGGTACTTATGTCAATAGCCATTTTCGCGCTGATTTTGTTTCTTGTAAATGTGGAATGCAACATGAACATATTGGAGCCTGCGGGATGGTTTGGATTTGCGGGCGTTCAGAGCGCGAGCTTATTGCAATACTCGCAAAATTATATACAAAATATTGTTGAAGAGGCGCACTTGGCAGTGGTGTCGCTTAGATATGAGATGGGCATTCTCAATATTCGCGCGACATTCAACAATTATGAAAGCGCGAACTTGGGAATAGGCGGAAACGGCTACTCAATTTCCCCATACTCGGGAGATTGGACCACGATGGGCACGGCGCAAATGCTTCTTGGGCTGAACTCGAGCTTTATGCTTAATGGAATATTTCATTTCTTCTCATTGTTCTTTTTTGCGACTGCGAGCGGAATATTTGTATTGTTTTTGCCGATTGGATTTTTCCTGCGTTCCATGCCGTTTATGCGCGGAGTCGGGGCAACACTTATTGCGATTGTTGTCGGCTTATATATATTCTACCCGTTGGTTTTTGCGATGATTGGGCTGATGGTGGAACAATCCGGCTCAACACATTATGTGCTGAACACTGTGCCGGATAAATTTGGGGGTTCGAATGTTCCCGAAAGAATTTCTGCGATTGAAGCGCAGGAAAGCTCGCTTGCGACAAATGGCAAGGACACATATTCGGGAGGACAGGACAGCCTGCCCAAGCCCCTGCTCTCAAGCCCGGGAAATGATAAAATGCTGGATTTGCCGGCGTATTACAAAATAACGGCATACAATTTCATCAGAATTGTTCTTTTGCCAACGGTCGGAATGCTCATAGTGATTGTTTTCATACGGGATTTGGCGGCGCTCATGGGAGAGGAAGTGGACGCCTCCAAATTATTGCAGATGGTTTAGATGAAACAAAAAAACAATGCAAAAATATTTGCGCTTTTCGCGATTGTGCTATTTGCATTGCCGATGATTGTGCATGCGCAAGAGGATGAAACGGGCAAATGGGGAACGCCCCTTCCGGCTGAAAATGAAAAATTCCAATTCTTTTTCCTCAATTGGGCGGGAGCGGGAAAAACAAACTGGACTGGAATGGCAATGATTGCGATTGCAATTTGCCTTTTTGCGAACGCGCTTTTGCTTGTGGCGGGCAAAGTGCTCAATATGCCCCGGCTTGAGAAGATGGCGGAGTCGGAATTCTTTCAATCCAGCGCGTCCGCGATGATGATTGTCGGACTTTGCACTATGGTGGCATTTGCATTCACACTGCTTGCAGAAGGGCAAATATTACCCAAAGGAACTACAACTCAATGCATGGGCACTCCGGTGGATGTTTGGGAAGAGAGCCCGTTTGCGATAATACAATGCAAATTGCAGGACAAAATAACTTATACGGAAGATTTGTTTAATCGGGCGATTGAAGCGGACAAGGTGCCCGAAGTGCTTTCATCTTCATGTATATTCGTATTTGGCGTGCCGGTTTATTGCGGAGACTGGGATGTCGCAACTCACGCGAAAATGGAGAAATGCCATTACATTGCAAACAGAATGGTGCCGCTTGGAATCAGCCTGCACGCGCAATATATGTTTGTTGATTATCTTGCGAACAATATGATGAGCATATTTTTGCCTCTTGGAATTTTGTTGCGCATTTTCCCGCCCCTGCGCGGAATTGGCGGGCTATTTATCGGCATCGCGATTGGATTTTATATCGTGTTTCCGGTCACTTACATATTGCTTGACCCGACGACGGTGAAACCGGACCCGGCGGCGCTCATACCAGTTGATGATGCGCAACTGAACCAGTGCTATACAAGCTTTAGCGGAATGGTCAGTCTCAACACGGTTTCAAATTTAAAGAGCGCAACAACCGGCTCCAAGTCTTCTCCGGATATTGATGAAGTCGGGCTTGAAATTGCATCGTTGCAGGTTGAAACTTTCTTCAATCCGCTGGCGGCGCTTGCGGCAACAATGTTGTTTATCAACGCGCTTGCGCCGGTGCTTGGGGGAGATACGGGCAATATGCTGCATTTCCTGGCAAAGACTGTGTAAAATGAGAAAAGCATGAGATGAAAAAAATGGGAAAAATGCAAACGCAAAAATCAATCAGCTTCGCCGAAGAGCACCCAGCCCTAAAGGGCTGGGTTTGCGGCTCATTCGGCGAAGTCTCGCCAAGTCAGCTGTCGGCATTCATTCCGCCCGCTAAAGCGGGCGGTTTTTTTGCCGACTTGGCGATAAAAAATAATTATGAAAAAATAATTCCTGCCGGCGCACTGCTTTGCGCCTGGATTTTGGTTTCGTTTTTTCTGATTAGCGGATGCACCGACCCGAATCAAAATCTTGTTAGCGGCTCCTGTTGCAACCAAAGCATTAGCATTTACACCTGTACAAAAGGGGAAATGAACAAAGACAAAAACAGCGCCGAGTATGGTCTGTCAAAGCTGGCAGATTGCGGAGAATGTGCATGGGTGAAAGATTCGTCCGCACAAATACTTGATGCAAACAAACAACCTCTGCTAAAGGCAAGCGGAGTTGCATATTCCCCAAACGATTGCAAAAATAGCTGCAATTTCAAAAAAGCAAATTGCACAAATCAGGACGGACAAAACACGTGCTATGGATTTAGCGAAAAGGACGAGACTATATATGACACAACAATAAGAGTGGCTCCGATTTGCGCGAACGCAACTTCAAATCCGTGCATACAAAATGAATGCAAAGCAATGATGTACGGCGAAAAAGTGCCCTCCGTTCGGGTGAGCATGGATAGCAAAGGAGTTTCAGCGGTAGCCGATGATACCAAAACGAACACGTTTGCGACAAGCACTAAAGAGCAACAGTCCGGGCTTGTCGGCAAGGTCGTTGAATTTAATAAAATGGATAAAAAAACGAGCAGGCTGTTTAAGACCGGAGATTGGATTGCCAACTCTCTCAGGCTTGGAGTTGCGGGCACTTTTTCAGATTACGACAGGTCAAGATTTTATCTTCCTCCATCCGACTTTTTCTGCGCAAGGTCAAACCCGACTGCCGTGGTGGACAGATACACAAATTATTTGAACATGACTGGAAAGGCTGTGCCGGGGTCAAGTTGCATTGCTACGGTAAGCAGAAATCCAAATACCAATGAAGAGATAGGAAAATGGGCATGCGCACGCGGGCGGACATTTACTTATACGGATAAACCGTATCTTGATGCAGATAACAAGCCGATGTTTGAGAAGGGAGAAGGGCCCGATGGAAAGATTGCAAAAGACACATGTGATAGACTCTGCCTTCAGCCGACTTATACACAAAAAGAGCCTTCAAAGCTTTCCGCATTTTATGACCCGGTGCTTGGATATCAGGCAAGAATTGCTTATTGCACAATTGATTCAACAGATGTATTAAGCCCGTTTTATTATTGCGCGAATAATAAGGAAGTAAAATTTATTTACAACCCTGCGGACGACACATCAAAGCAGATTGCGGCGGAAAGTTGCCGCGCGGCGTGCAACCCAACCCAATTTACATGCGGACAAAATGTTGAGCTCATGACCAAGGATTTGGTAGTGAGCCCCAAGTTGTGGTATGAGGACGGCAAAACCCAGCCATTCGTTGACAAGGATAATTACATTCAAGAGCTGATAAAAAATTATCCGACTCCGGCTGGTCCGACCGACACATCCAATCCTGCCGAAACACGCGACTATTACAAAAAACAGGTAAATTGGAAAGACATTGAAGGCAATGTGCAAGCGGCCATTGATGAAATGGCAAAGCCCGGACCTGCGGGGGCAAAAGTATTTGAGTGTGAAAATAATGCGGATTGCCTGTCTGGAAAATGCTCTAAAGGCACATACACAAGAAGCTCGTGTTTTCTAAAGGACGGCTCGTCCGTTGATTGCGGATGCACGGTTATCACAAATTGCAAGAGCACATATAATTGCGACCAATATACCGCCGACAGTCTGCAAAGGGCGCAATGCAATGCGAACTGGGACTTTTGCGATTGGAGACAAAATACAAAAGATGAGAAAATCACGTGCACTTATCAGAGCGAAAGCCCAAGCGTTACGGCAGGTCATATGGGAGTGATATTTGGGGGCAGATACAAAGGCACATATTGGACTGTAAAGGACCTCTCAGAATTCAACAAATACCTCAATGACGGCGATGAAATTGAGATAATGAATCAGCAAATATACAAGGATGTCGGGACAAAATGCGTGAACTTGGATGAGAACAAAATAAAGAATCCGATAATTTCAAAATGCGTCTCGCCCGAAGTTGAGACTCCGACACAGTGCATAATATATGACAAAGACGGGACCACAATCATAAGCAGCAGGGAAAGGGAAGGATGCGGCACATCCAACGACCCGATGGGCAAGGACAGATTCGCCCTGATGAAAAATTTCAAGATGTGGGTGGATGATGAACGCTCATACGATTCGGATGTGAGATGGAGCTGGGAATGGTATTCATTCAAACCTGCGCCAGATATGCAAGTGGTGTCGGGTCCGCTTGGTCCGAAAGTGATATACACAAACCGAAAAGTACAATGGGATAAAAGCAGTGATGAAACAATTCCGCTTCTGGATAAGATGCCTCTTTTGAAAGCGTGCAATATGAAATCCAAAAAGAGCAGTGATTATGCAGGTGGATATAAGGAAGCAATGCAAGACACATCTGTTGATGTGATTGAAATTATACCAATACTCAAAGACGGACTGGAAATAGGAGATGGAGGAAATAACGACCATCGGTTTGACAAGACCTGGGCGATAAAGAGCTTCGGAGACTGTCAGACCGACAAAAATACAGGAATGCTTGTTACAAAAAGCTACGGAGTTTGCGAATCCTGCGGCGCGGTGCTAAGCATGGCATATCAAAAGGTTGATGATTGGGCGACTCCGCAAGGATATGGCTATTGCCCCACGGATTGTCTTAAGGTTCAGATAAATAAGGCAAACGGATTTTCGGATGAAAACAATTTCCAATGCCTTTGCAACGGTTTGGATTATCATCCAAGAAACACATATGCGTCAAGCTCGTTCGGAAGCCCGAAAACGGATCCTGAAATGGGCTTTTTGATGTCAAAAATTGATGAATACCAATCTTCGTTTATTATGCCGATTCTTGATTTGAAAAATTATGATACGGCTACAAATTTTGCACTCGGCGGCACTACAATTACTACTATTGAGGAAACAAACTTCCGCACAAAAACCACATGCTATAAGATGGGGGGAACCCCGCTTGGTTCACAATGTTCTGAAAAAGAATTTGGATATTGCGTGAAATGGAAGCTTGAATGCCGACTGCCGGGCTATTCGGATTATCTGCTTTCATTTTTGCAAAAAAACCATTCGGCATCAATTGTGATAGTTGACAGTTTGCCAAAGGCAGGAACTTGCCCAGGCGGAACTTGCGCTACTGCAGGCACAAGACTTACAAATGCAAAAACAGTTTGCCCAGATTGCATTATGGCGCTTGAATATGACCAATCGTTTCAGCCTATGCAAATAAGCATAAGCCATGCAACAAAACAAAATGAGGAAGTTTTGTATAATCAAACCCTAAGCCCGGCGATATTTGAATGGGTTGGCGATTCTGCGGCAAGCTTCCCGAACCCGCAAAGCAGAGGGCTTCCGAAATGGTATGGCACAACGCCACCGGCTAAAGTCGGCGATGTTGAAGTGCTTGTGCTCAAAATGGATTTGAGCCAGATAAACGATGCCGCGGATTATGATTTGGTGATAAACCAGTCAATAAATATTTCGCGCCATGTGCTTCAGCAAGTCGGATGGCCGACTATTTGGAAACTTGAATATGATGTGGACGAGGTAAAGAACAATGCGTTTGGCTCGCTTGCGCAGGAAGAATTGTACAGCAAACTTATTGCACAGCAAAGAGAGATGACACTTGCGGGAATTGTGGGCGTATTGCTCCCGCCGCTTGATAATGGGGATCAAAAACAAATAGACACAAGCGGGGAGAATGGGATGAGGCTCTTGCCGGCAACCCCAAAAAAATACACTGTGCAGGATACGAACAGCCCGTTTTGCGCGGCGCAGGAAGGCTCAAAGATTTGGCTGCATCCAAAAATTACCGCAGGAGTGCAAAAAGTTTATGCACAGGAAAAATGCAAATGCGTTGCATGCTCCGACTTTGAGATTTCGGCGGGAGTGTGCACAGCGGGCTCGGACATATGTATGGATGGAACATCCTGCGACAGTACGGGAATGAGCGCCGGAAGATACAAATGCACACCCAATTGCATTACACAACAATTTTGCGAAAACAATCTTTGCAAAGAATCGACTGATTTGGCGATATGCACCGCGGTGCGCTCTGCGGGCGAAAAAATGCAGATGTGCTCTGCAGACTCGGAGGGTATTTCAAGCTATCCAGATTTGCGCCAATGCGATATTGCAACAATGAAGGTATCGGAATTTGCAAACGAGCTTGCGCAACCGCTTGCGCCATTTCTTATCGGCTCGCTTAAGAGCACGGACAGATGTTGCGTGAAAGGGGAGGGAAATTCAAACAACCCCAACAGCCCGAGCGCGTATTATACATATTATGAACAGGGCGCGATAAGGTATTCGGCCGAAAGCACGATTTACCCGGCGTATGGAGCACAGACCACGGATTGCGGCAAGGAGCTAAAGCCTGAAGATGCGTCAATACCCACATGCGGGGGCACGACGGTATATCCGTTGCCGATTAGCGAGACCATGTGGAGCTGTTCGGTGATAAAGAAATAGGAACACATAATCGGATGAATTTGCATCCAGTGGAAAACTACCCTTTGCAAAAAGAGATATACCCGGGCTTTCTAAAAATTCTTATGAAAGTGTACGTGGATGCGAACATATACATTACATATTTGCTGGGAGAAAAGGGAGAAGCGGATGCCGAAATCTTTTTCAAAAAAGGCATCGGGTGCAAATTTATCATTGTTGCCTCAAAGACAACGTTTGCCGAGATATCCATGATTTGCGGCGGCAGGGCAAACATTTTATTGCAAAAACATATTGACGATTTCAAAAACGCGGGCAAACTTGAGATAGTGGAAAAGACTTTGGAGGATACACAAAAAGCTATGGAGCTTGACTTGCAAAGCAAGAATAGATATGGCATAAATGATTTTATCCATGCTATCCTTGCAAAAAAACACGCAGACATACTTGTGACAAATGATTTGAAGTTCCTGCCGACCGCTGCAGAAATAGTTAAATCCTCAAGGCTTGAAAAATTTATTTTAGAACTTTAAGGATGAGACGGCTTTTTTCTCTTTTTCCTCAAGCATTAATGCGGCTTTTTTTGCATCCCCGCCACAATTTTTAAGGGCTTTTTTCCATTCCGACGCCCTCCATTGAGAAGTTGTAAGAGAACGGCTTTTTGCCTTCAGCGCCCCCTTCATCGTGCCTATGCTCTCGTATAGGGTTGCGCGTATTGCCTCCCTCAAAAGCTCGGTTTTTGAGGCATAATTTCCAAGCTTTGCGTATTTTTCCAAATCGGCGTTCAACGCCTTTGGAATCCTCAATGAGATTGTGACGCTCTCGGTTTCCATGTAATACAATGTAATACATGAAGATATATAAAAGCAGGCTCGAAAGCTTCACAGGGCAAAAAAATCGGAAAATCGGCTTTAGAGTATCTGCCTTCAGACAGGAGTGCTCTCAGGCGAAGTTGATTTTTAAATATTGCCGAAAATAACCTATTGGTAAAGAAAAACAATTCTATTTTAGGGGTGTATTTATGTATCCGACAGCATCGCAGGCATACGACCGGGCAATCACGGTCTTCTCGCCGGACGGCAGGCTATTTCAGGTAGAGTATGCAAAAGAGGCGGTAAGAAGGGGCGCAACAGCAATCGGCATTGTTTGCACCGACGGAGTTGTGCTTGTGGCATACAAAAATGCCCCCTCAAAATTGCTTGTGCCGGATTCAATGAAAAAAATATTTGAAATTGACTCTCATATATCGGCAACTGCATCCGGACTTATTGCGGACGCAAGAAGGCTTGTGGATATTGCAAGAACCGAGGCGCAAAGGCACAAGATTGCGTATGCCGAAGACATTAGCGTCGAGGCGATTGCAAAAGAGCTTTGTGATTTAATGCAGGTGTACACCCAATATGGGGGAATTCGCCCTTTTGGCGTATCGCTATTGATAGCAGGCGTAGATGATATGCCCCGTCTTTACGAGGCAGAACCATCAGGCGCTCTTACAGGATACAAAGCATGCGCGATTGGCTCGGGCAAAAAAGAGGCAGAAGAATTCTTTGAAAAAGAATACAGTGAAAAAATCAACACTTCCGCCGCAGTCTTACTGGCGATAAAGGCTCTCAAGAAAAATACCGAGCTTAAAATTGACAATCAAAACATTGAGATTGCAATTTGCCCCACTACTACGAAGAAATTTAGCATCCTCAACGAGAAAGAGGTGGAGAAATACCTAAAGCAATAGTGAAACAATGGGCAATCTTGACAAGGCGATAACCGCCGAAATGAAAATTGACGGGGAAGTTTTTCAAATTCTGGTAGACCCGGATTTGTCTCTTATGTATCGGATGGGTCAAAAGAAGGACATAAACAATATCCTCGCCGTAGAGGAAGTGTTTAAAGATGCAAAAAAGGGGGAAAGGCATAAAAGCTCTTCCCTGCAAAAAGCATTTGGTACACAAGACATATTCGAGATAACTATCAGGATTCTAAAGGATGGCCATATCGCCATTACTACAGACCAGAAAAGAAAGATGGTTGAGCAGAAAAGAAAACAGATTGCCGCCCTTATCGCAAGGGAGGCGACTGACCCAAGAACGGGCGCTCCCCATCCGCTTATACGAATTGAGAATGCGATGGAAAATATCAGACTTGATATTGACCCACTAAAAGACGCTTCGGAGCAGGTTGAAAAAGTGCTTGACGCGCTAAAACTTAGCCTGCCGATAAAGCTTGCAAAAAGAAAAATCGCGGTTAAAGTCGGCCCCGAATATGCCAAGAGAATTTATGGTATGCTAAAAAATCAGGGGATAGAAAAAGAAGAATGGACAAAGGATGGAAGCCTTGTGTGCACGATAACTATTCCCGCCGGACTTGCAAGCGAATTTTATGACAAGCTGAATAAGGCAACTGGCGCAAGCGCCCAGACAAAAGTAATTGAATAAACAAATTTGCATTTAGAAAAAATCTTTCGGGTGCTTACACCCAGGATTTATGTGAGGAAAAATTTATGGCAAAAATAGTTGTGCCCGGAGTTGAGGTTGCACAAAAACCATTGCGAATGGCATACACTTATACAGATGGTGAAGGCACATTTGCAACTGTTATCAGCCTTTTGTCCGAGGAAGGAAAACTCATTCCGCTCGAAGGCCCGTACGAGCCTTTGCAGGACGATTATGTTATCGGCTTTGTCGCCGAAGTTCGCTTTGGCGGATATGATATTGACATCGCAAGCCCGTACCGCGCGTTTCTCTCGTCAAGGGAGATGCGAACAAAGCTCTCGCTTGGAGAGATTGTAATGGTGCGCATAAACAAAATTGACGAGGTCCGTTCAATGGAGCTTGGAGATGTGCGTTCGCTCAAAGATGGCATATTGCACAAAATTTCTCCGGTAAAAGTTCCGCGCCTTATCGGAAAGAAAAATTCAATGATAAACATGATTGCACAGGCAAGCGGATGCAGAATGCTTGTCGGAAGAAACGGACTTGTGTTCATTTCAAGCGATGGAAATTACAATTTGGCAGTGCAGGCAATTTCAATGATTGAAGCGCTTGCACACACACAGGGGCTCACTGACAGAGTATCGCACTTTTTGAGTGAGAAGACCGGAAAATCAATTGTCCCCCCAAGCGCCGATTCCAATATGAATCAGGCGCAAACAAACGGCGAGGGACAGGGCCAGCAGGAACAATATGGGCAGAGAGAATACTCAAATTCACGCCCGCAATACAGAAGGCATAACAATTACCAAAGGTGAAAATAATGGGTTCTTCGAATAAAAAATTAATCCGCGACGATGGAAAACGCATGGATGGACGCGAGCTGGACGAGCTTCGCCCGATTGCGATAAAAGCTCGCGTACTAAATAATGCAGACGGCTCCGCACTTGTGGTGTGGGGCAACAACAAAATAATCGCAGGCGTTTATGGCCCGAGGGAATGTATCCCACGCCATGACCAATCATTATATCGGGCACGGGTTCGCGCAAGATATAACATGGCGCCATTCTGCTCACTGGAGGAGCATGGAAGAAGCGGACCTTCAAGAAGAAGCCAGGAGTTGTCAAAAGTAATTTCCGAAGCCTTTGAAAATGTAGTGATAGCTGAAACTTTTCCAAAGACTGCGATTGACATTTACATTGACGTTCTTCAATCAGACGGCGGAACAAGATGCGCGGCACTCACGGCAGCGGCGGTTGCGCTTGCAGACGCAGGCATTCCGTGCAAAGACATGGTGGCGGCGGTTGCGGTTGGAAAGCTAAACGGGCAAATAGTTCTTGACCTCTCAAAGGATGAGGACAACTTCGGACAGTCAGATAATCCGATGGCATTTTCGGCAAGGACCGGCGAGATATTGCTATTTCAGATGGATGGGCTTTTAACAAAAGAAGAAGTGGCACACGGAATTGAGATGGCAAAAATTGCATCTGCAAAAATACATGAATTGCAGGTTGAAGCGCTCAAAGGAGCATATGACTCGGAGCACAAAACAAAACTTGAGCTCAACATTGAGCCGCAAAAAATTTAGGTGATGCTAATGGAAATACAAAAAGAGCTCAACCATGAGATTGTAAAAAACATACTCAAGCAGGGAAAAAGAATTGACGGAAGGCAAAAATACGAATACAGGTCAATTGAACTTGAACGCGACTGCATTCCCAATGCGGAAGGCTCTGCTATTTGCAGAATGGGAAAAACGCAGGTGTTAGCGGCGATAAAGGTTGATTTGGCAACCCCGTTCCCGGACAGACCAGACGAGGGAGTTTTCTCAACTGGTGCTGAATTCACACCTATTGGCGCACCGCATTTTGAACCGGGCCCACCGCGAGTTGAGGCGATAGAGCTTGCGCGAGTTGTGGACAGGGGAATTCGCTCATCCGAGATGATTGATCTCAAAAGCCTTGCGCTTGAAGGGCAGGAAAAAGTGAAAGCGCTTTATCTTGACTTGTGGATTCTGGATTACGACGGGAATTTGTTTGATGCCGCAACGCTTGCATCTGTTGCCGCATTGCAAAACACAAGAATGCCAAAAATTGAAGATGGCAAAATAATCAGGGGCGAATACGAGGGAAACCTTGACATAAAAACAATTGTCACCTCGTGCACGTTCGCAAAATTGGATGAATCGTTTTTGCTGGACCCCAATTTTGCAGAGGAAACAGGCGCAGACGGCCTGCTCACGGTGGCAGTAACACCCGAATATATGTGCGCCGGGCAGAAAAGCGGCAAAGCGGGCTTCACCCAAAAGGATATATTGGAGCTAGTAGATATATCATTTAACAAAGGCAAAGAGCTTAGGGCCATTCTTGGCCAATAAGAGGTATTAATATGTCAAGACCAAATGTTAGAGGCGGAGCAGAACTAAGAAAAAGAGCAGGCACTATTCGCGCGGCAAAATGCGCAAAATATCCGTGCCCGCGCACAGGAAAGAAAACAAGAAGAGTTTCACACTCGCTTTGGGAATCTGCAGGCGGATATGTATATGCAGGAGGCGCATATGCGCTAAGCACCCCGACGGGCGAAGTGTTTGACCGCATGCTCAAGGAGCAAAAGGCAAAATCAACAAAGAAGAAGTGAGCAAATGTACACTTGTGCAAAATGCAAAAAAGCAATAGACACCCTTGAACCCAAATTTACAAGGTGCCCGCACTGCGGCTGCCGTGAGGTTTACAAAACCCGCCAGCCAATTGCAAAAGAAGTCGGCACCGATTAAATTTTTTCTTTATTCTTTTACCTGTCAAAAACTTCTTTTATAAAAAACACAAGCATTAAAACAGATGAACCATCAAGGCTATCTTATGTTTATCACCTGCTCAAAAAATTGCCCGTTGCAGATAAAAAATATTGCAAAAAACATCGCATCCTCAATTGCAGGGGCAACGTTTTTCCCACGCTCAGACAGGTCCGTTGAGAGGATGGCGGAACTGGCGCAAAAGAAGGGAGAAAATTGCATTCTTGTGCTTATGCAAAAAGAGAAGAATGCGATTATTGCAAAATATGCCCTGGGAAAAGAGGGCTGGCGTTGGGATGAAAACTGCATCCAAATAAGCGCAGTGAAAAAAATTGCGGATGCCCCCAAAACGGATTTGCCGATAAAGATAATTTTCAAAAGCGAAGAGGAAAAAAAGCTCGCTGAATTTTTATCTCTTGCAGATGAACTGATTTCGGATATTTATGAA
Source organism: Candidatus Micrarchaeia archaeon (assembly GCA_041650255.1). GTDB lineage: Archaea > Micrarchaeota > Micrarchaeia > Anstonellales > Anstonellaceae > 1-14-0-10-45-29. The sequence goes on along the minus strand of JBAZLL010000001.1, from coordinate 158,327 downwards.
GAACATTATGAAATTTGCATTTGCGCAAAGAAAAATGGGCTGAAAATAAGCTGTGATAAAACAGACACGTTTGAAGCACAATATAAATGGGGAAAAAGTTGGGATGTAAATGGATATTGAATTCTCTTCTAAAAAATGTGCTCAGGCGGGCGCAAAAACCCTTTCAAGCAAATTGTTTGAGTTTGCAGACTGCAAAATTTCCTGCAAAGCAGAGAGCAAAATTTTGCATGTGAAAATAGATTGCAAGGATGAAAAAACGAAAAATACGGCTGAATATAGCGTGAAAAAGGCGGCTGAAATGCTCAAAGAGCTGGACAGCACGGTGTAAAGATAAAAACAAGGGAAAAAGATTAGAACATACTCCGAATAAAATATCAAAAATACAAATCCGAACCAAACGTTCGGGCGGCTCGAGCCGCCCGTGCTTGTTTTTTGTATTTGCAAGTGGAAGATGAGACATAAGAAACGAGTAAGACATTATAAAAAGGAAAAACGAGAAATAACTACAAGGTGATATTAATGGCAGAACCTATTCGTGACCCAAAGAGGCTTCAATCACAGGTACAGGAGTTTCAAAAAATGCAAAGGCAGATGCAGATATTGGGAATACAACGCCAGCAGATGCAAATGCAAATAGAGGAGCTTACAATGGCGCAAGAGGCCCTCAAAGGTGCAAAAGGCGAAGTATATCAGGCAGTTGGAAATTTGCTTGTGCCGACAGATGTGGCAAAGGCGAAAAAAGACATTGATGAAAAACTTGAGATTTTTGATGTAAGGCAAAAAACCATTGCAAAGCAGGAAGAGCAGATGAAATCAAAATTTGACTCTTTGAGAAGTGTGTTGGAAAAAGAAACAACCATGCCATCTTAATTTTCTTCTTTTTGCCGTTCATCGGCGCAAGATAAATAAGCCTGCTGGCGGTTATCCTGCCATATGGCAATATATTCTCAATATTCTCAAAAGCCCCCGTCCAAGGTAAGGAATGCACTCGCATCCCTGAAAGGAAAAAGATGCGTCATCACTTTTCACTCGCTTGCGGATTTGGATGCGTGCGCGGGTGCGCTTGCACTCTCAAACCATATTGGAAAGAACGCAATTGTCGCAATGCAAGACAGGATAAATTCCGCATGCAAAAGGGTGCTTGGGGCGGACGCAAAAAAAATCGTGCTGTTTTCCGATGCCATAAAAAAATTCCCGGACGCAAAAATCATTTTGCTTGATTGCAATGACATTTCCCTTCTTCCCTCGCTTGAAGGCAAAAATGCAGAACTGCTAATTGACCATCATGCGCTTGGCACAGATTCTGCGCGGGCAAAAAGTATGTGGATAAATCCCCAGGCAAGCTCTGTCTGCGAGATGATTTCTCTTTTGATAAAAAAACCAGATAGAGAGCAGGCAAAATGGCTGATATATGGAATTGTGTCAGACTCAAACCATTTGCTACACGCAAATGCAGGCACATTTTCTGCGCTCTCAAAATTGAATGAATGCACTGATGAGGAGTTTGAAAATATTGTTGAGAGTATGCACATGCCGCAACCGGCACAAAGCAGAATTGCCATTCTTGAAGGAGTGAAAAATTCCTCCATTCTAAAACGAGGGGAAATAATTTGTGCAAGCACAACTGCCACCTCTTGTGAATCCCATGTCGCGGACACACTTATTCGCTCCGGCGCGGATTGCGCATTTGCAGGCTCATTTTCCAAAGAATGGGTTGGAATTTCGGCACGCATGAAAAAAAAGTACATTGCAAATGTTGATTTGCCGCAAATAATGGCCGAGGTGGGCGCATTTTTGGGCGGAAACGGAGGAGGTCATCCGACCGCCGCAGGAGCCACGGGCACAAACCCGCAAAAACTTGAAGATGCGCTCTCGCTTGCGCAAGAGCTGTTTTTTGAGCAGGTGCAGAAAAAAACAAAAATCAGAATTTAGAAATCTCAAAAGCTTCTAAAGCTTTAGAGTGTTATAATTTGCGATGGCAGAAAATGATCAATTAAGCTCAGTGCTCTCTTTGGAAGAAATCAACGCGGGCATAAAGCAAAAATTGCAAGAATACCATTATCTTATCACTGATGAAACTGCCAGATATCTTCTTTCACTTGAAAAATTCGGAACACAGGCACAAGTCTGCACCATTGCGCAGGCAAAAGCAAGAGCAAGCCCGTCAATTTTGCACGTGCGCATAAAACGGGTTTTTGTACCGCAAATATTTGAGAGGGGCGCATCGGTTTCCCGCACTCAGCGCGTTGAAGTTGAAGACCAAACGGGCACTTTCATTATCGCCTGCTACGACGAGCTTGGAAAAAAGATTGAACAACAGGTGCTAATCGGGGATTTAGTGCAAATCGGACCGATGAGAATGCGGGGCAGGGAATTTGCACTAATGCAGGGCGGGGAAATAAAAATATTGCAAAAGGGTGCGAGGGCAAAATTAAACTCAAGCACTACATATGCAAATTTTGAAGGAGAGATAACGCAGGTGCATGGGGATTTTGAATATTCGCGCGGTCAGACCAAGCTTGATGGCGGGGCGCAAAAAGCGCTTATGAGCGCGTTTGAAATTGAAGATGGGACGGGCAGAATCAGGGTTGTGAAATGGGACAGCCCCGGATTGGCGACATCGCTCAAAAAAGGAATGAAGGTTGGAATTGAAAACGGGGTTAGAAGAAATGGTGAGCTTCACATCGGAAGCGGAGCGCGTCTTGTGTTTGAGCCATTTGAGGAAAAGCGCCCTCAAATTGAAAATATCAAAATTGACGAATCAAAAATAGTTGTGAGCGCGCAGGGAACGACAGTCGTATTTGATGACATGGAATCGGCGGCAGTCCGATTCGGGCTTGGGCAGATACCAAACGGAATAAGCCCGATTACCGCGATTGAGCTTAAGATGAAAGACTGGATTGGAAAACCATTGCCGAAAAAATGGGAAGAAAAAATACAGAATTGAATTTTCTATTTTTGTTCAAGACCCTCTTGCATCCTCTTTCCACACATAAACAGTCATGTTTCCGGCGTAATAAACAGGCGGTTTATATCCGATGTCTTTTATCATGATGGGGCGAACCACTTTTGCGATTTCTGCATTTGCTGGCGGGACCTTTCCAATCGCAGTGCTGATATAGGATGCCGGTCCGAAAAACAGAGAAGTATAATCTTTTGGATTTTCAATCCCCAACTCAAACGTGGCATAATAATTTGCAGACGTTGCAATCAAAGAGCGTGATGCGTCGTATTGGGGGGAATTCTTCACTCCAATATAGTTTTGGGCCGCATAAATCGGATCATAGCCAGGAGTTCCGTCCGCAGTGCTCTTGAAATGCAAATGCCCGATAAAAGAGCCATTCTCTCCAAAGCCTGCTCTTAGCGCATCGTCGGGATATTGATACCAGTAATTGCCCTTAACATTTTTCACAGAATAGTCTCCGACACCCAAAAATATATTTGATATGCGATGCGCCTCGGACTGGAGAAAATTTCCCTGCTCGTCCATTTGCGAGCGTGCCGCGTACCAGTGATTAAACAGAATCGAGAGCGCCATTACAAATATCACCGTGGCGATGATGGCATCAAATGAAAAGTATTGCCCTTTTAGAAATTTCATCATCCCACCTCTATTCTCTCCCCGAATTTGTCGGAAGAGTAATTTAGATATAACCAGCCCTTTTGCCCGTCCACCACGTAGATTGAATAAACAGTGTAGGGGGCGAATAGATCGACGTAAGTCCTCTCAAAGTTTTTTGGACATTGGGGCTCATGCAGGCATCCCATTCGGTAATTTTTATACCCGATCGGATGCGGAAAAGATATCATTCCGACATCATCATCCTGCACATTTACATACATCCAACCGGAGCTTGTAAAAGTCAAATTGTAATCCTTGCCGTTTATGTTGCTTGGAATTGAGAAGTTGGCGGCCGTGCCGGGACCTGCCTCAAGCACAAAATTTGCATAATCGGCAATCTGGTTTGCAGTCTCTTTTGCCATCAAAAATTTTCTTTGCTGTACTTCGTTGTTAAAATCGGAGATGATAAATAGGGAGAAGAAAACAAACATTAGCATGAAAAAGCCCAGATATACCATTATCTCAACTGATGCCTGTCCTCTCTTTGCGAACGCAAATTTTTCCCCGACTGTTTTTTTGCAAATCATTACATGACCTCAATAGTCCAAGCCGTCAACATAGCGAACAACGTTCACATACGGTCCCTCATTTTTTACTACAAGAACAACGAGCCCCGCAGTAAGCTTTTCATCAGTTGGAGAATATTTGTAATTCAGATTTTGCGCCGCATCCCTAAAATATTCGTTTTTCATCGGAGCGGGAGATATTGCATCTATTTGCACCTTACCAGCATTTTCAAGCGCCAGTGTGAGCACGATGTCGCGACCTTTGTATTTTATATCATCATGGCACACTCGCTCACTTCCGATTAGAAAACAGGTCACATCGTCTCCGCTTAGACGAATGCTCTCAATCCCGTCGGGATAGCTTACAAGAATTGTTTTTCTTGCACCCGGACCTTCGTACCATACTTGCCCGGCGGCATCTGAAATATGTTGCGCGAGCGCCTTTGTCTGCAACTGAGATAATGTCTCAAGTCCCAAAGCGCTTGATGAGAAAAATATTAATGCGAGAGGTATGATGAACGCTATTGCAACCGCCAATATCAGCAACGCCTCAACAGAGGACTGCCCTTTTAGATTAGATTTGTTGCACATCATCAAACCACTACTTACACGAGCTTACCCCGAACCCGGAGCCCAGGGGCACATAGCCAAGCTTTGTCATATTGTAACGTTCTACCGGATTGTCATATTGAATTGTGAATGCAAATCTTCCTGTTGAGTATTCAATTGCCATTGTCTGGTTTGAGCAGGTTGCACTGTCCTTGCATCCGGGCATTGATTTTTGGAACATGCCCATGCAAGCAGGTGTTGCGCCGGATTGGCGATAAAATTGATAATCAACCCTTGAGCTTAGCTCCATTTCGGAGTCCGCAGCACCGAGGTTCTTGTTTGTATTTTGATCTATTTTTCCACCTGCCCATGTGCCAACATCAAAAGATTCTATCCCGAATCCAAGCGTTGAAATACCCGGATAAATTCCTTTTGCGGTGTCGGTTCGGTCTCTTTCAACAGATGAGGGAATCGCACTGAGTCTTTGCAAATAGGACGGACCATAAGGCGACCATGTATAATAGCCGCATAGTGCCATGTCGCGGGGTCCGTTCATGTCCCATATAGAGCATGAATGGTCGTTGCCGCCCGATGAATCGGATTGTTTTCTTTGAAGAAGAGCTAGGCTTTCATCTACAGTGGTTCCCAAATTCCTGCATGATGGATCGGAGTTGTATGCACCACAAATATCGGAAATGTTCAGCTTGTTGTCAATAAGCATATACGGCATTTGAAGATGATAATTGTTTTGTACGCTTGGCAGACCGCCGCTGACTACAACGTGCGGGATGTCAAGCCTTGCAGGGTATTTGTAATAATACGGCTCTGGGAGGGAGGTGTCGGAACATTGAGGGGGCATATATTCGTATTTTTTAACGCACCATAGACAACCCGTTTGTGAATATTCATCGCGATAGCATGGTAGATTGGGATTCTTTGATTGAACCTCAACTCGATTGGTGAGAGAGTAAAATGAGGATTGACCATAGAGTATTATTCCGCCAAAGAACGCAGATTCCGCTCTTGCAAGATCCGCATCGCTTGTGGCGAATATATATTGATTTAATTTTGAGATATTGTAACGATAATCTTGCTTGCTCGCGAATAGGGCATCGTCATGGGCTATATTTTCTGCTACCGGACCATAAAACCAGCCCATTCCCTCAAGCCCCTCTTTTTTCAATTGCGCCTGCACCCCGCCGGTACGGTAATCTTCATATCCGGTTATATGGTAAACATTGCGATGAGGTCTTGATTGGAAAAATGTTGAGTCTATAGAAAATGGAGTATCGCGGTAAGAGACATCTTTTCTCATTATGTATGGATCGCTAAGTCCTTGAATGTCAATCGTGGCATCTGCAGAAAGCTCTTTATTTATTTTTAGCCTGCCTTCCAAATCGGAAAATTCCACAGGCACCTGCATATACACGCGTACGTGCCAGAGATCGGACTGATTGAATGAGAAATTGTATGGCTTGCCCCAAGCTATATTGTAGCCGAGCATTTTTGCCGCTTGCGTTGTGGATTCAAAAAAGTATGAGATTGCATATTTTTTCTCCTCCCCAGAATAGGTAAGATTTTTTCGGATTAATATGCTTCCTCCGCTTTCTAAGTCTGGGTCAAACCCGACGTAATTGTAGAAGTAGTCCGTTGCGGGAGTGCTTGAGGAAGAATAATCCTTTACAAGATAGCCGCTTGTGTTGCCATATATCATTAGCTCGTAAATGCTTGCATTCACATATTTTATTCCTTCGGGGTCCTTTTTGATATCATCATTGAATTTGATTCCCTTTACCGCCAAATCGGGATGCTCCTCAATTGATGATGAGAGTTTGTTTAGCGCATAAAGCATTGACGCCTTTGCATAGTTTGAGAGGGTTTCGTTGCTGATGAGTTTAAGCGAGGTACGCATTGCGCTTAAGCGAAATTGCTCCGCCGCGCGATTCTCCTCCACCTGTTTTGCCTGCGCCCAAATTTGCACGGAGATAAAAATAAATGAGAGCAATACCAGTGCCAGAACCGTGAAGAAAAATCCCTTTTTGTAATTTATGTGTGCCTTTTTCATCTTCAACCCCATACCGACAGGCGCAAAAGCCCGATGCTATAATCACCTGCGTCAAATGTGCTTTTTGGATTTACATTGCATGGGACTTGAATGCAACTTTGAGGATCAGAATAATCGTCGGTTGACGCGCGATATCCCTTGCATTGAACATTGCAATAAGGCGAATCGCCAACAATCACCGGATCCGAATATGCACCAACAAGAATTGTGGATGTTGCCATCACCCGATTAAAAGATACGTTGGAATAGCGAGGATTGTAATAAGCATCAAATGGAATTTTCATATGCTCGGATGCATTGTACACCTTGTACCAGCTCTTTGCGCCAAAATCATAGTAATCATACGAATAGGAATAAGGGGATGGAATGAGGCGTTCGGTAGCTACTCTAAGCTGGTCGGGAGGCGAACTTCCAATAAGCGCATTTCTTGCGACACCGTCAAGCAAAGATGTTCGCCCATCATCTAATCTTATATCGGATACGACGTCCAGCGTCCCTTGTGCAAGATAGTTTGCCTGCCCAAGACCCTGATAATATCCTTGGGGGGCGGACGAAATTACAATTAGGGATTGAATGGCAATAAGCACCAATGAAAACGCAACAAACGCATCCAACGAGAAGGCAAAGCCTGTTCTCCCCATTTCCATGCAAACCCTACATTTAAGATGCTTTTAAATCTAATCCAAAGCCTCTAGAGATTGTCTTTGTCCTAAAAATAAATTTTCTAAATTGAATGAAAAATCGGATTTGTCTGAACAAAAATAAACCCGCAAAAAATTTGAAAACAATTGACCCCGAGGCGACCTCGGGGCCGCCCGCGTGTTTTTATTTTTTGGTTTTGCAGGTTTTGCTCCAGGCAGTGTTTTTTTTTTGCTTTTGCCAGTTTCAGAGTCGAGCTGTTTTTTGCTTTTTATTCCGAGCCTGTTTTTGCTTGTTTTCAAATTTTTTGCCGATTTTGATTTTTTCAACAATTTTTGGCATTTTGCCAAATAGTAAGCCATAATAAGCGCAAATGAGAATAATATCTGAGGTGTTGTGATGAAGGGACAGCTTTCCGCAGAGATGCTTATCATAATGGTGCTTGTTTTGGGGCTGGCATTTATTGCGTACACGCAAATGGCAAAAACCACAAAAAATGTGGGAGATGCGATGGATACAAAGGCAAACGACTTGATAAATAAGACAACATATTCGGCAGGGGATGCCGCTTGCTCCACGGATGCTGACTGCCAAAAGCTTGGATTTGGCAGTTGCGACACAAGCATAGGATATTGCCAGTAAGCTTGCCGGCAATACCCAACACCGATTTGGTGTATGGGTTAATTCAAATTTTCTAAGGGATTGATGTTGTTGGGTGCACTCTTCATTAAACAAAAAAAAGGGCAATTAACCCTTGAGACCCTGCTGGTTTGCGCGGTTGCATTATCTCTTTTAATCATAGCCGCGTCCGCGGTAAACGAAATGCAAAACTCCCAAGAAGGCATTTTGCAAAAAAAATCGCTGAAAGACGGAGTGGACATGATTGCGGATTATGCGGACGAAATTTGTATTCTGGGAGAGGGGAATTCAAGGACTGTTGAGATTGCTTATACTAAATTTGGCATTAGCACAGACAACAGAAAAATTATTGCGACAGATGGGCGATGGAACTATTCAAGAGATGTTTTGTGCAATCCAAAAGTTATAGCAAATTCCAAATTTGAAAAAATTGCATATCTTTGGTATGAGGATGGGGATGTGAAAATATCTCCGAATCCTAAAAATTAAGCAAAAACAATATTCTTTTTTTTTGGCATTCTTCTCTTGGGCGCAAGAAAAGAAGAGCAAAAGCCCGAACCAAAACTATAACCCTTAATAATAAACAAATTCCAGTCTCCTTCAGGTGATGTAGTGGACAAAATGAATTTAGTAATCGCATTGGCAATATTTTCTATTATGCTTGTAGCAGGGTGCACAGGCACTACGCAAAAAACAACAGACCAAATTCCAAGCATCACAAAGCCGAGCGAGCTTAGCAATATTTCACAGCCGCTTGCGCAAATTAACGGGCTTAAGAAATTTTCAAGTTTGCAGGAAATGAATGCGTGGATGCTTCAAAGCAGTCAGATTACGCAGACAAATTCAAACTCCGGCACAGGGGCAATAAGGACCACGAGCACCGAATCATTTGGAATGGAGAAAATAATAACCGCGATTTCACCAAGCGCAGCACCAACAGACCAGAGCATGAACGAGGGCTCTGTTGCAGGCTCCGATTATTCGCAGACAAATGTTCAGATAGCAGGAATTGACGAAGCGGATTTTGTAAAGACTGATGGAAAATACATTTATCTTATAGAAGGAAACGAGCTGATAATCGTTGATGCTCAAAATCCCAAAGAAGCAAAAATAGTCAGCAGGACAAAGATTCCCGACGATGGAAATGGGAATTATGGACAGGCAAACCAGATGTTTGTGCAGGGAAAAAAACTTGTGCTTTTTGCAGGCGCCCAGAAAAAATCCATGGCAATATCGGAATATGACATAACACCTTACCAAAAATACGACGCGTACACAATCGTTTACACATACGATATTAGCGATGTGAAAAACCCGAAAATCAGCTCAAACATTTCAATTTCAGGAAGCTATTACCAGTCAAGGATGATGGATAAAGTAGTGTATGTCATTACACAGCAAAGCCCGGGCGGATACTATGAGAATGTAAATGGTCCGCAGATTTATCAGAAAGACGCAATGATTACACCGGAAATATACTATTTTGACGACATACAAAGCTCGTACCAGCTAAACACAATCGCATCAATCTCGGTGCAAGATGAAAAAGTGTTGGATGCAAAAACATTTTTGCTCGGATATTCAAGCACCATGATGATGTCCGACAATAACATCTATCTTGCATACCAAAACCAGTATTGGGGCTATTGCAGATGGTGCAAAAATAATCAGGGCATGAATGCAAGCAAACGATTCTATGATGTCATGCTCCCGCTTTTGCCGCAGGATGTGCAGGCAAAAATTTTGCCGATAAAAAATGGAGCCGGAAACGACGAGCAGAAATGGCAGGAGATTGAACCGATTTTGATGGACTTCATGAAACCGGCGTATGAGGGCGACGGCTCTTTGCTACCGGATGCAAAAAAGCAATATTACACAAAGCTTGTTGAGGACATAACCGACGCATTGGCGGAATACGACGCAAAATACCAGATTGCAAACACAAAGACAACCATTTACAAACTCGGCGTGAAAAACGGGCAGATTTCGTATTCGGGTGCCGGAAGTGTTCCGGGGTATTTGGTGAATCAGTTTGCGATGGATGAGAAAGACTCGAATCTGCGCGTCGCCACAACGGTTGATGTTTGGGCGGCAAAGCATGTGCAATACAACAATGTGTATGTGCTTGATTCAAGCATGAAGACAATCGGCTCGCTTGAAGTAATTGCGCAGGATGAAAAAATATATTCTGCAAGATTTATGGGCGACAGATTATATCTTGTCACTTACAAGCAGGTGGACCCGTTCTTTGTAATTGATTTGTCGGATGCGAAAAATCCGGAAATTCTCGGAGCACTAAAGCTTCCCGGATACAGCCAATATTTGCATCCGTTTGAGGGAAATATAATTATTGGAATTGGAAAAGAAACCGGCGAGAGTGAATGGGGCACGACAAGCACAAAGGGAGTGAAAGCGGCTCTCTTTGACGTCACAAACCCGGCAAATCCAAAGCTTATTGACAGCGTTGAAATTGGAGACTCGGGTTCCGACTCGGCAGTATTGCATGACCACAAAGCATTTTTGCTTGATGCAAAGAGAGGCCTGATGGTTTTGCCAGTCACCGAAGTTGAGACCAGCAGTGGACTGTTCAACGACAAGACAAAAACCTGGAACGGAGCATATGTGTTTAATATAAGCAAAAATGGGTTTGACGAGGTTGGAAAGGTTGAACACTCTCTGCAAACAGGCTATTTCGGCTGGTGGGATTCTGCAACCGTGCAAAGAAGCATTTATATCGGCGATGAGTTGTACACAATCTCAAACAAGTACATAAAGGTAAATGAGATTGCGCCGGATATGCCGAATATAACAAGCATTTCTTTGCCTGCACAGGAGAGTGCGAAGGGGATAAGCGCCGCTTTGCCGAGCATAGACATAGAGATGCCGGTGATAAGATAATTTGGCAAAACCAAATACGCAAAAAAAACTTGCCCGGATTTGATTGATTTGAACTCGGGCGAGTTTGATTTTTTTATTTTATTGTTTTTAGGTGAGGATTGAATCACCCACTCTCCTTTTTATTCCTTTTATCCGCATATGTATATACTTTCAGAGGTTTAAATCAAACAATATGCCATGGTAACTCAGCCTGGTTAGAGTGCCAGACTCATAGGTCAAATCCATATGAGTGCAGAATGCATTAGCATAATGACGAATAATGGCAGTGGCTGAGCCATCTGGAAGCCGGGAGTTCAAATCTCCCCCATGGCAAATTTCAAAAACCGCTTTTTCTTTTCGGACGATAGATATATTTCCCCAACCCCCTGCTTTTTATTTTATTTTAACCTGATTCTACCATGCAAAAGCTTCACGAACGAGTATTAGACATCGCAATACAAAGGGGATTTCTCATTCCATCCGCCGAAATATACGGCGCTCCTGCCGGATTTTACGATTACGGCCCAATCGGCACCCCGATAAAAAGAAAAATGCAAAATCTCTGGCGCGAAATATTTATTTCAAAAAACGGATTTTTGGAAATTGAATCCTCAACAGTGGTGCCGCACGAGGTGCTTGTTGCGTCTGGGCATGCGACAAATTTTACCGACCCGGTCGTTATTTGCAAAAAGGACAAAAAGCAATTTCGCGCGGACCATCTTTTGCAGGATGCGACCCAAATTTCATGGGAAGGAAAAACACCGCACCAGCTTGATGAGGCAATTAAAAGCCATGGAATAAAGTGCCCGGAATGCAAAGGAGAGCTCTCAGCAGTGCAGGCGTTTAATTTGATGTTTGCGACAAAAGTCGGCTCCTCTGAAAAGGAGAATGCTTATTTGCGCCCGGAAACCGCACAGGGAATATTTTTGGATTTCAAAAGAATTTTCATGCAAAACGGCTCAAAGCTCCCCTTTGCCATAGGGCAGATTGGAAAGTCTTATAGAAACGAGATTTCGCCAAGACAGGGGCTTGTGAGAATGCGAGAATTCACGCAAATGGAGCTTGAATACTTTTTCAATCCGGCAGAGGATATTTGGGGAGGATTTGAAAAAATACAAAATAAAAAAATCCGCATAAAACCTCCGGCAGAAGGGGACGCGCAAATGGAAGTTGATGAATACAGTTTGCAGGAGGCAATAGAGAGAAAGTGGGTTCCAAACCAGATAATGGCGGCAATGATTTATTGGCAACAGCAATATTATGAGAAGATTGGAATTGAAAAAGGGAAATTTCATTTCGCAGTATTGCCCTTGGACGCGCTCCCGCATTATTCAAAAGGAAATGTTGATTTGGAAGTTGAAACCTCTTATGGGACGATTGAAACATCCGGCACTGCATACAGGACAGATTTTGATTTGGCGAATCATTCAAAGCATTCAAAAGTTGATTTGAGCGTGCTTGACCCGATGACGAATCAGAAGGTTATGCCGCACGTGATTGAGCCCTCGTTGGGAGTGGACAGACCATTTTATTGTATATTGGAGCATTGCTTCAGGCCAAAAAGCGCGGAGAAAGAATGGGATTGGTTTGCATTTCCAACCTTTGTTGCGCCATATATTGCGGGGATATTCCCGCTCATGAAAAAGGACGGACTGCCTGAAATTGCACAGGAAATTGTTGATGAATTAAGAGCACAGGGAATTGAATGCTATTATACGCAATCCGGCTCAATCGGAAAAAGATATGCCCGCGCGGACGAGATTGGCGTGCCGTATTGCATTACAATTGATTATGATTCAAAAGAGAAAGGAGATGTTACCATCAGATACCGAGATGATGGCGGGCAGGAAAGGATAAAGATTTTTGATTTGGCGAAAAAACTGCAAAAGTTGAGCGCAGAGAATAAAACAAGCCTTAAATAGTGCGAAATACCTAATTTTATCAAATGGCCCCCGGACTGCTTGCGCTCTTGCAAAAGAGTGAGGAAGCTCCGCCCGCGCCGCTAAAAGTACAAGCACTTAAGGTGCGCACCACGGAGCAGAAACGATACCCGCAAGGGATGAAACGGCCGTGAATGCTGTACAGGCACGCAAGGCGTTTTAACGCCGCTTAGTCGAATGCAGTAATTAAAACAGAAGGCGGACTATGAGGGGCCATTTTCATATTTGAGTTTGTGATTCAAAGTTTTGTTGACCTATTTCCGGTTTTTAATGGGCAGGGCGTTTTTTGGTTTGACAGAGGCTATAATCAAGCTTTATAAGCATGGGTGCACAAATATATCTCGCTGAATTTTTCTAGCTTCAGCTATGAACCGATGAAATATAGAGGTGAGCAATACATGGCAAAAACTTACGTTAAGTACGAAACCCCAAAGGAAATAGTCTCAAAAGCTCTTGAGGCACTCACAGTCGCATCCGACTCTGGGCGCGTAAGAAAGGGCGCAAACGAGGCTACAAAGGGCATTGAATCCCAAACATCCATACTCGTTTTTATCGCCGAGGATGTTGAACCTGAAGAGGTTGTAATGCACTTGCCAGAAATCTGCAAGCAGAGGCAGGTACCATTCATTTACATCCCCACAAAGAAAGAGCTGGGCGGCGCATGCGGCCTGCCTGTTCCTTGTGCGGCAATCGCGATTGACAAACCCGGCAATGCAGCCGAGATGGTAAGCGCGATAATCGACAAAGTCTCCCCGCTTTGCGGCATAATGGCAAAGGCACCAAGCCCAAAGAAAGAGGCAAAACACGAAGAGAAGAAGAAAGAGCCAAAGAAGGAGCACAAGAAAGAATAGGTGAATTCCAATGGCTGTACCACAAGACGCAATTGCAGTAGACATCGTTGATGTAAAGCCGATAAAAACAGGCATACACGGCGAGGTTTACCAAGTGCTCTGCAAAGTCCGCGAAGGCAAAGACAAGGGACGAGTAATTAGGCGAAATGTAAAGGGCCCGATAAAAAAGGGCGACACAATTTTGCTCCTTGAAACCGAACGCGAGGCAAAGGAAATCAAAGCACGGTGAGCTCTATGCCTTATGATTCATTTTCAAACGAAGAAGTGCCAAAAGGCACCGGCGTTATGTATGTCAAAAAGGACGGCTCTGTCCTCTACTTTGCAAGCGCGAAAAGCATGAAGAACATGCTTGATCTCAAACGCGACGGCAGAAATGTGAAATGGACAAAGAAAACTTTCTCTCTTACAACCGATAAGAAAAAAGAGGAGAAGAAAGAGTCTGCCCTTGCAAAGGACATAGAGAAGAAATTGGCAGAAAAGAAGGGCACCGAAGCAAAGAAATAGGCCTTTTTTTAATGCATCCCCTTTTTATTTTCTATTTTTCATCTTTATACTCAATAGCTTAATTCAACGAAGGTGAGAATATGACAATTCAAAAAACACTGATTTTACTAAAGCCGGACGCCCTGCAAAGAGGAATTATCGGGCAAATAACGTCAAGGTTTGAAACTCGCGGACTTCATCTTAGCGCTATTAAGATGATAAAACTTGACGAGAAAAAGTGCGCCGAGCATTATGCGCATCTTACCGACAAGCCGTTTTATCCAAAGCTTGTGAAATTCATGACTTCCGCACCGGTGGTTGCAATGGTTGTCGGCGGAGTGGATGCGGTGCAGGTGGTGCGCGACATGTGCGGACCTACCAATGCAAGAAAGGCGATGAGCGGAACCATTAGAGGAGATTTTTCGCTCTCCACTCAATTTAATGTAATACACGCATCAGATTCACTTGAGACTGCCGAAAAAGAAGTAAAACGCTTCTTTGATGCGAAGGAAATATTTGCATGGAACAGGACGATGGATGCGTTTACTGCGGCAGAGGATGAGAAATAGATTCGGGAGATAAACTCCTGAATTAAACTCCAAAGCTATCTCTTTTTAAACTCTTTTTTACATTATAATATACGTCAGCGGCCATAGGAACAAGGAAACACCCGAACCCATCTCGAACTCGGCAGTTAAGCTTGTTCACGACCGCGCCGTTACTGCGATCTCGCGGGAAGGCTGGTTGTTGCTGACACAATTTTTACTCCTTTTAGCCGAAGGCAGAAATTAATTTGCCAAATTTTCGGGCGCCTGTTTTTATAAAATGTATCAGAGAATATGCACCCATGAAAAAAATTGTTTTCGCATCTGTACTGATGCTATTTGCGCTTATGCTTACACAGCCCGCTTTTGCAAAAATAACTCCGATTGAGTTGACAAAAGCGACAAACACCAGCACGGTCGGCGGATGGGGAGAATACACCCAGGTCCGAGTGCTTGATGGGATGGGAAGGGTTTTGCCAAATGCCGAAGTATACATCACATGGGAAATTTCAAAGAGCAAAGGGCTCTCGGAAACAAAGCACCAATTCACTGATGAAAACGGACGGGCAACATTCATGCTCACCAACACCGAGTTCAACAAAAACGATACGAATTTTGATTACACAGTATATGCAAAATATGGCAAGGCAACCGCGAACAAGGTTTTCACATTTGGCAAGGATTCACTGCCGCGCACACTGAATTTGCAGGTTTACGAAGCAATATTCATAGCAAAAGACAACGAAAAAAAGCCGGTTTCAATAAATCTGTTGGTGGACGACACATATGATATAACCACTGACAAAAACGGATATGCGTATTTGGAGCTTGATACGGGAGCACACAGTGTAAAGCCCGTATTTTTAGACATAAGCGACGAGCAAAACTTTAACATAAAAAATGATTCGATAATCAATGTGAGCATCAAGCTCTACTCGTTATCTGTGCGGGCGGTTGATGATGAAGGCAACCCCGTGCCTGCGCAGATAAATGTCGGCTCGCAGACAAAAAAAAGCATTGACGCGGGCTGGGCAAATTTTACAAATATTACAAAGCCGGATATTGTGATAAAAGCAACTTATGGAATATATAAAAAATCCGTGCAGGTGAATTTGGATTCCACAAAGATGGAGACAGTGATATTTGACAGCCGCCCTCCAATCATAAAGGAAGTCAGCCCGCAATGGAAAGAAAAGAATTTGCAGGTGCGCGCAGTCATTGAAGACGGCGGAAAATACGCAAGCGGGCTTGCACAGGCAAACGCATCCGTTGATTTGTTCTTTATCGGACCCGACAAGGTGCAAAAAAGATTGCCGATGTATCTTGTTGGATACAATCTTTTTGAGGGGATAATTCCGGTTGAAGGAGACCTTGGAACAATAAGATACACCGTGCAGGCAACAGATGCGGACGGAAACACTGCCACCGACACAAACACATTTGTGATACCGACAGTTGACAAACAGGCGATGGACCAGACTACACAGGAGCCGCCGACAAAGCCAATAAGCGAATATTTTGCTATAGACATAGGGGCGCTTGCACCGATTGTTCTCATAGTTGCGGCAATCGCGGCATTGGTGTATTGGTATTTCATGACAAGAAAGGCTCCGAGCGAGAGACCGCTAAAACAGGAAAAACAGTCCACCGAATATTCTTACAAGGAAAAGGGATTCACGAACACACCAAGCGGCACGCAAGCGAAAAACCTTTCAGATGCCGTGCCAAAAAAAGAGCCGCCCCGCCCGCCGGCACCAAAGTGAGGGCGTACGATGGATAAAAAATTGCGAGAAAAGCTTGCCTGCCCGTTTGGAGAGCTTACAGATGCAAACAGTGTGATAAAAAGGCTTGAAGCACAAAAAAATTTGCATTTGTCAATCGTCGGGGATGAAAGCCTGCATAAAATGCTCTGCCTTGGGGTAGAGCCGCAAATCGCAATATATGACAATAGATGCATGAGAAAAAGCATACCGATTGAATGGAAGCAAAAGTTTGAAGAGTTTGCAATTGAAAAAAATGTGCACAAAATAAAAAACCCTGCCGGCAAAATAACAAAAGAGCTTGAGGCAACAATAAAAAAATGCCTGCAAAAAGGGCAGAGTGTAATTGAAATTGATGGCGAAGAAGATTTGGCGGCGCTTGTACTGCTTGCAAATGCACGCGAGGGAATGATAATACTTTATGGTCAGCCAAAACGGGGAATGGTTTGGCTTGAGGCAAATATGCAAAAAATAAAAGATGCGAAAAAGCTAATGAAAGAGGTAAAAAAATCCGATTGAAACAGGTGATAAGATGGATATGCAAAATAATTCTGGAATAAACCCAAACAAACTTGGCGCGGGGCAGGTGTTGCAAACACTGCGCTCTTTTGGAATGTCCAATCTTGATTCGGAGCTTTTGGCTGACTGTATAAATGTGCGAAAGTCCTGCATGTGGCAAAACAATGAAGAGATTAGCGATGAAGGAATAGCCAAAACAAAAGAATTTCTTGCGCAGAACAGGCTTGGAATAAACGTGGAGATAAGCCCGTCGGGAATGGGAAAATATATTTGGGAAGCAAAGATTGCAAAATACTAAAACTAAAAACTAATTTCTAATTTTTTATTTATTTTTTTTTTGTTTGCTTATTTGCAATTTTTTTGTTTGCCTATTCGTATCTTAGCGCTTCTATCGGAGGCAATTTTGATGCCTGCAATGCGGGCAATATACCCGAAACAAGCCCGAGTACGAATGAAAAGGTAAGTGCAAAAAGTGCAAGTGGCAATGTCACCGCAGTCTTAAAGCCCGCAAGCACCACAATGAGCGAGATAAGAGAGCCGAGAAAGAGCCCGATTAGCCCTCCAAGGAGCCCTAAAAGCCCGCTCTCAAAAATAAATAAAGAGAGAATCGCATTGTTTGATGCGCCGATTGCCTTTAGCGTTCCGATTTCTCGTGTTCTCTCCATTACGGCCATATACATCGTATTCATTACCCCGACTCCGCCGACTGCAAGTGAAATGGATGCGATAAAACCCAAAAAGAGAGAAAGTAAATCGGTTATCTGGCTTGTTTGTTTCATTAAAGATTCGGAAGTTATAATGCTGAAATCTTTGTCGTCAAGTTTTACTTTGTGCGAATTCGCAAGCTTGAGCTCAACTTGGGATGCGACCTCGGATACATTGAAGCCGTCTGCCACGCGAAACATTATTCCGTTCACTTCTTTTTTTGCAATAAATCCGGCAGATAAGTCGCGCATATCGTCATATGAGATAATTATTGAATTGTCGTCGTCACTGCGAACCCCGCCGAATTTTTTCAAAATGCCGACTACCCTAAATTTCTTCTGATCTTTTCCGATGTATACGAACTGCCCGACGGATAATGTCCTGTCAAAGTGGGTTTTTCCATCTGCGATGTCTGCGCCTATAACCACTACATCCCTGTCCGATGAGCGCAAATACCTCCCTTCCGCCAAAGGCAATGTGGCCTCGCCAAACAGTTTGAAATAGGAATCATCAACTCCGAAGATAGTCATTGTGAGTGTTCTATCCCGAAAAGAAATTTGTTGGCTGTTCATTATATAGCCTGAAACATCCTGCACCCCAGGAACCGTTTTTATCGCATCCATATCTTTTTCAAAAAGCCGACCAGACATTGGATTTGCATTCGGAGCTCCGCCACCAGACATCTGATTTGAAAGGCTCCCGGGCATCACCATTACGTTGTTGGATCCAAAAGACATTAGAATATCGTTGATGCTTGCAGAAAGCCCCTGGCTGATTGAAATTAGCGCGACAATTGATGCGATGCCAATCACGATGCCAAGCACGGTTAGGGCGGAGCGCACTCGGTTGTGCCAAAGCGATTTGAAAGAATACCAGAAAATGTCAGAGGCGGATTTCATATTATCAACCGTAGTTCATTGCCTCCACAGGGGATAATTTGGCTGCCTTTTTTGCCGGGAAAAAGCCGGATAATATTCCGACAACTATTGAGAAAATCAGTACAAAGAGCACGATATAGGGAGTGACCAACGTCTTGAAACCAAGATATGTTACAATAAGGGAGATAAGCCAGCCGACACCCACGCCAATAACCCCGCCGACAAGCCCGATAATCGCACTCTCAAGAATTACGAGTTGCATTATGGTGCTACTCGTCGCACCAATTGCTTTTAGGGTGCCTATTTCCTTTGTCTTTTCAAGAACAGTCATGTACATCGTGTTTGCAACACCGACTCCGCCCACTACCAGTGAGACGCCGGTGATAAATCCAAGAAACGCAGTAAGTATTCCGATTATTTGCCCAACCTGCTCAAGAATGTATTTGGAGGTTACAATTGTAAAATCTTTGTCATCCACTTTTTTGCGATGATATGCCGCCAAGTTGGATTCCACGTTTGAAACAACTTCATCAACATCAAAGCCTTCCGCAACTTTGAAAGTTATTGAGGAAAGCTCCTTGTCTGCAATTGTATCCCCGGCAAGCTCTTTTGCATCGTCAAAAGGAATAACCACTGAATTTTTTGAATACGAACTTGAAGGGTCAAGCAATCCGATTACCTTGAACTTTTTTTTGCCCTCTCCCAGGTAGAAGACGGAGCCCACACTCATTGTGTTTTTCTTGAAAATGGATTTGTCGGCATAGCTTGAGCCGACTATTGCCACCCCTCGGTCATTATCACTCAAAAATCGTCCGGAGGATATATTCACAGTATATAATTTTTCATAAGCGCTTGGTTCTATTCCGCTGACAGATACACTGATATTTTCGGTTTTAAATTCCAAAAGTGCACGCGTGGAAAGAGATTTTGATATATCAATTACTCCGGACATTGATTTCACTTTATTATAATCGTTCTCAAAGAGCTTGCCATTCTTTGGAGAGGAATAACCTCCTCCAGAAAAACCCTGAGTTCCGCCTGCAACAATTACCGCATTTCTCGCTCCGAAAGACCCGAGTTGGTCCTGCACGTTTGCGTAAAGCCCGTCGCTAATGGATATGAGCGCGACTACGGAGGCGACTCCTATTACAATGCCAAGCACTGTCAGATAAGAGCGCAGCTTTCTATGCGAAAGCGAGCGCATTGCATAGGAGAGCAGGTCCAAAAAATTGGCCATTGGAAAAAGCCCTCCTTACTTCTTTGCCTCTTTTTGAGTGGTTGCTCCTTTCTTGCGCAAAAAGAAATGCCACACTGCGGCGCCGATTATCACAAGAACGATTATTAGCATGAAAATATCCACGCCACCCTGTGCTCCGGCCCCCGCGTCGCTCGGGCTTAAGATTTTGAGTTGCACTATTTGCGAGCGATTGTAATCGCGGTTGTAGCTGTCCTTAAATCGCATTGAAACGTTGAGGGGGGAAACACTGGTTGGAACGTTTGCAACTTTTACCTTGTACTGAACGGTGCTAAAATCGTCTTCTGCCAGCCCACCGATAAATTGCTCATCCTGCGCTTCTTGCAATACAAAATCCTTTCCATCTATTTTTACAATGAGGGCTTTTATCGGGCTGGAGCCGATGTTTGAAACCAAAACTGAAAGCGTGTTGTCGCTGCCGGCAACTATTGGCGCCGGTTTTGCAGAAACAAAAACACTTACATCGCTCACACCCTCAACATTTATGCCAAGGGGCTGAAGCTCGTCCGCTTTCGCATCGCCGTTGTCATCCTTTGACTTTATTGACATATATTGGCGGTAAAAGCCTGCCTGCACATCATTTACTCCGACGGGCAGTACCGCGATTTTGTAATTGTCGGGAGCAATGTCTCCAAGATTTGCGAACGGAGTGCCCAAAGAAGTTAGCACGTCTGTTACCGAGGAGGCATCTATACCTGTCGCTGATTTGTATGCGCTTGCACCAGCAACTCCGACTTGCACGTCGTGAGCAGTATCGGTGCCGCTATTTGTGACTTTTAGTTTCATGGTCAAGCTGTGCCCGGGATTGAATGGTTGAGCACCATCAAGCGAGAGCTCTATTGTCGGGCTTTTTCGCTTTACATTTAGACGAAGGCTCTCAACGCTTACAACTTCTGCACTAGCCTCATCAGTATATGTTATGAGAATAGGAACAGAATATGTGCCGGAAGTTACAGATGAAGCTAAGCTTATTCCGAGCGGGAAATTATATGAACTATTTGCGGGCAAATCTCCCAATGTCAGCGGGTTTGGACCCGACTGGAAAAATTGGGTTGAATTTATGGATGCACGAATGTCGCGCGCATCGCCTCCGGAGTTTGAAAGTTTTACCCCTACTTCAAAATCGCCGGTTGTGTAAATTGACTTATTGAGCGAATCTATGGAAAATATTGCCGGGTTCGTTACGGTGATTGGCACCTGCACGTTTTTGTAGCTGGTGCCGGAAGCATTAATCCAGCTAAAGCGAACTGTAAGATAATAGATGCCTGCAGGAGTGTCTTGCGGGACTGAAAATGGAATGGTTGCGGACCCGTAGGTTCCTGCCTTGTAATCACCAAGCCGGATTTGCCCTTCAGAGAAAATATAACCCGTACCTGCGGCTTCTACCTGCACAGATTGTATATCCACACTACCAGTGTTTGAGAGAGTCATGCTCACCACACCCTTAACACCAGGTCTTAATGTTGAGGGGAGCACAGTACTGTTTGTGACCGACAAGTCCGCAAATACTGGCATTGCAAGCATAAATGCCGCAAATATCGCCAAAAACATTATTTTTGTAATTTTTCCGTCCATAGTTACACCCGCATGAATATCAATTTTGCATTAACATTTGTTCGCATTTTCAATTTCTTTTTTTTTTTTGTTCTTTTTCATTTTCAGCTGTCCGCATTCATAGTCTTATTTGCTCATTCGTTTTTGCCGGTGCCATTATCGGATTCTACCAGCCCATCCTTTAACTTTATCACCCGATGGCTTCTTTTTGCAATGTTCGGATCATGGGTTACGACCACAAGAGTCCTGCCCTCCGCATGAATTTCATCAAATATCTTGAGCACTTCCTCGCCCGTTTTTGAATCCAAATTTCCGGTTGGCTCATCCGCAAGAAGCATCGCCGGATCATTTACAAGCGAACGGGCGATTGCAACTCTTTGTCTCTGTCCTCCCGAAAGCTCGGAAGGCAAATGATGAAGCCGCTCTCCCATTCCGAGGCGCTCAAGCGCTTTTTGTGCCCTTTTTTCCCGCTCCTTTATCGGAACATCATAAAACATCATTGGTAGTGCAACATTCTCAAGCGCATTGAGCGAGGGCACGAGATGAAATGCCTGAAAAATAAAACCGATCTTTTTGCCGCGAAAATATGAAAGCTGGTCGTCGGAAAGTTTTGAAACGTCCACGCCGTCAAGCTTTAGCATTCCATGAGTCTGCCTATCAAGCAAGCCGAGTATGTGAAGCAGTGTGCTTTTGCCCGAGCCTGAAGGTCCGATGATTGATGCGTGCTCGCCCTTGTTTATGCGAAGATTTATTCCGCGCAATGCGTCCACTCGCACAGTGCCCATTTGGTAGCTCTTTGTTACCCCCTCAAGGGAGAGAACGGGTGTTTCGTGTTTTGGTGCACTCATTTTATCACATAGATGAGAGTAAATGTATATTCGCAATTACGTTGTAAACCTTTTAAATCCGATGAGAATAACCGCCGTCGGCTTCCAACGCAGATAAATACATTTTGGCAAATGCAACTTTTATTTGTACAAATTGTTTTTGCTTTCTTGGATTTTGCTTTTCCCAATATATTTAAACACCTGCATACAAGTAGATAAGTATGTCATCTAAAATGCGGGCATTAACCGAGATTGCAAGAATTGTGCTTGCAATCGCAATGGGCTATCTTATTTACTGGCAATGGAGCGAGTTGCGCGGGAACATTGACCCCGAATATTATGCAATCGGTGCGGGAGTAATAGTCACGCTGATGATGATAATACTTCTCAAAAAGCTCAATAAGGGCGAAGGAAGTTAAGATCTTAACGCGCTAAAAAGAAAATTCTTTTTTTACCGCAGCCTTTTTGGGCATTCCCTGCGCCCCGGCGTGCATAACTTTTGCCGCCGCGCATGCGTGCGCCATTTTCACGGACTCGTAAGTTGAGCGCCCCTCCAATTTACCGCAAATAAGCCCGGATGCAAACGCATCTCCGGCGCCCAGTGTGTCCACAACTTTTTTTGCATTGAAAGGAGGGACCTCATAAGTGCTTTTTCCATCTTGTGATACAACGGCAGGTCCGTGCCCGGTTTTGAGCACGACAGTGCAATTAAATTCACGTGCCAAATCTTTTACTTCAAGCGCGGAACCAGAGCCCGAGAGAGCCGCCAATTCCTTTCTGTTAAGCACAAGAAAATCAACACGCTCTATTACGCGCGAGAGCTTCTCAATTCCCATTCTTGCCGCCGCACGCCCGGGGTCAAATGAAAGCGGTACACCGGCTTTGTGTGCATAAGAGGATGCCTGCTCAAGCCATGAATGCGTACATCCGGTCATGTGCACCCAGTTTGAATTTGAAAATGGCTTTGGAGAAATTTTTCGCGGTGCGTCAACACAGCCGGGGTCCTCAATCACCATTACCTGTCCTTGCGAATCAATCAAAATTATTGAGAGCCCGGTGCGCCCGGATTTTATTTGTTTTACTTCCCGCTTATCTACTCCCCGCGCTCTTAATTCGTTGATTAAAAATTTTCCGTGCATATCCGCGCCAACATTTGAGATAAGTCCGGCTGTGTGCCCAAGCTTCACGCAATTCATCGCAACATTTGCCGCGCTTCCGCCCGGCCCGAACTGGGAGGGCATTCTCATGAAAACGGATTTGTCCGGCTGTGGAAAGCTATTTACATAATCTCGGATATCGTAAACAAGATGCCCAACGCACAATATCTGTTTTGTTGCCATGAGATGAGCAAAACAGGCAGGGTATAAAAGAGTTTCAATTTAAGCAAGTTTAATTTAACCTGTTTGCATAAACAATATTGGTGATTTGAATTAAAGTTACATCGGCTCTGCTCGTAGTAATATCGCTGACGTTTCTGGTGCAGATGACAGTTCCCGGATTTACCCAGATATTTTATCTTAATCCGCAGAATTTGCAGATTTGGCAGTTTGTAACTTCCATATTTTTGCACGGCAGTCTGATGCACATTTTTTTCAATGCCTATTCGCTTTTTCTATTCGGACCACTGCTTGAGAGAAAAATGGGGCAGAAAAATTTTCTCATAATTTTCTTTTTGTCTGGAATTGCCGGAAATGTTTTGTACGAGCTCACAACGGTTGCGGGAATTATCGCACCCATTCCGTCCCTGGGCGCATCCGGCGCGATATTTGGCATACTTGGCGCATTAGTAGTTGCGGAGCCGGCACTTGTGCTTTTGCTTTTTGGAATTATTCCGATGAAAATACGGGATGCGGCGATTCTGTGGTTTGTGCTTGAGTTTTTCGGCTCGTTCAATACATCCTCAGGAATTGCAAGCGCGGCGCATTTGGGCGGATTGGTTGTCGGATATGCGTTGGCAAAATATTGGTTAAAGCCAAAGCAGGAAACGGACAAATATCAATGGATGCAATACAGGGGACAGTACTAAATTACTAAGGAGGGAGATATTATTTCAAAACAAAGGTATTGTTCACCTTCGGCAAAAACCCCCTCAATTCAAATTATAACCTTTCATCTGCAAATATGAATTGGGATTTTTATGTCTGCAAATGCAACCGTAGTAGTAGGAGGGCAGTATGGCGACGAGGGCAAGGGGAAGATTATTTCGTACCTTGCACTCCACGACAAGCCGGACGTTATCGCAAGGGGCGGAGGAGGCCCAAACGCCGGGCACTCGGTTGAATTTGAAGGCAAAAAATACAAAATTAGGCTCTGCCCGTCTGGTTTTATGAATAAGGATTCGGAATTGATAATCGGCGCAGGCGTGTTTATTGATGCGGACGTTTTTCTAAAAGAAGTAAAGGAATTCGATCTTGGTACAAGATGCAAAATTGACAAGAGGGCGACTTTAATCACCCAAGAATACAAGGATTTGGACGCCTCGTCTGCAAATTCCAAAAAAATAGGGACAACTAAAACCGGAATGGGACCAACTGCCGCCGCACGCGCATCAAGAACCGCGCCGATGGTTTCTTCTGATGAGAGACTAACGCCATATCTGTGCGACGCGCCTCAAATTGTTAATTCTGCCAAAAATTTGCTTGTGGAAGGCTCGCAGGGATTTATGCTTTCAAATTTGTACGGCACTTATCCATTTTGCACATCAAAAGATGTAAGTGCGCCTACAATTTGCGCGGAAGTCGGAATCGGTCCGCTGAAAGTGAAAAATGTGATTATGGTGATAAAGGCATACACCACCCGAGTTGGCGAGGGACCGTTTGCGGGCGAAGTAAGCAAAGAGGAAGCGGAAAAAGTCGGTATGCAGGAATATGGAACCGTCACGGGCAGACCAAGAAGAACCGCCCTTGGATTGAATTGGGATGAATTGAAATTGGCGGCGCAAATAAATTCCGCAAGCTTTATTGCACTTACAAAATTGGATGTGAAATTCCCGTCCGCGGCAAAGAAAAGAAAATTTGAAGAATTGCCTTCGGATGCAAAAGCATTTGTTTCTGAAATTGAAAAAAATGTCGGAGTAAAGGTCGGGCTTATTGGAACCGGGGCGGACGCGCAGGACATAATTGATAGAAGATAAAGGTAGAAAAATCGCCCTAGGGGATATTTAAGAGTTATTAGACCTAATATTTACTTATTCACGCCTCTGTAGCTCAGCGCCCATAGCCCTTTTCTTTTTAGAAAAAAGAAAAGGGCTGAGGGGGTTCACCCCAAAAGAAAAAGTGGAAATAGAATACGTTATAAAAATGATAATACGAATATAATATTCACGCCTCTGTAGCTCAGCGGTAGAGCGCGTCCTTGGTAAGGACGAGGCCGCGAGTTCAATCCTCGCCGGAGGCTAAAAATATTTTTTTGAGACATTTCCTTCTTTTCATGAAGGATTTTCTTTCTTCTAAAGAAAAGGCTTTATTTAATTCACAAGAATAGATATCGATATGCCCCGGTAGTCTAACCTGGATAGGACGCGAGCCTCCGAATGGCTTGTGCATTTATGTACAGACGCGTGATATTCAGAAGAAAGCTTGCGATCCGGGTTCAAATCCCGGCTGGGGCGTAGTTTTTCTTTTCTCAAAAAAGAAAAATTTAGATTCACGAGATATTTTTCTCAATAAAAAAATTAGGCTTATTTTGTTTTGGGCGCTTGTTTTGAAACCGGAGCAGTCGCATCTTCTATTAGAGATACCTCGCGTATTTGTGCAAGCACCACCAAAAATACGACCGCAACCATGCGCATATTCTTATCCTGATTGTCGAGCAATACCGCAAGGCATAGTGCCATTGCAAGTAAAAGCACCCATCTAAGCAAGACTGAACCACCAATAGATCCCATTTGAAAAAACCCTGCGCGGAAGCACAACGTACAAGACAAGCTAACCATTCGTAGAAATGTTCACATGCCCTAGATTGATGATATACGCAAATGCTTTTAAAAGTTGCAAAGAGGTTAGTTTGCTATGGCAAAATCATACGTTGCATTATTGGCGCTATTGTTGCTTGCTACGACAACATTTGCGGCGCAGGACGCACAGGAAAAGACAGATGCGGTAAATTCGGCAGTGAAAGACATAGCGGGCGCACAGCCAAGTGGCTATGATAATTTTATCGGTTCGGACGGAAACGAATATGTCGTAGTTTCAGTTGATGAAACTCCGTCCTTTCTAGTGCAAATAATCCCACAGCAAGGCACATACAGGGCACAAGTTATTTTGCAAAATAGTAGTATTGATGATATTGTAGGCTCAAGATATTTGCGTCTTGCCATTCAAGGAAAAAGCCCTGCCGAAATTGAAGCACAAGTGCACGCACAGATAATGCAATTCAACAGCTCGCGAATGATGTACGAATCAAAATACAATACATTGTTTGGAATTGAAAATTCATCATGCAGTGGGCGCGATGATTGCAAAAAATTCTGCATCGCAACGCAAGCGTGCAATTATGCTTATGAAAAAAACGGAGATGCGATATTGGATGGCATAAGTGCGTATTCGGATTCTAAAAAGGAGATAGACAGGCTCGTTTTGCTTGGTGCACAAAATGTATCTGGAAAGAGCGATTTGGAAGTGCTCACAATATATTCGGACATTATTGACAGCCTAAAAAGAAGCGCGCAAACCATGAACGGGCTTGAGGTGCAAACTCCGGAATATTCCCTTTATTCGGGACAGATTGAGTATGATGACCAAGCACTTGAAGATGCGAATCAGATGGTGCTGGAATCAACAGCTCCGGCAAGGATTGAGGATGAGCGCAAAAAAACCCTTGAGAGCGTAAAGACTATTACCTCAATTCGCGCAAGTAGCATACTCGCACAAAAAGAGGAGCAACTTAAACAGGAACAGATGGCGCAAGCCAATACCACCACCGCCTCGCAAACAAATGCAAACCAATCCTCTCTTGACGGAATCATTGTACCGCAAAACACAAGCCTGATTGAAACTTCGCCCCCGATTGGAGCAGTGAAGGAAACCACTAATCAGGATTCGGGCTTTGACGGGATTATATTTAATGTGGCAGTAGTGATAGTTTTGGTTGCGGCGATTGAAATCGCACTCGCAATCAGAAGATGGTATTTGAAAAGAAGAAAAGATATTGAGAAAAACACTAATGGGCTTTACAAATATATAAAAGAGAAAAAAATGAGCGTGGGGAAGAAAAAAGAAATTTATAGCCTGGAAGACCTTCTTTAATCAAAGCGTTTTTTGCCCTTTCTTCCAATTTGCAGGGCACATTCCACCTGTTTTCAGCGCCTGCAAAACACGCAAAAGCTCATCCGCATTTCTTCCTACATTAAGACCCGAAACCAGTGCATATTGCAATATTCCCTCGGGGTCAATGAGAAATGCTCCGCGCAATGCAGTGCCATCGGATTCAATCAATATGCCATACTCGCGTGCAAGGGAATGCGCAGTATCTGCCAGAACGGGATATTTCACGTCTGAGAGCTCTTTTTCAAACCATGCCTTATGCGAGTACGCCGAATCTGTTGAGGCACCAATTATCTTGCAGTCTTCCGCTTCAAATTCATCTGCAAGAGACGCAAGCGATTTGAGCTCTGTCGGGCAGACGAATGTAAAATCCCTCGGATAAAAGAATAATAGCGTCCATTTGCCCAAATAGTCGGATGAATTAATGCGCTTAATCTGCCCGTTTTCATAAGCCTCAAGGCTAAACTCGGGAGCTTTTGTACCTACTTTCATTGAAACCACCTCATTTGTGTAAAATAAATATACATATATGAGTGCAAAAAGTTAAAAGCGTTTAACTTTTCACACGTGGAGGGTACCGCTACAAGGGATTAAAAACATTGAAGTGAAGAACTAATTTATGGCATCAAATACAATTCAACAGCCGCAGAGCCAGGCAGGCATTCTTGGAGTAAGCTCAAACACCAACATGGGCGGTCTGAAATTTGCACCCACAGGTTTTGTTGTGGCATCAATTCTGTTTGTTCTTGTCATAAAAATACTTGACAAGATAATCGCGGGATAAAATGGATAAGAAGCAGAATTATTTGTATAAATTGGCTTCATACGATTTTTCCAGTGAGAGCGTTTTTTCTAGATTCTTCTTTTTTGCCGGCAAAAACAATAGTCGCAAATAGTTGGCAACGAAAGCGGCTTGATTTTTCTTGCAAGGTCGTTTGGAAATGGTATTAAAAAAATGACCCGAATAATCTCTGGTAGATTATTTTTTGCCGTTTTAAAATCAGGTGCATCTCATTGTATGGAATCGTCGCGGTCGTCTATTTTTTTTCTTGCTTCCTGACCGCATTCCATGCAATAGGTGGCAGTAATTCCGGAGTCCTCAAGTATCTGGACCATTTCGGAATAATTTGCTATCTCCGCTTTGCATTTTGTACACTCAATCTTTAGCATATCAAGCATAATATCACGCAGGGAAAATAAAGAAGAAGAAATTAATAAAGGGAAAAGAAAGATTTATTTTTTGCCGATGACGAACGCACCGATTGCACCGCAAACAGCACCGCCGACAATGAATATTACCATGCTTACTATGAGGCCCATAATGCCCGCCATAAGCCCAACTTCCCCACCGATCATCGCGCCGACAGTAGATGTTGATGCTCCTACGGCAACCATGCCCACAGTAATCAGCAAGAGGCTGATTATTCCATTCACAAGGCTTGATACTCCACCTACAAGGGCGCCAACCATCGCACCATCAGCAACCTGTCCCTTGTAATTCTTCACGGTGAGATATCCTGCCCATCCCAAAAGTATTGGGTTAAGCACGAAAAACGCTACCAAGCTCAGGAGCCCTCCGAAGACACCTAGCATCGGAATAAAACTTACTAGTATCGAAACCAGATATATCCCGATAATTCCGGCGATTGACATTTTCGCCGCTTCAAACATTTTTTCTATCTTCATGAGTACACCCCTGCTTAAACAATGGGTGTGCAGTTTTTAAATTTAACCAGACGAGAACACGCGTCCGGTTTTTGGTTAATTTACAAAATTTTCGCTATTTTTGGCAAAAAAAATAAAAAAATTATATGAGCGGTCGTGGAGAGGAGTTTACCAGTCTCCAGACACTCATATGTGAAACTCCGTAGCGTTTGGCAATCTCGCGAATTGATACAAATTCGGTCCAATATGTGCGCAGTATGCCTGAGCGCATATCATCATCAATCGCCTTTAGCCTGCCGCTTTTCGCGGCTATGAGAGTATATTCCGCAGCCCGTTTTCGTTGCCCACTAGACAGGCTTTTACTGGTGTTGCCACCTAATGAAACGACAATTAAACCCGTGAGGAAGATGCGGCTGCCTAAACTTAGAAGTAGATGTTAGAAGCCCGGTTGAACCCATTGATGTTGAGCCCATATCTAATACGCCTTCTCCAGATTCTTCTTTTGTTGCCATTTCACTCTCCTCCATCAGTGCCGTTTTCGGGCGGTGACAGATAAGAAATATGGAGCAAAAGGAGTATTTAAAGACGTGTAACAAAACTTGAAAGAACACGAATAAAAATGTAAAAAAAATAACAAAAGAATTTTGTTCTTATACGCCGTTTTTGTTTTGCACTCCCAGGCGTTTGCTTGCGAATTCCCCGACTTTTTTTAGCTTGTCTTTTGGCGCGCACACGATAAGGGTTGCACGCTCGTTTGCCGCCTTCTCAAGCGACGCGGAAATTGAGGACTGAATACTCAGCGGCTTGCGGGTCCCGTCCGCTGAAAGGATGGAGATTTTTGCACACGTTTGAAAATCAACGGGCAAATCCACAAGCGCAGAATCAGAAAACTCGTCCTGTAAATCGGACGCAAATTTTCCATCAATCACATATTTTTTTGCAGACTGGGATAAAGAAGGCCAGCTTGCCACAAGTGCCCGTTTGTAAAGCTGGCGGTTTGCAAACGCACCAGTTATGGACGCGCTGGAAGGAGTTTTCCAAAGCCGGGATAAAAGTGCGAAATCCCCTTCATTTGTAATCAATTCTGCATCAAAATCTTTTTGCGAGAGTGCGGACTTTAATGCCTGAATAAACATTGAGCGCGCAATGCGCACTGCATGATGATAATAAACAGTGTGAAACATGCTAAAACGCGCAAGCATCACGGATTCCGCGGCTTCAAGCCCGCCAATCTCAATTGCGGGCGCATTTGAATGCCAGCAAAGACGCGCGACTATGCGGCTCCAGTCAATTACACCGTATGCAACGCCGGTGTAATGGGCATCGCGCAAAAGATAATCAAGCCTGTCGGCCCCTATGTCAGATGTAATTAGTTGTCCAAAAGATTCTCCGAATGCAATATCCGAAATTTTTTTGGCAGTATAGTTTTCGCAAATAATATCTTTTATCGGAGAGGAACGAATGCGCCCTATTCCGAGCTTTTCGTGCGAGCCGATTATGGATAAGAGAACATTTTCCGAATCGTGGGAAAATGCACAATGCCCGATATCATGCAGGAGTGCGGCGATTCGAAGCATAACAAGCTCATCCGCCTCAAGCCCGATTTGCTTTCCCATTAAACCTGCAAGATGGGCGGTGCCGATTGAATGCTCAAAGCGAGTATGATGCGCGCCAGGATAGACAAGATATGTAACTCCGAGCTGTTTTATGCCCCTTAACCTCTGAAAATCGGGAGTGTCCATAAGGCGCGTCTCAAGTGAATCGAGCATTATTTGCCCGTGCACTGGGTCGCGAATTGATGTGAATTCCATAAATAGAAGTTGGATTTGAAATTTTTAAATCGGCTGGCGGCTTTTTTGCCCGTTTGGTCTAAAGACAATTTGGCCTGCTTACGCCTTTTCCCATACGCCCCTTCTTTTTTCAAGCACCAAACCTTCATCTGCCATCACCATGAGAATCACAGTCACGGCTTCCGGAGTGAGATTGATTCGATTGCCCATTTCCTGCGCCTTGCAAAGGCCCGAATCCAGCAAATCAAATATTGGATTTTCAAATTCCTGCAAAAAGGATTTTCGCAGTACATAATATTTTTTATCAAAGCCGCGAACACCCGCAACCGCATCGCCCTTAAGACGTTGCTTTATTTGCTCCATCTGCTCTTTTGCTTCGTATTCGTTTGAGAGCACCATATAGCCAAGCCTTTGCAGATGTTCAAATGTATTTATCGCCAGCGCAGGTCCGGAAACCGCGTTCGCATTAAAAGACAAATTTGAATCTGGCGCCTGAATTGTGGTTGAATTCTTCTGGCTCGCGGGCACAATGTTTTGAGAATTTGATATAACTGATTTTTTTGCGGGGGTGAAAAATACCTTGTTTGAAATATTGTACACGCCCTCGGGATATTTTTTGCTTTTGAAAATTGTGATAATGTTTTTTGAGATAAGCGATTTTAGGGCGGATTTTTCCGCGTTGCCCAATGATTTGAGCACGTTTGTTGGAGTTCGCTGAACAAAGCTTATGCGAGAAAGCTTCTCAAGCAAAGCCTGCTCGTCCAATCCGATTTGCGCGGACGGAGTAGAGGGCAAATGCCCAAATCCGTTTGAATCGGAATTTGCCCGTGCCAAATATTGCCCGCCAAAATTTTGGGAGGGGGACGCGCTTGCCCCTAAAACTGTCGAACCCGCGTTGGAAACCAAAGCACTCGCCCCGGAAAGCCCGAATATTTCCGATGCGACGCTCGGGCTGGACACAAGCAGTAATCCGTCGCGTAAAACAATTACTTCCACTTCAGAAAGACTTGAAATGTGTTTAGCCGCATCGGGTGTAAGTTGCAGCCACACATTGTTTCCCTCAAGCTTTATTTTTGACCTCATGAAAACCACTATACAATAAGTTTTTTGCGCTCTATTTTGCCATTGGGTGAGCTTTCGCAAAATATCTGGGCTTCAAACGAATATATTTTTGCGGATGCGGATTTGTACATGTCTTTTGGCAAGCCTGCTTTTTCGCAAAGCGCCTCAAGAAATTCTTTTGGAGAGAAATTCCACTCAGTCGCAACTTGGGGCAACAAAAGTCCGCACGCGCTGCCGTATTGCAAAATGAGTCCGTCCCGTCCAATTTTTATTGATTTTATTTTTTGCTCAACGCTTCCGCGCAAAAGAGAAGGCATTGTAAGAACGCTCACTTCAAACACGCAGGATGAAAGCTCGCTTGCGCTTATTGGCTCAAAACGGGGATCTTGTGAAGAGGCGGCAATTGATGCTTCCACCACGGATTGAAAAAGCGGCAACGGGCTGTCGATAAAGCCGATGCACCCGCGAAGCTCATTGGAGGGATATTTGCTTATTGTGACAAATATTCCAAGCTGTTGCGAGAATTTTTTTGAATCAAGAAGAAATTTTTTTGGCAATCCGCATATGTGCGCATTAGCGGCACGGCGCGCTTCCTGCGTCAGCATTATGCCCTCATCGTTGGGCAGCCTCCCGTCCCCATCCATGAATAGATTAGCGCGCGCAGGCTTAAATCAATATCAGTGCATAACAAGTCGTGGAATTTGAGGAACATATTATTGGCGTAAGAAAGCCAGAGAGGGACATCTTGCGAACCCTCGAGAGTGAGTATGCTAAAATAGGTCAAAATTTTGGTTATGTTCCGGTACAATCCCCGCTTTTTTTGTGCCTGAAAAAACAGGGCTCGCAAGTGGGAATTGAAGTGCAGTTCGGCGGACCGGACGCATTTGAATACAGTCTCAAAAAACTTGTGCAGTCCGGCTCGGATTCCTGTTTTTTGATAACTTCTTCACGCGCGCACACCTTGCGCCTTGCAGAGGCAAGATCATTGCTTTTGAGAAAATTCATGATTAAAAATCAGAAATACTTGTTTGTTGATATTGAAACTGGCAAAGTTATGCATGCTAATTCGGAATGGGAAAATTTTTCAAAACAGGTGAACAGACCTGATTGGGCAAGACCCGGACCCATGCCACTACAACCGGTTTTTCGCACAAAAAAGGTGCACAAAAATAGGATGAACACAAAAAATTATGACTAGGCGCATTACACGATTTTGAAGAGATTATAAAAGCATTTGGATGCTTATACAATATAGGACAATTAAAGATGGTGAGGGATTTTTGTGCGCGCGATTTTGTACTTGGTTTGTATTGCACTAATTTTTTCGGGAGTTGCTTTTTCACAGGTAGTATCCGACCCGAATACAGACATTAGCATGTCTTATGGTCGTGGAAGCCTGGATATATCAAGAAATTTGCAGATAACCCCGGCAGGAATGATTAGCTCAACTACGGGTGCGGCGGTTCCGATTTATCAGAGTAAAGTGATTATTAGAATTGTAAATAATGCGAACACACCTAAAACGAATATGAGCATAACCGAAGATATTTCTTACGTTCCACCAAATGCGAAAATAACTTATAGCACCATGCCAACAAAGCAGGACGGCACATATAGTTCATGGGATATTGGCACATTGCAACCAAACCAAATGTATGAAATTTCCTTTAGCGCACCGGCAATTATTTCAAAGGCAGGATTTGAAGTGTTGCCAGCACCAAGCATTTCGTACGACAGGCAGAAAGCCGTATTTAACGGACCAAAACTTGTACAAGTGCAAAAAACAATTTTGCTTGAAGTTTTTGATAAGGCGGGAAAACCGATTTCGGGCGCGACAATATCGGTAACTTCCCCAGATTCAAAAGTGAGCGTTGTAAACACAGATGAAAAAGGACAGGCAAGAGTACTTGCACAGCAAACAGGCTTTTACCAATATGAAGTTTCAGATTATGACGCCGGAAAACTGCAATCAACGCAGGTAGTGGCGCAATTGGCTGAACAGGGGCAGAACGAGCCGGCAGTTGTTCCGACTCAACCGGTTCAGACAAAACCTTCACAAACTACACAGACAGAGCCGGACATATTCGCAATGGTATTTGCCATATTGCCTATGCTCTTAGTTGTATTTGTAGTGATTGCAATTGTTTATGCCATTTACAAATATTTCAATACCCCGATTGATGATGGGAACGATGAGCCGATTCCGCCGGCCCCGGCCACAAGACCGTCCATTAGCGGCGAAGGCAACAAGTCATTGCAAGAAGAAGGCGAATGGAAGCGGGCAGACACTATTTCAACAAAAGATGAGATTGAAGATGACGCGCAAATTGTTAATGCAACACAGGACATGATTTCAAGAAGAAAAGGAATGTCTCCGATTTCGGATGAGCGGGAAAAAGAACAAATGCAAGAAGAGGAGAAAAAAGCATCTGATGAAGCCGATGAGAAAGAAAAAAATGAAGAGCAAGAAGATGAAGATGACTCGGGTGAAGAAAAATCATCGGATGATAAGGAAGATGAAGAAATTTCAGACATTGAAGGTATTGGAAGCGGAGAGCCCGACACAGTGCTTGGAAAGCAGGAAAGTTCGGACGAAGAGCACATTGACGATGATGCAATAAAGAAAACTATTGCAGAGCTTGAACAGCTTCGCGAGCAATTGCGCTCAAACATACAGGGACAGCCTGAACGGGAAGAAGAAAGTGTTCAGGAGGAAGAAAAACCCAAAGCCAAAAAGCCCGCGCATCAGTTGAGCGGAATAGTTGAGCAGGGAAGAAAAATGCAAAAAGAGAACCTCATAAAAGAGGACATTGGAAAACTTTTGCAAGAGACTGGACAGATAAAAAAACCTGCACAGGTACAGCCAAAAGTGCTTAAGAAAACGGCTCCGGTGATAAAACCGATAAAGAAAAAGCCGCTAAAGCTTGCGGCAAAAAAGCCCGCAAAAGCACAGAAAAAGACCGGGAAAAAAGCGTCGGTGAAGAAAATAAAACCGGCTAAGAAAAAGAAGAAGTAATTTTCTTCTAATTTTTTATTTTTTAAGTGATTTTTCTTCTTCTAAATTTTTTAATTTCTAAGTTTGTTTTCTTTTTAAATTTCTAAATTTCTTCTAATCTTGATTCAATATTTAAACCTGAGATGAGAAGCCAAGTTTATGGAAGTGGAAAAAGCTCCGGATGTACAGATGATGGTTGAGGATATAATTGAAACTCTCAACTCGCCCGAATTTGAAATGCACACGGATGCAAAGCAGATACCCCGCGCGCATCTGAATCAGCACCGCATTATTTGCATGAGAAGCACGGGCGCAACTGCAAGAGCCTATGCGCGCATTTGGTCTTTCCCAAAAATTTGGCAGGTGGCGCTTGAGATTTCCACTTTTTATGTGATTGAGGTGCTCTCACAGCATTTTGACAAATTGCCTCAAGACAAAAAAGAGCAAACACTAATGCATGAGCTCTTGCACATACCAAAGACTTTTTCGGGCGCATTGCTTGACCACCATCATCCTTCGGCGCCCGTAAATCAGAAAAGAACGATGGAACTTTGGAAGGAATATAAGAGGAAAAAAGAGAATTTGAAAAATAGGCAGTTTGAAGAATAAACAAAAAAGATAATTAGCGCTCGTTGAAAAGTTTAATCAAGGCTGAATTTGCTCATCTTCACAAATTGCACATTGCCCTTTTGGATAAACGCAAATACAAGCTCCATTCTCAACTGCCTTGCAACGCAAAGCTCAAGCTCTAATGAGGAGAGGCTTGTTTTCCAATCCGCACACACGAGCCGGATTAGTATTTGCGCCCTTTCCTGCTCTCTTCCGATTCCCCGTGCATACACGCGCCAGTAGTGAGGAGAATGCGGGGAAAAACGAACCAATCTGCCAGCTCCGCGCAAAACAGAATATATTTCAAATTGCTCTTGCGCACTTGGCAGTTTTGATTCTAATTTTTTGGGTTTTAGAAGGGAAAGAATGTCTTTTTGCTTGGCTTGCTTGCCAGAAATTGTTATTTGCAAAAGGCTTAGCTCTTGCAAATAAGCCGCCTCAAGAGGATAAAGCAGGACTTCTTCACCTGCGCGCCTTCCAAAGCCGGATTGCAATAGGGAGTTTGCCTCTTTTTCCTCGGCAATTATTTGACCTTTTTTTATTATAGCCATGAAATAGATAGATTGAGTGGAGAATAAAAATGGATTGTTAATGGAAAAATACAAAAAACATTAAACGGATAAAAAATGAAATAAAATAAAAATTGCCCGGAACAAAAACAGGCGCGCAACCTCGCCCGCGAGCCCGGGTTTTTTTCGGATTTATTTTTCTTGTTTTTTATATGCACTCGGAATCGGATGGAACAATTCGTTAAAAAGGAGTTCCGACAAAAAAAGAATATGCTAAAGCTCAAAAACACACTAAATGGCGAAGTAGAGGAGCTTATTCCCCACAGCGGCAAAACAGTGCAGATGTATGTGTGCGGAGTCACTCCTTATGACAACTGCCATTTGGGACACGCGCGAACATTTGTCTCATTTGACGTTATGAAAAGATGGATGCACGAATGCGGGCTCAAAGTGAATCATATTCAAAATGTCACGGACATAGACGACAAAATAATCAAGAGGGCACAGGAGAGAAAAGTAATGCCCCTTGAGCTTTCCGATAAATTTGACAAAAAATCAAGAAAAGAATTTGAGCAATTAAACATTTTGGCGCCGAACGTTATGCCAAAAATATCGGAGCATATACCACAAACCCTTGCAATGATACAAAAGTTGCTGGACAAGAAAGCGGCATATATCACAGATACAGGAGTTTATTTTGAAATTTCAAAGTTTGCAAAATATGGAAAGCTGTCCGGTCAGAATCTGGAGAAAATAAAGGCGGGCGCAAGAATTGAAGTGGATGAGAAAAAGAAAAACCCCGCCGATTTCGCGCTTTGGAAATTTGAAGAAACCGCCGGCGCAACTTATGACTCTCCCTGGGGGAGAGGAAGACCGGGCTGGCATATTGAATGCTCTTCAATGTCCATGCACTGCACAAAAGGAAAGCCGCTTGATTTGCATTGCGGAGCCCGCGATTTGATTTTCCCGCACCATGAAAACGAAATTGCCCAAAGCGAGGGCGCGGGCTATGTTCCGTTTTCACATATGTGGGTGCACACGGGATTTTTGACTGTTAATGGAGAGAAGATGGCAAAATCATTGGGCAACTTCATTACGATTGAGGATGCGCTCAAAAAATGGGATGCAAACACACTGAGACTGTTTTTCTCGCTCACCCATTATTCATCTCCGATAGACTTTAGCGAAACTGCGATTGAATCTGCCAAAAATGTGCTTGAAAATGTGAAGCGAAACCTGTCCATAATGCACGGAGAGGGCGAAAACGAGAACAGAAAAGAAGAAGGAGAACTTGAAAACCGGATTAATGCGTACTTGGATGATTTTGCATCCAACATGGACAAGGATTTGGATACCCCCAGCGCAATTTCCGCGCTTGTATTGGCTTCAAAGGAAATTGCCCGCGCTCGGGCTGATGGAAAATGCTCTAAGAAAGAAATGCAAAAGCTTGCAGGCAAAATAAGGGAAAAATTTGAAGTGATTGGAATTGACATAAAGTCTGGCGAGGAGCAAAAGACGATTAAAGAGGGCAAAATGAATGAGAAGGAAATCCAATCACTCATAAAAGAGCGCGAAGAAGCAAGAAAGAAAAAGGATTTCAAAAAGTCGGATGAGATTCGCGATTTGCTCAAAAAGAACGGAATTGTATTGGAAGATTCAAAAGATGGAATCAGGTGGAGATATAGCTGAACAGGACTATGAAATAACGACGGGTATGTACGTGGAAAACAGGGTCAGTAATTCCAAATTGTCGCGTAGTCTTGCAAAATCTCATTTTCGTTTTCAAGCCGTTTCAAATAATCATAGACAGATACATCAGTATAGATATAGGGTTGCACGCCCGCATTCACATATTCCCATGGGAAAAATCTATACATGCGATTACCATCTTTATTGAACCCAACCAGCTCGTGCCCACTCCCAGTAGCGCGAAGATGAGATTTCCCTATTTTTGGGATGTTGAAAACTGGCTCGTCGGTCCTTTCCACTCCGGGCAGAAGTCGAGCTTCTTCCCATCTTTCCTGCTTTAGCCGTGCGATAGGAACCCGAAAGTGCTTTGTTTCTTCCTTTCCTTTTGTATTGAAAGTATAATATGGATCAATTCCTATTAATTTCGTCCATTTCCTTAGGTGAGAGGTTTCAAAACGCCGAGAATTGAAGTATGTGAACACCTGTTGATTGTAAATGTTCATTCCTGCATTTTTTATTTTTTTTGTAGCGTTTAAAACTTCGGGAGTTATTTCACTCGCATGCTCAAAATGAGTCATTATACAAAGCTCCCTCTTGCCCCATTCATGATATTTTTTTGCAATTTCAATGAATTCAGCATCTATTCGCTGAGGGATAGTGACGAGGGTTCTCGTTCCGATACGCATTCTGCGGATATGATCTATCTGTGATATTTGGGAGAGAATGTCGTCAATTATTTGGTTGTTTAGTGTGAGTGGATCTCCACCAGTTATCAGAACTTCGCTGATGCTCGGATGAGAACTTATCCAATCTATTGCCGCGCGCATTTTCTCTTTCATAGGAAGTTCTGCCTCTGAATATGTCTTTAGTTGCCAGTTCCTTTGACAGTATTGACATATCTGAGGGCAGGCATCAAACGGCTTGACTATGAGAATTTGCGGGTATCTGCGAGTTATGAGCTCGATTGGGCTAGTGTGCCGCTCACCCATGAAATCCAAATCGGACGAGATGTTCCCGGTTTTTGAAATTACTTGCAAACCATACGATGTGGGTAGCACCTGAGAACGCGGAACTCTGTCCTCCTCGCTTTTTCCATCAAAGTTGAATAAACTAAGATAATGAGGGGTTATGTTGAAAGGTATCTTAAGCTCCTCTGCCAGAACAAGGGCTTGAGTTTCCGACTCACACAGCGTGACGAGGGATTGCAATGTGTCCTTGTCTTTTATTATATTTCGCAAATGCCATGTCCAGTCATCCCAGTCCTTTTCTTGCG
Organism: Candidatus Micrarchaeia archaeon; assembly: GCA_041650255.1. Lineage (GTDB taxonomy): Archaea > Micrarchaeota > Micrarchaeia > Anstonellales > Anstonellaceae > 1-14-0-10-45-29. The sequence continues at coordinate 119,257 of JBAZLL010000001.1, read as the reverse complement.
CCCCGAAATGAGATAAAATCTTCGCTTTGTTTTTCTCGCGTTTTATGATGAGTTTCTTATCTAGACCGCATGAATATTTCTTTAGGTAGTTTTGCATCTGAAGGGAATATTCATCGAGGACATTTGTCCGTACACTAACCTCTTCTTGCTCGCTTGAATAGATTTTTTCTGGGGGGGTAAGTATTGAAGCACAAGAGAGACCATGCATCAAGTGTACCAGTTCGTTTAGAAGAGAAATGGGATATTTTTGCGCATTTGACTTGTCTTTTGCGATGAGATACAAAGCGTAAAGAGTTGAGAACTCACATATTTTTTCATTACGTTCTGAAAATATTCTAATAAGCCGTCTTCTGCAAGCAGTTGCCCTTTTGATAAATAAAGCACTTTTTGTCTGAATTTTCGTGTGCAACAGGTGTTCTTTTGCACTTTTTCTTGCGTCCGCAAAAGTATTGCTTTCCTTTAATACGCCCATCAAGCCAGGAGCATTGATATATAGTAAATCTACCGCGTCCGAGTGTGTATTTATAAGAACAAAAGGCTCATCAAGTCGACTAGGGGTTTCAAATTTTTCTCTATCCATGAGAATGTAACTGGAAGTATATATAAAAAAGCAAGGGGAACAATTTTCACAAATTTTTTATTTTTGATGAAAAATCTTCAAAGAGTGTATTTTTCAATTACTTTGGTATTTGAATTGTGAATGCATATAAGAGCTATTTTTCCTTTTTTTCCAAAAAGAAAGCCTATTAAAGCTCCGAATCCTTATTTCAAACAGGTGATAGCGTGATTTTGCCAAAAGCGCCTGTAGAAAGGCTGATTAGAAGCTCGGGTGCAGAAAGAGTTGCAGACAACGCATCAGTTGAACTTTCACAAATACTTGAGCGCGTGGGCTACAAGATTTCCGAACAAGCAAAAAGATATGCACAACACGCAGGGAGAAAAACAATTGTCGCAGAAGATATAAAATTAGCGGCAGACGAGATTGTAAAAGGCGTTTAAGCCTTTATTTTCAATTTTTTCTCACCGCTTTTTCTGGCAAGAATAATCTGCTCATCCACATTTTCTAAATTTTTCTCAAGCCATTTGCAAATTTTCTCAAGCTCGGGAATTTGCTCGTCTATTTTTTTGAGTGCGCGTTCTTGCTCTTCAAGTCGTTTGTCCAATTTAACCTGCTCCGGCGCTTTCTTTGGTGCTGGAGCTGGCCTGTTTAAAATAAAATGTTCAATCGCCAAGCTGAAAGAATCAAATTTTTTCTCCCCTTCCTTTGAAGGTAGGGGCATAAGGGAAACGGCATCGGGATATACAAGAAAAACCGGATGCAAAATTAATTTCTCAAGCTGGGAATTTGAATATGAAGAAATAGCCTCGGAATAAAGTTTTCCGATAAAGAATTTTTTATCCGGGCTGGAAGGGTTTGATGGCCACTCATATTTTTGGCCCGGATTGTAGGTTTTCAGAGCAGTCGGCTTGAATGAATAGGGGCGGACTATAATGTCTTTCTCATCAAGCAAAAACATATTTCCATGCGCATATTGCTCAATCACAATCTTTTGCCCGTTTGAAAAGCCCAGCACATAAATTCGGTCATTGCCATATTGCTCAAAAGAGTCAAGGAACTTCCCACCAAGATGTTTGCGGATAAACATTGCAAACGAAGATGGAATTTGCGGGGCTTCGGGCGGATTTTCACTCATATAAAAATATTTTCCCAAAGAGATGATTAGGGAAAGCTTTCCAAAATCCAGACGGATTAGTTTCGGGGAAATTTCGTATGCCTTTGAAAGCCTGTTTTTGAGCAATGACTGCCCTTCCTGCAAGAGAATTGAATATTCCCATAAAGAAAGTGTGCGCTGCATAGGAATTATTAGGAACTTCGTGCATATATATACACTATGCCGACTCATCTTAATGAAAAATCTCCGCCGCCAAGGCTTTACCAATCAGCTATCGCAGAGTCGGTTCTAAAAAAAGGCTCATCGCTTGTGGTGCTTCCGACAGGCATGGGAAAAACATTGCTCGCACTAATTGTTGCAGACAAAATGCTTGAGAAAGGCAATATATTGTTTCTTGCACCGACAAGACCGTTGGCAGAACAACACGAGAAAACAATTAGGGAATGGATTAATCTTCCCCCCGAAAAAATCGTATTTGTATCCGGACTTACCAGCGCGGGCAAACGTCCGCAAGTATATGCAACCAAACCAAAAATTCTGATTTCCACCCCGCAGACAATCGCAAACGACTTGGAGGCAAAAAGGCTTGAATGGGATTTTGCGCTTGTGATATTTGACGAGGTGCATCGCGCGGTTGGAAAATATGCATATACAAAAGTTGCACAGACCGCAAAAGAAAAAGGCACAATGGTGCTAGGGCTCACGGCGTCTCCGGGCGGGCAAAAGAAAAAAATTGAGGATATGCTCGAAATTCTATGCATAAAAAACGTGGAGATAAGAACTGCCGAAGATGAGGATGTAAAGCCGTACATAATGCCGCTTGAAATAACCTGGATTGAAGTAAAGCTTACGCCGGAAATAATGGAGATTAAAAAAACCCTTGAAAAAATGATTTTGGAAAAATCTGAAACGCTGAAGAAAATGGGCTTTTACACCCGCTTTAATACAAAGAAGGGAATGGCTGAATTGAGGGCGAAGATATTAAGCTCAAATTCAAGGCTCAAATATTCTGCGCTCTCATATCATGCGACACTTTTTTCACTTATTCACGTGCTTGAGCTTTTGGAAACGCAGGGGATTGAGGCACTCACAAAATTTATCACAAAAGTAAAGGCAAGGGAAGAGAGCAAGGCGCAACAAAGGCTTCTCAACGATGTGCGCTTTAAGGAAATTGAGGAAAAGCTGAAAAGTTGCGCGGAGCATCCGAAAATTGCAAGGCTTGTGCAAATGATAAAAGAGCGCCCGGCGGGAGAAAAATTCATTGTATTTTCACAATACCGCGATCAGGTGCAAGTGCTCCATGAGGCTATGCAAAAAGAGGGATTGCGCTCAAAGCCATTTATGGGAAAAAAGGACGGGTTCACGCAGAAAGAGCAGGCAAAAACCATTGAAGATTTTCGCAAAAACGAGTTTGACATTTTGGTATCCACTTCAATTGGAGAGGAAGGACTTGACATTCCATCCGTTGACAATGTGGTATTTTACGAACCGGTGCCATCTGAAATACGCTCCATTCAGAGAAGAGGAAGAGCCGGAAGGGCAAAATTGGGAAGAATGTTCGGGCTCATTGCAACAGGCACGCGCGATCAGGCATTTTTCTGGTCTGCAAAAAAACGGGAAGAGAAGATGAAGCGCATTGTAAAGAAAATGAGCGGGCGCGAAGAGGAGGAATTTCAAAAAGTTTGGACGAATAAAAATACCGGCAAAGAATCGGGAGAACTAAAAGATGAAGAAATCAAACATGCTAAAGAAAAGAGTTTGAAGGAAAAGGAAACTGATGAAAAGGCCCAAAATAAAAAGCAGGATGAAAATAAAAAAATAAATTCTCCAGAGGATAAAAAACAAAATGAATCTGTTGATAAAAAACAGGGCTCGGACAAAACAAAAAATTCTTCCCAAGACAAAAAACATAAAAAAGGACAGTACAGGCTTTCTGATTTTGAATAAAAGAATAAATACCTGTCGGATTTTAGTTTAGGCTTGTTAGTTTAGGTTTGTGCTTTTTTCCCAAGCAATAAGGGCATCTTCTTTCTTGCATCTCCCAAAAGCATAAGCCCGATTGCCATTCCAAAAACTATCAGCCAGTCCGCAATATCAAGCGGAACGGTTGCAAAAAGCTCTTGCAATGAAGGGATGTAAATTATTGAAATCTGCGCGATTAGCGAAAAGAGCAGTGCGGCAACAAGAGGCTTATTTGAGAGAATATCCTTTAATGCAGAAAGCTTTAGAGACCTGCAATTCAGCGAATTTGCAAGCTGTAAAAATACGAAAAGACAGAAGGCGATGGTGCCTGCCTTTTGCGGGAAAAATTGCAGATAATAAATATATACAAATAATGTTGCAAAAAAAATCAGCGCGGCGGAGATGAAAATTGTGGATAGTATTTTTCTATTCAAAATGGATTCGTTGACGTCCCTTGGCGGGCGCTCCATTACATTTTCTTTCGCAGGCTCCATCCCAAGCGCAAGCGCGGGCGGACCGTCCATTATTATGTTTATCCAAAGAATTTGCAGTGGTCTTAGAGGCAATGGCAAACCCATGAGCGGAGAAATAAACATCAAAGAAAGCGCCGCGACATTTGTTGTGAGCTGAAAGCGCACAAACGAGACGATATTGTCAAATATTGAACGACCCTTCTCAATTGCTTTTACAAGCGTGCCGAAATTATTGTCCGTGAGCACCATGTCTGCCGCGCCGCGGGCGACATCGGTTCCGCCGATACCCATTGCAATGCCAATGTCCGCTTTCTTGATTGAAGGCGCGTCGTTTACCCCGTCTCCGGTCACGGCAACTACTTCGCCGTTTAGTTGCAATGCACTTATTATTCTGAATTTGTGTTCGGGAGTTGCGCGCGCAAGAACACAGAGCGTGCGAACCTTTTCCCTCAGCTCATTATCATGCATTTTTTCAATTTGCTCTCCGGTAAGCACATCCGCCTCTCCCGAAGGCAAGCCAAGCTCTTTTGCAATTGCAACCGCAGTAATATGCGAATCGCCGGTTAGCATTACAACGCGAATGCCTGCCTTTTGGCATAAGCGCAATGCCTCCTTCACTTCAGGACGTGGAGGGTCGATAAACCCAAGAACGCCTGCAAAAATCATCCCACTCTCGCAATAATCTCGGGGGTAGTTTTCCTTTTTCGCAACGGGCTTGTAAGCAACCGCCAGAGTGCGCAATGCACCGGACGCATAAGAGTGCACGACACCCTCAACATGGGCTTTGTCGCTTGCGTCCATTTTCCTTGGAACGCCGTTATGGTCAAGAATGTGGGTGCAGTGCGCAAACACGACTTCCGGCGCACCTTTCATATAAGAGAATGCTTCCTTGCCGTGCAGGCGCACATGGCATGCCCGTTTCTTTTTATAATCAAACGCATATTCCGCCAACAGTTTTTGCTCGGAATATAAACGGTGCAAATTTATTCCAGTGTAATTTGCGGCTGAAAGTATTGCAACTTCAGTCGCATCCCCTTTTGCGTGCTCTATTTTCCCGTCCTTTGAAAAGATAACCGACGCGCTACTGCAAAGAGATGCGTAGGAAAGAAGCCTGTGCTCAAGCGCTTTTTCTGCATGAGTATTTTGTTTGCCGTATCCTAAAAATTCGTTTTTGCCGGAAGAAACAAATTCCGTGCCCGCGCAATTGAATTTCACAAGCGCCATTTTGTTTGCGGTTATTGTGCCGGTTTTGTCAGTGCAAATAACGCTTACCGCGCCCATTGTTTCCACGGATTGCATTCTGCGAACGATTGCTTTTTCCGCCGCCATGCGGCTCACGCCGATTGCAAGAGTAATTGCAAGAACAGTTGGCAATCCTTCGGGAACCGCCGCAACAAAAAGCGAAATTGAGACAAGAAGCATATCGGTTAAAGGCTGTTTGTTGAGCATACCGGCTATGAAAAAGAGAAACACCAGCAGAGTGGATGCCTTGGATATTTTATCTCCAAGCTCATCGAGATTTTTTTGCAATGGGGTTTTCTCATTTTCAACTTGAGATAATCTGCTTGCGATTGAGCCGAACTCGCTGTTTTTGCCAACCGCAAAAACCAGTGCGGTTCCGGAGCCTTTCGTAATAAGCGTGCCACTGTACAAAATGTTTGAGCGCTCCGCCAATGAAGTGATGGTAGCGATTGTGCCAGTATGTTTTATGCTTGCATGCGATTCTCCGGTGAGAATGGACTGGTCTGCCAAAAGGGAGTCGCCTTGTATTAACCTGCAATCGGCAGGCACCAAGTCGCCTTCTTCAAGCAAAATTATATCTCCGCACACAAGCTCTTTTGCACCGATTTTTTGCGCCTTTGCATTGCGAAGAACGGTTGCCTTTGGCGCACTAAGCGCATAAAGGGATTTGAGAGCCTCTTCCGCTTTGTACTCCTGTACAAATCCGAAAAATATTGAAAGAAATGCAGCCGCCAATATGCCGATTGCATCCAGGGTGTGCCCGATTACAAATGCAACTATTGCGGCAAATATCAGCATGAAGGTGATTGCATTAAACTGGCGATATATCATATCAAGAGGTCCTTCCTCTTTTCTTAGCAATATAAAATTTGAGCCATAAGCGGTCCTTGCATTTTCAACATTTTCTATTCCAAGCCCGTTTTGAGAAGTTTTGAGAATGCGCATTAGCTCCGGCTCACTAAGTGAATGGGCATTTTTTCTTAAATCCTGGGCAGACATCTGCATAAAATAAAAGTAGATGGCATAATTTTTAAGAGATGGTATCCGTGAGAAACGATGCCAATCGGAACACCCTTTGGCAGAAATAAAAAATTTGTAAAAAAATTAAATTTCCCTGAACTTTTCCGGGTCCAATAAAAGCTGTGAAGGAATTCCGGTAAATATTACAAATGCTTCTATTTCGCCTTTGTACATATTGTCAAAGCGCGCGCCCCATGAAACATTTACATTGTCGGGCAATTTAGACATTATTCGCTCGCCCGCATCGGTCGCATCCCCAAGCTTTAGGTCGTCGCCGCCTGTAAGATGAATTAGTGCGCCTGATGCGCGTGAATAATCCACTCCAAGAAGAGGATTTCCAAGCACCGCTTCCGCAATGTCTTGTACTTTCATCGGCCCGGATGCGTTTCCAAGGGAAATCATTGAAAGCCCTTTGTCGGATGTGATATTTTTCAAATCTGCAAAATCTATGTTCATTAAAGAGGGCTCAAGTATTGTTTTGCTGATGCCATAAACCGCCTTTGCGGCGACATCGTCCGCCATTGCAAATGCTTCGTCTATTGGAACATTTTCGGCCCATTTTGTGAGCCGGTCGTTTTCAATTACTACAAGCGAGTCGCATTCGTCCGTGAGTTTTGAAATGCCCGTTTGCGCTTTTTTGAGCCTTATGCGCTCAAGCGAGAAAGGATAATACACAAACCCGAGCACGAGCGCACCTTGCTCTCTTGCGATTTGGGCAATAACCGGCGCGGCACCGGTTCCGGTTCCACCGCCCATTCCGGCGAGGATAAAAACCAAATCCGAGTCCTTTAGCTTTTCGGCAATTTGTTTTTTTGAAGAGAGTGCGGATTTTTCTCCGATTTGCGGATCACCGCCTGCCCCGAGCCCTTGAGTAATGTTTTTTCCAATAAGCAATTTTGAAACGCTTGAGGGAAGAGTGTCTATTTGCTTTTTATCAGTATTAAATGCGACCAGATTTGCCATAGAAAAAGACTTTGATGCAAGGCGCGAGATGCTATTGCACCCGGCACCGCCAACTCCTGCAACTACAAACTTAAGATTACCCTCAGCGTCCACCATATCCTCACACCAAAAAAGAGGTGGATTTGAAATTATAAAACACTATCTAATACATGAAAACACACCTATTGAATCAGAAAATATGTATATAAAGAAACAAATGCACAATAGTTAACGGCAGGATAGGCTGGGAGGCTAGGGGCCTCTTGTAAGCGCAAACCCCCTTTAGGTGCGGCCGAATATGCTAATGCGTCTGAATAGTTCGTTTTATGCGCAGTCTTTTGGCGTCGAAGCCAAGCCTGCAGGGATGGATGCAGCAAGTGAATCGGGTCAGGCCGGAAGGAGCAGCCCTAAGCAAACTGTCCCGTGCTCTGTAGTACCCTGGTGGAGCTTAAAGGGCTGAGATGCAGGGGCGGGCCGTTTTGGCAATTTGGTATTTCCTGCCAAAAATAATTTTTCTATTTTTATTTTTTGGTTCGGCTTTGCAATTAGTTTGTTTGCATTTTATTTTCCTGCCAGATTTTTCTAATTCTTCTCTATATTTTTGTAAATGTAAAGAGGCGGCTTTGCCTCAATTTGCTCAAAACAAGACGAAAAAGTTAGCTCGTCTTCGCAATTGCTCTCTCTGAAAGCGAGATAATCATATTCTGCACACAAAATGGTCCAATTTATTTTTTGGTAGTATTGTTTCCAGGCAACACATTCGCTCTCGCCTGCTTCTTTTGAAAATACTGCATACGCCAAATCATCAAGCAGAACGGACATTTGCTCTTTTCCATGCTCGCTTGAATTTTTGTACTCTATAGGGCTGTAATCTCCGGAGAAAAGATATGGATAGTAAATATCTTTTTCAATCACCCAATAGCCGGGGGTATGAAGCAATGAACTCGGCGGACCGATTGGTGCAAGCTTTGCAAATCCCCGCCCGAATGCAAATACGGACGAATTGCTTTGGAAATTATTTCCTGCATTTACAATATCCGCTATTTGAGTTTGCATGCTTTCCCATCCAAAGAATACCGATGCGCCCGCGATAAGGGAGAATACGAAAAATGCGACAAACACCTCTTTCACAAATCGTTTGGAACCACAAATTAATGAAAAAAATGCTGTCAAGAAAAATATCAATGCAAAAGGCCAGAAGCGCACGGAAATAAATTGCCAGCTTTGGGTGCTTAGAGGAAAAATTATTGCAAAAATGCAGAAGAGAATGCCCTCCGATGCCCAAAAGAGCGCTGTTTTGCAATTAGTAATTTCGAATGATTTTCTGTCTAAAAATGCATAAATTGCAAGAACGATTATGCACAAATAAAGCAGAAGAGAAAGCGGATATAACACAAAAAGATAGGCGATGTCTTGAGCAGATGACCAGATTATGCTGCTTTGCCCGCCGCCGGAAAGATATATGAATGCAAATGCGAGGCATATTAGTGCAAGCGGGATTGCGAATAAATCTGCGGTTTGAATTTTCTTTGGATCTGAAAACTTTGCGCCAGATGCAAAAAAATCAAATGCAATTTTTGAAACCATGAGAGTGCAAAGCGCGGCGGCTCCGAATAGATGAGTAAATAAAAGAAGGAGGGAGAGAATTGCAAAAGTTGCAAGCTCTATTGCGCTCGCTTTCTTTTCCCGGATAAAGAGCCATGTGCCTGCGGCAAAGAAAAACAGTGGGATACTCAGAATAAAATTCAAAAAGCCCATTACAAAAAACCAATTATAGGTTATTGCGCATCCCACAATGCCCATCGGGGCAAGGCGCTTGTCAATTGAGAAGAAAAACCATGAAAGGGAAAGGGGCATTAGTAAAATTATTATGCTAAGCAATATTCTTGCGGCGGTGGTTAGCCCGAATGCTTGCCCGAATATTTGCAAAAAGATAAAGGCGGATGAATTGCCGGTGAAAAAGTTTTGGTTTGGCTCAATATAGGTTGGTTGGGCGGAATAATATTGCAAAAGCAGATGAACGCTTGCAAGATGGTTTGGCAAATCGTTTAGGGGAAGATATGCAAAATGCCATATTGGAATGAGAAGCAAGATGGCGCAAAGAAGCTCGAGCTTTAGCCACCAGGGAAGGTTTTTCATTGAGGATATTCGGCTGATTTAATTTAAAAGGATAAAGAGGCTAAATAGATAAGTTTCTTTTTCTTTTAGGATAGAACCCTTTTCTTTTCCTAAAAGAAAAGGGTCTTGCTGGGGTCGCATAGCCTGGTTATTGCGGCAGGTTGCTAACCTGTTTGGGAGAAATCCCTTCGGGAGTTCAAATCTCCCCCTCGGCGCTCGTTTTACTCACGCCTTCAGGGGTTTGGTGCTTCGCACCAAATCTTGCCAACTGCGGTTGGCAATCTCCCCCTCGGCGCTCGTTTTACTCACGCCTTCAGGGGTTTGGTGCTTCGCACCAAATCTTGCCAACTGCGGTTGGCAATCTCCCCCTCGGCGTCCTCAAGTCGCATAAGCGACTTGGGGAGACTGAATGCGAAGCATTCAGAATGCTCAAAACCGAAGGTTTTGGGCCTCAGCGTGTCCTCGGTTTAAACACTATATTTATTTTTGAAAAAATGCGAGATTATCTTAGGGCGGAAATGGTCTGCCAATTCGACCAAAATCCAGAGAAAAGCGCATGAAAGGACCAACACCCTCAAATCAGAAGATGGCCAGACTGCGGCGAGTGCGCTTGCACGAGTTGCGGAGACGCTATAATACATCGGAATAAAGGGAGTGAATACATTGAATGGTGCCTGCAGGGTATGCTGAGGCCACATTGCTCCTCCTGAACTTATCATGAATACTGCCAAAAGAGAGAGAATTGGAGAATATAATGAGAGGTGATGCGCCTCGAATATTGGGGACACTATTCTCACTAACGCGCGAGTCATGAGCAAAAACACGAGTGAAGACAACAGCATAATTGCAAGAAGGGAGTATTCCCCGGAGCGCATTGGAAAAGACATTAGGGCATAAACACAAATCAGAATCACAGATTGCAATATCGCAAATCCGAAGGCCCATATTGTAGGATGGCGCAATTTGCTCAAAGAGCAGAAAATATAGGCAGAAGCCGCCCCGAAAAAAAGCCCGAGACTAACAAATGCAGTTGCAAAAAATGTGCCGTAATCCGCATAGTTTGCTTCTACTATCCTAAGATTTATGCCTCCGAGCCCGAGCTGGTCAGAACCGCTTGAGAGAGCGAAAGATAGGGAAGAGGATTTGTCTGCAAGCAAACTCTGAGATGAGCCGACCTGCCCAATTCCGGATTCCAAATCTTTGGAAAGCGTTGATATTGTCTTTGTATTTAGTGCCAAATCCGCAATTGATGCGGTTGAAAGAAGCTGTGCTTGTTTTATGCGTATAAGCCCGTCGCTCAATGTGCCTAATCCGTTTGTAAGAGTGCCCAATCCAGAATATAGTTTCTGGCTACCGGAATAGGCGGTTTTTGTCCCGGAATCCAATGATTGTAATCCGGAATTTTGCGCAGAAGACAAATATTGTGCAGACGAGATGAGAGAAATCGTCTGATTTCTTGCGACCCCATCTGGGATTGATTGGGCGGAAGCATATGCGCTTGCAAGGACATTATTCAGCTTTGAATTCACTGTCAGTAATTGGGTTGTGCCGTTGTTCAAAACCAGCAATCCGGAAGAAAGAGTGCCTGCCCCGTCCCGAAGTTGCCCTGCCCCATCGGTGAGTGCCCTGCCAGCTTGCACCGAAGATTTCAGATTGGCTTGCAGTTTTAGATTGGAGCTCGTTAGCTCCTGCCCGTAATCAGACATTTTTGATTCTGCAGAAATCAAATCGGACTGCCCCTCTTTCAATTGAGAGGATGCGGCAGATAGTGCCTGAAGAGACTGAGCGCTATATGCCTCCTGCCTCGACGCCGCATCCATTCCGGAAGCGGCAGAATCAAGCGCATTTTGCAGAATCTGTTCTTGAAGTCTTGAGCTTAGAACCATTATCGTGGGTTGCATTGTCCTTGAGATAATGTATGAACGGGAATCATCCGCCAATAGGATTATTTCCGCCCCGTTTCCAGAACGGAGATTATCTTCAAAGCCTGCAGGGATTATCAGCGCGCCCCATGCCCGAGCTTCGTTTACTTCGGTGGTCGCATAATCAAGGGAAGCTGTTTTGAAATTATACACACCGCTTGAAAGTATTGCAGATTCAATCGCCTGGGAAAGCTCGCCGCCGTCAAGATTTACAAATAATACTTCGGTGTTGCGAGCATTTTCCATCGGCTGGTAAAAAGCGCCGACATAAAGAAGAAAAACCAATGCTGGAACCAGAAGCAGGCCTGCACTCATTATCCCTTTTTGAAAAATGGTATTGAGGTCTTTGAGTATGTCATCCAGACGATGCATAATATCACTACCGCGGCCGCCGCAAGATAGAATGAAGATGGGATATTTTGGGGCTGGCTTTGCTTTACTTTGATTATTTGTTGCCAGGTTTTGGTAAATGATTGGTGGTTTTCAATCCAACGAGCTTCGATTGTTATTGGAATATCTCCTGTCTCCTGCGCTTGAATCTCCATGTATTCAAGGCGTTCTCCGCTAAAATCTCCCATATACAGCATGTCCGGAGAGCGCACTGATGGACTTGAAAGTATGCTAAGATAAAGTTTTTCAGCAGGTGCGCCGTTGTTTGAAACGCTTATTTGCACATTGTCCTTTGAGCTCTGAATTGAGGGAGACAATATTTCCACATCAAGATTTGACTGTGGGGTTTTTTGCACGAAAACACCAAGCGGCACTTGATAGGTAAGTTCATCAGATTGTAGGGTAAGGGACAAATCTGCGGAGCCGGGGGCACAATTCACGAATACAGAGGTGCTGATGTTTGCGCTTCCGTTTATTGAGGGGAAATAAAATATTGGGCTCTCAAACGCCATGCAAGAGGAATAAAGCGAGATTCGTATGTTATTCAAATCCGTCGCCTGTAATTGCACACTGAAATTGTTTTTGCGGTTGAAGTCCAAGCTCGTTGTTGCGTTTACTTGGCTTATTGCTGATTCGTGCATGAGAATCGGAAAGGTGGAGCTAAGGATTTTGGGAGTTGAGGTCGGATTTTCATTTGCATCCACGCCCATGTTGTACGAGCCGTCCTTCCAACTCATTTTTATTTGATTAAGCCCGCCCGACGCGTCGTTTTTTATTGGAACCGTGATCTCTTGGGTGCCGTATGAGGGAAGGTTCATCAATATGTAAGATGGGCAGGTTAGGTTGTTAGGGCATTCAAATGAAATGTTGATGTTGTCAATCCCGATTTCCATGTCATTTTTGAGAGTGAAGAAAAAGGTAAAATCCTGATTTGCCCGAACCGTGGAAGGGTCTGTGCGGTAGCTCATAATATGTGTATTTGCGCAAAATAATGCACTAGATATGAAAAGCAAGGCTAAGATTACTACATTAAACTGGATCTTCATCAAAAATCACCGGATATTAGAACCTTGAAAAATTTCTTGAGTTTCTCGTGCTTGAAATAGGTTGATACATACTTGAGATACTCCGTGCCGGCAGGAGTGGTGGAGTACTCGTAAGTTATCCTCTTTGAGCTGGTCTTTTTTCTTGTAAGAAGTTTTTCCTTTAGCAAAAACTGGATGTGAGGGTAGAATGAGCCTGCACTCCAGCCTGTAAGCAGTATTTCCTTCCCAGCCGCAAGTAGGCGGTATCCGGTTTGGGGCTGGTGGAGGCAACTATACAAAATGAAGGAACGAGTAAGTGCCTTCCCGATATTAGAGCTTGGATTTGTTTTGTTCATGCAAGTAATATGAGCGAACAAGTATTTAAATATATCTAAATTAGATATATCTGATAAAGCCATAAACGAGAGGCAGGCACGCAGAGTGCAAAATTGGGCTTCTTTTAGTTAAACTTATATTACTCCCCCAAGTTCTACCTGTGGGTATGAAATATATGCAAACAAAAAGCTGGGTGCAAAAGTTGGCAAAAAAGAAGGGTTTGCCCAAAAAAGTGAAAATAGAAAAGAAAATGGAAAAGACTTGCGGCAAAGGCACAATGATTATACCACTCCCATCAGACGTAGATAGAATGATGAGAAAGGCGAAAAAAGGAAAAATACTCACAATTGAAATGATAAGAGACTCTTTGGCAAAGAAATACAAAACAAACACATGCTGCCCCCTCACAACAGGAATATTTGCATGGATTGCCGCCAACGCGGCGGAAGAACAACGCTCGGCGGGAAGAGTGGATATTACCCCTTATTGGAGAACGATAAAAAGCGACGGCTCCCTAAATCCGAAATATCCGGGCGGGGATTTTGCACAGGCAAGAAAGCTCAAAATGGAAGGGCATATAATTTCCCGCACGGGAAAAAAGTTTGTTTTGAAAAATTTTGAAAACAAAAAGCAGAAACTGTAAACAGAATTTTGTTCGTGTTTAAATTAGTCTCTTTCCTCAAAATTTCCATGCCCGGGACAGAGGATTTTCCAGGGTAATTTGTCTATTGCCTTAAGGCTTTTTGACATCTGCTCATCCGAGCCGCCCAAATCCGTTCTCCCATAACCGCCATCCGCAAATTTTGTATCGCCCGAAAAAAGTATGCCTGTTTTTGGCTCAAAGATGCACATGCTTCCGCGAGTGTGCCCGGGAGTGTTTATTATTTCAAAGTCTAAAGAGCCGAATTTGAATTTTCCCTCTTTCATCTTTTTTGCATTGTGAGGAACTTCTACAAATGGTAGATTCTCGTCTTCTGAATCCAGCACAAACACTTGTGGCCAGTCCGGGCGCACCCCGCGCGCGTGGTCATAATGCCCGTGAGTGAGAATACAAATGTCGGGAGTAAAAGAAAGCGCATCCGCCCCGTCTCCGGAATCTATCAGCAAAGTCTTTCCCGCATTCAGAACGACATAGCGGGTGGCGCATGTGCGCTCGTCAATTCGCAAATATAAAAAATTTGGATTGCCAAAAATTATTTGCTTGAAGTCGGAAATTGCAAATTTTCGCATAAGAACACCATCAACCTTCAATTTTTATTCCGAATCCGCCGGAAGGAATCAGACCTAGTATGTCGTCTGCTTTCGCGCTTAAATAAGCGGAAAGTTTTTTTGCCGCCTGCTCTTTCTCAAGAGAGCCGGGAGAAAGAACTGCCTTCTTTTGCAAAGATTTTTTGTGCGAAAAGGGCAAAATCACAAGTTGCCCGTTTAGAAATCCGATTTTTAGAAGAAGGGGAGTTGCCCTAAACCATTGCCTCTGCCCGCTGATTGCAAATGCGCCCCTGCCGACATAACCGCCGTCCGCGTTTTTTGCCACTTGCTCTTTTTTCACGGCATATACATCCACGGTTGCGGCCCCGACTTTCCATGCAGAGGAAAAACATGCCGCCCATTGGGCAGTTTCAAACAAATCGGATTCGGATGCATTTGCTCCGCCCTTTAGCAATGTTGTGGGCGCACCCTGTATGTCTGCATGAAAAAAAAGGTCGTTCTCTTCAAGATGCTTTGCGTAAAGCTCGTCGTTTTGTTTTGCATTTTTGCCCGCAATTGCACGCAAACCGCCGGAAGTCTCAAACGAGCGATACTGGCTCCACCAAAAGAATTTTTCTTTTTTGATTTTTGATTTTGAAATCTCGGATGAAGGATTTTTTGTTGCGAATTGTTTTTTTGCCTGCTCCTGCGTCTGAAGTATTGCTTTACTTATTCTCTCCCTTTTTGCCTTTAGCTCTTTTAGGCTCGAGTAAATGGCATTGAGGTTTTGCCTTGCGTTTTTGGCTGTATCAAGCTCGGCTTCCATGCAAAAATTTGCGCGGCAAGCATTAAATAGCTGAGGCAGAATACAAACTCCATGAAGAACATCCTGATTCTGATAAGCATTGCACTTCTTTGCGCGAATCTGTTTGCCCAGACGTATGGAATTGAGATGAAATATCTTGAGCCGAATATGACTTATGCTGTACAGAGGCTAAATACGCCAAACGGACAGGCAGTGCTTGTAAAAATTGAGGGCAATGAAACGTTTATAGTGAAGGAATGGGACGGACAAATTGCAAAAACAAAGGATGAGATATATCCGATTCTAAAAAGCTCCCTGGCAAGCTCATCCGAATATGAGAAAGCGATGAATGATACTGTTGATTTTCTTGAAAAAATGAAGGGAAAATTCCTATACAGCCATGATGAATGTTTCCGGCTTTCCGGAATGGACAAATTTGACTGTCATGACAGGGAGAGTTGCGTGCTGGCGGCATTTTCAACCCCGATTTCACTCACAGTGGTAAATGCGGACGGTTTTTGGCAGGCAATGCTTGATTTTAAGAATCAGGATGCGGCGTTATTGGCAGAGCTGAATGGACTTGAAAATGAATTAAGCGCCGGTTCAATAGATGTGAGTGAATCCAATTCCGCAAAAATATATTCAAGAATGCAAAAAATAGACGGGCTTGAACAAACACTTGATAGTCATCCGTTCTTTTTAGACGGCTCTGATGAAGGGTGCGGATTTGGCGGGGATAAAGTGTGTTATGATTTTTGCCCAAGCCAGAATTGGAGCAAAAGCAGGCAGGAGTTTTTGGTATTGCAAACAAGATGGGAAAATGCAAAAACCATTTTAGGGCAAATGAGTGCGCAGGATGAGAGGGCATCAAACATCGAGGCAAACACCCTGCAATGGCTTGAATATACAAAAAACAGAGATGGAATTTGGGCGGCTGAACTGGCAGGTGTGCAGACAAAAAAGAATGAGCTTGATGTTGGGATTGCACAGGTTGAATACGAGAAAATAAACGATGCGCCCCTCTTGCAGGAATATGTTTTTTGGGTTCTGAAAATTGGGCAGGCAGAGCGCCTTGCACAGGACGGACAGTTTTACAATGCGATAAAGCTTACCAAAAATATTGCGAATGAGTCTGATAAGATTTCTTTGAATGTGAATTCCGATTTGCAGGCGCGTGAAAATATTAGCATAAAGCTTTCCAATATCAAACTTACATTGCAAAAGATGCCGACAACTTTTGAGCCGAGGGCGCAAATTGAGCAAGAGTATGTGAATCTGAGCGCGCAAACAAATGGAGTGGTGGATGCGGCTTCTTTGCAGGGGCTGATTTATCGGTCCGATGCGCTTGAGCAAAAGGCGCTTGTTGCTTATGCACAGTCGCAGCTAAATATTTTGCCCCAGACCAATGCAAGCACAAATGGAGAAAATGCAAATGCGCCTGCGCAAGACATTTTTTCAACGATTATCAATGCACTAATGGGCGCAATTAACTCGGTTTTTGGGGGCAAATAAGAAGATAAAGC
This sequence comes from Candidatus Micrarchaeia archaeon, assembly GCA_041650255.1. Taxonomy (GTDB): domain Archaea; phylum Micrarchaeota; class Micrarchaeia; order Anstonellales; family Anstonellaceae; genus 1-14-0-10-45-29. The sequence continues at coordinate 102,638 of JBAZLL010000001.1, read as the reverse complement.
TTGTGCCATATAATAGAAGTATATGGAAACTCAAACATTAGTCAACAAACCGGCAAATAAAATGAGTAAAGTTGGTGCACTCGGAAATTTTTTTTCATACATTGAAAGGTCCAGAATAAAACCAACTTCGGAAAGTGCATATGTGAGTATCATAATGTCAAATTTGGATAATCACAAGACGCATGATAAGGAATCGATGCAAAAAGCGGTGTTTTACCAAAGATATTACGCGTCATATATAAAACACCCGCAAAAGGCGCTGGAACTGCTCAAAGAAGGAGACGTATGGGAGTGCGGCGCGCAGATATTTTTGCTCAAAAATATTTTTGAATCTGCAAAAGATGAAAAACTTTCAAAAGAGCTGAGAAATTCACTTTCAAAGCTAAAGAAAAATGGAACACTTGAACCGGAAGCAAAGCAATATCTTAAGAAGAATTTGTGAGAACCTGATTTGATGCAAAAAGAACAGGCGATTATCCTTGATACGAATTTTTGGCTTTCCCCATACGAATTAAGAGTGGATATTTTGGGCGGGCTTGAGGATTTGTTTGAGTATAAACCGTATATTATATTGGTGCCGACGCCGGTGTTGGATGAATTAAAGATGATGGCATCAATTCCGGGGAAAAAAAATTATGTCGCAGCGAGATCTGCCCTTGAAGTGATAGACAGACTTGTTGTACAGGGAAAAGCAAAACATGTTGTTTCAAAGGGAAAAGCGGATGACATACTCATTTCACTCTCAAAAAAAGAGGAGGCGTGGGTTGCGACAAATGACAAAATGCTAAGGCTCAGGCTAAAGGAAGAGGGAATAAAAACAGTGATAATTAAGGATAGCCACAAAGTGCAGTTTGCTTGATGCAAAAATAATGGGCTAAAAAACTTGAATTGGAAATCGATGACTCGGATTTTTGCATGACATAAGCTATTTAAATTCACAAAAAAATATTTAGTTTCTAATATGAGGTGAGATTTTGGAAATCAATTCAATATTATATATTGCTCCATTTATCGCGATTCTTGCGCTGATTTATGGTGCATTTACTGCCAGAGGCGTGCTCTCAAAGCCTGCTGGAAATGAAAAGATGAAGGAAATTGCCAAGTCAATAAAAGAGGGTGCGGATGCGTACCTCAAAAGGCAATTCACAACTATAATTATCCCAGTAATTATCGTCGCCCTGATTATGGCATATTTCATGGGCGCGTTTGTCGCGTGTGCATTTGCACTTGGCGCGATTCTTTCCGCGTCCGCCGGATACATTGGAATGTATTTGGCAGTGAGGGGAAATGTGAGAACCGCCAATGCCGCCAAAACTTCGCTAAACGATGCATTACTCATGGCATTTAGGGCAGGCTCGGTTAACGGGCTGGCGGTCGTTGGATTGGGGCTATTGGGCGTATCCATAATATTTATTGCCTCTTATATGATGTTTTTCACGGCGTTGGGGGAGAACGCATTTATCAAAATCACATCATCCGCACTTATCGGATTCGGATTTGGTGCAAACCTACTTGCACTCTTTATGAGAGTGGGAGGCGGAATTTTCACAAAGGCGGCTGACGTTGGCGCGGACTTGGTTGGAAAAGTCGAGTCAAATATTCCGGAGGACGACCCAAGAAATCCGGCAACTATTGCAGACAATGTCGGAGATAATGTCGGCGACTGCGCGGGAATGGGCGCGGACGTATTTGAATCTTACACGGTTTCGGTAATTGCGGCAATGATACTTGGTGGATTGGTTGCCGGAATACAGGGAGCTATATTTCCGCTTTTGTTGCTTGCGGGAGGAATTATCGCATCGGTTCTGGGAAGCCAGATTGTGCGGGTAAACAGCGAGAAGGAAAATCCGATGGATGCACTCAACCGCGGCTTTTGGGTATCTTCAATTCTTGCGGCGATAATATTCGCAATTATTTCGTTCGGAGTGCTGGATGCGCAAACCGCGCCAAAAGCATTTTGCGCAACTATTGTCGGGCTTGTTGCAACAATTTTGATTGCAAGAATAACCGAATATTACACAAGCACAGCCAGCCAGCCCGTAAAAGATATTTTTGAAGCGTCCAAAACCGGCGCGGGAACAAACGTAATTGCAGGACTTGGAATTGGAATGCAGTCTGCAGTGGTGCTTGCTCTTGTTATTGCTGCGGCAATTGGAGCCGGCTTTTGGCTCTTTGGATTTTACGGAGTTGCACTGGTCGGGCTTGGAATAATGGGCGCGACCGGATATTTGATGGCAATGGACACATTTGGACCGATTTCGGATAATGCAGGTGGAATCGGGGAAATGTCCGGCATTGAGAAAGACGCAAAGACACGATTGGATTCGCTTGATGCGGTTGGAAACACCACAAAGGCGCTTACAAAAGGATTTGCAATCGGCTCTGCGGCATTGGCGGCAGTTGCGCTTTTCTCAACATTTATTGAGGAGGCACAGCTAAATGCGATAGATATTGCCCAGCCACCGGTGTTTATCGGATTGTTAATCGGCGCGTGCGTGCCGTTCTTGTTCTCTTCGCTTACAATGCTTTCGGTAGGCAAAGCCGCATCTGAAATAGTGCAAGAGGTAAGAAGGCAGTTTGCAGATGGAAAAATAATGAGCGGGCACAAAAAGCCAGATTATGCAAAATGCGTGGACATCTCAACCAAGGCGGCAATTCGCGAGCTTATCGCACCTGCGGTGCTTGCAATTGGCACTCCGGTTGTTGTCGGAGTATTTCTGGGAGTTGCCGGATTGGGCGGCTTTTTGGGAGGCGCGATTGCATCTGGGCTTTTGATGGCAATATTTATGTCCAATGCAGGAGGCGCCTGGGACAACGCGAAAAAGCTTGCGGAGCAAAAGGGCTTGAAGGGAACAGACATCCACAAAGCGGCAGTTGTCGGCGACACGGTCGGCGATCCGTTCAAGGACACATCGGGCCCTGCAATAAACCCGCTTTTGAAAGTGGCAAACATTGTTTCCATTATTGTTGCGGGAATATTGATTGGAAAGGGAATTGGGCTTGCTTAGAAAAAGCCTGTTTTTTATTTTTTAAATTTTATTTTTAGTTTTTTATTTTTCTGATTCTTTTTCTTTCTTATTTTTTGTTAAATTCTTAATTTCTATTCATTTATTTGCTATTTTTTCGGCTCTTTTTTTGCTATCACAAATTCAAATTCCCGCTCGCTTCTTTTGACTACCAAACAGCATTTTCTCTTCACAGGAACCTCATGCTGCCCGTCAATTACAGCATCTGCCTTACAAGTGGAATCCACATGAAGCTCGCAGATAGAATCTGCATCAACAATCATTGGCTTGAAGGCGCGCCGATAAGGCGCAATGGCAACTATTTGAAATTTCTTTGAAAGAGGGTGCATATGCCGACCGCCACAAGAGTATGCATAAGCCGCAGAGCCGGTCGCAGTTGAGAACATTATTCCATCCGCCATAAACGAATATCGTTTGCCTTGTGCAAAAAGCCGCAAATTCAGTATGCGGTGCTCGCGGTTTCTAATCACCACTTCGTTTAGCGCATCGGGCAAATTTTTTCCATCCAGTTTTGAAGAAAGCATGGCTCGCTTCTGTGTTTTGAATCCGTGCTTTAGAATTGATTGTATGTATGGAATGCAATTTTGCGCCTTGCATTGGCAAATCCAGCTCGTGTCTGAACCGATTCCAAGAATTGGCTTATGAAATAATGTTTTATGAAAAAGTATTGTGCCATCTCCTCCGATTGTGATTAGTATTTGCGCATCCTGCGCAGGCAAAAGTTTCACTCCGTTTTTCTTAAAATATTTGAAAAGCTCTTTGTGCAAAGAGCGAGCCCATGCCTTTTTTGCATTTATTAAAAACGCAACAGATTGAAGTTTCATCCAAATACCCTCTTCCCAAAAATACACTGATTTTGAAGAAATGAAAGTTCCATCAGCTTACCTCTATTGTGATTGGCAATACAAATGTTTCGTTCTCAAGGTTTGTGCCAGAGGCGGAAGTTGAATTTATTTCAAGATAGCCAGTGTATCTGCCAGAAGACATTGCGGGGACAGCTACACTTCCGATTGCAAACTGCCCGGCAGAAAGAGCGGATGCCCCAGACAAATTATAGGTGCAGGAAGGACAACTCGAAAATACAAGAGCTTGCGAAAATGTATAGGATGAGTTTGCCTCATTTTTTATTTGCACTAAAAGAGAGGAAGGGGTTGAATTGAAATAAAATCCGCTTCTTGAGATTGATATTAGCCCGCCCGGAACTATTACAACGTGTGAGAGATTATTGTAAAGAAGCATCATCTGTTTTCCGGCTTTTGTCGGCCATCTGCCTGCAATTTCAAAATCGGTTGCGGCAAATGCATGCCCGAAATTTTTTACATAAAGGGAAATTGTTCTGTTTGAAATTGAGCTGTTGCTAAAATCAACTGATTGGGGTATTTGCACAAGAACGGTTGCCCTTGCACCGGTCCCTGAATTTTTTACATCTTTTGCGTATGCGGAAAGCATTTGTACTCCATGAGTTGCACCGATATATTGCTCTTCAAGCGCAGAGCGCGAGTATAAGCTGTTGAATAAAATTACTATTAGAATTAGAATGATGAGCATTGATGCAAGAACGGCGGCATACTCAAGGCTCACTTGCCCCTTTTGGTCGGCTCGCATATTTGGAATACTTGATTCAATTAGGGTTTGAGTTCGCTCTTTTTGCATTCTCGCTTGCTCGCTTGGCAAACAGAAATGCCCTTTTGAAATTTTGGCTTTGCCGATTGGCTTGCAAGCAATTCGCATAAATAATCTAACCTAGCCCAATTTTTAAGCATAAGGATGGAAATTATCACATGAGACTTATCGTCTGCCCGCCGCTTAAGAACGCAGTCGCAATTTCATGCGCAACCCTAAAGGCAGAAGGAGTTATTTGCTATCCAACAGACACGCTTTACGGACTTGGGGCGGATGCAACTAATGCGGATGCGTGCAAAAAAATATCGGATATAAAAAAGAGGGGGAAAAATCCTTATTCGGTGATGTTTTCGGACTGGAAAATGGCACAGGAATATGTGCGCTTGGATGAGAGCGTCAAAAAAATGCTTGAAAAGATTACCCCCGGCCCATTTACATTTTTGCTGCCTGCAAAAAAGAACTTGAGCGCGTCTTCATCTCATCTTTTGGGATGCAGAGTTCCAGACAATGAATTTTGCCTGCAAATATGCAAAAAATTTGGCTATCCGATTGTGAGTACAAGCGCAAATGTAAGCGGGGAGAGGGAAGCAACATGCGCACAAGAGATAGACATTGATATTCTAAACAAAGTTGATTTGATTGTGGATGGGGGAAGGTGCGAATATTCGCTTGGCTCAACTATAATTGATGTGCCTGCAAAGAAAATTTTGAGAAAGGGCGTAGGATTTGAAACTGCGCAAAAATGGCTTGAGAAGATTTGATTTGCATGTGCCCAAAAACCAAAGAAAACCCGCATTTGGGCAAAAAATATGCCGCACGCGAGATTAAGATTAACGCGCCCGAATCTGTTTATTCGCCAAATGAGGATTCGGCGCTTCTTGCAAATGCGGCGATAGAAAATTGCTCCGGAAAAGTTTTGGAAATTGGATGCGGCTCCGGATTTGTTTGCATAAGTTTGGCAGATGCAAAGCCGGATGCAAAAATATTCGCATGCGACATAAATTCAAAAGCGGTTGAGTGCGCAAAAGAGAATGCGGCGGAGAATGGAGTGAAGGTTGAGTTTTCTGAGTCGAATTTGTTTTCAAACATAAAGGAGAAAGGGTTTGATTGGATAATATTTAATCCGCCTTATTTGCCGACAGAAAAGGCGGAGAGGATGGAGGGCGGGCTGAATTTTGCATTTGATGGCGGAAAAAGCGGGCATGACACGGCGTTTAGGTTTTTGGAGCAGGTTGGAAAATATTTGAAAAAGGATGGGAAGGTTTTGCTTGTGGCATCTACTGCCGCAAATTTGGCCGAGTTGAATGACAAAATAAACGGGCTTGAGTATAAGTTTGAAATAATTGCACAGCAAAGCTTTTTCTTTGAAAAAATATACGTGTATAGGATATATAGAAAGAAATCTTGAGTTTGGAGTCTGATTTGATTGGCGCAAAAATTTCGTTTTATCCTTGTTGGACCGGAGTATGAGATGAATTTGGGCGCTGCCGCCCGCGTGCTTGCAAATTTTGGGCAGAAACAGATGCACATAGTTAATCCGGATTGCGTTATCGGCTTTACTGCCAATATGCATGCAAAACATGCCAAAGGGCTTTTGAATAGGGCGAAAATTTACAAAAATGTGAAAGAGGCGGTGCGCGGATGCTCAATGGTTGTTGGCACCACAGGCATTAGCGCAAGACATAAGGATGCAATTAGGCACCCGCTTGGATTGAGCGAATTTGCACAGAGAATAAATGATTTGAAAGATGGGAAAGAAGATGTGAGGGGGCAAGGCAAAAAGTTCAAAAGTGCAAAAGGAAAGGGACTGGGCAGAGAGATTGCGATTTTATTTGGAAGAGAAAGTATCGGGCTTAGCGAGAAGGAGATTGGGGAATGCGACGTGCTCATTAGCATCCCGACAAGCAAAGGATATCCTGCGCTGAATTTGACTCATGCAATGGCGATTGTGATATATGAGCTGGTTGTAAGAAAGAAAATTGTCAGGAGCGAGAATAAGGTTACGAAAAAAGAGATGGATTATCTCAAGAAACTGTCATATGAGATAATTGACGATGCGCCGCAGATAAAAAATAAGCAAAAAGTGAAAAAGGCAATTAAGAGAGTATTTTCACGGGCAATGCCAGATGAGATTGAAGCTAGGGCACTGATAATGATGCTAAAGAGAAAGGATTAACCCTTTTTCTCAAGAACCCAAAGCCCGGGAGACGCTTTTCCGTTGCACTGGGGAGGACAGATGATGCTCACGTTGAATTTGGATTTTGCGACCAACGCCTCAAAATCTTTTTGATCGGGCATAAGTCTGTCTCGCGGCGGATTTGCACATGTCTTGAACACTTTCACATCTCCGGCTTTGAGCAGATTTTGAGCAAGCTTTTCTTCATAGAAAGTTTTCCCTTCTATCGCAAAGTTTGGCTTGAGAATATATGCCCAGCGTTTTTCGTCCGTGGATAGTTTTGAATGGCGAATTTCCTTGATGCTTGCATTGAACGGAGTATTTACAAAGTCCCGCAGGATGAATTTCCCACCTACTTGAAGCATTTGATAGCAATTATACAAAAATCGCTCAAGTCTGGGAACGGTCTGCATATACCCAGTCATTATGTCTCCCATGAGAAGAGAGAAGCTGTTTTTCTCAAAATCCAGAAGCTCCCAATCTATATGCACAAGAAATTCCTTTTTCGGAGAAGCCTTGAAGTCTTTTTTTAGTATGTCGGTCATGGCGTGATATGAGATTTCCGACTTTTCAAACAGGAATACTTCGTTTTTTGGCTTGCATTTTGCACTTAAATCCCTAAGTTCGGGAGTTGCTCCGAAAATGCCTACTGGATAGCCATTTGTTGATTCGACGATAGGCACCATTTTTGAAAGCTCGGAAGCATTTGGGCGCCTTGGCCAACCAACGGTTCTCCATTTGCCGGCGATGCTCTCCCACCCTTGGCAGTTTGGCTCAAAAGTGCAAGGTCTTATTTTTTTGATTAAGGGTCTGTTCACTTTGAATAAAATGATTTAATTCATATTTAAAGCATTTTGCAAAAAATGATAAAAAATAGAAAAGAAATGTAAGAAATTTTACAAATCAAAATCTCCGGAGATACGAAGAGATTGCTTTTTTCTTTTTAGGATTCAATTGCAGATTCACCTCATCATTTATGTTCTCCGATTTTTGGGGTGCTAAAGAATTTTGCAAAAAAGAAAAATATTTATATAATATCTGTAATAAATTCAACATATGACAAAAAAGAAGGAACGCCCCCTCTCGGTGGCAAAAATTGTTGAGCGATACATGTACGAGCACCCGATTCTCATGTCACAGGCATCGGAAGGGATACTAAATACTTCCTCACTGGCAAGAAAAATCAAAATAGAGGAGAAAATAAGCAAGACTGATGAAGCGGTGATGATTTCCTTATACCGCTTTTTGGAAAAGATGCAAAAAGTTCTGCCCCCCTCAAAGAAGGCAAATGAAATTCTAAAGAATACCGCAGTAAACATACATTCTGATTATGCGGTGCTTGTAGCGGACATAAAGCAGGATGTCAAGGCAAAAAATATCATTTCTTATTCGGACAAGCAGGTCTGTATAGGAGAGATGAACAATTTGCAAAAATACAGAAAAAACTCATTATTTTACAGAGAAAATCTTGCACTTATTGAGCTTAGGCACAAAGAGAACATTGAAGATGTACCGGGTGTGCTCTTTCACCTTCTTGCAAGATTTTATGAGCAGTCAATTACCATTATGGAGATATTTTCCGCATGGGATGCGACTTACATACTTATTGAAAAGAAGGACGTGCAAAAAATTATGAGAATGTTCTTTGAGTGAGAATGAATCAGACTGAGCCTAAAAAAATTCAAAACACGGGCGATGAAAAGCAGTGAGAAGAAAGAACTGAAAAAAATTAATTAAAAAAATAGAATAAAAAAGCCCTAATTTTTGTAATAGAGTTTTATTGACATTGCAGCACAAATTATCAATGCGGCGGCGCCAAGAACAATTCCGGGAGTTGTAGGTATGAAAAATGGCAGAAACATCCCAAAGCCTGCGCCGATTTGCAATAGCGCAAGGGGCATTCCCCATTTTAGCTCTTCCCAAATTCCCCAGAAGGTGAATAACGCGATAATGCCGATTGTAACCGAGCTTAGCAACTGCATGAAGGATGCGCCATTAAGAGCCGCACCAAACGCCTGCAGAAGCGAGCTGATTGCAATTATCAAAAATATTGCTGAAAAAAGAACAAACAGAACCCCAAGTTTTTGTGCCTTTTCTTTTTTAGACATTTAGTTTCCCCCTGGAAAAACCCGGGATCGCCCGGATTTTTGCCTCTTTATTTCTTTCTTGTTTTTACGATTTTTACTTTTGCAGGGGTAAGCAATATTTTGTCTTCGTCAATTCTTGCAATGTCCCCGTTTATCTTGCTCACGTGAGCCTTGATGTTGTCCACAATCATTTTGAGCTTGGCCGTGTTGCGCTTCATGTGCGTCACGTTGAGAAGAACGATATTCTTCTGTTTGAGCTCATCCATGATTACATTTATATCGGACTCGGATTCAAGAGCGATTGGCTTTACATAAAAGTCAGCCGCCTCGTGTAGGACGTCCACGTTCTCCATTTCAACTGTGTCCATATAGTCTTCAATATTTTCTACTTCGCCGCCTTTGGAGATTCCCAAAGTCTTTGAAAGGTCGTCAAAAATGCCCATCATTACACCCCTGCGCCAATTGGCAGATAACTATTTGTTATTCTATAGGGGAAATGATTAATAAGTGTTTTCTTGCACCATCATGCAAAAGCTTTTTCAAATACAATGAGGCTATTCATAGTTTATGCCAACATTTGACGACATACTCTCGGCCCCATCACTGTTTGCAAACAGGAACGTATTATCGCCGCATTTTGTTCCGGACGTGCTTCCTTTCCGAGACGGGGAAGTACATAAGATAATGGTGGCAGTCGCACCCGCGCTTGCGGGCGAAAGACCGAGAAACATGTTTATTTATGGAAAAACGGGAACGGGAAAAACATGCTCGGTGAGGCGAGTAATGCGCGAATTTGAACAAAAGGGCGTGGATGCAAAAACCTGCTACATAAATTGCCGAATGTACAACTCAAGATATAGAGTGATTCAAAAGATTGCCAAGGAGTATATTCCCGAGCTTGACAAATCCGGATTTGGGCTTTCTCATTTCTACGAGAAGATAATTGAATTTACAAGAGGACCTGTTGGCTCGCCAAGGCGCGTAATCGTCGTGCTTGACGAGGTGGATATGGTAAAGGATTTGGACGAGCTTATTTACACGCTTACAAGAATGAACGACGAGCTTACACAGGGCTCACTCTCAATTATCGGAATTACAAACAGGCTCTCATTCAAGGACGTGCTGGACCCGAGAAGCAAATCCTCGCTTTGCGAAACGGAGATGGTTTTTACCCCCTACACGCCGGTTCAGCTTCGGGCGATTTTAGAACAAAGAGTGATGGATGGATTCAAAGCCGGGGCGGTGCACGAGTCTGCGCTGAATTTGGCGGCGGCTATTGCGGCACAAGAGACCGGAGACGCAAGATATGCGCTAAAGTTGCTGCTTAAAGCCGGCGAGATTGCGGATGAGAAAACATTGCGAGTTATTACGGATAGAGAGGTTGAGGAAGCAAGACGAAATGTTGATATTGACCTTGCGACCGAAACTATTGCAACGCTGCCTTCGCATCAACAGTTGGTATTGCTTGCGGTTTGCAATTTGTCTTTGAAAACTTCGGGGTACCAGAGGCTTGCGACCGATGCAGACAATGAGAAAAATCTGATGTCTGGGGAAGTGTATGAGGAATATTCAAAAGTGTGCAGGCAATTTAGAAAGCCAAAGCGCTCCGCCAGATGGTATAGAGAATATCTCAATGATTTGGAAATGCTTGGACTCATTACTACAATTGAATCGGGAAGAGGAATGAGAGGGCACACCAGATTGATAAAACCGGGGTATGAGCCGGAGCAGATGAGAAAGATTCTGATGCAATCTCCGCTAAAGGACAGCGCGTATGCAAAACCGACACAGAGCACGCTTGAATAATGTGATTTTATGGTTGATGAAAGTGTTGCGAATTTTTTGTTTGAGGCGGGAATGCTCAAAAATCTTCCAAGAAGCGGATGGAAAACCATTCGCGCCCCGGATGAAAGCGTTGCAGAGCATTGCTTTCGCGCGATGATGGTTGCAGATTTGCTTTCTTTAATGGCAAAAATGAATGAAGGGGAAAGACTTGCGCTTTTGAGAGCGGTTTTGTACCATGATTTGCACGAGGCAAGAATTGGGGATTTACATAAAATTGCAAGAAAATACGCGGAATCAGATGAGAAAAAGGCGGAACGGGACCAGAGAGAAAAATTGCCTGCTAAAATACAGGAAGAGATTACAAACGCACTTGAGGGCTTGCCAAAGAAAATAATTGATTATGCGTCCGATGCAGACAAATTGGAATGCGCAATTACCGCCAAAGAATATTTGGATTTGGGATACAAAAGCCAGGAATGGATGAGCAGCACCAAGGCAGGATTGAGAACGAAGGAGGCAAAAGAACTATTTTTGCAAATTGAGAAGGCAAATTCTCTTGAGTGGGTTGTCGGGCACATGAAGGGATGCAGAAAAGAAGTAGATGGGAAAAAGCAGCAAGAGAGCTAGATTAGAGCTAATTGATTACATCAGGCAAACGAACGCTTCTTGCGATGTGAAAATGAAATAGATGAAAAAATAAGTTGGAAATGCACTATTCGAGTGCATTATCCATAATCTCTAGCGCTTTCTTAACAGACATCCCCTCGCGGATGCCAGCTTCCTCAGCCCAGGCAGTCATGCACCTTATCTTGGCTAAGTATAGCTCGTCAAAGGATTTTACCCCTTGCACAAATGCAGCCACATCCCCAAGATGCTCTGCAGACAATTTGTCCACATAAGAACAGGCAACATAGCCCTTCTTTGCTTTTAATATCAGCAAAGGCATATTGCCAAGCTGGAACGAAAGGCCGACATATTGCCTTCCGTCGAATACCAACGTCTGCTCCGACAACAGATCACCCCCTACTGATCGGATTAAACCCTTCTATGAATATTATGCCTTTAGAAACGCTCATTTCGCCCCCATCGGTCTCCTGATTCTTTGTCTTGTGAGCCCCACCTTTCTTTATTTCGCGCCATCTGTTGTTTCTTTTTCTCAAACAGATGCCTGTGTTTTCCGCAGGATACGCAAAAATGCTGTTCGCTTCTTAGCATTGTGCGCACGTCGTTGAGCTTTTCCTCTTCAGTGTCGCCCTTAAATTCTGTTGAATAAACAGTAACTTTGTCCATCGTGAGCGCTTTGTCTCTTGGAATTCTTCGCCCGCATGAATCGCAATTTACTAATCGTTCTCTTCCTCGTGGTTTGCTTCCCATTAAAATACACCTGAATTTATTTTACCTTTATTGCATAAAGACCTGCTGTTTTGAAGTCAAGCTTTTGCGCGATTTCTGATTTTGATGCGTCAAGCACAAGCACGGATGAATTGTACCTGTCGCTAAAGTCCATGTTCAATCCGTCAGGGCATTGCGGGCACTTGTCGATTTCTTCGTATATTCGCCTGCAGTTTTTGCAAATTTTAACCATGTGAAACTACTCCTCTTTTTCCTTTTTCTTTTTTTCAGGCTTTGCCGCCTTCTCGCCTTTTTCCACTTTCTCGGCTTTGGCAACTTTTTCTTCGCCACCGGACTTCTCAATCTTTTGTATCCATTCATCTTTGCCAAGACCGGCAGGTCTCATTGTGAGTCCGATTTTCGTGTCTGCAAGAGTGGATTTTATTGAGACAGTAGTTATTTTTGCATATACTCTCTCGCCTTTTTTGAGCGAGCGTTTGCTTTCCTTTCCTACAAAGGACGCTGTCCTTTTGTTGAAATTAAGAAAATCATTTGTGATTTGAGAAAGATGTATCAGACCTTCAATCGGCCCGATTCCCAAAAACGCGCCAAACTCAACCACTTCGGAAACATCAGCTTCAACCACTTCGTTTACCTCGGGCTTGTAAGTGAGAGCATCGAATTGGACATCGTAGTATGCGGCGCCATCGGATGGAATTACGCGTCCGTCGCCCTGTGGCTGGATGTTCCAAACAGAAAGAACTATCCCTGCGTCCTTGTCTATTCTGCGCTCGTATTTTTCGCGCAATATTCCGCTAAGACCTGTTTTTAGCTCCATTGAAAAATTCTGTGCCGGAAGACGTACTCGATCCTGCACGGTTATGACATTGTACATTAAGTTCACCATCGCGCACTCTGCAAAAAAGAAAAGCGCATGGGAATATTATGGTGGAAAATGTTTAAAAGACCGAATGCCAGCCTACGAGGAGAGGTGCATATATAAGCCAAATAAGCAGTGCTTGAAAAAATGGATGGAACTCACACTTCAAATTGCATCAAATCCTGTGTATAAAATGAGTTTTCAAATATTTTTCTTGCAGCCGATTGAGCTTCTTTTCTTAACTGCAATGAAGTGTATTTTTGCGCCGCAAAATGGGTGAAAACAAGCTTTTTTGCATTGGCTTTTAGCGCCGCCTGCGCTCCTGCCTGGGGCGTCATGTGAGGCCATGAAGGAGTGAGCTCGTCGGTTGAAAGAAGAGAACATTCGGTTATGAGCAAGTCGGAATCTTTTGAAAGTGTCATCAAATTTTCACAAGGACCGGTGTCCGTGCAATAGGAAATTATTTTCTCTTTTTTTCTATCAGGAAGTTGAAATCTAAAACCCCAGCACGGGTCTGCGTGAGTAAGAGGCAGTGCGTGAACGCAATATTCATCAATTATGTTTTTTCCTTCGCTCAATTCATGCAATGAAATATTTAGCCCGATGTTTGAAAGCATTTTTCTTGATGCGGTAAATGGGCGGTTTATTATCGTGTCAAGAAGTTTTACCATTCCGGGTTGACCGAATATTCGTATCTGGTTTTTGAAATGAAATTTTGGCTGTATGTGCAAACCAATTATATGGTCAAGATGAAAATGTGAAAGAAAAATATCCACAGGCTTTGAAGAGTCGGTTGCGTATTCGTCCAGATGATAGATTCCATCGCCTGCATCAAGCACGATGTAGCGGGAAGCGGTTTCGATGAGCGCGCATGTGGTGTTGCCGGTTTTTGTCGCGTACCAGCCGTTTGTGCCTAAAAACGTGAGCTTCATCAAACCACCAAAAAAAATTTGGGCGCCAAATTATGCGCGCCTAATTTTTCCATTTTATTGAACATCCCCTGCTTGGCAAAAATTTCCCTTTGGGCAGTGAGCCCACAAGAACCGCATCCAGCGCATCGTTCATGTCATGAGTTGTCGGAGTCAATTCCGGCGAGGTTGCGTCGTCAAAGCGACCGTGGTACACAAGGCGCAAATCCGCATCAAAAACAAATGGGTCGGGAGTGCATTCCGCGCCATATTGTTTTGCAGTCTCTTGCGAATCGTCAAAAAGATATTGAAATTTTAGCTGATTTTTTTGGGCAAACTCCTTCATTTTCTCATACGAGTCGTCCGGGTATTCGGGATTATTGTTTGAGTTTATTGCGACGAATGCGACCTCTTTTGGAGAATAGGTTGCATGAAGTTTTTTTATTGTGCTCAATTTTGAGAGAACGTATGGACAATGATTGCACATGAATATTACCACAAGAGCCCTGCCTTCTCCAAATTCTTCCAGAGAATGAAATTTTCCGTCCACGCCGATTAGGTTGAAATCTGGAGCGCGCGCACCCATCTTTAATTTTTGAGAAGATTCTGCCACTGACATAGTACCACCAACTTTTACGCAAGTTAAATGGAGGAGAAATTCATAAAACTGTACCCCAAGACAGAGCAAGTTATAATTTTTGCACCCCAATTAGGGGCATGGCAAATATTTTCCGCCAACTGGCAGAGCAGGAATCAATTTTTCGAGACGAGTCGGTGATGCGCCCCGATTTTTTGCCGGAGGATTTGCCGGGAAGAGAGCGCGAGATGAAAGATATCGCGTCGTATTTGCAGGAGGCGATGCGCGCAAGGGCTCCGCCTTCAATGCTTCTTGTGGGAAAGCCGGGAACTGGAAAAACCACGCTTGCAAAATTGGTATTAAAGCAGTTGACAGAGGTTTCCTCAAAACCGTTTCCAATATACATAAATTGCTGGGAAAATTCCACAAGGTTCGGCATTCTCAATAAATTGGTGCTTGAGCTTGGAGATATGATGCCAAGAAGGGGAATTGCCACGGATGAAATTGTTTCGAGATTATCAGAAATTGGAAAAAGGCAGGAGAATATCCCGATTATAATTTTGGACGAGGTGGATAGGCTTCTTGCCGCTCCTTCGCACGAGGATCAGGTGCTTTATGATTTGTCCCGCGCGCAAGAAGCACTTGGGATGAGCGCGAGTGTTATTGCAATTACCAATGAACCGGATTTGCCGGCTAAATTGGATGCGAGAGTGCGCTCTTCCCTGACAAACCATACGATTTTATTTGAAGTGTATTCGCCAACCCAGCTAAAGAACATATTAATGCAACGGGCGAAAAAGGCGCTTTGGCCCGGGGCTTACGATGAAGATGTGATTGGACTTTGCGCGGGCATTGGCGCAAAAGCAGGTGGAGATGCAAGACTTACAATTCATCTTTTATGGGCGGCGGCAAAAAAGGCAGAATCGGACGGAAAGAAAAAAATTGGTGTGGAGCATGTGCAGGCAATTAAGGAGCGCTCTTATGCACATGTGAAGATGCCCCTCACACGAAAAATTGATTCGCTGGATGAATTGGATAAAACAATCATATCAATTATTGCGGATGCAAAAAACGGAATTGAATCTGGCGGAATTTATGAACAACTGAATTCTTCTTCCGCTGAACAGAGAACCATTAGAAATCGGCTTGAAAGATTGGAAAAAACGGGTCTTTTGACTTGGGAACAATCAAACGTTGAAGGAAGGACGAAAATTTGGAAAATTAAGATAGTAGAATAGAATAAATTACAGATGCAAAAAAATAATTATTTTTTGAAGATGCGAGCACATGGCATCTTCGTACTAAAGTTTCTCAAATTCTTTTTTCATAAGCAGAGTGTCTTTCTCAAGCAAGGGAGATTCGCAAACCACTTTTCCAGAGTAGCCGCCCTCTTTCATCACTTTTAAAAATGCAAGAAGGGGCGGGGAATTTTTTGAAACCGGAATATGCTTTCTCTCGCCCTTCTCGCCAAATTCTATTCCTGAAAAATGGCAGTGGAAGGATTTGCAAAATTTTGAGCCGAGCTCTTTTTCGCAAAAGGAGAGGATTTTTCTATAATCTGCCTCGTTGTTTATGCGCTTTGTTCTGGCATGATAATGCGCAAAATCAATTACGGGAATCATTTTCCCAAGCCCGAAATAAGAGGATAGCTCAACTATTTCCTCCAAATTTCCATAAGCGGAATTTTTGCCAGTAAGCTCCGGACCCAAAAGAACGTTTTTGCATCCGGCTTTTTGTGCCTCGTCCAGAATTATTTGGAATTGGGCTTTTGCCCTTTTTGCACATTCGGCAGATGTTCGCCCCTGATAAAAACCGGGATGAATTACTATTGGAGACGCGTGCAAAAATGAGCCGGCGTGCATTGATTCCAAAATATGGCGTCGTGAGTTTTCAAGCTTGTCTTCTTCGTCCGAGCACAAATTGATGTAATAGGGAGCGTGAATTGAGAGTGCGATATCCAGTTTTTTTGCCTGCTCGCCGCACTCGGCGGCCAATTGGTCTTTCATGCGCACGCCGCGCACAAACTCAACTTCCATTGCATCTATTCCCAATTTTTTGCAATGGGAAATTGCGGCTAAAGTGCCGCCGGGGGAAGGCGTTGAGATGGGGGCACCGGCATTTGCAAAGCGAAGCATGAATGGATAACAGCCAAAAGTTAGAAAAAGGAATCGTGAATCTTAGCAGGCTAAATAGCGGCTTTTTGCGCACCTACAAAGAATTGGTTAAATTTTCTCAAAAAAATCAAGCCTGAATTCCGAGCCCAAAATGCCCGCAAGCTCGTAAATGCACACAAGAGTAATTGCAATGCAAATGAGCGGATAGACAAGAGAATACATTTCCAAAACTGCGGCGAACGAGGAGGCTGACAGCATTGGCACGCTGACTTTGGCTGCAACATCCTGACCGGACATATTTAGCACAAGATTTGAAATCACGCCGCTTTTGCCCCAATCAATTGCAGGAAAAGGCAGAATTGACTCACTGACTAAATCCAAATCTTTTGCAAGTGTTGAGTATGATTCGTTTAGAGAGGACATATCGGATGCAAACGCGCTATAGCAAAGCGGATATACCAAAAAGAAACCTATTGCCCCTGCCATTATCGCACCGCCAAGCTTTCTGGTTGCAAAAAACATTCGCAATAAGAGACCGGCCGGCAAAAAAATGGAAAATGCCGCATATGAAACAAAAAGTAAAAACTGCTTTTGCATTTCAAATGCAGAGATGATATTTGCAAGTCGGTAGGAAATTTGTGAATATTGCGATGATGCGTCCCGAAGCGCGTAAAACGGGGTTGCGCTTATCACATTTGCATTTGCAGTAATGGAGGAGAGTGAGCCGAGCGAGAATGAAAGCCTGCCCAAAGATTGCGCGGCATTCCACGCCTTTGAGGATGCGTAGTCTATTTTGCAAATGGAAAGTACAAGCGGGGAATTTGGAATTGGCATATTTGGCATAGTGTATGCGCAGTTTGCGATTAAATCCGGCTCCACAAACGAGGAGGCGATTTCGCCCGAGGCTAATGCGCCACTGACAATTGCCCCGAGCAATATTGCGTTTATTATTGATTGCGCAAGCTCCTCAACACCCCATGCCCAAAGCTTTCTTGAGGAAATGGCACGAGATATTCCGAGCGCAAGCGCAGAGAGAACAATGCTGATTACTACAAGATTTATTGCAAGTGAATATGCAGGTGAAGTGAGCGATAAATCCAGAATAAGAGAAGGCTGCATAGGCTAAATTGGTATTTGAAAAAATATAATGCTTGCCATATGAAAAAAAATGGGAAAAACAAAAAAAAGGACAAAATAAAGGAGAAAAAGAGAAAATGAATTGACGTTGAGAAAATAAGTCTTGCCAAATTAAGTGAGTAAAGTTGCGGAAGAGGACGCGATTAACTCCGCCGCCCCGGTAATTGCAGCGACAATTACCCCGCCGATTATCATGCCGGCGGCCAATGATTGCCATTTGCCCCTATTTTGCGCAGGCTGCAAAAATGAAAGCCCGTAAGTGATTCCGCCCAATGCAATAAGTATTACGGCTACACTGGGTCCGAGCTGCAAAAGAGCCGTCTTGGTGTTGTCCACAAAAGAGAGCAAGGATGACATTTATTTCTCCGCCTTTTTTAGCAATATTACGATGAGCGCACCGCCCAGAGTTGAGAGCACTGTTGAGATTATTACAAGCAAAAAGGACGCGAACAGCATTCGCCCTGCCCCCGGAAGAACATCGGATAAAATCCCGCCAAAAGGCTTGAATTCCGCAAACCCGGCAATTATCAATGTGAGACCGCCAAAAAACGAACCGAAAAATCCGGAAAGAAATGCAGTGAGAACACTTGCACGGAGCGAAAGCTCGGTTGCATTTCGAACCTTTTCCAAAATGAGCGGACCGATTACCCCGATCACCAATGGGAGAAGGCAGATGACGGGCAAATAAGTTGCCGCGAATATTTCATTTGCCGCCGCAAGATTTGTGTAAATATTGAGAATGCCCGTACCCAGGATGAATAAGAAAAGCACTACTGCTCCCGGAATTGCGCTTACCAGCACCTCAACAGACTTTCGCAAGGTGGAGTTTGAGATAAATTTGAAAACTCCTTCAGTTGTTGCTGCTGTTGCCATAGGAAGATAACCCATCGCCAGTATTTAAATGCTATTCTATGCAAAAAGCGCGGCTTGGAGTGCGCACAAAACCAAATTGTGAAAAATTAGAAGGAAAAAGAATTGTGAATAAAAAGGGGATTGAAAATAAAAAGTGAAAACTAATTTGTGCCCGCATCCACGAATCGGTCAAAGTAGGGCTGATACCTTTCCTTTCCTTTTCCGCCGTGCTTTTGATGATAACCACGGGATGCCTGCATGATGTAATAGCACGCCTCGCCGTAAGCAACCTTTAGTTGCATGAGACTGCTTTCATCTATTGCCTCAAGAGAGAGAAGATTATACAAATCTTCAAGCTGTGCAAGTGCGCGCCTGCCGGAAATTGTCATATGCATCTGATGGCGGTGCGATGAAAACCAGGATTGCATTTTGCGGATAAAAAGCATTATCGCCCGCTTGAGGGCATCAAGCCGAGTTATTCTTTTTCTTCCGGTCATACCTTCAACAAGACCAGTGTTAAGCTTTGGCAATGCGATTGTCTTCTCAAAGTTTTGCTTGTGCTTTGTGGCAACGACATGAGTTGACTGATTTGCCATGTCCGATGAAATAAAGAAATTGGACAAGACTTGTTTGTCTGCTTTTGCGCGAGTGGAAGATATGAGCGCCTGCGCGGATTTGAGAGTCTTCTTCGCGTTCTTGCTTGCGGATTTTGCAGCAGACTTTTTCGCCATCTTCTCGGGGGAAATAGTTTTTGCCTTTGCCTTGAAATAAGTTTTATCGCTTGCAGGCTTGGTTTTTATTTTATTTGAATAGTATTTCTTCTTCTGCAAATTCATCACCCGCAACTTTTTTCCAATTAAAGGAACAAGAAGATGAGGTATTTAAACTAATCGCATTACGAGGGAAAAAGAGTAAAATTGCAAAAGAATTTGCTTAGTGAGATGCCTGCGCATCCTTTGGCGCTTTTTCTTTTTTCGCCTTAAGGCATGCTTTTACAAAGGAAGCAAATAATGGCGCCGGCTTCTCAAGCCTGCTTTTGAGCTCCGGATGCGCCTGTGTCGCAACACCCCAACCGGTGCCCCACTCAACCATTTCAACTATTTGCCCATCCGGGGATTTACCTGAAATTACCAATCCCGCTTTTTGCAAATCTGGCACAAAAGAATTATTAACTTCAAAACGATGCCGATGCCTTTCAAAAATTTTCTCTGCGCCGTATGAGTCAAATGCTTTTGTACCTTTTGAAATAACGCACTCCCAAGCACCAAGGCGCATTGTTGCACCCTTTTCTTTGATGGTTTTTTGCTCGGGCATGAAGTCAATTACAGGATATTTTGTATCCTTGTCCATTTCAGTTGAATGCGCTCCCTGCAAATTTGCAACATTTCGCGCATACTCAACTACGCAAAGTTGCAGTCCAAGACAAAGCCCGAGAAAAGGCACTTGATGCGTTCGGGCGTATTTTATTGCTTCTATTTTGCCGTCCACACCCCTGTTTCCGAACCCGCCGGGAACTATTATACCATCATATTTTCCGAGCAATTCGTCCTCATGAACTAAATCTTTTTCGAGCTGTTCAGTATCCACAAATTCAACGATTATGTTTGCATTGTTTGCGGCGCCCGCATGCACCAGAGCCTCTTCCACGGACACGTACGCATCTTTTACAGAAACATATTTCCCAGTGATTGCAACACGAAGCTCGTTTTTATCAGATTTTATTTTTGATACCAAAGAGCTCCAATCCTTTAGATCGCTCTCTTTTGATTTTATAGCAAAATGAGTCAGTAGCCTGCTTGAGAAATTTTGCCTCTCAAGAACTATTGGAAGCTCATAAATTGTAGAAAGTTTTGGATCATCAAATACATCTTCCAAAGCAACATTGCAAAACATTGAGATTTTTTCCCGCGCTTCCTTGTTTAATTTCTCGTCCCCCCTACACACGATAAGATTGGGCTGTATTCCAAGGCTTGTAATAAGCCGGTTTGCATGTTGTGTTGGCTTTGTTTTTGGCTCGCCGCAAGTCAGGGAGGGCACAAAACTCAATTGCACAAAAAGCATGTTGTCCTTCTCTTCCTGACCCATTTGCCTCATTGCTTCTATGAAATAGGCATTTTCCAAATCGCCGACGGTTCCACCAACTTCTATTAGCACGAAATCGGATTTTGAATCCTCACCGACTTTTCTAATCCAGGATTTTATCTCGTTTGTGACATGAGGAACTATTTGCACGTCCCTGCCCAAGTAGCCGCCGGCGCGCTCCTTTTCAATTATTTTTTTGAAAAGCTTTCCGCCGGTTATTGAGTTCAGGCCTACAAGGTCGATATTTAGAAATCGCTCGTAGGTGCCAAAGTCCATGTCGCATTCGGTCCCGTCATCAAGCACAAACACTTCTCCGTGGCGTAGTGGATTCATTGTGCCGCAATCTACGTTCAAATAGCCGTCAAATTTGATTGGGGAAACACTATACCCTTGAGCTTGGAGAAGCTTTCCGATAGAAGCAGATAAAATACCCTTCCCAAGACCCGACATCATGGAGCCGAGGATTACAATATAGCGAACTTTTTTCTCTGGCATAATACACTATGAGGTTCAAGATTTAAATAGCTGATTTTTTTGGCAAGAAAATTAAAAATGCAAAAAAAATGACCCGTCGGAAAAATGTCGGCTTCGCCCAAGTTGGAGACTTGCCCAGGGCACATTTTTAACTTTTTGTTCTAAATATAACACCATGCCAACTGTTGCGCACGTAGTGCAAAAATATGTGAGGATGCACCCTCATCTTGAGGACTTTATTGAGAGAGATATTGTTTCTTTTCACCGTCTTGCAAGAGTGCTAAGACCGGACGTTGAAACCGAGCTTGGAAAAGAAGTGGAAGAAGGCGCAATTGTAATGGCACTCTCAAGAATGCGCGAGAAAATGGCGGACAAAGGCAGGGAGAGGCTAAAGGGCGTCGGGCTTGAAAACCTGCAAATTTCCCTGCGCTCAGATGCCATGCAAATTGATTTGAAGAAAACAGGTGTGCTTGCGCAAAAATTGCAAAAAATACAAGATATTGCGCAAAAATCCCAAGAGGATATTTTGAGTATCACGCAAAGCACGCACGAGGTTACGATTATTTCACAATCCAAATACGAGAAGAAAATTCTTGAAGAACTGAAGGGTGAAAAGATATTAAGCAAGGAAAGCGGGCTTTCCCTGCTGGTGCTCAGGTTTGGAGAGGACGTGCTTTACCAACCGGGATTTTTTGACAGGGTTTTGCGCGAATTGTCTTGGGAAAATATAAATATATACGAGATAGTTTCAACCCTGACAGAACTTATTATTGTGCTAAAGGATGAGCAGGCGGCAAAGGCTTACGATGTGCTTAGAAAAAAGATGAAAAAGAAAAATTAAGAGAGCGGATTGCATAAAGTAAAATTGCAACTGTTTTTTTTTTTGCCCGTTTTACACTTTTCTCCCAAGAGTTTTTCAAAGTTAATACCAATCCTTAAAAATAATCTGGCAAAAAGAGTTTTGGTCTTAATGTCAATGCCTGAAAGCGCCCTAATCCGACAAGAGCATATTGTGCGGGACATGCAACTTCTTGGAGAAGTGAAGCTCACACGGCGCGGACTCATAAGATATTTGTGCCTCTCGCTCGGACTGATTTCTCCGAATGAAAGCAGAACCCTCATGCTTGATATTATTGAAGCTCTGCTTAAGGCGCATTTTGCGCAGGAGGAGCCGGATATTCATCGCATTATGGTGCTGATTAATTCAATCAGACCAAAGGACGACCCCGCACAGATAAAGGCGGTGAGATATCATTTGCACCAGCTGAAAGAGAAAGGGATGCTCTCAAGAAAGGCTGGCAAATACAGATTCGTTTTGCCGCCGATGGCGGAAAACGATGATTTGGGCGGGGCGCTTGAGTATTTGTATGTTACAAATACAAAAAATGCTTTTGAAAAAGTGAAGAAGGCGGTTTCTACTCTAAAGACAATGTATTAAAGAAAATTTACTTATTTTAATTAAAAAATTGTGCACCCAAAACCGGCAAATCCAAAGCCTAGCCTTGAGAGCATGATTTTGTTTGCTTTGTAATATTTGTTTTATTGCGTTTGGTTTATTTGCGGCATTTGTTTGGTTGCAACATTTGGTTTGTATGTGGCATTTTGTTTTCTTAAAGGAGCTAATTAATAATAATTCAAAACCAAATGAGTGCATGAAACTTAACAAAGAAGACAAAAAAGGGCTTGTGCTTTTCTCATTGCAAAACGACGCATCCGCAAACATAATGAATCATTTGCACAAAGATTGGAAATGGCAAAAAGAGGATGAGGCGAACTATTTCTTTTCGGCATGCGGCGACAAAGACGGCTGCACCGTGTTTTTGGCAAAAGGAGAAGATGAGGAAATTATCAAAATTGAACCGCGTGAAAATGCGGACTATTATTTGTATGCAAGCACGCACAAGTCGGAAAAAGAAATGCCTGCGCTCACGGCACATTTTCCGGGCAATTGGGCAAGCGCGGATTTTGGCGGGCAAACAAGCACGCTAAATATTGCGTTTGCATGCAAGCTAAAGCAAATTTTAAAATTCATGAAAGAAGGAGCAGATGAAAACGGATTGAATTGGCAGATAAATATGGAGGTGGACCATCACGGACCAACCCCGCAAAACGGAAAAAAGAAATTGATTTTTGTTGAAATAGGAAGCGGCGAAAAAGAATGGAAAAATGAAGTTGCTGGAAAAATAGTTGCGGCGGCAATAATGAAATCTCTTGCAAGAAAAGCCCCGGTTTATGACACATACTTAGGAATAGGCGGCGGGCATTACACTCCCAAATTCAGCGAGTATGTTCTTGGGAAAAAACTTTTGGATGGAAAAGAAATTGCGATATCGCATATATTGCCAAAGCACAGGGTGGATGAGATTGATTCAAAGATGCTTTTACAGGCAATGCAAAAATCGGTTGAGCCGATAAAGGGCGCATTGATTGACCATAAGGGACTAAACAAGGAGCAAAGGGAAAAAATTATCGGGATGCTTGAAAAAGAAAAAATAGAATATAAAAAAGTCTAATTGGTTTTCTTTTTTGTTGCGCCGGTGTTCAGCCCGAATATAGAGTATATTGCACAGCTTCCGGATACGGCGGTTGCGAACATAATGATTGCGATTACGATTGCACCATAAGATATTGGCGCCTGCACATATTGCATATATACGACAAAAAGCATCGCAAGCCCGATAATTATGCGGATTGCGCGGTCAATTGTTCCGACATTTTTTTCAAACAAGTTCATTTACACCACCAAATACTTATGCGAAAAAATCAAAAGCAAGTTTTATGGCAAGCGCCACAAGAACAAGAGGGAACGCTTTTTTTATAAATTCTCCCTTTACCCTGCCAGTTGCCAGAAGGGTTGCACCAACATAAGAACCAATCAATGCGGCAAAGGCGCAGATAAGCATGAGAGAATAGTCGGATGGAGCATAATATGCCAACTGATTTACAATGCTAAATAAAGATGCGACAAACATACACGCGACACTGAGAATTGCCGCCCTTTTTGGCTCGGTGCCGGTGAGTATCAATGAGGGCATGATAAAAATTCCACTGCCGATTCCAAGCATTCCGGTTGCAAGTCCGGCGCCGCCACCGACTGCCCCGCGAATTAATGCTATACGAAATATACTTACTTCAAGACCGGCTAAAATTCCGATTTCCCCTTCCTGTGCAAAAGTAAGCCCTTTCTTGCGCTCTGATTTTACAATTTTTTTCTCAAATGCCATTGCAAATGCGGACGCGAAAAGAGAGAGTGAAAAGAGCCCGATAAGAATATTGTCATCAAGAGTATTTCCAAGCCATACGCCGAACGGAATTGCGATGAGCATTCCGAAAAGTATTAATGCGATTTCTTGCAAATCGGATTTTTTGAAAAGACTACTGCGCAAATAGATTACGAGCGCAGTGCCAGTTGACACAAAAAGAGTTGCCAACCCTGCCAGCCTTGCCTGATCCATACTTATGCCGATTGAATAAAAAATCGGAATGAGGATTGACGAACCGCCGATTCCAAGAATTATAAAAAGACCCGAGAGAAGAAGAACAAGAATTCCCGCAAAAATCTCAATCATCAAATCAGCCAAACAGGTATCGTTTTCTAATCTTTTTTGAAATTACCCATTTGCATTTTAGACCCGGCTCAAATATTACATAGTCTCCTGATTTGAAATGGATTTGTTCTTTGTTTGGCAGAACAACTTTTGCCTCGCCTTCAAGAATGAGACATGTTTCCTTTTCATCATAAGACCAGTCAAATGACGAGGGCTCTTTTTCCCATAAGCCCCATTTTTGGGCGGTTTGGATTTCTTCTTTTGTCGGCTTCCTTACAATCACCATATGCGCACCGACATTACATTGCCCGCAATGCTTTTATGCGCTCATCAAGGGGAGGATGCGTTGAGAAAAGGCCGGATAAGGAGTCAGAAATTGATTTTTTCTTACCCGAACCGCCTTCCGGGCTTGAAATGAAAAGAGATGCAGTCGCATCTGTGGAATGACTCATTGCGGGTGCGCTCTTTAGTTTTTCAAGTGCGGATGCAAGCCCGTCCGGATTTCGGGTGAGTTGAGCAGCCGACGCATCCGCCAAAAACTCGCGCTTGCGTGAAATTGCAAGTCTCACAAGCTGTGCAATTAGGGGTCCGAATATCACCAATAATATTCCGACTATCATCAGAAGCCCGTTTCCTTCCTTTCGCTCGCCCCTGCCTCCGAACCAGAACATGTTTCCGATTAGGTTTGCAAGAATTGAAATTAGCCCGACAAGCACAACAACGGTTGTCATGAAGCGTATGTCATAATTTTTCACATGAGACATTTCATGCGCGATTACCCCTTCAAGTTCCTGTCGGTTCATTCTCTCAAGAAGTCCGGTGGTTGCAGCGATCGATGCATTCTTTGGTCCGCGCCCGGTTGCAAACGCGTTTGGAGACGCATCGTTTATCACGTATAATTTTGGCTTTGGAATTCCGGCGGCAAGCGCAAGCCCTTCGGCTACATTGTGTAAATAAACATATTGGGTTGGGTCCGCCTCTTTTGCCCCAGAGGCTGCCAAAACCACTTTATCCCCATAGAGATATCCTCCGACTGAATAAACAATGGAGAGGAGAATTGCAAATGGCACAAGCCATGAACCGAAAGCAAAAAACTCACCCACAAACCAGACAAGCACGATGATTATTGGAATCATTGCACCCACTAAGGCATAAGAGTAAATCTTGTTTTTTCTCTGAACGTCCCAAAATGATGCCATATCAAAACCTGAAAAAAGGATTAGACCGGCTCTAAATTGCCGGCAAATAAATTATTTAGAATTTTACTTTTACCGCTTTTCTTGCCTCTTCCGTTTCAACCTTGAAATAATCCTTTTGTGAAAAACCGAGAGGGCCGGCAATTATCGCCGCAGGCATTTGCAATATTTTTGTGTTGTACTCAAGAACCGAGTCGTTGTAAAACTGGCGGGCATATGCAATTTTGGATTCTATTCCATCAAGCTGTTCCTGCAAGAGTTTGAAGTTCTCGTTTGCACGAAGCTGTGGGTAGTTTTCCGCAACTGCAAAAAGGGATTTGAGGGCTCCTGAAAGAGCATTGTCCGCTTTTGCCTTTTCCTGCACGCTTCCGGCATTTGCCATTTGCGCCCTTGCTTTGGTGACATTTTCAAAAAGGTCTTTCTCATGCTTTGCATAGCCTTTCACGGTCTCAACAAGGTTTGGCACGAGGTCAAAACGTTTTGTAAGCTGGACGTCTATTTGCGCCCATGCATTGTCCACACGGGCACGCAGTGAAACAAGCCCATTGTACATGAACATAAGAATAAGGGCTACCAACACAATGGCACCCAAAACTATGAGTTCAATCATCAATATCACCTTGAAGGAATAGGATTTGCCCGCTTAATAAGCGTTTGCCGCAGTTGAAAAAAATGAAAAAATAAAGAAGAAGGGAAATGGGGTAAGATAAAAAAATGCTCAAATTTATTTGGCGGAGTTGTAATCTTTGTTTATGTATCTGAGCGAATTGTCTTTGTCTGTTTTTGCCTTGTTGCCAAATATCATTCCCTGCTCTTCAACATCACGCTTTTGTTTTGCATTTTGATTTGAGGGGGGTGCCGGATAGAAATCATTCCTGTCAAGAATGATTGTATCCGCCTTTATTGGTGTTGAAGTTGGCATATATGGCTTGCCCACGATTCCATCTTCGGGTGCAGAGGTGTCAATCGGCTCGCCCTTCTTTGGAACAAGCTTTTGCACAGGTATGTTTTGCTCGTAAATTAACTTTTTTATTTTCAGCTTTTTCACGGCATGTTTTTGCACGGGTGCTTGCTTTTTTGCATCCGACTTTTTGACGGAAGTAACGGTTCGCACTTTCTCCAATTTTTTCAGGGGTGCCTGTTTCTCAAGCTTTTGAACAGGTGCCTGTGCTTGCGTTTGCACTTTCTTCGCTGCAACTTTTTGTGTTTGAGTGGTCGCCTCATTCACAAATTTCACATAGACATAGCCGTGTTTGACTAAGTCTTTGCGGTTCCATTTATTATAATCTGAAATCTTGTTTCCGCGCTTTCCAAGAGAGAGCTTGGAACTTGCAAGTATGGATTTTACACCAACCACCTTGCCGAGATTAAGATTGGTGTTCACATATTTTATTACTGAGGATATTCCACCTGAGTATGCCTCTTTTGCTACTGCACGGTACAAAACGCGATATGTGTTTTTGCCCACGACTTCGATTGCCGAGTTGTTGGACGTGCTTTCAATAGCGACCTTGGGAAGGCCAATCGCGCTTGAAAGCATTTGGTGCTGTTGAACGAACACATTTTTTGTTTGCAAATTGTCTTTTACAAATCCGAACGGAGTTGTTGGGTTGGATAAAGCATAAATTGGAAATGCGCTCTTTGGCTCAAGGCTTATGAGAAATTGCGAATTCACACTCTTGAATTTGTTCAGTGAATCCGGACTCATTTGCTGCACTTTTGCAGGAGGCTGAGTTTGCCGCTTGCTTGCAGAATCAAGAAGCTTGTTGGCAAATGGAGAGGATGCGCCTATCAGAATTACCGCACTTGAAAGGGCGAATATCAAAAACCGTTTTGCACCAGACATAGAAGCTGTTTTCATATTTCTCACACACCACGAATTGAATTTGTACTAAAGGTATACACGTGGTTTCTGTATATAAATGTCCATAGAAATGAAAAAGATGTTAATTGCTCAAGAGCGATTTTTCAAGCCCTTCTTCGGGCTCCTTGAAGTATATTACGTCAGATGGTTCGAATGTGATATGCTCTTGACTGCTTTCATCGTGAGTTGAGCGAACAGAGAGTTGCAGTCCGTTGAAGTCCACATCATATTTGAAAAATGGACCAAACGGGCGGCAATTAATGACTTTTATTCGGGTACCCTTTGTTCCAAGATGCAGTGCTTCGGGTCGGAGACAGGCAATATAATTTCCATTAAGATCCGACTTGATGACGTGCCCCAAAAGATTGGTTTTTCCGTCTTCAAATTTTACACGCATGAAATTTGCTTCTCCCAAAAAGCTGGCCACGAACGGGTTGATAGGATGATCGTACACTTCTTTTGGAGAGCCGATTTGCAATATTTTTCCCTTGCGCATTATGACGATTTTATCAGCTAATGCCATCGCCTCCTCTTGGTCGTGAGTGACATGAATCGCGGTGAGTTTGAGACTTTTAGCCATGCGCCTAAGTTCCACGCGCAATTCGGAGCGAATGTGGGCGTCAAGAGCATTTGTCGGCTCATCCAAAAATATCACCTTGGAGCCAGTTGCCATTGCGCGCGCGATTGCAAGCCGCTGCTGCATTCCTCCTGAAAACTCTTTTGGCATTGCATCCGCACGCTCGGACAGATGCACCATTTGCAACATTTCGGTTGCAATGCGATGCGCCTTTTGCACATTTTCCCCCCGGGCAAGCAGACCGTAAGCCGCGTTGTCAAGGGCATTCATGTGCATGAAAAGAGCATAGTTTTGAAATACAAAACCTATCCCGCGGTCTTCTGGATAAAAAGTTGTCACATCTTTGCCCGCGATTGATATTGTTCCCGAACTTGGCACAACAATGCCCGCGATTATTTTCAAAAGCGTGGTTTTGCCGCAACCGGAAGGTCCGAGCAGAACCACGTACTCGCCATCGGAAATTTTCAAATCAACATTGTGCAATGCCTTGACCGAGCCATAATATTTGGATACATTGCTTGCATGAATTGAGGGCATAATATCACCATTTCTTTTGTTGATTCCATCTAAGAGCTAACACAAAAACCAATGCGAGCGCCACAAGAACTGCGGCGGAAAAAGCGGCCTGCGCCGAATCGCCGGCTTTGCTCAAATTTACTATGAGAAGCGGAACTGTCTGAATCTTGCTTGATACTGCCAGTGTGCCGCCAGTCTCACTCACACTGCGCATGAACGCGACTACAATACCCGCGATTATGCTCGGCTTTGCAAGCGGAAGAATAACAGTGTGAAATGCATAAAATGGAGATGCGCCCAAAGAGCGGGCAACCTGCACAAGATTTTCATCAAGCTCGGAAAGCACTTCGCTTACAGACCCCACAAAATACGGGAAAATTATCGCCGTGTGGGCAAGCACGAGAATTATTGCATCCGGAGCCCTGCCCGCCCAAAAAAGAGAAAGCGACAAGCCTATTGTAACGGTTGGCATAATCATGCCCATGTCGTTTAGAAGTTTCATTATGTTGCTTAATTTTTGTTTTGAAGCGATGTAAAGTGCGAGAGGAATTCCAAACACGAGCGAAAGAAGTGTCGCGGCGCCGGCTACAAGAAAAGAGATTAGAATGGAATCGGTAAGCAAAGATGTTATGCCAAAATCAAAGCCCATGAACCGCAGGAAATAAAACGAGGGCAGTAGAACGAGCAAAAACAAAAACAGCACGCTGGCGGCATCGGAAAACACGCCTAATTGACTAAGCCGTTTTTCCGCCTGCGCATTCACTTTACGCATGCGAAGGCTGGCAGGGACAAGTTGGCTGTGCGCAACCATGAAGATAAATACAGATATTATCAGAAATATCGCGGAGAGCGAAATTGCGGCATCCATGTTTGTAGGAATTGAATTTTTGTAATAAACTGTGAGAATCGGGACTGTTTGAACCGCTCCGGCAACTATGAGAGTTGCGCCGGTTTCACCCAGAGAACGGGTGAATGCGAGCAGTGCGCCCGATATTGCGCCGGCACGAAAAAGAGGGAGCCAGATTGTGCGAAAAGAAAGGAGCGGAGAAGCGCCAAGGGTTGAAGCGGCGCGCCCAAGATCGCCGTCAATTCCCAAAATTGCCGCTTGAGTCGTGCGAACTACATAAGGAAATGTGAATGTGATATGCAAAAGCACAATCATCAAAAAGCCAGGCGCCAAAAATCCGATGCCGGATGTGCCCCAAAAAAGCGCGATTGAAAGACCCAGCGCGCTTGTTGGAATAACCAATGGCAAATCCACAAGAGTATCAACCACGCGCTTGAGAGGAAATTGTTTTCTTGCCAAAAGCCATGCAAGCGGAATTCCAAAAAGCAAATCAATTATGGTCACAAGAATGGCTATGCTAAATGAAACAACGAGTGCATCTTGCATCTGTATGGAAAAAACAAAATTGCCCAGTCCGGTGAAGATGAAAAAGACAGGGCTGATAATTATAATGAGGAAAAATAGGATTGCGATTAAGTCAATAACTTGGCTCCAACGCCGCTGTTGTGAAGCACGATCAATAAAATTCATGCGCAACTGACGAATGTGAGATTATTATTGCTTTGCAATTGGGCAAAAATAATTAGTAGTCGGTAAGCTTGCGTTGTCGCAGAACAGAGCTTTTGCAAATATAGGTTGAGAGGGGCAGTTTGAGTTTTTTTGAAAGCTCACTCATAAGCTCTTGTTGATTTGAAAATTTTTGCCCGTTGTTTAGGAAGGCATGACGAACATTCTCGCGGATTTCCCAAACTCCCACAGGCAAATCATACTCAGGCATTATCTCGCGAATCAGTACCACCCGTGCCTGCTTTTTTATTTTGGTTGCGAGCGCTTCACACACAGACAAGCGAGCCGCATAATATCCGCCTCCTTGCTTTTGGGCATAATCACTGCGCCCGAAATAGCCTTCATATTCACAGCTTGTAGCAGAGGAATTCGCCCCGCACCAGCTCTCAAAATTTTCATATTCCCATGCACCGGGAAGAAGAAGAATGAAAAATCGGTTCGCAAGATATTCGTTTGAGAAAAGCATGAACTCGTTTATTTGGGGCATTTCTCTTATTTTTTTCATGTGCTCTTTTGCAATTGTGTCATCAACCGCAGTGATGCCCCATTTTGTCGGAACGAAGCGCCGCGCATCTTTTTGCCCCAAAACACCGGCGGTCAAAAGCCGGGTGAGATAGTGCTCGTCAAACCCCTCAAAAAGAAGTTCCGCCATCGCCGCATTCGCGCGCACCCCTTCAGACACAAGCTCATCCACCTTTGAGGGAATTTTAGGATTGTCCGCAACTCTCATTTTTAGAAGTGGGGCAGACGGACCCGTCGGCTGGTTTATTTGATGAAATGAAACATTTAATGTCGGCTTTTTGGAAAAATGGGTTTCCAAATCAACAGGATTAATCGACATTGCAGACTCTTGAGAGTCTAGTACAATGCGCGAAAGAGACGGCGCCCGTGCAAAGCCGGGGCTTTTTGCTATGTGAACAGAAGAGGAAACTTGCCCGCGAATTTGCATGCTTCGCGCATAAACTATTTTGTCAAAATCCCAGCCATACCAATCCTTTGGATTGTCAGGAACATTTTCTGCCAATCCGACCGTCGGACCCCATGTAATTTGAGGATATGAGAAATGCCCCACGAATAGATTTGGGGGGGACGGTCCGAAAAATTCCGTCTTGTCGAATTTTTGCGCGTTTGCCGCCTTGATTGCCAAAAGGGGCTTGTGCGGGCAATACACCCGCCCGTTTTGCCTGCAATTTGGGCACAGCTCGTTTAGTTCGCTTCTTGGTTTTGTCGGGCTGATTTTTTTGCTGTCTTCTTTTGCAAGCTTGAGAATGTCCACTAAAGAATAGGGGGGTGGCAGAGTTAAATTTATTCGCAAACCTAATTTCCGATATGAAAAACACGCTTTATCTAATTGGCATGGGGCTATGCGATGAGCTGGATTTGTCTTCGCGCTCAATTGAGACACTGAAAAAATGCGATAAAGTGTTTGCTGAAAATTATACAAATCTGATGAAGGATAAAACGCTTAATCGGCTTGAAAAAATTATTGGAAAAAAGATTGAACTCCTTGCAAGAGAGGAGGTTGAGGGAGAGAAGAAGATTATTGACGCGTTTGAAAATGATGACAAATTTGTTGCTTTTCTTGTGCCCGGAGACCCGATGAGCGCCACGACCCACAGTTCGCTTTTGCAGGCGGCTAAAAAAAATAAGATAGATGCAAAAGTGCTTCATGCATCCTCAATTTTTTCCGCCGCTCCGGGAGCGGCAGGATTGCAAAATTATAAATTTGGAAAAACCGCAACTATCACTTATTGGAGAAAAAACTTTGAGCCGACTTCGTTTTTGGATGTGATTTGCGCCAATAAAAAAATTGACGCACATACATTATGCCTTCTGGATATTGACGTGCAGATGGGTCCGATGAAACCTTCGCAGGCGCTTGAAGTATTGAATCGCGCACAGGAGAAAAAGATTGTTGCAGGAGAGATAAAAGAAAAAATCATCCTGCCCGATTCAAAGATTTTTGTTCTTTGGCATGTTGGATGGGAAGATGAAAAGGTTTGGGCCGGGGAAATTAGGGATTATAAAAATTTGAAAAATGAGAAAGAGGGGCCTGCGATAATTATCATTTGCGCGAAGATGCATTTTGCAGAAGAAGAAAGTTTTGAGAATGCGAATACTAAAAAATAACACTGCGGCTTTTTAGAAAAAAAATTGGAATTTAATCAAAAAGGCTATCCTGGATAGGTTTCTGGTTTTTGAAAAGTTTGTTTGATATTTGCTCATAACTATCTTGCGGAGGCATCACATTGTCCTGCAAGAACAGCATGCCGCGAGGTTTTGCTTTGAAGCTATTTTCCAAAAAATCGCGCAAAAGATCGGAGAGGTCGTATATTATTGACACATATTTTTTTTGCGCTGCCAGGCCTGAACCATCTTTCTCAAGATAACCGCTAAATGAATCCCCCCCGCAGAATTTGAGGCTTAGCATTATCGAATCCATACCCATTTTTCCGGGCAGTATGCTTGGCACTAATTCCACAATAAAGGGAAGCTTGTAGGCATCAATTCCTTTCTGAAATTCTTTGACTACATCTTCACTTCTTAATTGAGTCCAGCCTTGTTCAGACGCTGGATCCAAAGATAGCCAGTTTGATTGCTCATCCGAAGGAAGCCGCCTTGGCAATTGCACTTCAATTGGATGCTCATCAACCCGTGAATAATACAATTTGCCGGGCGCAAAAATAACCGCTACTTTCGTACCCATATACGGTAGCTTTCTCATGGTGTCTATGCTGAGTTCGGAGCGAATGCCTGCCAGTTCAACCATATTGAAATCGTGCTCGTCCTGCTCAAAGGATTTGTTATATTTGTGATAGTCATATGCCGAAAAAATATCCAAGGGGAATTTTACATCCGTGCCTTTTGGAAAGCGTGCATCCCCTTTTTTTGGAATAGAAAATAACTTTATTGCATCTTCCCCGAAAACATTGACTATTCTTTCAAGCCCCAACTTTATCGCCTCAAGCGTATAATAGCCGGTTGCATAATGATATTTTTTCGCCCAATTAAGGCTTCTGAAAGCCTTTATGTAGGAATGCACAATCAAGTCAAGGTATTTTTTTGGATCCAAATTAGACTGCACATTGTGAAGCCGGTCTCCAGTTATTTTTACGACACGCGGCCCGGCGAGAGGAAGCGAGTTGATATCGCGCAGATACATGTCCTCCGCAGATAGCCGTCCATTTAGATAGCTCAATACTTTGGGAGAATAGATGTCGGATGGGCTGTTTATTTGCGCCCGCACACGTGGAGTTTTGTAGGTATTAGACAGGGCTTTGACGTGCCAGACAACGCACTCGGAAAGAATTTGGGTTGGTACATCGCTCCGCGCGCCTTTTCTTAGGGCGTTGCGGATTTCATTTACATTCTTGAGACCGTCCTCAATATCATCGTGATGCAAAGTTGAGATAACCTCATCAAGGTCTGCATGCAACATGCTTAATCGGTATGCAGGCTCGATAAAATGCGCAAGCCGTGGGGTTTCATCTACCCGCCATGAGATCTTGTTGGATTTTTTTCCATTGAGAGGATGGTCACTTTTCTTCAACATTATAGAAAGTTTGAGGGCGTCTTGCTGATATTTTGGAGCATCTTTCCAGTCATCAATAAGTTCAGATTCCATTCTATTAATTTCATATCTGCATTGCGAATAGCTCGTACCTCGTTTGATTAACGGCTCGCTCAAAAGAAGATTCACCAATCGTACCTCGTCTCGACTATAATGTATTTTGCGCTTGGGGTGGCAAAAACGCTTGGACTTTTCAGATGTGTCGAGTGGATATTCTGACACTTTAATCGTTCGCATAAAAAGCTCAATTCTATTTCTCTTTTTTCATATATAAACATATCTAACGACATAAATCATTGTTCTGGCAAAAACGAGGCATTGGAAAGTTCCACTTTTGTGCCGGCGCTTTCCCATGAAAGTAATACTCGATACTGATCATCTATATATGCACGGATGCTTTTTATTGTGGAATTGCCGGATGCGGAAGGAAAATAATCGGAGCTGATTTCATAAGATGTTATTTGCACATAAAACGCATCACGCCCAAGGATTTTGGTTTTGTTTAACACTTCTATTTTTAGAGGAAATTTTTGCACCTGATTAGAGGGGATTATTGTGAGTGTTTGATTGGCATTAAGCGAAAAATTTTCTTTCAAAGAAAGCATCCATGGCGCATAGTAAGGCCAGCTTGCATTTTCAAACCCGATTACACTTCCGATTTTATTTCCAAACTTATTTCTTTCAAAACCGTCTTTGCCTATACAAATTGCGTATGCACCATTTGTGTTTTCATAGGCGTTTTGCATGCTTGAATAATATCTTTGTGAAAGAATTTGGTCTGCAAGCACCACTCCACTGCAATTTTTGTTTGCAATTGCACGGATAATTATTTTCCCGCCGCTTGCATTTTTTATCCAAAGATCATATTGCAGAAAATCCCCCGCGCGTAAATTGAATTCGGACGTTTTTGCAATTGGAGGGGCTTCCGCCCCCCATTGCCAACTTGGGGAAGGGGAATTTTGCACAAAGAGAATTACAAATATTGCAAAGAGCGCCAAAAAAATAATTGAAAAAAACGCAAAATTATCAAAAAGCCCTTTTTCTTTTTTAGGTATAAAATTGCCTTCAATATTATTTTTGCTTTTCATTCTTGTCCCTCTGCTCGCGGGTCTGCCTGCTTGTCGCCTGCCAGGAGGCTTTGCTTCCTTCTTTGTACATCATCCATACAAGAACAGCCAAAAATAGGATTGCGATAAATGAGATTGTGAGAATTTCCAATTTTTCCATAGAAGCATATCGGCGGTTTGGGTTTAAAAAAACCAGAGCTTAAATCCATACATGGAAATGGAATGCTATTCACCTGCCAAGGCAATATTATTTGGCGAACATTATGTAGTGTACGGCGCAGGCGGGATAGTGCTTGCCATAGAGCCAAATAATCAGATGAGAGTTGGAGTGCAGGCCAAAAACGAGGCAGGTGCTCTTTTTTACAAATCAACTATTTCCCAAAGCTCGCTTGAGATTGGGGCGGATGAATGCATTAAAAAACAAAACATAACGCATCCGATAGAGGCGGTGTACAAAAGGCTTCTTTTGCAAACGCCCGCGCTTGAAAAAATGGATGTGAATGTGAGATTGGAAAAGTGCTGGCCGATAAAAGGAGTTGGAAATTCCGCATCTATTTCAGCCGCATTCTCTTGCGGAGTAAGAACATTGGTGAGAAAGAGCGCTTCTCAAAAAGACATATTTGAAGACGTGCAAGCCGCGGATGATGCGGCTCATGGAAGGGCGTCGGGAATTGACGCCGCGGCAGTAAGCATGGGCGGAGTAGTTGAATTCAAAAAAATATTTTCAAGTTCCAATGAAGAAAAAAATGCGCAGAATAATTTGCAGGGCTCAAAAAATGCCGGAGCACGAATAGAGAGGATTACAGATTCACAAATTGACGGATACACGTTTATTTTAATTGACAGCGCCGGCAAAAATGGGCAGAAAGCAAGCACAAAAGAGCAGGTGGAGCTTTTTGCAAAAGAGAAAGGAGTGAAAAAAATGCCTGCCGAGCTTGAAGAGAAAGAGAGAAAGAAAATCGTCTATGAATATGAGGAGATTTATTCGGACGCAAAAAAAGCCCTGCTAAAAAAAGACGCGAATCTTCTTGCAAAATGCATGAACCAAAACCATAAGCTACTGCAAAATGCAAATGTTTCCTCCCCTGAAATTGAAAAGTCCATAAAAATTTCATTGGACTCCGGAGCAGATGCGGCAAAGCTATCTGGCGCTGGTGGAAAAGGCGGGGCGGCAATTGCATTTGTGGCGGATGAAAAAGTTGAAAAGGTAATAGATGCGCTGAAAAAAGGAAAAATTTCATCTTACAAATTTTGTGTTGCAGAGATGGGAGCGCACTGTGAATAATACGGGTGACACATGAGTTTGCACAAGAAATTCGTAAGTGAGTAGAAATTGATGAATAAACCGAAGAAATAAATTGCACAAAAAAAATTATAAAAGAGAAATATTGATAAAAAAATTTAGCGTATTACAACCAATGGAATTACGCCTGTTTCAAGCTCTCGTTCTGCAACACGCATTGAAGAATCATTTTCATTCACTTCAATAAGAGGCGGTGCGCCGGAGGAGAGCTGTAATGAGCGTGCCCCGATTATTCTTGCTTTTTCATATTTTGTAAGTTCAGGCATAAATGTTCACCTATTTTTTATCAGAAAGTCCGGTATGATCCGGCGAAATATGCTTCCATGACGCCCGTTTTAAAGGAACGTGCGGGATGCTTGCCCCTGGTGAGGCTAATTGTTGCAAGTTATGATTTATCTGGGAAAGTTCTTTAAGCATATCGGCTAAGAGCTCCCGCTCGGTTTTGGCTGAATTTGACTCCTCGTTTGATATGCCCTTTTTCACCCGCTCAACCCGGGCCATTATTTCGTTTACAAGAGCATCCTTGTTTGATACTCCGGGGAGAAATCCTTCAGACGCGTTTGGATTTGTACCTGCAGTTTCTATTTGCAATGAAGCAAGTCCCAATGCCCGTTCCAAAAGGGTTCTTTGCGTATTGATATTTTGTATCCGGTTGTAAGGAATAACGGTCGTATTTCTTGTAAGAACTCCTTGGCGTATGATAAACTCGCGCTCGGAAAGCTCGAAAGTGAACGACACATATTCAATATGATTGTAAATATACGCGGGCACACCAAAGAAGATGAATAGAAAGAGAAATAACGCAAATGTAAATGCCGGTTTGCTCATTCCAAAAACAAATTCATCCGAACCCATGCCGATAAATGCGAATAGGCTTGCAATCAGCCATATAATTAGAAGGGCGACAAGGGTCGGGGCAAACCATATCCATTTGACGCGCTGGTCCAAATATCGCGGAGGCATACAATTACCATGAGTATATGGGAGCCTAATGATATAATCGTTTGTAGGGAAGAATTGGATTTTTCCGAAAGCAATTATTACTCACAGATAATCGTGCAGGAATTGACTTTTTAAGTACAATTATTGTCCTTCGCTCAAATCGGAATAGTCCTTGTCATTAAACGAATAAAGCGCAGTTCTCATAAACAGCTTTATTCCGTCCCCGCCATTTGGATATGCACTCATTGTACGGTCTCCGATATTTACAACATAGTCTTTTTCCCCGAATGTGAAAAATGTCCATGCCGCGCGGTCTTTGCCTATAACCACTTTTGCGGAATCGGAGCCGAGGGCGCGAAAAAGCGAACAGAGAAATATCGCGCGGTCAATATCGTCCGCCGCCTTTAGATGAACCATGTCTTCAAAGCCCATCCAAAAGCTTACAGGCAATTTTACCTTTTTCCATGAGAATACCAAATCCATTGCGCGCTGTGTCGCAAGAAGAAAGTTTGAATCATATACATATGGATGGAACTGGTCTTCAATGCCGATTTTCACTTCGGTAATTACTGAATCCATCGGGCGCACCAATGTGCGAAGGTCGGATATTGATTTGGATTCGCCATCTTCTATGAATTTTTTGTAGCGCTCAATTATCATGTACATGAGCTCAAGCTGCATTTTCTGAACCTGCATTTTTTTCTTAAGCTCTTCAAGCTCGCTATCAGGCTCTGCTGCCGCTTTCTGAGCAGGCGTTTGCCCTTTTTTTAGAAAAGACAGATCCAAATCCTTGAGATTAGGAAGCTTTGACATGAGAGTGGAATGCAATTGCACAATATAAACCTAATCCAAAAATTGCAGGAAAAAATTTACACCAAGTCCGGGCAATAATATAGTCCGTCACAGCGCAAATCTATTGTGCCCTTATTGTTGTCCTCTTTTTCTTCATCAATTACGCCCTTGTCGTCAACGCTTATGAAGAATTTGAAGAACCCGGGGAACGGGCACTGGAAAGTGTATGTGCCTGCTTTGCTCTTTTTCAATGGAGCTACAGATTCGCTAAATACTGTTTTGCTCGCGATTGCATTCTTTGAATCCCTTAAAACGTTTTCAACATCACTGCCGCTCGGTGATGCACCAAGGCCTTTGTTAAATGCCGAATAAGTTATCAAATATTGCTGTGTTCCGCGCAAAGGATCTCCGGAAGGCGTGATTATTACATCGGGTGTAAAGTCTGGCAAATCCGCTTTGGCGGCGTTTATGTCAAATTCGCATGTGAAACTTTTTTTCTGCGAGTTTGTTCCGCTCGCGCTTATTTTGCCGTTCGGAGCTTCCGGAGTAATTGATGGCTTGTCGTGCCAATCATATGTCCAAAGCATCCCCCATGGTGCCGGGTTTGCAGTAAAGAATTTTCGCTCTGCCGGTTGTGCCGGATAAGTGTATGGCGGAGTCGTGTAAGGGGGAACTATAATAAATTTTGAATCAAGTGCAGGGACATTTTGGGGAATGTAATCCTGCGCCCCGAGTGCAAAAAAGCTTATGTTTTGATTGCCACTCTTATCTTCAAATCCGGACGCAACCCATTCAATCGGCTCGCAGGGAAAAACATATCCATCTTCATAGCAAGTGGTGTTTAGAATCGTGCTGTCTCCGGTTTTTATTGGAGGGACAGTGAGGGAAAATATTTTACAGCTTGGGGTCAGGTCAAGCTTTACGCAAACAAGGGAAGAGTTTGTGCATTTCTTTCCGTCACAGAATGGAACCGATGAAGTGTATGAGATGTTAAAGCACACATCATCAAGGGAAGTGAGTTGCGCCGGAGAGGTAAGAACCACGGGCACGCTAACGGTTTTGTCCGATTCTATTTTTATTGGAAGGGAATCAATTTTTGCGCTCCAGCCATTCACTGGAGAGTAAGGCGACATCCTAACTCCGGTTATGTCCATGTCAAAGAGAAGGTAGGGATTTTTTATGTCCACATTTATTGTGTACTGTCCGTTTGGAGAGACTCCAGTAAGCGGGTTTGGAGAAAATGAGATTACTGGGAGATTGCAGGTGCCGGGCTCCACAACATGAACGACATATTTTGATGCCGATTGCGAAGTAGGAGATGCCCCTCCACTTAGATACAGATATTTGGCATCATATTTGTCCCCTTTGTAGGGAAGGATTTGTATTGCCCCATGGCATACCAATGTGCCAGTGTCCAATTCGGAGAGCACTTCGTAGTTTTGCCCTTTGTATGTTATGCTTCCAAGAGTAATGGTGTCCTGTTTATTGTCTGCAAAAGAATAGCTCTGCCAATTTTGCGAAGATGGTGGATTGCAAGAATTTGAATTTATTGGCGCGGGAGAAGATTTCCCGTCCGCACGGACAAGCGGGGTGGTTGATGAGCCTGATTTCACATAAACTTTTTCCGAGCCGGAGCATGCGACTCCTGCTTTGCCTTCGTTGTCTGGATAAAACTCTTCGGCCAGTGCGGGATAATAATCAACGTTCACGTTTGCGTTTGTACACAATTCATTGTACAGAGCCTCTTGAGGGTCTACAGTTGCCTTGAAATTTGAATCCGCCTTCATCTTGTCAAGAATTGTCGGAGAGGGAGAAGTGGACCATTGGATCTGCGTGCCCTTTCCGAGCTGGTCGGCGGGCCATGGATACGACTCTTTTATGCAAATGTCATAATCGGCGGACTTGAAACATACGAAGTTTGTGCGCTTATTTGGAAGGATGTAAAACGAATCGCCGCTAAAGGATGTTTTGTAAAAAGTTCCGGATGGAGTCGTGCTTGGCATAAGATTGCCGGGGCACATATAGATTTCAACTGGCAAGTCGGACCGGTCTATAGCGGTTTCTCTTGGAATGAAAATTTGAGATGGAGCTCCGGATGAGCTGGTTGAAAATCTTGAAACCAATGTAAAGGAACCGTCAGTTTCAAACCCGTGCCCTGCGCTGAAAAAATTGAGCTGTGAAGGATAGTCCAAAGTTTGGGATGAGTATATTATTGGCGCAAAAAATGCAAGCAATACAAACAGGGATAATTTGAGTTTCGTCATTCATTCACCTATTCAACAATTTCTTTTAGAAGAGGTATTTGGTTTGCAGGTATTGAAATTCGGACATCTCCCCTAAATTCCGGCTTTGGATTATTTGCATTGATAAATTCATTTTTGGAGGCGGAATATTCCAAGAGCCTTTGTACTGCACCCAAATTCAGTGAAAATGATGCGCCATCGTTCAAGCTGAATGTCGCTCCTAGATTCCCGTTTATTTCCTTTAGCTTGAAGTCGCTAAGTTGGGCACCCACAGATGCCTGCAAGCCGAGAGCGCGCGTGGGGAATAATACCAGACCCAAGCGTGAACCCGCACTCATTCCGCTCTGGTTTGAGTACCCGAGATTCATGTTGAAAAGAACCCCAGTACAGTCTGCAAATTGCACTCCACCTAGTTTTATTTTTCCTAGCTCCGCATCGTAGTCGGCACCTGCAGTTATTCCGAAATTGGTGGAACTTCCATTTGACATTGATTTTTGACCGCTTAGAAAGT
This sequence comes from Candidatus Micrarchaeia archaeon, assembly GCA_041650255.1. GTDB lineage: Archaea > Micrarchaeota > Micrarchaeia > Anstonellales > Anstonellaceae > 1-14-0-10-45-29. Next base: position 61,882 of record JBAZLL010000001.1, on the reverse strand, counting down.
TTACAGTTATTTTATCTTCCGCGCCCTCGGTTTTCATTGAAGCTTCCACATTGTAATCAAGATAACCTCCCATGAATTTTATGTCTCCTATCGGCTTGCCGGAATATTTTGAACGAGTGCCCCAGCGCAGGCTGTATTCGGCATCGGAACCAAAGCCGAAAAGAGCCTCCAGCGCTCCCTTACTGCTAACCATTACGCCGACTATTCCGTGCGGGACAAAACTTTTTGGGGAATCCATAGATATATTGCTATAAACATCAGTGAGAGATTCGTCGGAAAGTGAAAAAACGTCTTTTGTTTCTTTTGAAAAAACATCCACTCGCGAGCCGAAAATAAAATCGGTGCCCCATTTTTTAGTAGGAATTACAGCCGTTACTGAACCGATAAGCACTTTGCTCTCAAGAGCAAGATTCAGCTTTCCTTCAGTTCTAAGCCATGCCGAGAAATCGTCATCGCTTCGGGAGGAATATGATTTTATGAAACCTACAATATCGCTGGATTTTAGCATATTTACCTCATCAGAAGTGAATGAGCCGGTTCTTGCTATTTGCAATATTGTTGCACAGGTTTCCTTAACTTCGGTTGGATTGATATCTTCCACATTGCTGAATCCAAGCGCTTTTCCTTTTTTATAAAAATCATAGTATTGCTTTAACAACTCAAATTTTGATGCGAAATAGTTGATTGCCTTGCGCTCTCCCTCTTTTGAAGACAGGTCAAAGCCGAGTTTTTTTGAGAGAGTTTCGTATCCGGGACTGCCATAAAAAACATCAAGCGCCAAATTGTCCCCGAACTTTATTACCGCCGGGTCGTACTTGAAATCATTTATTTTCAAAGTCGTGAAATCAGGAGTGAAAAACGGCCTGTCGTGGAAATCTTTAGCATTGACATTTGTACGTTTCTCGGAGTCTTTCGCCCCACGTTTGCTCAAACCACCAGAGGTTAATGGTGGGTTGGATTTTGGTACTATTCCAGGGATTGCGGTTTGTGGTGTTGAGGTGAGCAACTCTTGCGCCAAATCTTTTAGAACTCCCTTTTGTTTTTGTGAGATGTCCTGCTTGTCTATATATGACATTAATCCGAAAGACTTTGAGTTCTTGATTGCGTCGGATATCCTGTTTGCATCCACATTACTTATGGAATTTTTATTTTCATTATAAAAAACCAAAAGCCCAAAAAGACCGGAATTTATCTCTGAAGCATTGGTTGATTTTTTTAAATCCGAGCACAGAGGCTTGAGAGCGGCAAGCCGCTCGTCCAAGTTCAATGAGTTGTTGTTAAGAATTTGCACATAATCTGAAATGAGGCTCTCTTTATCTGATTTATTTCTTTGAAGATCCGCAAACATGTACGCCGGCATTTATCACACCCAAGAGAACAAACCAAGTTATACTTTAAATATATGCCCTTGAGCAAAACGTATTGGCAGAGAAGAAAATGCTAAAAAAATCAGCTAATGATTCAGGTGCACTTTTTCAAGCTCAAGATAAGTTTCATTCATCTTATCCCATATGGGGCTGTCCCTTATACGTTGGGTGAAATTGTCATTTAATGTCTTGATAAGTTGCATTGCACTCAAGCAGGCGCTCACTGGGACTTGCTCTACTTGCCCGTTCTGGCTGGTCTGCTCAATGATATATTTCGGCTTCCCACCGATTTTTACCGGCTCGTTAAATGAGGAGTCGGATTTATGAGCGGACGTATAGGATTTGATTTTATTTAAATACAAACCAAAAACTTCCTCGTTGATGGGGTTGATTGTCTGGTCGATTCCGTAAGTGGACCGCTCTACTCCTGAAGCAGAAACAAGCATTGCGAGCATAAAGTCAAAATCGGATTCGGCGACCTTTTTGATATTGCGCGCATCCTCTTTCATAGCCCCGTCAAAGGCGCCGGCGATGTTTGAATTGTACGCTCCATAGTAGAGACAGGCGGCACGGGTTTCTATCGGAAGATAGTTGTTGCGAGCTCGACTTAGCACTGAGCTGGCGATTGCAGATTTGTGCAAATTGGAAACATCAAGAGATGAGATTGCGTCGGCGGCAAGAATTCCATCTCGGCGCTCTTTAGACCATGTTATTCCGCTAAGCCCGTTTACTGCCGCATCTGCGGCTTTTGGCATACCCTCAAGGGACTCTGCATTGGAGAGTAAGTTGATTAAAAATGGAAGCTGTAGCCTGCGGTTTTCAAGCCATTTGGTTGCGTCCGAAGGGTCCATTTTTGAAACCCCTGGGAAAACAGTTTCCATCTCACTAAGCACTGTCGGGTCTGCACCTTTTTTTGCAAGCTCGTGATAAGCTTCTATCGCACTGTATTTGCCATAATCAAAAAGCACATATGAAACGGCATACTGCGCCCCGGCGCGAATTTCCTTGCTGAACTTGTCGGAAGTTTTTACCCATTGCCCATCCACAAGGGTTTTGTAAGATGAAGATGCGTCGTCGCAAAATAACGCCAGTGATTGAAGAAGGTCAAGCCTGTCCTCTGCGGAATTTGCCGTCGCCTCCAATGCATAGTTGATTATCTTTCTGCAACATTCCGTCAACTCGGCTTTGCTCATACCGGACTCTTTCGCGAATTTGCTTTTTATCTGCCTTAAATCATAATCAAAAAATGAATCAAGAATTGTGAATGCGATTTCGAGGGATGCCCCTTTTTGCGGCATGTCTGATGGCTTTTTTGCAAATGCGGAAAGCCTTGCCGCCTGCTCTTCAAGCTCTGAAAAAGCAGAGGTGGATGCAAGCGTTTTTTTTGTTTCGGTGGTGGAGTTGACACTTGTGAGGTCATCAGCAAACACTACAGGTTTCTTCTCAGCCGCAGTTATGTCTATTGGACGAGTGCTCTTTGACGGTTGGGAAATTTCGACTTGAACCGAAGTTGCTCCGCCCATTTGCCAGGTTCCGTTGCCTGCCTGCGCCCACTCGGCAGAAGCACTACCTTTACTTACTGAAAACACCCCGAAATCTGCTGGGCGGTTTAGTCCGCCAACTGAACGCTGGATATCAAACTCCACAGCATTGATTGCGCTAAATAAATTTAGTCTATTAAGTCCCGCGGAAGTCTCATTGCCATTTTGAGAAACTGCAATAAGCATATCGGATCCGAAAGAATTGAATGCATCTTCCAAAAATTTTCTTATTGTGTTCCAGGTTTTTGCATCATCGCCTGCGGTCAATAGAGCCTGAGATATTTTCTCCTTCCAATAAACCGCAGCGTTCTGACCGGTTGGAGGCAATTTTAATCTGAAGAAGTTTTGCTCTGTAGCCTCACCATATTCGTCCGTAGCCGGGCGTTTGACTATATCCACTACATTTTTGTAAATCAATGACAGTGCGGCAGACTCGTTTTTGCTTTCACTTGAGCTGCGACTTTTTGGTTGGCCATCCTGCTGAGCATAAGCGAAATCTGAAAAATTCATGGCTCTTAGTTGAAAAATCATATATTCACCTATGCAGACCTGACAGGCACCATACTGCGCCAGTCAAATGAGCCAGTTTCGCCCAATATTGAATTGTACGAAAATTGCTTTTTTAATAATCCGTCATTGTGCGGTCCGTTCATAATCTTTGTTTCCTTTGTTGATTCATTATAAGTGCCTTCGTATTGTTTTTTGCCTTCCGAATCTATTAGGAAAAAGTGCAAAACCCCATCGCGTTGGAAATTTTCTTCAAAGTGCAAAATGATTGGTTCCGACCTTGTGCTTACCCGCAATATCCATGAGCCGAACCTTGGGTCGCTTGCGTCTGCGGGCGCAGATGTAGCTCCTTCGGACTTGCCCATGAGACTTGCTTCGAACTCTTTGTATTCCTCGCTGTTTGTATCAAGAGTTATGCTAAATTTGTGAATGCTCTTTCCATCACTTCTGACTTCAAAGTTCTGCGGGAAGTGGGCAAAGCTATCTGCATCGGTTTTTAATGTTTTGACAAAAGATCGGAGTGAAGGTATTTTTACGGCAGCAGATGGATCTATTGAATAACTTGAGGATTCTTCGTCAAAAGGGTATTTGCTCTCGCCTGGAACCTTTTGATATACAACTTTTGCGAACCCGACTACGGTTTTTGATTTTGAATCATATAGCTCAAACTCGCGGGTTGGTTCGCCCGAAGAGGTCGGAACGGAATCAAAATATCTAAATCCGTCTTTGTATTTTTTGTCCGCAGAGCGCAATTGTAGGCTTTGACGGTTTTCGGCACTTCCTCCAATATAGAAAAAGAGCCGGTCGCCCACTTTTTCATAGGATGAGACGCATGCGAAAAACGGCACGTTTGGAATTGGAATCTTGTTTGAGGGCGAACCTGTTTCGTCTTCAACTATTTTATCAAACAACGATTCCGGAGGCGAAACGCCAGAAGCGGTTGCATAAACAAGACCCTCTGAGGCATTGAATATTATTTTTGAGCCGTCTTTGAGGGAGCCTTCCTCACGAACCTTACCGTCTGGATTAAGGAATAATTTTTTTGGTTGTGGATTGAAGGTATGACGTTCCCGCAGCCCGCCCGGACCTTCAAAGCCCAGGACTTTTGCCTCAACTTTTGGATTTGTGGTGTGCACAAGCTCCATAGAATAGTGCTCTTCGCGATGGAAGCTGACATTTATTCCGGGATTGAAAAATTGTATCGGATTTTCGCGGCTTATGTTTGCAGTTATAAGGTATGGGGGCCAGTCAGGCATTCCGTGTCCTGCAATTGTCCAGCCCTTATTGTCGCTTGCACAACCGTTTCCAAGAAGAGTTGCGCGAGTGACCCATTCTTTTATTACCGAGATATCGTACTTTGAAGAATATGACGCAACCCCACCTGCATCATAGGCAATTGATGTGACCGGATCCGAAATCATGGAAGTAAATTTCCTTGGGCTGAATTTTTCGATTCCATCTTTGAGAAGGGTTATCTCAAAAGATATCTCACCAGTATTGTATTCTCCCACAGGAACAGTATTGCCATAATCGTTGCAAAATATTTCCCCGAATGCAAAATTCACTTTTGAGAGAAGGGGCGGAGTTTTTGTCAGTGGTTTTCCTGTTCCGGATATGATGTAGCTTATTTCGGACTTGTAAAAGTTGCCGGTTTCCGGATTGATGAACCCGCCCTGCATTCCATAATCAAAATTCATATGGTATTTGGTCTTGTCAAAATAGGTTTTGGTATTGGGGTCCTCAAGCTCGAGGATGTAACGGGTTGCACCGGAGCTTACTATTGCGATTCTGCGATAAGATTTGAGAACTTTTGTGGCAAGATTTTCCTCGTTTTCCTGTTTGTCTTCCCCGCCGCTGAACCGCTCTTTGCGCAGTTCATCAGTCGTTTCTTTTAGCCTGCCTTCCTTTACCCTGAAGAATGGCACATATCCGGATGCTTCACTAAATGTCATGCTTGAAGAGGGAGTTTCCGTGTCTCCGCGAACGTAGCTCACCTGTACGCGGGCGCTCTCGTCCCATTTTCCATTATTGCCAAGCCCGTTTCCGAAAAATACTTTTAGGGTTCGCGCATAATAGCCGACTTGAGGGTCGTTTACATATTTGGAGATTTTGTACGCCTCTTCTGGTGGCAATACCACGCCTTTTTTCTCGCGGTATTCGTTTATGAAAAAGTCAAACATCCTTGTGAAGAATCGGTTTGCGCTTGAGATTACGAATTTGTCTTTTTTCGGATCGCAGTTCTCAAGCGAATGCACTCCGTAATCTATGCTTATGAATTCACTGTATTTTGAATTTGTTTCATATGTAATGTCGCGAGTGTAATTGTGAATATATTGCAAGGGCTGTGCCTGCTGACATATTTGTTTTACTTTTCTTGAGATTTCTGATTCTCCCTCAAAAAATTCGGAGGATGCACTAAAGTATAAGTCAAATCTTGCCATTCCTTTTATCATGGCAGCGCGAACCTGACGTTTTGTTTCCTCGTTCATCCCCGCGGACGGATTTGAGACATATGCCTTTAGCTCGTCTATTGTTTTTTGATCAGATATGAATTCTTCGCGTATGATGTTGTTGCACAAATTCACAAGGCTGTTGGAATTTTTCGGCAAAAATATTTGGTCAAACTCAAAGAAATACTTGTGCCATGCATCAAGCTGGGATTGGGAGAATATCACCGGGCCAGTATGCGCTCCCATATCGTTTTTATCTGAGCGCTCGATCTGGCTCAAAAACGCGTTTGCAAACCGGTCGTAGGTCAAATCAAGATTTTGTTTTGCATTTAGAGTGTTCATCAATGAACGAAATTTTATTGCGCGCTCATCGGTTATCGGCAGGTTCAGTAATTTGTCCTTATTCCATCCGAGAGAAAAAACATCTTGAAAATAGTTAATTGACGGATCAGAAGGGTCTTTTGCGTTTAATACAAAGTCCTGAAATTTCTTATTTGAAAGTAATCTGGTTAAGACTCCGCCCGAATTTGAGGTGTAATCCAAGTTTGGTACAAGACCTGCTTCAAGGAATTTGTCATCATAGTTGAAATTTGCCATCTCTTTTGCGCCATTTACTTTTGCTTTTACAAGCCCGTCGCGCAAGCCTTTTTGAAAATTTGTCTTGTCTTCTGCTATAATGTCAAAGGCATCGGAGATAAACCATCTTGCCCTTCCTCTTGACATCTGCTCTAAAAACGACGCCACGTTTGCCCATGGGCTCAAGCAGGATTGGACATTGATGAAATCTTTTGCATCACGCATTGGAGCCAAATCTGCGGGCTCAAAGAAAGAGAGCTTAAGATTTGCACTTACGGTTTGATTATGATAAAGACAGGATGACAAGAAATCAAAGAACGCATCGCTGTTTTTGCGGTTTGGTAAACCAGACGAAAAATAAACTGCTGCGGCTTCGAAATATTTATCATCTATTTTAGCCCCGAGTGAGGAACCTGCGAAAAATCCGGAAAGAAGAAGTGCCGAGATTGGCTTGTCCATGTCCCTGGATGAAATAACATCTGCAAGATCTTCCTCAAGTTTTTCTGTGCTCCCACCGCTTTTGCGCACATTTTGCCAGGACTGCAAAAGATTGCACAGCTTTTGCACCTGCGCGTCCGGACTTTTTTGCACTCCGCCGATTGCAGAATACTCCCCCAACGAGATTATTGAATTTTTTATTTTCTCAAGCGAGTTGTAATTGCTTGCGGCATCCCGTCCGAGTTGGGATGCGTTGCGAGTATTTTTTTGCAACCATGTTTTAAAACCGTTCAATTCAAGGCTGCCCAGCATTGATTCTATTTCACGCACAGATGCCTTTGGATTATTTTTCAAATTGTTTTTCAATTCTTCAGAAATATATTTGCACCAATAGTTTTGAACCTCGGAGGTTACAGCTGCGCCAACGATTAAAGGTGCGAATGATTGAAAAACAAACATGCCCATCAGCCCCCGTATTCAGGCGCGCTTTGCGCAAGCCTGATTAGTGCATTTGTTTTTTGCTCTTTGATATTGGTTTCAACAGTTCGTAATATCGCATCGCGCAAATTGAGTGTTTCGTACCCGCCATTCTCTTTTTCAAAATAGAACAGGGGATTTGTATTTGAGGATACCATTGAGCGTCTTGAATTGAGGCCTTCAAGCTCTTGCGGAGAAAGCAGAGACAAAAGATTGTTGTTGAATTTAGTATTATGCAAGTATGAAACCATTTGGCCAACATCAACCTGCACACCGGTTTGCGGATGCGAGTACCAGAAGGTTCCACTTATTTGTCTGTTTTTGAGAAATTCGCGCTCTTCGTTAGACAATGCGCTTAGAAGAGAGCGCTTTTCCAACATATAGTTTACCATTTCCTCAAGATTTAGCCAGCTTTCGCTTCCACTACTTGCAGATGCGCGCGGGTTGTAATATGAATTGTTTGCAAGCGGGACTCGGAGACTTTCAACTTCCTTCTGCTCATCAGAGGTCAGGTTGGAGAGCAAAAAGTCTTTGTAATCCCCACTATAAGATTGGCTAATGGATTGTTTAGAAGTTGGAACTCTCCAATCATCAAGCCCGTAAGCCGCCTTTTTGCCGTAATCCTTTCTTTTCTCATAAAGATTCAGAGTGTCGCCTTTTCTTCTAACGACAAAGGAATCTCCTCCGAGCTCAAACCCATATGTTTGCCCGTCCTTGAGATTTTCAATTCGCTTCATTTCATTTTCCGAAAGCTCGCTTGCAGAGAGTTTGCGCATTTGCACCTTGAAAGCGGGCATGCTCTCGGAAGTGAACAAATACGCATTTTTACCCGCTCTGTCTTCTCCGAAGGGAACTACGGGCATACTAAATATTGCGCGCCAGCCCAAAGTTTCCATATGAGGCAGTGAAAAGTCGTGTTCCGGCAAATCGCGGGAGTATAAAATTTCACCTTTTATGTCCGCATTCCAAGGAATCTTAACATCTGCAAAATGGTGTGCGATCTCGTTTACGGATACTTGCAATCCAGCACCTATCATTGGAGTATATGGCGTTGCCTTGAAGAATGATTTTTCCAATGAATAAATAAATCTCAAATTTGAGCCGGGGGTGGACAGGTCTGCATTGATTGACGCCCCTTCCATATCTATTGAGAAAACATTGAAATTTGCGGCGATGCCAAAATTGGCATACAAATTATTTTTGATTAGCGGCAAACTGTATCCGACGCTTGCATCAATAATTGTCGGCGGCCATTTGGGTTCAAGCATGTCGCCATATCTTTCATAAAGCCCCTTGACTTTGTCTTTTGCACTTATGCCGCCAAACAAATTCCTATCGGATGCAAGAGATTCCATCAAAGTCTTGACAATAAATGGAGTTAGCGGGTAGGTTTTGAGAGTCACGTTATACGGCATATTTTTGGAAATTTTTCCATCAAGCTCAAATTCAAGCGAAAAGTTTCCGGCAGGTATTGCCTTGGCAAAACTTGTCACTCCGGAATATTCTGAAAGCTCGTTCACAAATGTTGAAGCGCTTATATAAGACGCTCCGGTTTTTCCGCCGTTGTAATGCTCATAAATCCATCCGAGCTCGGACTCGTCCTTGCCCCTTACAAGCGCAAGAAGTGTCCGCTCGGTCTGAACGTGCCCGGCATCTTCAGTCTCATACAAAAGGCCCGAAGTGGTTTGCCCTTCTTTTCCAATTAGATTGTCGATGGCTTCAAGGGTTGTCTTATCCTGAGAATATGAATTTTTGATTGCCTCCCTTAGCAACTTAAGCTCGTCTTTGAGTTTGGCGCGGGCTTGGTCAAAAGTAAGATTTCCTGACATGAAGCCGTCCCAATAGTTTTTGCAATTGTCCGCAAATTTTACTATACCGGCATCGTTTGGAAGGATCTCTGTATTTGGCAAAGACACCATGCCCCAAAGTTTCACTCTTCCCTTGAGAGAAGTTTCTTCCGACGCATAAAGAAATGTTGACCACATTAATTCAAGCGCAAAAGCTTCCGAATTTTGTAAGTTGAGATATGTGCCGCTTACGCCCGGCAATGGAGTTGAGACTCCAAAAGAGGATTCGCGCATCCAGCCATTATTCATGCTTCCATACGCCGGAATATAAGCAAGTTTCATTTCAAGCTCGCCATTTTGCCCAATTTCGGTTCCAGGAATTCCGACCCATAGATTTTGGCGGGTTTTTGCATATGCACCGCTTTCAAATACGCGCAGAGAAAGCGAATCCAAAAGTCGCATTACTCTGCCAACGGTAAATTGATACCCCGCTTGGTCCCGCATGAAACGGTCAAGATAAATTCCCTGCTCGTCAATCATTGCGTCATATAAAAGACCGCTGATTTTTTTGTCAGAGCCGGTGCCTTGCACTTTGAGAACTACGTCTCGGTCTGCCCCAGCTGGAAGAGACTCGTAAAGCTTTTGCAAGAATGTCACATAAAGGTCATATTTTACCTTTCCTGCAGAGAGAGAGCCTTCGTATTTTTCAAGCATGGCTTTGGAATCATAAACTTTGGGAGTTTCGCCGCTTGGATACCAAGTTTCAAGGCTTGGGTACATTCTGCCATAATGGATTTTTATTAAATCGTCAACAGCCTGATTGTCAAAAAAGTTTTGAATATTTGCAGTAGTAATTGCTCCACCAGAGTCAATGAATTCCTTTGCTTTTGCGGCGCACGAGGCTCCGGCGGCTTTGGGGGCGATGGAAGTGGTGTAGGTGGAAGTCAAATAACCTTCCTCGGATGAAACACCTACATTGAATTTGTAATCAGCGTATTTCAGACCTTTTGTGGCTTCAATTCTGTTGCCCCGGTTTTCCCCATGGATGTTTTTTTCCCCGTAAATTGAAAGTGGGTCTTTCTCGTCTTTTGCCAAATTGTCATAATCGTGCACGCCATAACCGAGCTCAAGATCAAAATAGCTCCCATTTTTCACGACTTCGCGACCTGATGATCTTGATTTCGCCTCCAGCCCGACTTCATATACGGGAACCGGCACAGGCGTGCTTCCACTTAGAGTGCCGGGAACATAGAACATACTATAATGCAAATTTGCTTTTTCCAATGAAACGTAGACTTTCTTCTCGGAAATCGCCAGACGTATAGTGTTATTTTCTATTGAGGAGGTAATAGTTTTACCGGGATTTATTTCCTTTAGAAAATCATACGCTTTTGCCGCGAGGATTTCCATATCTGGGGTAATGATTGATTTGTCGGAAAGATTTACTTCGTAAACTGATTGCGAGGTTACTGCCACCCCGCCTTTTGAACCGGGGCTAAGATGGGTAGTTGAAGAATTTTCATCTACCTTGAGCTCAATGGACATTATGTTTGCCCCCTCTTTTGGAATTGAAACCAAATTGCGCCCAAGCGGATTCAGAGCAAGCGTTGTAGCGTAATAACCTGGAACATCTTGGGGTTCCAAATCAATCTTGGCAACTGTTTTTGCATAATTTTCTGGGGTTTGAATTTTTTTGTCTGAGCCTTGAGATTCTTCTTCACAATATTTCCCGCAGATCGTATATCTTGCTTTGAAAAGAGCAAACTCGTTTAGGGCATTATTTTTTTCCGCCAAGTCCCGGCTTTGCAATCCTTCCTTGATTTGCCTAAGCTCGTTTATTCTGCCTTGCACACTAGTCTTCAGACCGATTTGCGCCATTCCCCTGTCCGAAGCCGCATCCAGCGCCTTTGAATAATATGATTTTTGCCTCTCAAGTTCGGCGGCAGGATGGGATTTCAAAAAGTTGTCTTCGTTTTTCCAAATGCAGTTTACGAAAACATCGTTTAGAAGGGAGATGTGCGCATCAATTTCTCCGACGGCCTTTTTGATTGCGTTCTTGTCGCTAAGCTCGTTCTTTTGCAATGAATAGTAAAGATATGCAGAAACTTTTTCTGCAAAGCTTTCGCCAAAAACCCGGCGCACGAAGTCGTTTTTGAGGCTGTTGAGAAGGGAAATGTTTTGCGTGTAGGAGAGCTTGGTGTAATTATCTATCGCAGACTGGCTTATTCCCGCTTTCGTGCTTAGGGAAGATTGGGGAAGCGCATCCATTGTTGCTGTTGGAAAAAGAGTTGTGATAAAATCCCCGAACCCGGATTTTGGATTTCCGCTTACGATGTTAATAAATGAAGTTCTGATATTGTTTATGTTTTTGTCTTCAACCCCAAACGTTTTGAGCGCAGACCAGACATAGCCGTCTTTTGCCAAATCGCCGGTTACAAAAGAGGGGTTTCCAAATATTGCTTTTGCATCAAGTGTGCTTTTTTTATTGTTTTTTATATCCTCTTGAATTGTCAGAAATGCGATTTTTAGGTTTTCACGCACGAATTCCATTATTGCTTCCTTATTTGTTTCCTGCACATTGCCCTCAAGAGAAAGCTCCACGATTGAAGCATACATGTTGAGCATCATTTGAGCAGAGCCTGAAAGGCTTTCAGACTCTTGCGCACCGCTCTTGAATTTTTTTGCTATTGAGCGGATGCCGATTACACTTGGTTGCGCACTATAGCCGATGTCTTGGGACCCGGGCGCAGAATCACGGGCATAAGTTACATTAACAGATGACAATGCAGAAATACCGTCCTCATCAGTCAACTTTGTGGATAATGATTCGCCTTGACTAGTAAGTTTGTTTTTTATGTTGCTTGAAAGCGGCAGAAGCTCGCCTTTGTTTTCAATGATATTTTTACGATTGTAATAATTGCCATAACCTTGCATTATGAGCAAATAGTTGTTGTATTGCAAAGAACTGTTTTGCAAACTGGCATCCGTTTCAGAAGATGATTGCTTTCCATAGCCTTCTTTCGCAGAAGGATAAACCCTTAGCTGGTACACGAACATGCGCTATCCACCGAATGCAAAAAGCCATGCAACATTTATAAACAGTCTGATATTTTGCAGAGGTGGGCGCGATTTCTTTGCAAAAAAACAAAAAAATACAAGAATGCTTAATGTTCCAGCATTTTCACGCCGGGCAACTCATCCCCGCTTAGAAATTCAATAAGTGCCTTGCCAGAAAGTGATACATAGCCAAATTTTGAGTAGGGAATATTGAATTCTTCCAATGCAGAGAGAGTGTGCCCGCCGCCCAGAAGAGAAAATGCGCCTGATTTGGCAACTGCACCTAAAACGGTTTTTGTGCCGGATGAGAATTGCACCTTTTCATAAACGCCCATTGGTCCGTTTAGCACTATTGAGCCTGCGCATGAGATTAGTTTTGCGTATGAGCGGGCGGTTTCTGGCCCGATATCCAAAATTGCGAAATCAGAAGGTAGAAAAGCCGAATCAACCACTTTTGCTTTCCCCAAATTGTCAACAATCACATCGGACGGAATAATTATTTTTGATTTGTATTTCGCATAAAGCTTCTTTGTCTGCTCGAAATTTTGCAACGCCTCGTTCTTTTGCAAAAAGTCTTCGGACGGCTTTCCAAGCGATTTGCCCGACGCAAAAAGCATCAAGTTTGCCATTGCCCCGCCGCAAAGAACGGAATCTGCTTTTCCCTGTTCAAGCCATTGCTTCATTATGGGCAATGAGTCGGAAGGCTTTGCGCCCCCAATCACCAAGAGAGCCGGTTTTTTCGGCTTTTCCAAATTGCAAAGGGCGGAGAGCTCTTCCGCCATTATCGGTCCGGCGACTACATGGGCGCATTTTGCAAATCCGCAAACGGATGCGTGCGAACGGTGCGCAACCGAAAAGGCGTCAAGCACAAATACCTCGCATAGGGGAAAAAGATTTTTTACAAGGTCGGATTTTTTGTCTTTTTCAAAAGTCTCTTCATCGTCTAAAAAGCGGGTGTTCTCAAGAAGAAGAATTTGTCCGTCTTTTAATTTTTTTATTGCCCCTTGCGCCGGAGCACCGCAAACATCTGCTATAAATTCAACTTTTATTTTATTTGGTTTTGAAATTTTGTTTATTTCCTTTTCAAGCATTTTTGCATGAGGAGCAAGGGAGATGAAATCGTCTTTGCCTTTTCTTCCCTGATGGGCAAGCACCACCGTTTTTGCTCCCTTTTTGGAAAGCAGAAATAGGGTTTTTGCATGTGCAGATACACGCGCGCTTACTTGCGGCTTGCCATTTTTTATCGGGCAATTCAAATCAACGCGCACAAAAACGGTTTTTGATTTTACATTCACATCATCAAGAGTTTGAAATTTCATGCAACACACCTACGATAATAACTGATGAAAGGAATTTAATTCAAATCAGGGCTCAAATTCGCTGGAAGATGTGCTGATATTGGAGCTGGCAGGTGAAGGCTCTTGCAAAAATCCGGGCTGGCGCAGGATAACTTTGTCAAGGAGATAGCTGGCAAGGTTGAATACCACCTCTTTGTTGCTACCCTCTCTTTTATCGGTTGTTTTTTCAAAAACACTTGTAGGAACACGCACGATTGAAACGTTGTCCCCCAATACAGACTTTAGTATTTTGATGTTTTTGTTAACGAATTTGTTGTGCTCGGACACGGATGTCTTCCAATCGCGCAGGCGCTCTTCAAGCGGGGCGATATTTTCTTTTTGGATATCTTTTCTGTTTTCTGGTTCGGCCTTTTGGGCTGAGTGATAATAACTTAATGTTCTTTTGATGCTCTCCATCTGCTCACGCGCTTTCAACCCGGAGGCATCTGCCACAGTTATAATCAATTTGGAATCTTTGCTTACCCGTTTCTTGTAATAATCCAGCGCATCTTTGGATATGAGCTTCCCGTTAATATCAAAAAGGTCGGTGGAAATCACTATCAAATCGGCGTTGGAAATTTTTTGGCTGTCGGCGATATTTCGGAGTGTTTTGTCCATGTCGTCAAAATCATTGGACGGGACGTATCGTATCCAGGATTTTTCTTCCGCGTTGAGCATACCGAGATTTATGTACCTGCCACCTTCCGCATCCATGCCATAGAGAAGCGGGCCGTATTTTTCCTGCAATTGTTTGGCTCTTTGGACTTCTGTTGGATCCTTGGAGTCTAAATTTGGGAGTATGACAAATTCCTGCACCTCCCCTTGCATTGGCGCCACTTTCAATGACCCTGCCTTGTTGAGTCCATTGAGCCCGTTTAGCCCGCTCACATAACCGTTGCTCTCGGAATCGTCATAAAAAAGATATACGCTTTTCTCTGAGGAGAGTTTATCCACGCTGTTTTGAATTACCGTATTATTGGCGATGAAATTTGAAAGCTCTTTTGTCTCCCGAAGCGCTTCTTTTTCAGTCTTTGGCTCGTTGATTGTTTTAGGCTCGCGAGCCGCCTTGGGCTCGGCCGTATTTTGAGGAGCTTTTTTTTCGGGTGCTTTTGTTTGCACAAAATCCTGGCTAGTCGGGCGATAAAGTTCGCGCCCTACTTTGGGCATATCTTCGCGAGACGGATGATATTCGCGCGCCATATTTTCATAGTCGTAACCGATAAGAAGCCCTTTGATTGCAGTTGAGTTTTTTGTCTGCTCAAGATAGCGCTCTTTCGCCGCCGCTTTTGCTTTTTTGAGTTCTTCGGGAGTCATGTAATACGATTCTTCGGATTTCTTTTTCGGCCATATTTGCTCGTTCTGCCGCAAAGAGCCTATTTTCATACTGGGTTCAAATGTGGCAGGAGTAATTTTGGTTGCAAGCAATTCTTCCTGCGACTTTTTTTGCTCCTCTCTTTGCTTGAGAGTCGGGATGATAGTCCCGCCTTGGGAGGTTTGTTGCACCACAGTTATTTTGTCGCCTACACGAATGTTGGAATAATTTTTCCTGGTCTCGCCGTTGACTAGCACTTGGATTCCGCCCACATCTTTTGCGCGCAGGATATCTGAAATTTGCTTGTTGCTAAATCCGTATTCTCGCTGTAAAATCTTCCAGGTGTTATCCCCACCTTTCACTTTATAGAAATCGACATCTGCCTCAACCTCACCACTTACGCTTTTTGCAGAAGAAGCTTTCTTCTGCGCTGTTATTGTCCGATTCTCCAGCCATTCGCCCGGAGCTACAAATTCGTAATTTAGTTTGATTGTTGTTCCGGCATTTAGGGTGCCGCGATTGATTTTGTCTCTGAGAATTTCTTGCCCTTTGAGGATTTCTGATGCAAGAGGGGACAAATATTCGGACTTGATTGATTTGGACATTGATTGCAGGTTCGCCATAAATGCCTGAGTTGCGTTATCCACAGACTCAAGAGACTTCTGCTTTGAATTTGATATTTTGATTTCTACATTAATTGTTTTGGCGCCAAATGAGACCTTGCCAAGCTCGCTTAATCCAAATATCGCCTGCTCTGCAAAATTTTGGTTTGGGATATAGTCTGCGCGTGAAATATGCACATATCCATTATCTATAGATGCCCTCAAATCAGGATGAGCGGACTGTGAAAGTGCAAAATTAAGAGTATCAACTTTTTCCTTCAGGCTCGAATTCGCAAGAATAATGTTTGGGACAGGAACGGATTTGCTATTATCTTGTGATATTCGCTCAAGCGAGCCGGAAATTTTATTAAGAAAATTTTGAGCATCCATTTGGCGCTTGCGCTCTTGGGAAATTTTATTTTGCTCTTCTTGAGCATACATATTCATTCCTTGAAATACCAACATGGTTTGTGCTCGCCGAGGAGGTTTATAAAATCAATGTGCAGTGGTTGATGGGGGAGACATTTGAGAATAGGAAATGATTGCTCCACAAATTGCGCTTGAAGAGTAAGTTTATTTTAATTGGGGCAGACAGATTGAACAGGCAGAATTTATTTTCAAATTTGGAGGGTGTGCAAATGAAGGTCGCAATAAACGGGTTTGGAAGAATCGGCAGAATCGTTCTTAGAGCCGCACTCGAGAAAAAAGTGTTGGGCAAAAAATTTGATTTGGTCGCGATTAATGACCCGGGCGGGGCGGCGGCATCTGCACAATTGCTAAAATATGATTCGGTTCATGGAGTGATGAAAGAGGAAATAAAATTCGGGGACGGATGGATTTCGATTGACGGGGATAAAATCAAAGTGGTATCTGAGCGGGAGCCGAAAAAACTGCCATGGAAAAGTTTGGGCATAGATACAGTACTTGAATGCACTGGCGCGTTCACGGACAGGGAAGGCGCAGGTCAGCATTTTGACGCCGGAGCCAAAAAAATTCTCATTTCCGCGCCGTGCAAAAAAGGCGGGGCGGACATTACGGTTGTGATGGGCGTAAATGATAACGAGTATGACAAAAACAGGCACAAGATAATTTCAATGGCATCCTGCACTACAAACTCGCTTGCGCCGGTTGCAAAAGTGATAAACGATAACTTCACTATTAAAGAGGGATTCATGACCACTTGCCATGCTTACACAAATGACCAAAGAGTGCTGGATGTTTCGCATAAAGACCCAAGAAGGGCGCGGGCGGCGGCAATAAATATTATCCCCACAAGCACGGGCGCGGCAAAGGCAATCGGAGATGTTATTCCCGCACTTTCGGGAAAATTGGACGGCATTGCACTAAGAGTGCCGGTCCCCTGCGGCTCTATCACAGATATGAGCTTTGTTGTACAGAAAAAAACGGATGCGGTTGAGGTAAATGCACTGCTTGAGAAAGCATCCAAAACCGGCATGAAGGGCATAATGAAATTTAGCACCGAGCCTCTCGTGTCTTCGGATATTGTTGGGGACGCGCACTCGTCAATTGTGGATGCCGAGCTTACAAAAGTAATTGGAAACAGCGTGAAAGTGCTTTCCTGGTATGACAACGAGTGGGGCTATTCAAACAGAATGGTGGATATGGTAACAGATGTTTTGTGAAAACAGTAGAAAACAGGCGCACGCTAAAGAGAACACATCGTAAAAAGTAGGCCGACGCCATAGCGGCGCCGGCAAGGCGACCAGTTTTCCACTCCATTGAGCGGAACAAAAGACGGATAGGCATCATTTACTGCACACGCGCGGTTTATAAGAATACCTACATATGCCTACACTTGCAAAAACAATTTCTGCCTTCGGTTTATAAATATTTGGAAGAAATATAGATGAAGCAAAAAAACAATCAAGCTTAATATCAATCAGGCTTTTTTATGGAAGGCAAAGACGACCTGCGCGCTTTGATGGAGAAAAAATCCAAAGAAAAAAAGGATCTTATCTCCACCCTGCGCCAGACAAATAACGAAATCGTGGACATCCAAAAAGAATTGGATGCTAAATACCCAAAAGGCGATTCGAAGAAGTCCTCCAGCCCCAGCAGAATACAGGAAAGAATTGACAAGCTGGAATTTTTCATTGCGACTAGTGCATACACTGCCGCGCAGGAAAAAGACCTCATTAGAAAGCTTGATGTGCTCAAAAAGGAATTCAATGCCGCCACAAAAGATTCGGCACAATGGGTGGCACTCAAAAAATTAAGAGATGATTTGAGGGCAAAAAGGGATTCAAGAAAACAGATAAGAAAAGACTTGGATGCCATGAGCAAAGAGCTTGATGCTATTTACCAATCCATTATTGAGCAGGGAACCAAAAATGTGGAAGACAGAAAGAACCGCGAGGCACGAAGGGACGATGCCCACTTCCATGCAAGAAAGCGCGAGGATGAAAGAAAGTACAAGGACGCGCAGAAAAAAGAGATGGCACCTTATATGAAGGAGCTTGACTCGTTTGTTTCCCTGGAAGATATCGCAGAAGTAAAAAAGAAGAAATAACTGTTTTTAGATAGTCCGTAGCTGATTGAGCAATTCTGCTCAATTGTAAATTTGCACTGATTGAAAGTGTTTTTTAGCTTGCTATATTAAATCAGATAATGGAAAACGCGCACGGCGATAGCAAGCACTCGCAAAATGCAACCGGCGAGCCTGCGGCGCACGCGGCGCCAAAAAATCGGGCGGTGAAAAAAGCCCTTAAGGAAAAAACCCGCTCGGCGGTTTTGATTGAAACCGATTACATAATAAAAAACAATCAAACTTATGTGCGATTGCAGATGAAGGCGAAATCCGTTTTTTATCTGTATGACATTTACGAACCTTACTTTTATGTTGACGCCCCAAAAAGCGAGATTGAAAAACTGATGCAAAAAACCGCACTGCACCGTGGACAAAAGATAAAACCCAAAAGAATTGAACAGGTTGAAATGGAAGTTGAGGGACATAAAAGGCATGTGCTAAAAGTGTTTGCGAATTTTCCGCCTGAGGTTCCGGATTTGCGCTCGGCGCTAAAGGATTATCCTGCCTGGGAGTACAATATTCCCTTTGGAAGGCGGTACATGATTGATAAAAAAATCGGACCATTGATGAAAGTCACTTACAAAAGAAAAGGAAAAATTATTGAGAAGATAATCAAAAGACAAGACAGCAATCCCAAGTTTAGAATGCTTGCGTTTGATATTGAGACTTACAATCCGGTCGGCGCACCAAGACCGCAAAAAGACCCCTCAATTATGATTTCTTATGCGACCAGCCAAAAGTTGGAAGATTCGTACATACTCACATACAAGGATATTGAGGGCAGACCGTTTTCAAAAAACTGCAAAACCGAAAAAGGGATGATTGAGGAGTTAAGCGGTATAATAAAAAAAGAGGACCCGGAAATTGTTGTCGGATATAATTCAACTAATTTTGACTTGCCCTATTTGGCGGAGCGTGCGAAAGCCACGAAAGCGAATCTGGCATTTGGAAGAGACGGCTCCTCTTTCAGCATTAAGAAAAGAGGAATGCGAGATGTTGCAAAAATCAGGGGCAGAATTTACATTGACCTATTTCCATTACTGCGATTTCTTGCGTTTATCGGCGCAGTAAAATTGAATAGATTCACGCTTGAAGCGGCATACGAATCGGTTGTCGGCAAAAAAAGCGAGTGGAAGCAAAATGTTGAGAGGCTTGAAATTTACAAAATGTGGGATGAGAAAAAATTGAACGGGCCGCTGGCAGATTATTCAAGAATTGATGCACAGGCAACATGGGAGCTTGCGCAAAAAGTTTTGCCGCTTGAGCTTGAAATGTCAAAAGTGACACACATGCCCCCCACAGATATAATGGGCGCAACTTCTTCGCAACTGGTTGAGTCTTTGCTTATGTATGAGGCGGGCGAGCGAGGGGCGATTGTGCCAAACCGACCGGATGAAAACGAAGTAAAAGCAAGAATGATGAATCCGATTGAAGGCGCATTTGTAAAAACACCCAATGCGGGGATTTATGAAAATATAATGGTGTTTGACTTTCGGGGACTGTACCCCTCAATTATTATTTCGCACAATATTGACCCGTTCACAATTAATCCGAAAGGAGTGGATGACAAGGATTGTTTTATTTCTCCAACCGGCGCGAAATTTGCAAAACATCCGAAAGGTCTTTTGCCAGACGTGCTTGAAAAAGTGATTACTGCAAGAGGAAAGCTCAAAGACTCGCTCAAAAAACTTGAGCCTGAAACGGACGAGTACAGGGCGATGTGGGCAAGACAGCAGTCGTTGAAAATATTGGCAAATTCGTATTATGGATATTTGGCATTTGCAAGAAGCAGGTACTATTCACGCTCTGCGGCAGAATCAGTCACTGCTTGGGGGCGGCATTTTATTACAAAAACAATTGAGAGCGGACAAGAGGCGGGATTTGAGGTTCTTTACGCGGACACGGATTCCGCATTTTTGCTTTTAGGGGATAAGAAAAAAGAGGACGCACTCAAATGGATGGAAAAAGTGAATAAGACTTTGCCAGGCACCATGGAATTGGAGCTTGAGGGCTTTTTCCCGCGCGGAGTGTTCGTATCCAAAAAATCAAATACCGGGGCAAAAACCACAGGGGCAAAGAAAAAATATGCGCTTATTGATGAGAAAGGAAAACTCAAAATCCGCGGATTTGAGCTCGTAAGAAGGGATTGGTCCATTGTCGCAAGAGAGACGCAAAAGGCAGTGCTGGATGCAATATTAAAAGACGGTTCAAAGGACAAGGCGGTTGAGATAGTAAAAAAAGTTGTGCAAGAAGTTCGCGCCGGCACAATGCCCATGGAGAAGATGGTAATTCAAACCCAGCTTACAAAAGATTTGGACAAATATGAAATAAAATCCCCCGAACTCGTTGCGGCGCTCAAGGCAAATAAGAGAGGGCACGGGGAAAAACTCGCGCGCGGAAGCGTTGTGAGATACATTGTAACACGAACAAGCAATGCGGCAGTCGAGCTTGAGAAAAGCTCAAATGCAAGCGCGCAAAGAAGCAAAACCTCAAAGAATTCCGTCTCGGATAAAGCAGAAGTTGTGGAAATGGCAAAAGATTACGATGCAGATTATTATATCAACCACCAAATTATTCCAACTGTTCTGAAAATACTAAAGGAGCTTGGAGTGCAGGAAGAGGATTTGAAATCCGAAGGAAAGCAGAAAGGTCTGGATGCGTTTTTTTAGCAGAAAAAAATTGAAAAGGGAGAGAAAAACATTTTTGAAAAAGAATTGAAATGGGGAAACCCGCCCAAAAAAATAATGAAAATGTTTTTTTAAAATCCGCCGGAGAATAAAAGAACTATATTTCCAAAGAAGAGCGATACTAAAAGCCCGATTAAAATGTGCGGAATGAACGGGGGCAAATGTGCATAGAGTGCGACTTTTTTCTGCTTTATTCCCTTAAGCCGCGCAAGCATTTTCTCATCCACTAAGCGCGAAAGAGAATACTCCTTCACTATTTGAGAATCCATTTTGTCTATCGCAAGAATGTCCTCCGCTTCGACTTTATTTCCCTCAACCCAGACAAGCATTGAATCGTTTATCGCATTTTTGAAGATTGTAAAATAGGCACAAAGAAGAACCATGAAGGAGAGGAAAAGGAAATAGTTGATTGACACAAATCCGCTTTTTGCGGCAAACACGGAGAATATTCCAAACGCAAGCACAATTGCAAACGCGCCAAAAATTGATTTGCGCTCAAGTTTGCCCGGAAGTTTGAGAGAGCCAAATGCGACCGGGATTGAGCGAACAAGCATGTAGAGCATGAATGAAATTCCGGATGCGAGAATTATGTCCAATATGAATGGAAGGCTGAGAAATGAGGGTTGCGCGATTAGTAAAAGCCCCTTTGGCTGTATCGGAAGTAAGAGTGCCAATGCAGTCATTATGTACGCATCCGCACCTCCGAGCTGACCGGTTTTGTATAAGAGATAAAAGGCTGCGAACACCAACACGGCGGTGCCTATTGCATAAAAGGAAATTGTTGAATCGTATGCTACAACGTTTAGGATAAATGCAATTGCCAAAAATATGTACAAAAACATTTCGGGCACATTTTTTTTGTTGAAAAGATCGTAATAGGTGCCGATTGCGACTCCCGCCAGTGCGGTTGCAACCCGGATTCCCTCCATTGGAAGAGTGGCTTCAGATAACAAAAACATGTCCAATTAACACACCAGAAATACAAAATCAGCCTGAGTTTAAATGCTTAATTGAAAAATGAATTGGGTTGGATGCGCTTAAGATTTTCTAAGCGTCTTAATGAAAAAATCGTCCACGCCCATCACATCAAGCTGGTCGCATTTGCATGGGGTTTGTAGCATTGAGCTCACACTTGGAACCGTGCGCCCGGTATCCCCGTGAATAAATTCTTTTATGTAGGTGCCCGCCTCCGCCCAAATTGCAAGCTTGAGTTTTCCATCTTCGCATGGCTCGGATTGCAAATCGTATATGCGCCGATGCCGAATAAGATCTGCCCTTCGCTTTAGCACGCGAATCGGGGTGCGCTGCTGCAAAAGAAGCGGAAGGTTGAGAGAAAGCAATTTGTAATCGGCATCATTTAGCGCCCGCTCGGCGCTTATGGTTGCCATATAGTGCTTGTCAAAGTGAGATGTGCAAACTGTTTCTATCCAGAAATTTTTGCAATACATCAGCCCGAGGGCTTCTATTGGGGAATTTGCTTTTAGCTCATCCGCAAGAGCCTGCAAATTTGCATGCCTTTTTCTTGGATGAGTCAGCTCAATTACAAACGGTCTTCCGGTCCCAAGGGACATTACATCCACATCTTCTCGCCCGGAAGCATGAAGATAACAGTCTGCCGCTCCGAATGCGGGCGCAAAGACTTTTCTAAAAGCGGTTTCTATTGAGGGATAATTTTGCGCGTGGAAATTGCATTTTTTGCATCCCTTGCCATTGCACGCAGAACAAGCCCAGTCGTGCTGGCAATATTCGCGGGATTTTTTTATGTAATGACCAAAGATGAACAGGTTTGAAGAGTTTGCTTTGGCGCGCATATTCTTAAAATCCAAATTAAAAATCATTTGCGAATCGTTTCCGCCCGATTTTTTTGAGGTGAGCTTTTCCAAATGTTTTATTGCGATTTTATTTACATCGTTTTTTATCGCCATGGTGTCCTCTATTGGCTCGTTGTCCAAAAGCTCCTCTTCTCGTGCAAGCAATTTTTTGTCAAACGTGCTTTGCACAATGAACGTATCCCACTCGTACGCTTTTGCAAGCCCTGCCGCTTCCTGGCAAAGCGATAAAATTTTACCCATCGCACCCGCGCAGGCAAAGCAATCTGAATCACTTTTGCATTTTGTGACATATGGATGCTTTGAATGCCGGCGCATGCAATAGGAGCAAAGAGGATAATTCATATACATTGATTTGGCAGAAGCTGTTTTAATATTCATTGTATAGAGAAATGCATGGCATATCCATTTGTAGTTTTTGAGGGCATCGACGGATGCGGCAAGGGGGCACAAGTTGCCGAGCTTGAGAAGTTTGTAAAAAAGAGAAGGGAAAGGGTGTTTTTGCACAAATTCCCCAGCGAGTCTGCAAAAGAGGTTCGCGCACATCTTAGCGGAAAAAAAAGCTATGAAGAGGATGAACTTTTCTCAATATATTTGCAGGATATAATTTCCGCGCAGGAAAAGATGAAAGCGGATATGCTCAAAGGCTGGGTTATTGCGGACAGATATTGCATTTCAACCGCCGCATACCAGTCAGATAAAATGGATTTGCAAAAGAGAATGATGCAAATAGAGGAAAAGGGGCTTCTTAGGGCGAATATTGTGTTTTGGCTGGATTTGCCGGTTGCACAGGCAATGAAAAGAAAACTCGGGCAAAAATTGCCGGATAGGTTTGAAGCCGACTCACCATTTCAGAAAAAAGTGCGCGAAAATTACGAGAAGCTTTACCGCACTTCGTTCATGGGGGCAAAGTGGGAACGCATTGATGCTTCGCTGGAGCAGAGAAAGATTGCCGAAATCATTCGGGCAAAGATTAACTTGTAAGGGGAAACAATGAGAAATTGGTTAATTCTAATTGTTTTGCTTATGCTTTTTTTTGGGTGTGTTGCGCCCAAAAGTGAAGTAAATAATTCGACTATTGCACAAAAGAGTAATCAGACTCAGAAAAACACCGAAAATCCTTCGGTTGCACAAAAGACAAACCCCGTGCAGACTCCACAGGCACAAAAAAATGCAAACCCGACTATTCAGAATCAAAAGGACATGGAGAGTGTGCATAAAACTTTTCTAAAATTCAAAAATTCAATTTACACAGATAATGCATGCAGGCGGCTTGTTGGAATTGACAATAATAAATGCGTGAATTATGAAACTTGCCAGAAAGCGTGTTATTCGTCCACTCCGTTTTGCCTGCCGATTGCGCTGGATGAGGGAAAAAGCTTTATTTACGACGTTTGGAAGTATGAAAATTTGACTGCGGCGTTCAATGATAGCGTTGAGTATGAGCAGGTTGCGTATGAAGCGGCATATCTTGATATCTCAAAAAAGGCGGCATATTCACAGGCATTGCAGGGAGTATTTGATGCTCAGAATAATCTTATTGCACACAGATTTTATGGATTGATTTGCGCGGTTCCACAATATGACAATGATGCGCTTAGAGAATCTATTTCAGATATAAATTCGCTTGCAAACTGAGCAGATAAAAAAGGCAACAGGCAACGTTTTTCAAAATGGCGAACTAAAAAAATTGAAAGGGCAACGTACTTGGGTCTATGCATTTTTTCATCAGTGCTATATTCTTATAAATTCCATATAAATGACTTGCTCATGCACATAACGCGATATAAGATGAGCAAGAAAAATGCGGATGAGGTCATT
The DNA here is from genome assembly GCA_041650255.1 of Candidatus Micrarchaeia archaeon. Taxonomy (GTDB): domain Archaea; phylum Micrarchaeota; class Micrarchaeia; order Anstonellales; family Anstonellaceae; genus 1-14-0-10-45-29. The sequence goes on along the minus strand of JBAZLL010000001.1, from coordinate 37,546 downwards.
GAGCGGCTAAAGAAAGAGCTTGACGCGATTGTAAATACTGCAGACAAGATGAAAGTCGCAAGCGTGAAGAATACGACGGTTATTGTATCCGAATCCAAAAATAGTGCGGATGTTTTATTGCTTGAGAAAAAATTTCTTGACGGCTATTTTGCAGTTGCAGTTATTTTCTTTGCATTGTTTGCAATATTGTTTTATTTGATTACAAAATCAGTTGCGATAGCGGTTCTGGCATTCTTGTGCGCGGGTGCAATTACTTATTTGCAGATATGCAGGACCACTGCGCAGGGCAAAAAAATTGAACAGATGGTAAAGGGCGCGGGAAAATAGTTTGGTTGCAAAGGTTAGTTTTCTTTTTCTAAAAAAGGGTTGGACTCGCTCCGACCGAGATGGACAGGCTGCGAAGCAGGCTGTACAGCCTTTTGCGCATCAGCGCAAAAAAGGGAGATCGCTCCGACCGGGATTTGAACCCGGGTTACCGGCTTGAAAGGCCAGCGTCCTTGACCGGGCTAGACTATCGGAGCCCGAATAATATATTGCATACGCGGTTTTTATTCTCTCCCAAACCATTTCTCCCTTTTTTAACCTAAGAACCTTTTCTTCCGAGAAAACGGCTTTTAGGCTAACTGAGTATTGCAAACGAAATTATGCACTTAATTGTTTATAAATAAAGCCGAGGTAAGCAAACACGGTGATTGGGTGCTGATAATGCAGGGATTTGGCTCTATTAAAAAAATTTCAGAAGACCAAGCCGACTACTCTCAAAAGATTTCCAATCCGACACTTTCAAACGCGGTGGCACTGATACAAGGCGCACACCCCGAATATGAAAAAATACTAAACCAAGGGCAATATGAGGAAATTCTAAATTATACTTACAAAATGCTAAAGGCGGGGCAGACTCCCAAGGATACAATTTCTTGGATAGAACAGTTTATGCGCCAAGAGTCCAGATTTTTGTCAAGGGACGACCCATTATTTACAAAATATAACCTGACTGCGGACGACATGATTGCGATTACCCGCGCAACTTGGACGCTGAAAAAATCAGATGGCTACTTTGCAGAACGAATGAAAGGATACAAAGGAGGGGACGTGAAATATTTCATTGACTCTTTTGAAGGGGCGTTTCGGCCGGTGGGCGCATTTTTATATGGACAGGAGATACCCGCAGGCATAGGCGGCCCAAGAAATGTTGATGTTTCAGATAAAATAAATAAAAAATATAGGGAATTTCGAGATATTGCTGTAAGGGAAATAAACATTTATTTCTCAAATATAGGAGATAGAACAAGTGCAGAATCGCTTCAGCGAAAACTGATGCCAAAAGATTAGTGCATTCGCACTAAATGGTAGTGCTAATTTAATAAACTCCGAAAACCAGATTATTAGCGTCAGCTAATCCGAAAATATTGGAACTTTTCAGATTTTTGGACGAATAAAAAAACGATCAAATTTCTATATATTAAACGGGATTGTATGGACTTAGGAAAAGGAATACGCGAGGCTTTTGCAAAACTCACAGGCACGGGCATTGTGGACGAGGCGGCGGTAAAGGAATTTCTGCGACAAATACAGCGAGTGCTTATTGCAAATGACGTCCCGGTAAAACTTGTTTTTGCACTGACTAAAAATATTGAGAAAAAGGTGCTTTCGCAAGACCAGCCAAAAGGGCTTTCAATGCGCGAACAAGTAGTGCGCGCAGTATATGATGAACTTGTATTGCTTATGGGGGAGCATTATGAGCCCTCACTGCAAAAAAGAAAAATACTGCTTTTGGGATTATATGGCTCCGGAAAGACCACAACCTGCGCAAAGATTGCGCATTTTTACAAAGCGAGAGGATTGTCGGTCGGATTGATTGCGTGCGACACAGACAGGCCTGCCGCGTTTGAGCAATTGGAACAGTTGGCTAAAAAAACCGGCGCGGAATTTTATGGCATTAAAGGGGAAAAAAATATTTCAAAAATAATTTCCACTTGTATGCCAAAAGCAAAAGAAGATATTGTGATTGTGGACTCGGCTGGAAGGTCTGCATTTGATGAAGAGCTGGTGGTTCAACTAAAAGAGATTGAACGCCTTGTTGCGCCACAAGAGAAAATACTTGTAATGTCTGCAGACATCGGGCAGGTTGCCGGAAAGCAGGCGTCAGAATTCAATCAGGCGGTCGGGCTTAGTGGAGTGATTATCACAAAAATGGACGGCTCTGGTAAAGGAGGAGGCGCATTAGCGGCTTGCAATGAGGCGAAGGTTCCGATTCTCTTTATTGGCACGGGAGAAAAAGCGGGCGATTTTTCCGCTTTTGATTCCAAAAAGTTTGTCGGTAAGCTTGTCGGATTTGCCGATTTTGAAACACTAATTGACAAGATAAAAAAAGTCGCACAAGAGGAAAAGCTTGAAGAAGAGGATTTGACGGAGCTCACGCTTGATTCATTTTACAAACAACTAAAAGCCGCAAAAAAAATGGGCCCGCTCTCATCAGTTATGTCCATGATGGGGGTAAATGATTTGCCACAAGACATGCTCAAGACGTCGGAGCAAAAACTCAAGAAATATGAAGCGATTATTTCATCCATGACAAAAGAGGAACGAAAAGACGCTCAGCTTGTGAAGAAAAGCAAGAGCAGAATGGAGAGAATTTGCAGTGGTTCGGGCGCAAAACAGGAAGAAGTTCGCGAGCTTATAACTCAGTTTGAAAAGCTCTCAAGCATGCTGGGAGGGGTAAAAAAAGACAGGGGCATGAGAAAGAGATTAGAGAAGTTTATGAAGGGCAAGAATATAGATATGGATAAGTTCTCAAGTATGACAAAGTAGAGGGTGAAAAAATGGGAAAAATGTTATTGAAAAAAATCGGAGTTATGAGCGCGACTAAAATCGGCGCCGTTTTGTACGGAATAATCGGAGTGCTGGTTGCGCTGATAATGATAATTATGGGAATAGTGAGCATGGCAACCGGCGCGGGCATGGAGGCGGCAGTGAGCATGATTGTGATTGGAATTGTTGTCGCGATAGGATACACAATTATTGGCGCGATTGCGATTGCAATAAGCGTGCTGATTTTCAACCTGATAACAGGAATTGTCGGCGGATTGGAACTTGAATTCCAATAATTTTTTTATTTATTTTTTAATTTTAAAATTTTAAAGAAGATAGAAATGACTGAAGAAAAAATGCGTCTTTAAAAAAAATGAAATCAGTCTTTCATTGATGGAAAGAGAATCACTTCTTTTATTGAAATGTTGTCGGTAAATATCATTGCGAGCCGGTCTATTCCGATTCCCATTCCAGCAGTTGGGGGCATACCATATTCCATTGCCTCCAAAAAGTCCTCATCCAAAGGATTGGATTCCTCATCGCCTGCGCGAAGGTGCACTGCCTGCTCTTCAAGCTTTCTTCTCTGCTCTCGCGGATCGGTTAATTCGGAATAGCAGTTCCCGCACTCGTATCCGCCGATAAAGAGTTCAAATCGCTCTGCCAAAGCCGGATTGCCGCGTTTTTTCTTTGTAAGCGGGCACATGTAGTAAGGAAAATCTATTACAAAGCAGGCGCCGGGCAGATTTGGCACGACAAAATGGTCAAAGAGGGCATCAACACATTTTGAAAGAGTGTGTGTTGAAGGTCTTACGCCAACGGCAACGCATTGCGCATAAGCCTCGTTTTCGTCTTTCCATGAAAGAATGTCTATTTTTGATTTTTTGAGTATATCTTCGTAAAGAGAAACGGTTCCGAAATTTGAGAAGTCTATTTCCTTTCCCTGAAAAATTATCTTTTTACCCATTCCAAGCTCGGAAAGAATTTTTGCAAACATTTCCTGCGTGAGAGCCATGTAATTATTGTAATCTTTGTAAGACTCGTAAAATTCCACCTGGGTAAATTCGGGATTGTGAGTGGAGTCTATGTCTTCGTTGCGAAAATCCTTTGAAAACTCGTACACTTTGTCAATTCCGCCGATGATGAGCCGTTTTAGATAAAGCTCGTTGGAAATACGCAAATATAATTTCTGATCCAGTGCATTGTGCATTGTGGTAAATGGCTTTGCGGCGGCACCACCATATATTTTTTGCAGGATTGGGGTGTCCACTTCAAGGTAGCCGCGCGAGTTTAGAAATAAGCGGATTGAATCCACTATTTTTTGGCGGGCGACAAAGAATTTGCGCACGGAAGGATTTGCAATCAAATCAAGATGGCGTTTTCTGTATCTGATTTCGGTGTCTGAAAGCCCTTTGAATTTGTCGGGCATAAAGCGCAATGATTTTGAAAGCAAGCTAAAATCGGATATAAAGAGTGAAATTTCCCCCTTCTTTGTTTTCCCGATTTTCCCCTCAACGCCGATAATGTCGCCTAAATCCAAGGAGGCAAAGAGAGCCATTTTCTGCTCGCCCAAATCGTCGGCGCGGGCCATCGCCTGTATTTTTCCTTCGTTGTCCTGTATATGGCAGAATGCGAGGGCGCCGAAATCGCGTTTTTGTATTATTCTTCCCGCGATTTTTTGCGTGGTGCCTTCAAATTTTTCATAAGATTGTAATATCTGCGTGGAGTATGCACTGCAGTCATAGGAATATGGGTACGCGTTTATTCCGCCCTTTTCAATTATTTCAAGTTTTTTTAATCGCTCTTCGTCCATATGAAAAACCATTGTGCAAAGTACTGATAATAATTAGGCGGGGGAGTATTTAAAAGAAAAAGATTGAGAGAAAACAAAAAAAATTAAGACCTTGCCATCTTTCTTGCGGCAAGTGCGATTTCCTTATTCGCAAGCTCATCTATGACGTCTTTTGCAATGACACGCCTTCCGCCGATTTTCTCGTGCGGAATGCGGTTGCGGTCAAGCCTGCGCTCAAACGCATTTCTGCGAATCTTAACGCCCTTGTCCTGCAAGAACGCAATTGACTGCGAAACGTCATAATAGCTCTTTGAAACATGTGTGAGAGAATCAACAATCTCGCGCGGAATCCAGCGCTGAGTGTTTATTTTTATTGAAGGAATCGCATTTTTTTCTACACGACCGATAAACGCCCTCAAATTTAATTCGCTCTCGTGATTTTTGAGTATTTCAAATGCGTCTTTTACAGAATAGAAATCGCGGTGCAATGAAACCCAGTCGGAAATTACGGGCTTTGGAATAAGCCTTTTCTTTCCGATTTTTTCCGAATGGATGGAACGCCTCTCTACGCGGCCGCCGAATGCGCGGGCAGAAATTGGAAGCCCTGCGCGCTTCACCTCGTCGTATGCCTCGTCTACTGTAAGAAAGCCCATTGAGCGCAATCTTGCACGGTCCAGCTTGTCCTGCTCGTACATGAGTTGAGCTGTGCGAACCATTTCGGCAATAGATGAATCAAGTTCGGACTCGGTCCTTTTGCGTCCGCTCTTGAGCTCCGAAATCTTGAAGGATTTGATTTTCTGCACGATTGGATCTTTCACATTTCTTTCGATTACAATGCGCTTACCACGAGGCATACATTCACCAGCGTATAGGAATGCGTTTAAGGAGACCGAAAACGCAAACCACATTTTACCATTAATTAATATACAACGAAATCATTTATAATGGTTTGGTCAAACAAACCCACACGGCACCCCCCAATGCCAACTGAAAAAAACATATGAATAGTAAATTGTGAGTACATTTAAAAAATTCACTGCTCAACCCAAAACTTAAGACGGAAGGGAAGAAAGTGAACTTATTACGATTGCTAAATATGGGCGTGCAAATTTATGTGGCGCGTGCAGGACTTTTTATGATTGCGGGGCTTTTGCTCGCGATTACTACATTAGTCAGTTTTGGATTTGGGATAAGTTTTATTCTTCTTGACGGACTAATTGCGCTTTATCTTGGCCCCGGAGGCACATGGATTTCGAATCCGGTTGCGCTGATTGCCATACTCGCAAGCACGGTGGCGTGCGGACTTTCAATCACTCTTTTGCTATTCCCCTCGATTGGGGCGTTCATGCACACGTGCGCGGAGATAGGTTCGGGTTCGCGAGACATTGGCATCATGGAGCATTTACAGTATTTGCAAAATAATATGGTCAAGCTCTGGCTTGTGGGGCTTTGCTGGCAGGCAGTCGCGTTTGCCCCGATGGCGTTTATTTTGATTGCGTCGGTTTTGCTAAAAGAGCAGATTGGAGATATTCTTACGGTGCTTGGAATTTCGGTGGCACTGTTTGTTTGGATGATGGCGCAATTCCCTTTCTGGCTTGCGTTCCCGGCATACATCGTGAAGAAAGGGGGGGTTCGCGCGTCGTTGAAAAATTCTCTTGTCACGAGCATAAGAAATCCGCTCTCGTCCGCGGCGATATTGATATTGATTTATATCTTGTTTATCGTGCCGAGCGTGTCGTTCATATTTTATCCGATTTATTTCTTTTTGATTTTCACCCCGTTTGCCGCGACTATTTCGCTTGCTTATTATGAGGCGGCGGTCGGGATGCTAAAGTAGGTTTGAAAAAATAAACAAGGACAAACGAAAATAGATAAAAAAATAAGAGAATCTGATTTGTTTTTGAGCTTATTCCTCTCGGTCGATAATGTAACGCGCAACCGCTTGCAAATCATCGCGCTCCTGTGATTTTTTGAATGGGCCGAGGCAATCGTAAGCATCATCAACAAGCTTGTGTGCATATTTGGAGGCATACTCAATCGAGCCGTTTGCCTTCATTTTTTCTATGCACCAATCAATGTCCTGTTGAGTCGTTTTTTCCTCTCCGAGAATTTTACGCATTTTTGATGCATCTTTTGCGGGGAGTTTTTTCAGGCAATCCAACACCATAAGAGTGCGTTTTCCCTCGCGGATGTCCCCGCCGATTTCTTTTTTGTATTTTTCCTCTTCGCCTACCAAATTGAGAAGGTCGTCTTGTATTTGGAATGCGAGACCTACTTTGTAACCGTATTTTGCAAGCAGTTCCTGTTCTTTTTGGCTTGCCCCGCCCAAAAGCGCACCGACCTGGCATGAGGCTTCTATAAGGGAGGCAGTTTTCCCGCCCGCCATTGTAATGTAATCATCTTCGGAAACATCCCAGTTATTCTGGCGGTACCATGCCAATTCCATTGCCTGACCTTCAAGCACAGAGGTGAAGGCGGAAAGCAAAATTTGTTGAGCCGAAAAAGAATTTTTTTGTTTTATTTCAAGAGCCGCTTTCCACACCATCATAAAAAGCCCGTCGCCGGCATTGAGCGCAAGCGGCAGTCCGTGCGTAATATGCAAACATGGTTTTGCACGGCGAAGTTGGGACCCGTCTTCTATATCGTCGTGAATGAGAGTGAAATTGTGAAAGAGTTCTATTGCCGTGGCGGCAGGCAGAGCATCTTCATCTTTGCCCCCGCACAGGCGAGAGCATTCCAAAGCCAGAAGAGATCTAAAACGCTTTCCGCCGCGGGCAAGAAACTCGTTGATGAGACCGTACACCTCGTAAGGCAGTTTGTCCTTTGGCACTATGCGCAAAAGAGAGGCTTCCACTAATTTCTTTCTGGAATAGAAGTTTGCCAGTTTCATAAGAGGATTTGAACCCATATAAATAAAAGAGGAATTCATGAAGGGTTGGTTTAATTTGCAGATAAAAAGGCGCAAAGAACACAAGAGGAATTCTTTTATTTTGCCGACTCCAATAAATATAGTAATGAAAATCAATGCAAAGCATCTTCTTGCCGGGCTTCTTCTCTCATTTGCCTTGCTCGCGATATGTATTATTTTATTTCCTGCGCCACAAATGGAGGGCACGCTCAACGCGGGTTCAAATTGGATTGGAGTGCATCAGGCGTTGCCGGCGTTATATGGACAGGAAAATTCTCTTTGGTTGGACATTGAAGGAAAAGGATTTGAGGGGTACGAGCTTGATGTGTGCAGTTATGAGCAAGAAATCCCAGTAGAAATCGTACTTGTAAAAGGCAATTGGGCGGGCGCAGGCACATTTTCAAAACTTGAAGGGAGTTTGAAAAAAGAAGTGCAAAAAACCGCATGGAAATTTGATGTAGTTCCGCTTGAAAATATCGGCATTGATGGGGAGAGAAAAATATTTGTGATGCCCTCCGGCGCATGGCCACTGGGATTGCAAAAAAATATTAGCAAGGTGTTTGGAGAAAATTCTACACTTGTATATATGGGAGTAGTGCAAAATATCAGCATTTCAAAAGAAGGCTCCGCTAAGGAGGGCGGGGCGCCAGAATTTTTATCACGCGCACAGGGGAATACTGAATTTGAAGATGTTGAATCTGGTTTTGGAGTGAGAGTAATTGTTGCTCGCAAAACAATTGATGAGATTGCAGATGTGGATGCGTTCACACAACGACTCGTGCAAAAATTGGAAACCTCCCCAAATACGCAGGAGGGAAAAATTGCCTGCGATAAAAAACTCATTGGAAAGGATGGCTTTGTTGGAGTTGTGAAATCGATAAGCGCACAACAGGACATTTGGATGAGGGCATCCGCACGAGACGCGGATGGAAGGCTTGCGAGAATGTGGGATATGCGCCTGCCAAAAAATGTAGGGCGCGTGGTTGGCTCAAAAAGTGCGAGCGCTAATCTGGCAGTTTCTTTTCAATCGAGCATAACACCCGAGTATGTGCAAAATGAGGAGATTGAATATTTTGCAGTTGTGCTTACTCCGAAAAGAGAGGTATTTGCACAAAAAAGCCTTGGGAGAAACACGATGGAAGGCTCGAAAGTACAAGATTCAAAGGCGGCATGGATAGGTTCGTTCGTGCAACAGAATTGGCCACAGGCAGAATATGCAATTGTTGAAATACAAGACCAGTTTGGGAGAGCATATGCACGCGCAGTTGTTAGACTTGCCAAATATCAGGCAGTGCTTGTGCAAAAAAACTCCGGAACCAGAAATTATTTGATTCTTGAGGATGGCGCGCCTTTGCAAGCAGGATTTGTAGATGTCAGAAAAAATGAAAGCGCGGCTTGGGTGCGTGTTCCGCTTTTATCGTCAAAGGCAAGTGTTGCGTCAAGATGGGTACAGGGACAAAATAAAATAATTTTCAGAATCGGGCAAGCAGAAATAACCGATAGCTGGGTTGAGGAATCGGGAGAAAGATGGAGCATATTTTTTGCTTTTGTTTGCTTGGTGTCCGTGGGAATGGGAACGATGTATTTGGTGTTAGGGCGCAATCGTGCACGCGAATACAAACTAATTGTAGATGAATTCCCCCAATCAAAAAGGCAGGAAGTAAGAATCGACAAAAAAGAACTTGAAAAAATTGTCAGCGCTCCGATGAGCCTTGAGATAATCGTGCATAAAATCAATGAAAAATTCACAAAAAACAAAAGAGAAGTGATTAGTATTGAGAGCGTGGAGAATGCGTTAACGGGGCTTGTGAAAGAAGGCAGACTTAGAGAGCATATGCAATATTACGCCCAGGTTGCCGAATACAGCGCACGTGAACTTGAACAAATTGTAGTAAGAAAAATCATAACAGATAAATTGCTTGCGCGAGGAGTGAGCCTTGGGGAGAATTTGAAAGATAGTGAAGGCAGGCAGTGGAAAATATGTTTGAAGGGAGAGGAGGAAAAACTACTTAGAGAAATAAACGAGGTTCCGAATTTTATTGTTTTTTACTCGCAAAAAGAAATCGAACGATTTTTGAAACTGACGCACTTTGGAGGACAGTGGGCGCAAAAGATAAGACTGGCGCTGATGATGAAAAAGCTAAAACTCATTGATGCGTGCCGGATTGAGACGTAAGCGCGACTGAATATGCAAATGAGGGGGTACGAGTTGTGGGATTTGCCCGTGATCTTGCGCGCACGGCTGAATCGGTGAAAAAAACAGATTGCCAAGAGGTTGCCCAACCGCGCTGAATTGATAGATGATTTTGCGCGCGCATGCGTTTTATAAGTGCATAAACTATAAGCCAATTATGACAATGCGTCAATTCATACTAAAGAGAAAGCCCGCCGCAGTGATTGTGTGCTTAAAGGACACAACACAGAAATGGTATCCGTCTAAGCTTGCAAAATATTCCGGCACTTCTTATGTATATGTAACAAACTGGCTTGTAAAACTTGAACAGGCAGGATGGGTAAAGTTTGAAAAAAAAGGGAGAATGAAAATTGCCACATTGACGGAAAGCGGAGCAGTTATCGCCAGTCTGCTTGATGAACTTGTGAAAAAAATTGAACAGCAGGAAAAAATGTGATGGATAAACAAAACAGACGAGCAAAAACCTGCGCCGACAACGGCCCGATAAAAATAAATAGAAAAAAATAGGGTATAATAAAGAATTTACACTACTCTTAGCTCCACAAATTTTCTTACCGAGTTTAGAACGTGGGTATAATCACGATAATGCGAGTATGCAGTCACGAAAATCCGGTAATTCCCGGCAGGCGTCTGGTTGTTTGCGGAAACTGTGACTGAGAGGTCCTTGCTTGCACCTGCGGCAAAACTTCCAAGGCGCAACTCTTTTGTCTTGTGTATTCCCATCCCATCAAATCCAAGCGATTTTGGAATCTCGACTACAATTGAACACATATGATCCGAGTCGCTGATATTTCTTATGCCTAGTAAAAGCTCGCAAGAGTTTTCGGACCTGGCTTTGAGGCGCACGGGCCTAAAAGAGGTCTTGAGCGAGAAGGGTATACTATCACGATGTACCAAAGCGCTTTGTGGCTTCGGTTGAGCCGTTGGAGCAGCAGCATCTTTTGAGTCAGATTTTTTTCCAAATAATCCATCCAAAAATCCCATTAAAACACCTCAAGATTATACCATATTGAATTCTTTAAACATATGCTAGGAGTCGGTTAACGGCTTGATGTTGGAAAATTACGCAGCCATTCCAAATCGTTTCTATAAAGAGTACGGATATCGGGAGTATTGCTTGAAAGCATAAGCGGCCGCTCGAGCGAAAGCCCCCATGCGAGAACGGGATATTTGTTGCAAAGGGGAATGCTTACCTCGGGGCGAAATATGCCCGCACCACCAAGCTCAAGCCATTCTTTTTTTCCTTCATGAAACACTTCAATTTCAAGAGAGGGCTCGGTGTATGGAAAATATGAAGGCCGGAAACGGATTTTCTCAAAACCGAGTTTTGAATAAAATTCTTTTAGGGTGCCGAGCAAGTGGGTAAAGTTTGCACCTTCCCACGCTATTATCCCCTCGACTTGGAAAAATTCCGCCAGATGTTTGTAATCGGTTGCTTCGTTGCGAAATACTTTCCCAACAGAAAAGAATTTTTTTGCGGATTTGTCTTTTGAATGCGCATAAAGTGAGCGGGCACTCACTGCCGTAGTATGAGTTCGCAGTACTTGTTGCATAGCATCCGAGCTTTGCCAGGAATATTGCCAGCCTTTTTGGTGGGCATCTTTTACTTTTGACACCAAGGATGAATCAGGCAACACAGATTTTTCATTCAAGTAAAATGTGTCCGCCAAATCGCGGGCAGGATGGTCCTGCGGCTGAAAAAGAGCGTCGAAATTCCAAAACGAAGATTCTACAAGCGGACCGTCCATTTGCTCAAATCCCATTTGGGAGAAAATGTCGCAGATGCGCGTGCGGAGCCGGGAGATTGGATGCCTCCTTGCGCCAAGCGCGGAAGGGACATGCGAGTGCACATCATAGCGGGCAAGAGGCTTGCCCTTCCACGAACCATCAAGAAGCATGGGCCGATCTATTGCGCCGATTGCATCCACAGCCGTTTCGCGTGCCGCGGCTTCTCCGCTGGGAGATATGGAAAGTGTGGCGTTAGATATGTGCGTTTTTGACACTATGAGTCCGCGGCGGATAAGCTCGGCGCGGTGTTCTTTTTTAATAGAAGAAATCTCCTGCTCGTTGGATGGAAGAGAAATATATTCTTTTTTCGCAAGCGCTTGTTGGCCCACTGGAGTGAGCACAACCGAACCTGCTTCAATCAAAATCCATCCGGACTTTTTTGCGGCGGCAATTCCGAAACTGCGCGTTTGCACATCAAGCGATGAGATTGGAACAGGACCAGATTTTGCAGCCATGAGAAGCCTGGTTTCGGCAAGACCGGTTTTGCTTGCTTGCCACCCTTCGTTTGTATAAGAATATTGTTCGGACTCGTCAGTATGTAAATAAATAAAACCTGCCAGTTTGAGTTTTTCTGCCAACGCCAAAAGCTGGTCCTGATTTAGAGATAGAGACTTGTCTGCCACTGCCTTTTTTAGGGTACAGCTTTTTGCAGGTTGCGAAGCAATGAAGCCAAGTAGTTTTTTTTCTGCGGGAGAGATTTGCATATTATCACTTTGCCTCAAGCGAGTGCAGCCATATCAGGGACAAAAGTATTGTGGCGACCACAAGAATATATGCGATTCCATCCTGCGAGAAGAATGCGTTGAATATGCGGGTTTGCACGTAAGAGAAAAATGAGGTTATTTCCTCTTCAAGCGACTGCTCAATATCGTAGCTTAGAGTAAATTGAGAGAGAGTTTGCCCGGACCAGGAGAACACGCGAACCGTCCCAAAGTATTGCGTAGAGGAAGTTTTTGAGTCAAAGCGAAACATTGACTGCTCATCTTGCACGTTGTCGGGCACACGACTGAATGATATTAGGCTCGCGCTTGCGGGCAAAATCATCTCAAGCGTCGTACCTTTAGGCAGAATTATATCGTCGGTTTTTGTGCGCGGGAAGCTAAATACTTCGGAGCGAAGCGAGTATTTTGTTGTGCGCGGCTTGTAAAGGTTCGCACTGACAATTCCGCCCTGTTGCAAAGAGATAGGAGTGATGTCATAATCAAGTATTAATGAAGCATAACACGTTTGCGCGAGATTATTGCATTTGGACACCGGCTGCGGGCGCACTCTCAAATCAGAGATTTCGACATACGCGCGGCTCACGTGAGTTCGCAAATCAGAGATACCTGTTCGAGTGGTCCAAGAAGAAAGGTCGTTAAACACCACAGAATCTTCGTAAAGATTGATTGACTGATTGCCGGTGATAAAAAGAACTGCTTCTTCTGTGGCGTGCGCGGTCCCGTCCGGGTTCATAGTGATAGTTACAGTAAGAGTGCGCAACTCAAAATCTGCAAATGCCATTCCCATGAACAGCAAAAATATTGCCGCGAGGGAAGCAAAACGCTTAGTCATAAATGAGGGAGGCGATTGAGGCTTAAAAGCCCTTTGGAGGGAGGCAAAGCCGAGTGTTGCAAAAATTTAATAACCCCAAACGTCTAATAAAAACAACAAAAAGGATGGAGGGGATTGACAGGTGAATGCAATCCAATATTTTGGTCACGCTACTTTTGCAATAACATTAGACGACACACTCTGTTTGGTAAACCCGTCAATTGCGGATAAAATAAACGGGGAGAAGAGAATTCTTTTCTCAAAGTTTGAGCAATCATCCATGCGCAAATGCGATTTGATATTTATCACAAGCGAGGAGCCCGAATTTTGCGACCCGGCGATAGTGAAGGCAATTGTTGAACGCACGTACGCATCGGTGGTCGCACCAAAGCCCGCGCTTGCGAAAATAGATGTGAGCGAAAAATTCAAAGTAGATGTGCAAGAAGGTGATAGTTTTTCTCTAAAGGGACTTGAATTGTCGGTCGTGAAAGCAGTACACCCACAGGCACAGCACCCAGTTGGATATGTTATGAAGGGAAAAAAATGGAGAGTGTATTATTCAGGTGCGACTTATGTTTTTGCCCAGATGCCGCAGATAAAATGTGATATTGCAATATTGCCAATTGGCGGAACTTATGCGATGGACCCGTTCGCGGCGGCTAACGCCTGCAAAGAAATAAGACCAAAATACGCGGTTCCGATGCTTTATGACACTACAGAGAAATTGAGGCAGAGAACCGGCGAGTTTGGTGAAGGATTGCCGACATATACAAAGCCGCTGGTGTTGCGTCCGGGAAATACTGCAAAGCTTGATTGAAAATTTGCATCAGACATAAGCAAGATTTGGAGATTTCCCGCGCGAATACGTTTTAAAAGAATTAGTGAAGATAAGCAAGTATAGAATGAGGTGTTATGCATGATTACTGGCATTAGAATTGACAGCGTAGAAGCAAGAAGGGAAAAGAATGAAGACGTAAAAGGTCTTGACGTTAACATCGGAATTGATGATGTGAAAGTGAGCGGACCTGAAGTGGAAATAAAATTCACTTACACGGCCAACTACCAAGAGGGCGTTGGAGTTCTCAAAATGAACGGCGCACTTCTTGCACATGAAGATGCAAAAGCAGCAAAAGACATTTCTTCAAGCTGGGCGAAAGACAAAAAACTCCCGGATGAATTTTCGGAAATGGTTCTTAACGCAATTAACTTTACCTGCGGCACGAACGGAGTGCTCGTAGTGAGACCAGTTAATCTTGCACCGCCGATGATTCCGCCAAGAATTCAGCTGAAGAAGGCTGGAAAGGAATAAGTTTTTTTATTTTAATTTTTTCTAATTTTTTTAGTTTAAGAAAGATTAGTGCGGATTAATTTGAGTTTTATTTTAGTTTCGGATTTTTTCTTATTTTAAGTTTATTTTCAGTCCGTCGCTTGCAATGATACTGTTCTTGAATATTTTTTTTGCCTGTGTTAGAAGCGGTTTTGACTCTTTGGAATATTTGCCGCCCAGATGAGTGAGCACAAGAGATTTTGCACCGCAACCTTTTGCCGCCTTGGCAGCATCAACGGCAGTTGAATGAAATTTTTCGGCCGCCAATTGCGCGCGCTCGGAATCAAACGTGCACTCATGAATAAGCAGATTTACGCCTTTGCAATTGGATACCAAATTTTTTGAGTATAAAGTGTCCCCAGAGTATGCAAGAGAAAGACCTTTTTGCGCATAAGTAACATCCTTGAGCAGGATTTTTTTTCCCTTGGCAAGAACGTGCCCTTCTTTTTGTATTTGCGTGAACATGGGCCCCAAAATTCCCAGCGATTTTGCTTTTTTCTCATAAAAACGCAGGCGTTCGCGCTCTTTTATCAAATAGCCAAACGCGTTCATTTTTTTGCCGTGCTCCACTTCAAAACAAAAGACATCGTGATTGCTTATGCTAAAGATGGGTTTTTCTAAAGAGCAGTCTTTTGCGCATATTTCGTGCACTGCAAAAATATCGCGGTGCCCGAAAGAATACAAAAATCTCTCAAGCCCGACCGGCCCGAAAATGTCAATTTTTTGCACAACACCGGAAAGACGCAATGTTTCGCCGAGCCCGAATATTCCAAGAAAATGGTCAAGGTGCAAATGGGACACGAATATTGCGCGCACCTTTGCATAGCTCACGCCAAAGCTCATCATCTGCCGCTGGCTGCCTTCGCCGCAATCAAGAAGCAATACATTGCCGCCGATTTGCACGGCTACGCCAGGAAGATTTCTCTCTTTTGTCGGAGCGGAACCGCATGAGCCTAAGACTGTAATGTCCATCATAAGAAGAATTGGAATTAGGCACTTTATATTCTAATTGGCTGGCGATAAAAAATTAGATTGGGGCTTTCACCCCCAAATAAAAAAGTTGTTTATGAGTTTTTGAGTTTTGCCTCGTAGACAAACCCGTCTTTGCCGAGATAGTACATGAAACCGCCCTTCTTTGCGATTTTCTCGGTGCCGACCTTGCCCTTTTTGCCGCGCTTGTTGTGCTTCATTGGGGCCTTCCATACATAGCCGTCCTTGCCTATGTAGTAAAGATAGCCGTCTTCTCGTTTAGTTTTCTCAGTTCCAATTTTCTTGCCCATTAAGGACACCTCCATTCTACGTCGGAAATAAACAGACAGTATTTATAAGGTTATCTCGAAGAAAAGCCGTATTACGCCGATGTTGGGGCAAACATTTAAAATCAACCCCGACGCGCCGCCAAAAAATTAGGAAAAATTATTCGCCGGACTCAAGAGAATCGGGTTTTGCATTGGCAGACTTTATTTTGTCGGGCGCGACACCCACAAGGCTTGCAAGCTCTTCGTCATCTAAAGAATATAACTTTTGCATTTGAGAAACGCATTGCGCACTGTATGAAAAAGATTCCGCTTGCGCCCGAATCAATGGGACAAAATCGCCCGCGCGTTTTGTTGTGACGTGCAGTACGGGCGCGATTTTTTGAGAAATTGATTTGAGGGAAGCGCGTTTCGCCCTCGTTGCGCCCATTGAGCGAATATATGAGGGGAAGCTATATGGCGAGAAAGATGCTTTTACATGCCTGCGCTCCGAAGAGATTCCCCAGCACACAAGAGAGGAGGAATACCTCAAATAACCCCAGTATTGGCGGGTTCTTATGCGCCCATCAAACACATCCGCACGCGAAAGCCGCTCAAACCCGCGCGTCAAATCAGCTAAATCAAAAAGCTCGGAAGGCATATTTTCAGAGATATAAAGTTTGAGCGAGTCGCGCTCCATGAGCGGGCCCAAGTCCAGCCCTTTTGTAGAGGCATAAGTTGGAGAACGAAAACATGCGCGCAATATTTCAAACTGTTGCTTTGACTGCTCGCGGGATGCGCCGGCGTTTTTTGCCTGTAAATCGTTTATTGCGGCGCGCAAATCCCCTTTACAATTAATTGAAATTTGCTGCAAGGTTGATTTTGAGATCGCGAGTTTTTCTGCATCGGAAATTTTTGAAAGGGTGGAAAGAATGTCGGTGTTGTTGATGGATTTGAGTTGTACTAGTTCGCAATAGGGGCGAAGAGTGGCGATTGCTCGGTCGTATGCGTCCTGCGCAGATAAAATTACTGGCACATTGCCGGTTTTGAGCAGAGAGGTAAGTTTTGGCACAACACCGCGAATTTTTGAAAGCTTCCAGTTGTCAATATCATCTATTATTACCAATGTAGAGGAGCCAAAAAGTGAGGAGCCGCTAAACGCTTCCTGCATTCGGTGTTCCCATTTCTCGTACTCCTCTTTTGCAGGAGGGAGCAAGTTAATCGCTTCAAAAGAAAGCTCTTGCGCAAGCGCGTGCGCGATTGCGGTTTTCGCACATCCGGTCGGACCATAAAGGAGGATTGGTTTTTGTTTTTTGCCAAGCCCGAAACCGAGCGCCCACTGTCTAAGCCTAAAGATTGCGTCTTTATTTCCGGCAATATCAGACAGTTTTTGCGGGGCGAATTTTTGCGTCCAGAGCATGATATGATTTGCCTGGCAAGGTTTATACTCTTTCTTCGGCAAATATATGCAGACGCAAAGGTGCGGTTATGCTTATCGGAATTATTGGAAGCCCTAACAAGGGAAAGAGCAGATTTTTCTCAAGCCTCACTAGGTTGGATGTTGGGGTTGCGGATTATCCGTTTACAACTATTGACCCGAACAAGGGAGTTGCACTAATGCCAGTTACGTGCGCGTGCGCAAGTCTTGGAATAAAATGCAACGCAAGAGGAGGATGCGATGGCAAGAAACGCCTTGTACCGGTTCAACTCTTAGATGTTGCGGGACTTGTTCCGGATGCGCATGAAGGAAAGGGTATGGGAAATCAATTTTTAGATGATTTGTCAAATGCAGATGGATTCGCTCAAATTATTGATGCGACTGGGAGAACGGATTTGGAAGGAAAGCCGGCGCAGAATTTTCCAATTTCGGATGAGGTTGGATTTTTGAAGGGAGAGATGGCGCATTGGCTTTTGAAAGTGCTTAAGAAAAATTCGGTGAAGTTCAAGCATAAAACAGAAGAGGAGCTCGCAGATGCGCTTTCGGGATTAAATTATAGCAGACAGATTATTTCGCGGGCGGCAAAAGAAATAGGTATGGACACAAAAAGGATTTGCGCCGAAGATGACGAGCTTTCGAGACTTGCAAACTGGCTTGTGAATAATGCAAAGCCGATGATAGTTGCCGCAAATAAGGCAGATGTGAATGGCGCACTCGCGCGAATAAAAAAAGCACAGGAAGAAGGGATTGATCTGGTGCCATGCTCCGCAGAGTACGAGTATACGCTGGTGCTCGCGATGAAAAAGGGGATTGTGAATTATTCGCCTGGAGAGCCAAAAATCCAAGTAATGCAAAACGCCGATGAGAAGCAAAAAACTGCGCTTAAACATATTGAGAAGTTTTTGATTGAGAATAAAGGCACAGGAGTTTATGAAGTGCTAAACCGACTCATATTTGACAAAATGGGGATGATAATTGTTTATCCGGTAGAAGATGAAAATCACTATTGTGATGGGCAGGGAAAGATTTTGCCAGACGCGATACTTTTGCCAAAAGGCTCAACAACAATTGATTTGGCGAAAAAAGTGCACACGGAATTTGCAAAAAAGTTTATTGGTGCAATAGATGCAAGAACAAAAATGCGGGTTGGAAAGGAGCATGTGCTCAAGGACCAGGACATTATAAAAATAATTGCAGGCAGATAAAGATATGGAGAAGGTTGATATGGAACAAACAAAAACTGAAAATAATTCGCAGATTAATGTTAAGAAAAATGGCGGAAATCTGCCATTGATGATTGGCTCAATACTTGTACTGGCGGTGCTTGTTGTTGCGGCAGGATATTATTGGATGAACGCGCCCGCACCAAACACACCAGAAAACAAACCGATTACACAGGACAATTCACTTACAAGCCCGGCGGCAAAAGCCATGCTTGATGCTTACGCAAAACAGCAGAACTTTAGCGCGCCATATAGTTTAGAATATACTGAAAACACTTCGGATGGAAGCAAAATAATCGTATCGCTTATAGATGATGGGAAAAACAAATACGCAAC
The DNA here is from genome assembly GCA_041650255.1 of Candidatus Micrarchaeia archaeon. GTDB lineage: Archaea > Micrarchaeota > Micrarchaeia > Anstonellales > Anstonellaceae > 1-14-0-10-45-29. Next base: position 18,964 of record JBAZLL010000001.1, on the reverse strand, counting down.
AGCGATTAGAGTGATAAGCCGCAGACAGGTTTATCTTGCGCCAAACGAAACGATTGTTTGCGAAAAGAATTTTGCGGGAAAAGAAAATTGCGCAAAACTTGGGGAAAACTCCAGCCTTCAAAATTACACAATTGGAATTGACTCGCTGTTCTTGAGTTTTGACCCGACAGCCAAGAGCGCGGATTCCACCTTGATAAAAATGGGCGTGCTTGAATTTACACAAGAGCCGCAGGAGGCACAGGTTGCAAACCGAAAATGCACACTCGTAAGATACACGCTTGATTACACGAAACTGAATGCGACACAGCTTGCATTGCTTGGAATGGAAAGCAATGACACGCTAAGAACGGTTTTTGGAAACTTTAGCGCCTCGAGATGCTTTGACGCGAAAACAGGAGTCGTGCTCGACCAGCATTTGCAATATGTGTATTTGAAATCAAATCAGACAATGGCATACGACAAAATTTTTAGCTCGTTTGAAACAGAAAACATCAAAATTAGCGTACCGGAAGTAAATGTGGATGAGAAAAAACTCCAAACAAGCCTTCAGGAAATGGACGCTGTGATCGGGCAGATTGAAGAGTGCACAGCCAGCAACGCCGCGAACCTGAGCAAATGTGTGATGATAAGCGCGATTGACAGACAAAGCGTTGAGATATGCCAAGCCGCAGACAGCCAACAAGGAAAAGACAATTGCGCACTAAATTATGCGCTTAGAACGATGGACGCAAACGGCTGTGAAAAGGCAGGTGAGATGAAAGACGAATGCTATGTGAATTACGCATACACGTCAAGCGATGATTCTTACTGCACGCTTGTTATGAATGAGAGCTTGAAATCAGAGTGTGTAAAAATTGTTGCCGAAGGTTTGAGCTCAACAAATACAACGTCGGAGAGCACACCAAAAACAACAGGTTCGGAACAGGTGAATATTACTAAATCGGGCGCAGGGGTACTGCCAGGCGCCCCGACTTAGTTTTTTATTCTCTTTTATACATCAATATTACTATTACGGGCTCGTAGCTCAGCTTGGTAGAGCGTTTGACTCTTAGTGGTTTTGCGCATTCGTAAAATCAGAAGATATCAAAATGTCGTGGGTTCGAATCCCACCGGGCCCGAGCATAGCGAGGGTACGGGGGTGCGACGGGCCATCGGGACTGGCGGCACCCACCGGGCCTGAGTGTTTCTAATCCAAAAAAGAAAAGACGCATATCTTCTGTGGGCATAACTGATTTTGATTATAAATTACTAAGAGGATAAATTAACATGGAAATTGATGTTTTGCGCTTTGGGCACAGGAAGTTTCGGGATAACCGGGCATCCATGCACGTGGCACTTGTGGCTCGGGCGTTAGGAGCAAGAAAAATCATTTACTGCGGCGACAAAGACTCTGGACTTGAAGAGAGAGTGAAAAAAATCTCGGACGAGTGGGGCGAAGGATTTGAAATAGAATATAATGAAAAGTGGATAGATTGCGTTGAAGCATATAAGAAAAGTGGAGGGTGTTTTGTTCATCTCACTATGTATGGAGAGCCTGTGCAAGAACACATTCGCCAGATACAAAAATCAAACAAAAACTGCCTCGTATTTGTAGGCTCGCAAAAGGTTCCGATCGAGGCGTACAGGCTTGCGGACTTTAATATTGCGGTCACAAACCAACCTCATTCGGAAATTGCGGCGTTGGCGGTATTTTTGGACAGATTTTTCGAAGGAGCAGAGCTTGAGAAAAAATGGAAAGCAAAAAGAGAAATTGAACCGTCAAAAACGGGCAAAAAAATGAAAACTGATAAAAAATAATTCTAAAAGACGCTGGTTTACACAAATAAAGCATACATGCTTTGCAACCAAGATAGCAGGATTGTACATTTTGCGAGTTAGGAGGCAGGCGCGGGTAATATAAATCACAAAAAACATAAGTATATTCTGGATTTTATGAAAAAGAAGGCAAAGGTAAAGAAGATGGTGAAAACAAAACCAGCAGTCAAAAAACTAAAAAAGAAATCTCCACCAACACATCCAGTTGGCGGGGTAAAAATAAAGATTGTTAAAAAAGCAAAAATTTCTAAAAAAACTGTGAAACCCTCAGGCAAAAAAACAAAGGAGAAGATGAATCAGATTTGGGAGGATCTTCTTCTCAAGGACCCAAGGATTAGAAAATGGCTCGTGCAAATGATTGGAGAACATTCTATTCATGTCATAAAAGAGTTCAGCCACGAGCTCTCAGATGAGGACATAGCAAAAAAATCCGATCTGAGGGCAAGTGATGTGAGAGTGGTGTTAAACAGGCTCCATTCGCACGGGCTTGCAAATTACTCAAGAAACAGAGATAAGAACAGTGGCTGGTATTCGTACATGTGGCGGCTTGATAACGCGCATGCACAGGAACTTTATGAAGCAGTACAGAAAATGAGCCAGGAGCGGGAAGAAAGCCTACTTAGGGAAGGAATGGAATATTATTTCTGCCCAGATGAGGGGAAAAACGCGCTTATTTCGTTTGATGTTGCATCTGAGAAGGGATTTAGATGTGCCAACTGCGGCAAGATGCTTGAGTATTTTGAGAAGAAAAAATAGGTTTATATAAACAAAGAGGCAAATTTAATTTGCTTGTTTTTAGTGGGATGGAGTAGCTTGGAGTGCTCGCTGGGCTCATAACCCAGAGATCAGTGGTTCAAATCCACTTCCCACTATATTTTTTACTAATGGTCTGTTTTTAGAGTTTGAAGAGCCGCACACACCCCATTCTTCCGCTAATCTATCGTTTTGAGTTTTTGAAAAATGGCAAATGCTTTATGTGAGAGGAAGATTTGGACCTCTTAAAACATAGAAATTCATTTTTTATCATTTTAGATTGATTTTTTCAACAGTTATTATTATATATTATATGTACCTATAGTTACAATATGTTAATATATTGCTTCGATTTGAAAACAGAGGATGCAAAGAGCTACAATACGCTAAAGCGACGTTTTTATTACCATTTAAAAAAATTAATGAAATACAATTTTTTATGGAACACTAAGTCCGTAATAGCAGTTGACGACGCGCAAGAGGTCGAATTTGACCTCTTTTTCGCAAAATTTAAGCAGAATGTTTCCTTATTCAAAGCTAAAGTATCACAAATCCAAAAAATCTACTAATCTCAATTCTAAAAAATAGGGGAAGTATGGGGTGTGGCCCCACACTAAAATAAAAAAGTTATTCCGGAAGTGGTATGCCGCCGTTTCTGCCGCCTACAACGACTACATCTTCAATATTTTTCACCGAGCTGTAAAGAACGCTTCTTTCTCTAAGCACTCTTTTTGCCTCATCGCGTGAAATGTTTGAGAGCGGCTCCATGATAAGTCTGATGACTTTGCCTTGTTCAAGGTCAATCAAAACATCCTGTACTCTTCCCAAAAATTTTCCCGCGTCCGTGTATATATCCATTCCATATACTTTCGAAATCTTCATGCCCATTCGCTCACCCTAATTTACAAATGTTATCTCTAAACACACTTATAGTAACTTAATTTAAAATACTATTTGCCCATTATATTCATATCTAAGGTATATTTATGACGTACACAAAATTGAGGCAACTAGCTTTCATTACATTATTCATCGCGTTATTCGCGGCTCCCGCCGTGTTTGCTCAAACTTCCTATTTGGAAGAGGCACTCAATAATTTATGCAAAGAGCTCCAAGGGCTCATTCCTGTAACTGCGATGCTTTTAGTGGTCGCCGCAGGGGTCATTTATTCTGCCGGGCAATTTTTCGGGGCCGAGACACGTGCCCGAGCAAACGTTTGGGCAACATCTTGCCTCACAGGCGCAGTAATCGGAATCATTATATCTCAAGTCGCCCCGCAAATTTTAGGAATTATCGCCGGGCAGGCAATAACTTGTAGTTGATTTTTAACCATTTTCATTTTTTATTTTTATGAAGTCAAAAAAAGGATACATTACTTTTGTAATATTCTCCCTCCTATCCCTAGCAATCATAATGCCCGTATTTTTAGAAACCAATTCTCCTCACGCCTCCCTCGCCCCCTCTTTTGCATATCAAAAAACGTTTTCATCACATCTTGCTCAAAAGAGGTCACTGCAATCCAGCGCAATTGAATCTTACAGTCAGCTAAAGCCAACGTTTGAGCTTCTTCAATCCGCGCAAGCAAGAGGCGAAATAATCTCTTCAACCCCTCCAGGTCTGGCATTATCAATCTCTTCCAAAACAATAAATCATCAAATAAAGGAGGAAACCGTCCGCGCCCTAATATTGCAAAATTGGGGGGCAATCGCCTCGCAATGGGGGGAAACTTCAGGGCAGGAAATGTCTATTTATTGCACAGGGCCCTCTCTCGCAGGTTTGCCGGATCCTGCGCCACCAAACCAAAATCAATTTTTTGCAAACAAACTCTTTGGTGCGTGTGATTCGCAAATAACTCTTAGAGAAGATTTTGCCTCAAACAAAACCATTCTCATAATCAACCCCGGAGTTTTTGTCCTCACTACCAACCGCGCGACCAACCAAAGCGCGCTTTCCCCTCTGGTAAATTTTGAGGTAGATTAAATGAGTCAAAAAGGACAGGCAACACTTGAGCATCTTCTTACATTTACCCTTCTTCTAAGCATAGTGCTTATTCTTACCCCGCATATTCTTTCCTCGCTCTCAAGCATTGTGTCTGCGAGAAGCGCGTCTCTTGATTCTTATGAGTTGGCAATTCATTCAACAAATCTTGGCATGCTCTATAGCGTATCTCACGCAAACCTCCTCTCTTCAATCAATCTTCCTGCAAATACGACTCTTAAAAAGAACGTTATTCTTTTGCGCAACCAATCAGCCAAAAGTGTTTCTCCGGCAGTAGGTGAAAATTATGTACCACTTAACACTCCTCCCAAATAAGCGCGGAATGCTCTCAAATATCGACCTAGTGCTCACAACGATATTCGTAATCTCAATTCTAATTGCAGTTTTGAACTACTCCTCTTACTTTTCGCAATTGCAATTTCAAAACTCAAAAAACACACAAACGCTCTCAATTCTGATGCAAGAATCTTCATATCTTTACAATTATGCCGCCGTGCAGGAAACTTCAACTCCCTACTCCACCCAAAATTTTGTGCAGGTAGGTGTGCTAAGCCAAGATTTTATCAACGATAAAGATGCGCTTGCTCGCTCGCGCGCGCAATTACTCGGGCTCAAAACCCTCTCCTATGAATTAACCGCCCCATCTCCAATCTCCTCAAACCAGTTTTGTGTTCGTCGCCAAATGCTTTTGCAAGATTTTAGTCCGCAACCCTTGTGGGTGTGCGGGCAGAGTTGATTTTATGATGTTAGTGGAAGCCCTCATCTCTTCATTGCTTGTAGTGTTTGCGTTCTGTCTCGCAATTCAGGCGGGGCATGTTTCAAATCCACTTGTAGATTTGCAGCAATATCAACTTCTTGAAGATTACACTGCGCTTGCATATCAAAAAAACTTAAGCGCCGGTGAGTGCGCACTCCTTTTTTCATCGGATAAAAACTTTTGCTACTCGTGCAGATGGGTGTCCTCTTCAACCCAATTTATTTCCGACGGGCCCGCCTATTCGGATTCAAACTGTGCGCAAGTTTTTTCCTCTTCAACTAATATCTTGCAAACATCCCAGGGCGCGTATCGCGGCGGCGACCTGCAATTTATCTACATTTCAAAAACCAGGCGTTGAAAAATAAACAATAAAACAAACAATAAAAGCAAACAAATTAAAAAAATAAATAAACGACTACCCTCCGGAATAAAAGTTGCACAATTGTTGGTCGGATGTTATTTTGAGCAATGTGCATTGGTCTGGTTTTTTCAGGCCAATTGCGATGTTTGTGATGCACGGGCGCCTGTAACTTTCAGACAAAATTTCATCGCACATTTTCAAATCCAATTTTTCAATCGCTATTTTATGTATGCATCCGTCTTTACTCATACCTTCTGCGTTCATGCAAATTGTTATCTCATCTGTTTCTACGGATGGTTGAGCCGTCTGCGTCTGTGTGGCAGAGTCATTAACCACAATCGTCTCCACCATTCTATCTTCATTATTTTTTTGCACCTTTAACTTTGTGGCTTTTTTCGGGTCAACTGCGTCGCTAAGGCACGATTCTCGCAAAGTCATATTCTTAATGTCATAGCACGCATACGGGTCCTGATACCAGGTTGCCATATAGTTCAGGCAATTTTCTTTTTCAAATTGGTCGCTAAAGCTTGTGCATTTGCTTGCCGCCTGTGTCTGTGTGCAACCTGCAAAAAGAACCGCCGCAACCACAACAAATGAGAATGTTAGTAATACTATTTTGGTTTCTGCCATAGCCAGAAAAACTCTTGCACTAATTAAAAAGGTTTATGAGAACCCGCGCCCGAAAAACAGCCCGCGGCGATTCACACTTCTTTCCAGCCTTTGAGAACTCGCTCAATATCGTACTTGAGATTTATTGCCGAGGCCGGATTCGGGATTGAGTTGGTGGTAATTATTCTCTCCACCCCAGATGCCAGCAATCTTTGCAATGCACCCTCTAAAAACATTCCATGCGTAGCGGCGCACGACACGCTGTTTGCGCCCATTTCGTAACATTTCTGGGCCGCCTTTACCATCGTTCCGCCGCCGGCGATTATGTCATCTACAAGTATTACGTCCAATCCGCTAACTTCAAAGTCCGCTTCCATTTTCTCAACAGGTCTGAATGCGTGCTGGGACGCTTCATCATACGCCCCCCGCTCCTTCCTCATAAAGAGCCCGTTGTTTCCTACCAAATATTTTGCACCTGCGTCCGGGCTGACAACTATCGCGTTCGGTCTTGTCTTTCGCAAATGCGCGACAAGTTTTTCTCCCATGCACCTGTTTGTAATCCTCAAATCTTCATATTCCGTGTGGCCCGGTTTTTTCAAAAAGTGGCAGTCCCACGTGTGAATTTTGTCTGCCCCGTTTTGCTTTAACAGCCTCACAAGCAATTTCGCACTCACTACTTCGCCGATAAGCCACGCTTTGTCCGAGCGCGCGTATGGCAAGTAAGGAATGACAAGGCTGATTTTTTTTGCGCCCGCTTTTTTGGCGCCGTACATTATCTGAAGAAGTGTTACTAAATTTTCGTCCGGGTCCGGAAAAAGCCTGTGCAGGATTCGCACTTTTTTTCCGGCAATATTTTCAACGCCCTCAAGCCGGCAATAGCTCTCGCCGTCTGGGAATCTTTTTGTGACTACGGATGGCGGCGCAATGTCTGCGCAATTTGGGGAAACAATAGATATTTCCTCAAGCTTCTCTTCTATCGGTTCAGTATGTATTTTTTTTGAAGCCATCCACACACCTACTATTCTTTCTGCGCCGCTCTCTTTAAACCTTATGTGCCCGCCATCATGCGCAACATGTCCCGTATCCCCGGCGCAAGCCCCATTATCGCTATTGCGAGCAGGGCAATCATTTTCATCCGCGAGTCTTTTTCAGATGAAATGAGCTTAATCGCAACAATCACGAACACTATTTTGAGCAGGAAAAACATGCCAAATCCAAGCGGCGTGCTCATTCCAATCGCCCGTGAAATCGGGTGTTGTTCGCTATATATTATTCCCTGCGCTTTTCCAAACCAGTCAATCGCAACCCATGTCGCCGCCCCATCCAAGCCCTGCCCGAACACGCCAAGCAAAAGCTCGGGCTTATCCAGTTTCGCAACATATTTTGCAATCAACGTTGCCGCAAGTGCGAGTACAACCACTATCAACCCATATATCAAATGCGCCATCATCGGTGCAAGTATAATCAAATTCAATATTGCCAATGCCCCTCCAACAATCGCCGCCCAATATTTTATCCCAAGTTTTTTCTCAATAAGAATGCAAATCAAAAATAATGTCGCAACAACAATGTAAATCCCCGGGCTCACGGTTAGAAATCCATAATCAAAAACATGCGATGAGAGAATCGTAAAATAACCATTACTAATTGCGCCATTGAACCCGAACAAATATGCTCCGCCAGCAATCTCGTTCGCAACCGTGCCCGCTCCAAAAGTCTGCGCCGCCTGCGCCATTACTCCGCTATCTACCGAATCAACAATCACTCGTGCGCAAGCGCCAAAAATGGTAAACGCAATCGCGCCTGCAAAAAAGCTCGCGTCAATGTCAATCTTTTTCTTTTCAAAATATCTCCAAATAAAATAAAGTGCAACAATCGCAATGAGCGCGTAAGTGAGTGTGTTCACCAAATTATATCCGGTTTTATCCATTATCGGCGCAACAAAATACTGCGAAATAATATTATCAAGCGTCATAACAATATTTTCTTTCCAATGCTTTTAATTGCGACTAACCAAGCATTGCGCTTCATCCGCTACAATTTCACTCTCTTCCCCCTTCAACCCAATCTCCTCTCACGGTCCGCATTAGTTATCTATAAAAACCATGTGCGCGTGCTCTTAACATGGCATGCCGCCCCTCTTATCATGGAAACCGACTCTCAATGGACTGTCTAACCTGCGGTCTGGGATTAGGGACAAGCGCGTGCATCAACTCGCATCTTCACACAATCGCAACATTGCAAAAGCCATGGAAATCAATGCGCTATGAAGAAGAGGCAATAGTTGAGCTTGATGAAACCCAGTCAAAAATATTCTCCGAATATATCGGCGTAATCAGGCAAGTTGAGCTTTTGCTTCTCAATCCAAAAATTTACGGGCACCCCGAAGACGAGCGCATCTCTCAACGAAAGGCTCTTCTAAAGGAATTTTATGCTTCAATATTTCAAAGTCCCGCGCAGGCGGCGCAGCTTCTAAAAGATTACGAAGAGCCGGCCCCAAACCGTTCCGTATTCATAAAAGGGCATGACGAGTTCATGGCGTGGGTAAACGGAATTTTGGATGCCTATTGCAAAACACAACTTTACAACTTATCATTAAAACAGTCCGATTTGCGAAAAACATTTCTCTCAATATTAAACTTGCGAAGCATGCCATATTCCCAAACCTATGTAAAAACAGTCCCGCAAAGCGCGAGCGCAATTGAGGGTGGGAACTATCCTCTGGATTTTGGAATAAACGTGCAGCTCTATTCCGTGCCCGGGCAAGACTCTCTTTTGTACGTGCAGTCCGACCCATTAATAGAAAATCTAAATGAGGACCTCTCGCACCTTTTGCGCGAGGAAATTACCGCCGAGCTTAAGCGCACAAAAGAAAATGTGGACTTTAGCACAATTTTTGAGGAGAAAATGCGCGAATTCCGCCAGCATTTTCTTGATGCCGCGCAAACAAACGCAATAGAATTGGACGCGCAAACCGCGCTTGCAATGGGCAGGGAAGCCGCCGCATGGACTGTCGGCTTGGGCTCTCCAATAGAAAATATCGCACTTGACAACAAAAACATAACCGACATTTATATCGACGCGCAAAATGCCGCCATTTACATTGAGCATCAAAAATACGGGCTCTGCCACACCCTTTGGCAATATGATTCCGACATGCTTGAGCGCGCATTTAGAAATATTGTCGCGACACAAAAGGGCGCAAGAAAATTTGACAAAGACAATCCGATTATTGATGTAGTTCTCACCCGCCTTGCAATGCGCTGCCATCTGCAGAGACCTCCCGCGACCTTTGGGGATTTGCAGGCCGCATTGCGTATAATGAAGGACGAGCCATTCACGTACCCCGAGTATCTCAAATACAAATCATTCACCCCGTTCTTTGCAGGCTATGATGATGTGCTTGTGGGGCTTGGTTGCTCCGAAGCCGTGCTCGGATTAAAAGGTGTCGGAAAAACCGCGTTCACATCCGCAAAAATTTCCGCAATCGGGCTTAAGCGCAGAATTCTGCCGATTCAGGACATTGAGGAAATCCCGGTAAAAGCGTATCGCAAACGTGGCTTTCACATCGGCGCAGTGCGTGTTGCCGCCTCGGACCGCGATGACTTGCCCTCAAATTCAAGCGAGCTTGACTTGGTGTCAATGACAAACGCATCGCTTCGTATGGGCGACTCCTGTGTAATAATTAACGAAATTCGCTCCCGAACCGCAATTCAGGGAGTAATCAACATGCTCAACACGCAACCCGGAATCTTTTTGCTTTACAACCTGCACGCGCAATCACTCAAAGACATTCAGGACCGGCTTGAGTTAGTGTTTGGAATGCCTGCCGCATCCATGTATTCAACCGACCGTTACACCTTTTTGAAAAAAGTTCGCTTCGGAAGAAAAAGCAGAATGTACCGTTTGCTCGGCTCTCAATACGAATCCGATTTGGACAAACGCCAATTCATTCCCGTGTTTAATCTTGAGCGCGCAAACGATATTGACAGCTCAATCCTCACTTGCGCATTTTTGTCAATTCCCGAAGCAAGCTCAAAAGACCTTTATGATGCAAGTTTATCCGAAATCGCAAAGAAAGTAAAACTAAAATTCATCCCGCCGGCACTCAAGCGCAGAAGCGAGGAAACCGGTTTGCCCGTGCAAGACTATGTAATGGAAGCCTTTTACAAAGGCAAGCTTTACGACCTGATTTATCATGCCTCTATTGAGCACAACGCGCCTTATCTTATTGAAATTGATTTTGTTCTAAAATGCCTCACCGCCGCAAACAATATTTTGCACGATCACGCAAGCCAAAACCCGGACTGGGGCGAATACGACGACCTTTTAATGAAATCTTTCAACTCTATTTTACAAAAAGAGCTTTCGGATTGGGAAGAGACCGAAATTTCAACAGGCAAAAAAGAAAGGAGTGTAGCGCAATCCTCTCAAGCGTCTTATGCTCCAAAACAATTAGGTAAAACTTCACCTAATACGAAAAACTCGCGCCCGGCATCTTCTGCCTTCTCTGCTCCTCTTGCTCCCCCCGTCGGCTCGCCTGTGCAAAACAAAAAACCCCTGCGCAAAAAAGTGGAGCCCGACGAGGTAATCTCGCCGGAGTCCGAGCCGGATTTTACAATGGAGTTTGAACCTGCAGAAAATGAGGGCGAAGAGCAATAACTTGTGCGCGAATCTAAAATACCCCAACCACTCCAATCGCGCAAAATCTCTTTAAAAAAACTCAAAGTAGTAAATTATTAACTACGCCTGTCTTATTCTATTCATGGGTGTAGTAGACAAACTAAAGGAGCTTGAGGACGAGCTTGCGCGCACGCAAAAAAACAAGGCAACCGAGTTTCACATAGGCATCCTCAAATCCAAAATTGCCAAATTGAAAAAAGACATGTCTGCCCCGAAAAAATCCGGAGTGAAAACCGGTGGGTTTGATGTAAAAAAATCCGGCGACTCTACGGTGGTATTCATCGGTCTTCCATCCACCGGAAAATCAACTCTTCTAAACGCGCTAACAGGCTCAAAATCAAAAGTCGCATCTTATGCATTTACAACTCTTACCTGCATTCCCGGCGCCATGAATTACAAGGGCGCGCAAATCCAGCTTTTAGACCTGCCCGGAATTATCGCCGGAGCAAAAGAGGGCACTGGGCGAGGCAAAGAAGTATTGGCGGTAGCAAGAAATGCGGACTTGGTTCTTTTAGTACTGGACGTGTTTGATCCAAAATACCGCCCAAAACTTATTGAAGAGCTTGAGGGCATCGGAGTTCGCCTCGACAAAAAACCCCCAAAAATATTTATGCAAAAAACATTGCGCGGCGGGCTGAACATAAACTCCACTGTAAAGCAAACTCACATTGATGCGCGTTTAATTACCGGAGTTCTCAACGAATACGGAATTCACAATGCGAACATAACCATGCGCCAAAATGCGACCGTGGATGATTTAATCGATGTCGTGGTTGGCACAAGAAAATATATTCCTTCATTATCCGTTCTCACAAAAATTGATTTGGTAAAATCCGATTTTCTAAAAAACATAGATTATGAATTTGTCGCGGTGAGCGCCGAGACCGGGCATGGAGTGGAAGAGCTAAAGGAAAATATTTTTCAAAAACTCAATCTTATCCGAGTCTATACAAAAAGAAAGGGCGAGGATTCCGATACTGTGCCCCTCATGATGCGCCAAGGGGAAACGATTGCGGAGCTTTGCCCAAAACTTCATCGCGATTTGCTCTCTCTTTTCAAATACGCTCTTGTTTGGGGCCCATCCGCAAAATTCCCCGGGCAAAAAGTCGGTTTGTCGCATGCGCTTTCCGATGGGGATATAGTGCAGTTATTCAAAAAATAAATTTTTTGTTTTCAGTCGGGTTATTTTTGTTATATTTGTAACGTTTTGTATATTAATAAGCAAAATCACTTTCTCTAATGGTGAGAAATATGTCAAATGAAGTAAATCAAGTAAATCAAGTAATACCTGCAGGTTCATCTGCTGAAAAAACCGCGATAATTGGTTCAAGTGCGATGCGCGATTTCAACAACAGATTCAGAGACGCGAATGGTCCAATGGGAAGGCACAACGGCAATCCTGTAAATGTTCCCGCGTCCGCCATTGCCGCCAAACAACCTTTGGTATCCAGGCGTTAGTGTCTTGTACCAACAACGCAGGCTCCGTTAGCACCAGCGACGAGTGCTTGTGTGTTTGGTTCGGGCGCGCCTGTGCTTTTTGCGCAGGCGCCTAATTTTTTCTTTCATTCAATTTCTTTTCGCTCTCTTTTATCAAATATTTCCAAAAGTCTTTTTCACTTTTCTTTTTTGCAAACTGTGCATTCCACTTTCTCACAATCTTATTATATTCAGAAATCTCCTCATCCATTTTTTTGACAATTTCAACAATTTGTCCTTCGTCAAACTCGCCCGCTTTCCACTGCCTTGGGCATACAAAATTTTTGGCAACCTTTATCCCGCCGCCTTCTTTTGCAACAAACGGGTAAGCCCGACACACCATTGGGTGCGCCCCCCAAATCGTGCATCCGTTTGAATGCATTGAAAAAATACAATACATGTTTTTTCTTCTTTTGAGGGTGAGCAATCTTTCCTCAAGCTTTTCGTTTTCAAATATGAATATGTTGGAATGCGGCGCATTCTCAATCTTTTGCGCGCTCGCAAGCTCGCAAAACTCGTCAACCGGCGCGTCCACTTTCTTTAGCATCCTCACCAAATCAAAACCTGTAAGTGGGACTGCAAAGCGATTGCAACAACGCACCCCACAGCTTGCGCAGGGCTCGCAAATAGGTATCTTAGCATCTGTTTTCACATGGTCGCGGGCGTCCATTATCCAGCTTTTCATTCTCACATTTAAATTCAAATAGGGCGAAAATAAAAAATTCATTAATGCGGTTCGCAGGCGTATGTGTTTATAAAAAGTGGCGCATTTCCTCTCTTATGGCGAGCGCGCAGATGTTAAGCAAAAACCAGTCGCAACAATATTGGTCCGAAAGTTTTGACCGGCTCAATCCGAAATTTGAGCGCTCAGTATATGAAGTATCCTCATTTTTATCAGAAATAGCAAAAATAGCCCAAAACTCCTCAACACCAATTTCTCAAACCCTTGCCTCCGACATCTTCTCATTCGATTTTGATAAAATCTCAAGAGTGAAAATCGGTGGGGACGCAAACGTCACTCACATTTCAGCGGATTTTAGTGGCGGTTCAATTCAGGCGGACCTAAACAAAAACGGTTCAACACATCTTTTCATGCAGCTCTCAAATCAGGGAACTTACAGTGTCACAAAATTTTCAGACAGTTCTAATTTGATAGTCACATTTGAACCCGCGCATGCAAAACCGCTCGTAGCGGAAAAACTTTCTCCCGCCCAATCCGAATTCAGCCGTTATATGGGCTGATTTCTCTTCTTTGGCGCAGGTGCAAAATCTCTTATAGCCTCCCTCTCATAATATTCTAGGGTATACATGAATACCACAATGTTCGGACCTGTAAAAATCTATTTTTTTGGGCATTCGTCAGTTTGCCTGGAGTACAACAACCTCACTTTTTATGTTGACCCCTACGTCGTACCAAAAAACGCCAAACGCGCCGATGTAATTTTGCATACTCATTCGCATTTCGACCACTGTGTAGTCCCAAGCTCGATTGAAACTTCTTCCACAACAATAATCTCTCACAAAGGCAAATTCCCCGGAAGAGAAGTTGAAATAGGCGAAAAAATAACCGTGCGCGGGGTTCAAATTGAAGTGGTTCATGCTTACAATGTCAACAAGTCTTTCCATCCAAAAGAATTCGGCGCGGGGTACATTTTCTCATTTCCGACCTCCCAAGCACCCGTGCGAATATATGTCGCAGGCGACACTGATTTAATTCCGGAAATGAAAAATTACAAATGCGATGTGGCAATTATTCCAATCGGCGGCACCTACACAATGAACGCCGACGAAGCGGCGCAGGCTCTGGTCCAACTCAAGCCAAGAGTTGCAATTCCCTATCATTACAATTATCTTTCAGACACGCAAGTGGACCCGCAGGGCTTTGTTCGCCTTGCAAGAACGCTTGCGCCCGCAACCGAAGTGCGAATTCTAACTCCATAATGTGATTTGATGCAATTTTTACAAAACAGGCACATTCTTCTTGCTTGCCTTTGCGGTGGCGCTCTGTGTTTGCTGGCAGGCTATTACAGCTCCGCGCCGGCGGCATTCGCATTTTCCTCACTCTGTTTTCTTTTATGCATTGTTCTTTGGAGATGGGGCTATTTTCTCGGACCTCTACTAACCGGCGCCGCAGGCACGTGGATAAAACTTGGCACTTACGAGCTCTCGCCATCGCAGGACGTGCTCATAAAAAAAAGCGAGGACGGCTATTACGCGTCAATGTTTTTGTCAATTCAGCTTCGCGATTCCGCCTCCTTCAAAAGCTCCGACCAAAAAGCGTTGCTTATGCAAATGTTTGAAAACACGGTATCCTCAATTCGTCACACTCTCAAAATTTCCCTTGTGGTGTGCAGTCTAAATCTTTTCGATTATTTGCAAAAACTGCAAGAGCGCCGCAGTCTGGCAGAGCATCGTCTCTCACAGGCAAAGCCAAACTCGCAGGATTTTGCCCTGCTTGAGCGGGAAATACAAAGCTACAATTTGCAAATAAAAGCATTAAGCGGAGGCGAAACTCCCATGCAGGTGCTTGCTTATGCGCAAACAACCGCGTTTGGGCTCACCCGTCAAGAGGCAATTTTACGTGCTCGCTCGCAGGCAAAAGAATCTGCGGCAGTCATTTCAAATTCGCTTTCTACAAATGTGGCTCCAATCTGCGGCGCCGAGCTTTTGTCATGTTTTGAATGGGAAAAAATTTCCCCCACATCAAAATCAGAAATTGATGATCAGCTTTTATAGTGCATTTCTATGGCAAAATTAAACTTGCAAACAACTCTCTCCTCTTCTTTGGGCGCAAGAAGATTTCTTCTTCGCCCCGCGGAGCCGTCAGTGCAGGATTTACTGCCCTCTTCAACAGGCGTTTATCTGGGGCGCACCCAACTTCTAAATGTGCCGGTTTTTTGGGATTTTTCAACTCTTGCAAACCCGCACATAGCAGTTGTCGGAATGACTGGAAGCGGCAAATCCTATTTTATAAAATCATTTATCACCCGCGCGCACCGCACATGGGGAACCGGTGCGGTTATACTTGACTGGTCGGGAGAATATTCGCCTTGGGTGAAAAACGCGGGCGGAGATGTTATTCCTATCGCATCTATTGGGCTGAACATTCTTGATTGTCGCCCCTCTTGTGCAAAAACAATTTCGAAAACAACTCCCGCGCAACACATCACGCAGGTAATCTCTTCATTATCAATTTTGAGCGAGCTTTCTGCGCATCCGCGGCAGGCGCGTTATATAAAAAAGGCGCTTGAAGAAGCATTTGCAAAAAAGAAAATTTCTCTAAACAAACCTCTTTCCGCCAAAACGGATGCGCGAAAAATTCCATGCCTACTGGACGCATACTCAACTCTTTCCCTCTGGCTAAAAGACAAGCACGATGATGATTTGGAGTCTGCTCATGATTTGCTTGAACGCTTCTGCCAAAAGGGTGCGGACTGCCTTGCGCGCTCCGGAGGATTAAATCCCGCAAGCCTTGTAAGCGACCGGCTTATCTCAATCGACCTCTCTTCTATGCAATCCGACTTTGCGCGCTCGCTTGCCGCTCTGTACATTTTACAATACCTAAAAGAAGCAATGCGAATTTTCGGACTGCCGGAAAAAGCAGGTCTGCGCCTCATAATCGTTGCAGATGAAGCATGGAAAATTGCGCAAGACGACCGAACTGATTTAGTGCAAATTCTGCGTGAGGGGAGAAAATATTCCTTCTCATTGGTGGTCGCATCCCAAAATCCTTCCGACATTTCAAAAACAATTCTTTCAAACGCAGGCACGCTTGCGGTCTTTAGGCTAATGCACGCGGATTTTCGCGAGTCTTTGCTCGCGTCCCTCAATTGCGGAAAAGACGTTTCCGCGCAAATGGAAAAATTCAAGGTGGGGCAGGCGCTCTTTCGAATGGCATGGGCAAAGCCTTCGGATTACGACGGACCATTTATCATTTCGCGCATAGAAGGCGAGGACCTAAATCGCATTTACAAATTAATGGTGGTGGATATGGAAATCTCAATCGACAAAGACGAGCTTTCAAAAAAACTTTGGAGGCTTGGTTGCACCAGTCTGCAAATTTCACAAATAACCGGAGCATTCGAGCAAAACAGCAAAAGCCTCAACGTAGATGACCTTGCACGACTGCTTTTATCTTACGGAATGAGCCGCTCGCTCGTGCTTTCATTTTTGCGCGAGCTTGGAATGCACGATGAGGATTTGCTAAAACTTTTTGCCCGCTTGCAGGCCCGCTCAATGGGTGTATCCCCTTCACAACTTGCGACATTGGTGGTTAACGATGAATCCTGATTCAAATATTTCCAATTCGGGCGATTCCGGTCATGGGCAGATGCCCTCCCATTCAAAAAGAAGAAAACTTTCAAACCACGAGCAAGAAAAAACAATTCTGCAAGCCGATGCAGAAAAAACCTCATCACCTCAAGTCAAAAATCAAGGGCAAAAAATTCATGAGCAGTTCGGGCAGGATGAAAACGCCGCCAAGGCATTTCAGGACCCAATCTCAAAAATGCTCGGGCAAAAAACCGCCCAAAAAACAGAATGCGTCTCATTTGAAATATCCATAAAAGGAACTCCCGCAAAATGGGCGTCTGATCTTTCTTCAGTTGGCTTTAGCAAAATTCATGCAAAATCCGGTGTTCTCAATCTTTCATATATCGAATCCGAGGATATGAGCGGAAACGCGCATAGTTTTATTGATTTTGAATTTAGCAAAAATTCCCTGAAAATATGCTATAGTGTTTCACAAACACAAAGCCCTGCGCTGAGAAAATTGCGTGCCGCGCAATTGGCTCTTTTATGCATTTCATCAATGGGTGCCGAGCCCGCAATTTCTCAAAAGTTTGCATCCTTTTTGTCAAATTGCCTGGAAGAAGCATCCCAACTCTCATCAACTGATTCTGCGTTGCTCATGCAAAAAAATCGCGAGCTCGAGGAATCAATATCCAAATTACAGGAGCGAATCGACAATCTATACGCCGAGCGGGAAGCCATGGCTCGCCAATTTATTTCAGACGCCGCGAAAATATCGGAATTAAACTCGCAACTTTTGATTCTTTCATCAACTCCCGACTCCGTATTTGATGATGAAGTACTCTCATGGCTAATATCCCACGACGGGCAAATTTGCATTCGCGAGTTTTGTCAAAAAGACGGCGCACCCGCAGGTCGCGTGGAGCAAAGCCTGAACCGTCTTGCTACATCTGGTCGGCTTTCAAGAATAAAAAATCCCGGCTCTTTGGAAGAATCCGCAGGCAACTATCAGTTTAAAATCCTCTCCAACAAACCTAATATTGAGCATTTTAGCGTCTCGGACGGGGGCAGTCTGCTCAATCGGGTAAAAAACAATTTGCGAAAATTTCGTTTAAGGTAAATTTATGGCAGTTATAAAAATTTCTAAAAAATGTTTATGTGCTCTTTCGGGCATTTGCGCAGATGAGGCAGAGCCAATTCTAACCGAGATTGGCATTCCAATAGACTCTCAAATCGGAGATATAATGTCTCTTGAGATTACCCCAAATCGGCCCGACTGGCTTTCAGTTGAAGGCATCGCCCGCTCCTGCCATTCATACAAATTTGCAACCGCGAAACAATACGAAGCACAAAAATCAAAAATATCTTTTAAAACAACTCCGGCAATAAAAAAAGTCCGCCCGTTTCTTGGCTCTGCGCTTGTAAAAAATGTCAATCTCAATGACGAGATTTTGGATTCGCTAATACAATTGCAGGAAAAGCTTCACGACACTCTTGGCAGGCAGAGAAAGAAAATGGCAATCGGTCTGCATGATGTGTCAAAAGTGGAATCTCCTTTCACTTACACCGCGCAAAAACTTGAAGAGGAAAGTTTCACTCCGCTTGGAATGCAGTCCCCGCTCACATTCAATCAAATACTTTTTCAGCATGAGAAAGGGAAAAAATATGCGCACTTGGTTGGCGACCTCTGTCCTGTGATAAAAGACAAGAACAACGAAGTGCTTTCATTTCCTCCTATAATTAATGGCGAGCTCACAAAGGTCACTAAAAAAACAACCGACCTTCTCATTGACTGCACCGGAACCCATGGGCGCACCGTGCAAGTGGCAGTAAATATACTCGCCGCCGCATTTGCAGATTGGGGTGCGCAAATTTATTCTGTGCAAATAGACGGGAAGCCATATCCTATTTTTGAGCCGATACAAACAAGCTTTTCATCAAAGGATGCAAATTCTCTTTTAGGGCTAAATCTTAGCGATGCGCAACTCAAGCATCACTTGGCAAGAATGGGGCATACTCTCAAAGGCAAAAATGTTTTTTCTCCCGCGTTTCGCGCCGACATAATCGGCGCAACCGATTTGATTGAAGATATCGCAATCTCATATGGCTATAATAATTTCAAACCATCTTTGCCAGATTTTGTTTCAATCGGCAAGCTTGCCCCAGTTTCTGCGGCGCACGAGTCTGCAATCGGATTGGGTTACTTTGAAGTCTCAAGCTGGATTCTCACGAATAAAAAAACCCTTGAAAAATCGCAAATT